>NZ_RHNU01000046.1 GCF_003946015.1 Companilactobacillus insicii
GAACAGTGATGTTCTTTTTGTGTTAAAAGGGAATAAAAAAACTGGTATTGATTATTCATCAATACCAGAAAGTATAGGACCATTTTTTTGATATCGTCATATTAGGGTGGTTATATTTATATATTACTTATAATTATGTTTAAATAACTCATAAAAAATATGTTGACAGCGCTTTCAGAACGGATATATAATAAAAATCAGTTAAGGGCGGTAAAACGTTTTACTTTGGTAAGGAGGGATGAATTGAATGGTGCGAGTAGAAGTACGACCATAAAGGACGTTGCAAAGTATGTAGGTATTTCAGTTACAGCAGTTTCACAGATTTTAAATGGTAAGGGTGAACGATTCAGCAAGGAAACAATTCGTAAAGTTCAAGAAGCTCAACGAGTTCTGAATTATCATCCTAATTTTTATGCTCGCGGTTTAGTTGGACGTCGTAGTAATTCCATTGGAATTGTTATTCCCAACATAATGAACCCGTTTTTTGCAAGTTTAGTTTTGAGTGTAGAGAATGCTGCTATACCTAGAGGTATTTTCCCACAGGTGTTCAGTGTCAATGGATTTCATGAGAATATTGATTATTTTATAGAGCAATTTATTTCTGGAACTCAAAAGGGATTAATTTTAGCCGCACCTGGCGCTTCGCAAGAAATTGTTGATAAATTGGCATCAAATAATTTACCAATGGTATTAACGGATCAAGCAGATCTTAGTGGTAAATATGACATGGTTCTTATTAACGAGTTAAAAGCTGGTGAAATGATAGCTGGTCATTTACTAGAACTAGGACATACTCGAATTGCGATTGTATTACCGTTTGGATTGACTTTGAATTTAAAACATAGATTCGACGGTTATAAATTAGCCTTTAAAAAGTATGACGTCGAAATTCCTTTTGATTTGATTTTTCAATGTGGATTTGATCCAAGCGGTGGAGTTGATGCTGTAAAAAAAATTATTGAGACTGATGCGACTGCCATTATAGCTATAAACGACGATGTAGCTATTGGTGTATATCGAGGACTTGCATTACACAAAAAAAAGATACCTGAAGATTACTCGGTGGTGGGCTTTGACAATATTAGTTTGACAGAGTATTTAACACCTGGTCTTACAACTATTGAACAACCAATTGAAGACATTGGCGAGCAAGCTGTACAGATGTTGGCGAATAAAATGGATGATTCAAATATGAAACCTCAATTTATGATTTTAGATGTGCGTCTTATAGTTAGAGATTCAACAAAAAAATTGGAGATGTAATATATGAAAAAAGGAACAGTATTGAATAGTCAAATATCAGCAGTTATTGCGGACATGGGTCATTTTGATACTTTATCTATTGGAGATGCAGGAATGCCTGTTCCGGCTGGAACAAAGAAAATCGATCTAGCTGTAGAAAAGGGTTTACCAAAGTTTATTGATGTTTTGAAAAATGTATTAACAGAATTAGAGGTACAAAAAATTTACTTGGCAGAAGAGATTAAGTCTCAAAATCCTGAACAGTTGAAGAATATTCAAAAAGTAATTGATGTTCCAGTTGAATTTATACCTCATGATGAAATGAAGAAAAGACTTGCTACTAATAAAGCTTTTATTAGAACTGGTGAAGTAACTCCTTATTCGAATATTATCCTGGAGAGTGGCGTTACATTTTAAACCTAAGGGGGTGAAAAAATGAAGATTGAGATGAAGAATATCTCCAAGGCCTTTGGCAAAAACAAAGTTCTTGAAGGTGTTAACTTCGCAGTTGAGTCTGGTGAAGTTCATGCACTTATGGGCGAGAATGGTGCTGGTAAGTCTACGTTAATGAATATATTAACGGGTCTTTATGGTGATGACGGCGGAGATATCCTAGTCGATGGACAACCAACTAGTTATTCTGGACCTTTGGATGCGGAACAACATGGTATTAGTTTTATTCATCAAGAAATGAATAATTTTTTGGAAATGTCAGTTGTCGATAATATGTTTTTGAACAAAGAAATAAAGAATAAATTTGGCATGATCAATGAGGATAAAATGCGAAAACAAGCGCGTGAATATCTTAGTAAATTAGGTGCAGATATAGATGTTGACAAACCTATTGGGACGCTAAGTGTAGGACGCCAACAATTGATTGAAATTGCTAAATCTATTATGACTGATGCAAAAATAATTATTATGGACGAGCCGACCGCTGCTTTGACAGAAAATGAGATTGATCAACTTTTTGCTGTAGTGAATGATCTTAAGAAACAAGGTGTTGGATTCATATACATATCACATCGTATGGAAGAAATTTTTAAAATTGCTGATAAGGTTACTGTCATGCGTGACGGTATATCCGTCAACGAGTATATGACCAAAGATGTTGATATGAAACAGCTTGTTCGTGATATGGTTGGTCGTGAAATCGGTGATTTTTATCCAGATAGAGATCCTCATTTTGGAAAAACAATATTGTCAGTTAAGAACCTTACGGAAAAAGGTATATTTGAAAATGTAAGTTTTGATGTTCATGAGGGAGAGATTCTTGCCTTCTCGGGATTAATGGGTGCCGGAAGAACTGAAATAATGCGTGCTATTTTCGGTATTGATCATTATGATTCTGGAGAGATTTATTTAGATGGCAAGAAAGTTAAGATTAAGGATCCTGAGTCAGCTATTAAACATCGGATTGGTTTCTTAACTGAAAATAGAAAAGATGAGGGACTTATATTAGCAGATTCGCTTCGTGACAACATTGCTTTACCGTCTATTAATGGTTTTGTTAAACATGGGTTGATAGATGATAAATCAGTGGACGATTTCGCCAATATGCTCATGAAACGTTTGACCGTTAAAGCAATGAGTGAGCAAGTTACTGCCGGAAGTTTGAGTGGTGGTAATCAGCAAAAAGTTGTTTTGGCAAAATGGGTTGGATCTGGTTCTAGGGTTCTCATTCTAGATGAACCAACAAGAGGAGTTGATGTCGGGGCAAAAAGGGAAATATATGATTTGATGAACGAACTAACTGATAGAAATGTTGCCATTATCATGATCTCCAGTGATTTACCAGAGGTTCTTGGTATGAGCGATAAAATTGCAGTCGTTTATGAAGGAAAGATTTCTGGAATTGTAGATACTAATGGTGCTACACAGGAATCAGTAATGACTTTAGCGACAGGAGGGACAGATAATGCAAGAAACTAAATCAGTTGAGACTGAAAAATCAAAAGGATTTGATTTTAAAAAATTCGTTGGTAAGATGGGTCCATTATTGGCATTGATTGTACTGGTTATATTGGTAACTGTGCTAAGTCCTGGATTCATTCAACCGAACAACTTATTGAATCTACTGCGTCAAGTTTCTATTAATGCCGTTATTGCATTTGGTATGACGTTTGTAATTTTAACTGGTGGTATTGATTTATCAGTTGGTTCAATTCTAGCTTTGACGGGAGCAGTTACGGCGACGTTATTGACAACCGGAATTTCACCTATCATTGCTTTGCTAGCTGGTATTGCTTTAGGTTCATTACTAGGATTTGTTAACGGCTTATTGATTGCTTATGGTAAAGCCGCACCGTTTATTGCAACGTTAGCCACTATGACGATTTTCCGTGGTGCTACTTATGTGTTTACAAATGGTAATCCGATTACGGGAGCCAAGATGAATGATAGTTTCATGTTTCAGTTTATGGGAAGAGGATACCTTTTAGGAATCCCATTTCCGATTTTTATCATGGCTGTCGTTTATCTAGTTCTTTATTTATTACTACACAAGACAACTTTTGGCCGTAAGACTTACGCACTTGGTGGTAATGAAAATGCTGCATTTATTGCTGGTGTTAAGACAAAGATGGTTACAATCTGGATTTATACAATTTCAGGGTTAATGGCTGCTATTGCTGGAATTATTTTGACATCACGTTTAAGCTCAGCTCAACCAGATGCTGGTACATCATATGAAATGGATGCCATTGCTGCGGTTGTTCTAGGAGGTACGAGTCTTGCCGGTGGTAAAGGACGTATCTTCGGTACATTGATTGGTGCCTTAATTATTGGGACATTGAACAATGGTATGAATTTATTAGGTATTTCAAGTTTCTATCAGCAAATAGTTAAAGGTATTGTAATTATTATTGCTGTCTTATTAGATCGCAAATCAAACGACAAATAATAATCTTAAGGGGATTAAACACAATGAATAAATCTTTGAAACGTCTCATTGCACTTATTAGTGTTACATTTATCGCAATTTTTGCTCTTGCCGCATGTGGCAAGTCAGGACTTGATTCTGGAGGTTCAAATGGATCTAAAGTTGAAAAGAAGAGTCCTAAAGATTTAAAGGTTGGTGTATCATTATCAACTCAATCAAATCCGTTTTTCGTATCAGTTAAAAAGGGTATTCAAGGATTAGCTGATAAAAAAGGTACAAAAGTACAAATTTCAGATGCACAAAATGATACTGCAAAGCAAAACAATGATATCGAAGATTTAATTACTAAAAAGGTCGATGTACTAATCATTAACCCAGTTGATTCAAGTGCCATTACACCTGCTGTTAAAGATGCAAATGATGCGGGAATCCCAGTTATTACGGTTGACCGTTCAGCTGATGGTGGTAAGGTTCTATCATTAGTTGCTTCAAACTCAACAAAGGGTGGTCAAATGGCTGCTAAGTTTATGATCGACAAATTAGGTAATAATGCTAAAATTGCTGAATTACAAGGTATTCCAGGTGCTTCAGCTACACGTGAACGTGGTAAAGGTTTTGACAATGCAGCCAAAGGTAAATTAGACATTGTTGCAAAGCAAACTGCTGGTTTTGATCGTGCTAAAGGTTTGAGTACAACAGAAAATATTCTTCAAGGTAACAGTGATGTTGTTGGTATTTTCTCACAAAATGATGAAATGGCTCTTGGTGCAGTTCAAGCAGTTAAGGCTGCTGGTAAAGAAATAACTATTGTTGGATTTGATGGTGAAGATGACGGTATCAAAGCTGTTAAATCAGGTAAGATGGCAGCCACAGTTGCTCAACAACCAGAAGAAATGGGTAGATTAGCTCTTCAAGCAGCATATGACCACTTCAATGGTAAGACAGTTAAGAAAAATATTGAATCACCATTGAAATTAGTTACTACAGAAAGCTTGAATAAATAATAGCAATTTACCTCTTAACTATTAGTAAGGGAGATCTATTATGAATAAAGTAACTGTAGTGGGCAGTATTAATGTTGACAGTATTTTACATATCAAGCAATTACCTCAACCTGGAGAAACAATAGGGATGAATTCATTCTCTAAGGCTGCGGGCGGTAAAGGAGCAAATCAAGCCGTTTCAGCAGCTAGGTCTGGTGCCAAAACCTATTTCGTTGGTTGTGTTGGTGATGACAGTAACGGTGATTTTATGCTGAAGCAATTGGATGACAATAAGATAAATATCGATAATATCAGAGTTGCGCGTGGTAGCAATACAGGTCAAGCCTATATCCTCCTTCAAGAATCTGGGCAAAATTCGATTATCGTTCAAGCTGGAGCCAATTTTGAATTGACTCAGGCTGATATTGAGCACGCCTCTGAAACTATAAAAGATAGTGACTTTGTTATCTCTGAATTTGAAACACCAATGAATACTGGAATTACGGCGTTTCAATTGGCTCATCAAGCAGGCAAAAAAACAATACTTAATCCTGCACCGGCGAATAATGAAATCCCATCTGATTTATTATCTTTGACAGATTTAATTGTTCCTAATGAAACTGAGAGTGAATTAATTACTGGGATTAAAATTACTGATCAAAAATCAATGGAAGATTCAGCCAGATACTATGAGAGATTTGGTATTAAAAATGTGATAATCACAATCGGTGAGCATGGTTCATACGTATCTTTAAATGGTACAGGAAAAATTGTTCCGGCGTTTAAAGTAAATGCTGTTGATACAACTGCTGCAGGAGACACATTTATTGGTGCTTTGGCATCAGTATTGGATAAGGATTTCTCTAATCTATTTGAATCTGTTGTCTATGCAAGTAGAGCTTCATCATTAACAGTTCAAAAGCTTGGAGCATTTCCGTCTATTCCTACAAATGAAGCAATTGTTGATGCTGAAAAATAATACGAAAAAACACGTCAGATTAAAATCTGGCGTGTTTTCGTATCAGGGAATTGATGGAATTTTTTAGTTGATCTATATCGTATTTTAAATTTATCGTATATTTAATTTTAAAATTGGGAGGGGTATCATATTTAATATTCATTAGTGGGAAACCACAATCAATTAAAATGATAATCTAAGGAAATATCCATCAGATAGGAGATATAAATCCTTTCCCATCTGACAACGTAAATATAGTACCTTTTATTGAATAGTGAAAGATAAAAGACTTGAAAATCACATTTAAATTATTATATTAATTCTTAAACATTTTTATATGGGGAGTGTGATTAAATAAAAATACGTCTCCAATACTTTTGAATCCAAATTTCTCATAGAATTTTTCAACATATGTTTGTGCTTCAATTATTATTTCTTTGTGAGGATACTTCTTATCGATTACTTTAAGGACTTCTTCAATTAAGTCTGAACCTAATCCAGTTCCACGGTTACTTTTAGCTGTTACAACGCGACCAAAAGTAACATGTTCATTCTCAATAAAAATTCTAGCGTACGCAATCATTTGGTTATTTTTGTATTTGAATAAATGAATTGAGTGAAGATCATTTTCATCGATTTCTTGATAAATTCTTTTTTGCTCAACAACGAAAGTTTTGACTCTAAGATTCATTAGATCATAAAGTTCTCTAGTATTTAATTCTTGGAACGTCTTTGCTTCCCACATATTATTTACCATCTGTTTCAAATAAAATATTGTTGATCGTTTCAAATGCTTGATACAGTTTGAATTGATTTTGGTTTGACAAATTTTGTATTAATTTTTGTATTTGTACATTAGAATCAGCGTCAATCTTGGCTAATAAGCTAATACCATCTTTTGTTAGAGAAATGTTCTTTGATCTAGCATCGATTGTAGATGTACTTTTTTCAATGTAGTTTAGTTTGGTTAGTTTTTTTATGATGCGACTGGTATAACTGGCATCAAGGTTCAGTGTAGTTGCGATGGCCATAGGTGTGTTATTATCTCCGATGGACATTAGTACACGTGCTTCAGGAAAACTTAGTTCAGTGTTGAAGACTCGTTTATTCAATAAACCTAGAGTATTAGTATACCGACGATTGAATTGTCTGATCAGATTTATTTCTTTCTTACTCAACATATTTGATTACTCCTTTAGTGGACAAAAGCCATTATATTCTTAATGCTGGCTTTTGTCCATTATCTTTTATAAAAAAACTAGAGTTAATTAATAACTCTAGTTATATTACTTAACATCTTTGAATGAGCGTAATTTAGGCGGAATGTAACTATCTATAAATTCTTTTATTTCCTCTAAAGAATCACTAAAAAGTAATTTTCTTCGATCTGTTTCAGTTAAAAATTCATTTTTAGTCATAGTATCAAAAAACTCTTCAAGGGCATCGTAGTAGTGATTTACATTGTAGAATATGCAGGGATTATTATTATCGCCGATTCTTGTCCATGAGTATGCTTCAGAAATTTCCTCTAATGTTCCAGGACCTCCAGGCAATGCAATACTAGCAATTGAATTATCAAGCATAGAACGTTTCCTAATATCCATGCTGTCAACAATGTCGAGTTTTGATAAGTTTTGTTTAGATAAGTCACGTGAGGCAAGACTTTTGGTAATTATTCCGTGAACGTAACCATTATCGGACAAAACTGTTTCGGCAAGCACGCCCATTAGCCCGAAGCGTCCGCCTCCATATGTCAGTCCATAATTATTTTTAGTTATCCAATGTCCGAGTTCTTTTGCGGAATTAGTATATATTGGATCATTACCTGTAGCTGCACCACAGTATACAGCGATATTTTTCAAGTTTGTCACTCTTTTCGTTTTTAATCATTCATAAAATTTAATTCTCGTTTCAAACGACGGTAATACAATAGGGATGCAGTTTCGAGAGCGTTTAGTGCACGTTCTTGATCATCTGACAAGTCTTTTGTGCTTAATGCCATGAGAATGAAAGTCGTATAAAGCTTTTTAGGAGATAGATCCAAGTTAGTAGTTTCACTGTCCTTCTTTAAATCACGATGTAGGGCAGGGACCGTTAGTAGTGGTGAGTTTGCGCCTTTATTTCGGCTTAGAAATAAGTTCTTATTATTCCAGTGTGATTGTAGTGGAGTTACAAATGCTTGGTACGACTCTAGAAACTTTTTTTCCAAAGTAGTAAATTTTAGTTGATTAAATGTAAGATAAAAGCCTGGTTCTAAGGCTTCTTTATAGTTGAATCCTTTTGCTATGATAAGGATTAGTAGTCGTGTATAGATACTTAAGTCAGCATTTAAATATTTTGGCAAGTTTTGAAAAACTTCAATTGGAAAATCACTTTGCTGAGGTACAACAACGCTATTAATATTTAGCGTTGGAATTTCAGGAGTTTTTTTAAGACTAAAAAGATATTTGAAGTACACATTTAAATTACTAATGACTTTGTTTATTGTACTAGGACTTAAATGAAGGTTTTCCATCATAAAATTTTTAAATAATCTAACATCCATTTCATGAACATCCTTTACATCTTCGGATATCTTATAATCTTCGTTGTGTTGAATTGTATATGAGAAAAAGTCATTCAGGGAATTCATATATTCTGTGTGAGCTCGTTCGGATATATGTCGAGTTTTTAAGTAGGCATTAAAACCAGTTAGATAAGGAATTTTTGACATATGAAACCTCCTTTATATTAAGATAATTATACCGTAAATACCGATCCAATCGTATTTTTGAGTATTAAAAAAGTCACTCACATTTTATAATGTGAGTGACTTTTTCGTGTGCAGTTATACTTTAATTAATTTGAATGCGGCACCGCCATCTATATACGACAATAGTTTTAAGTCATCCTTTATTATTTTACCAAGAACATTCACTTTTTGACTTGCTGGAAGATGAGTACAGACGATTTGAATTTCGCCCATATAGGTTTCAAATAATCGATTGTCAATCGTCACTGAACCGAAGATACGGTTTGTATTATTAGTTGGTTCAATAGTATTTAGATTCATCTTTCGACTTTCAGTCAATCTTATTAAGTCTCGTGCAGGATCCTTACGATTGTGGAATATTTCAGTAAAGAGATATTTTGGAGTACCGATTCTAGTGCCAGACATGTGTAATGGAATATAACCATCAGTAAAGTACGCATAAAATGATTTTTGTTGAGAAGGTTCTAAATAACTATCTCCGATGACTACATTATCGACATCTAGTTTTTGCAATTCAATTGCTGCGATAAAAGGTAATGCTTTACGATGTCGTTCAAGAGTTGGCATTCCAGCGTTAAATGGTTCATTAAGTGGTTCACTACCTGTAACGAAAGCATGAATTTGAAATCCTAATTTTTTTAACCAGCGATTTTTTTGCGCAAACCAAGTCAAATCCAGTCCAGTATCAATATGCGGATATGAATCGTACCAAGCATCGAGGTCACTGAAATTAACTTTTAATTTTTTTAGTTCCACTATGTCTGAATTACCAATGGTACTAGCATCTAAAGCGATAGACTCTGATTTATAAAGTTGAGCAATGTTTTCATTCGAAAAGCTACTGTCTAATCGAAATGTCATCTGATCGTGATAGTTATTGAAATCAGTTTGTTTACTAAGAATTTCAAATGATTGGTTACTAACTCCAACAATCAATTTTAAGTCTAATTCTTTAGTTAAGTCAGATAAGCGGTATAGGTTATCAAAATAACTAGGTAACTTATCATTAGGGATGTCAGTTGATGTAAAAACTTCTGAGAAGCCAGAATCCTTCATATTCTTGAAGTATTCTATAGTTTCTTTGGTTATAGTTTGATTTAAATAGAAAGAGAATCCGATCATGTGCTCCCCCTTGTAAAAAAAATCCAATTTAATATATAGTATTATTAATTGGCCATTATTTCTATATTTTTTTGGTATTATTTGGTATTAATAGTAATATTATAGTTTCTTTGCCCTAAAAACTTCAGGTGTTACCAGTAGATATTTCTTAAAGGTAGTTATGAAATAAGTGTCACTTGTGAATCCAACACGGGTGGCAATAGTTTTGATAGGTAATTTTGTTTCCCGTAACAGAACTTGAGCGTGTTTCAGGCGTAATTCAGTTAAGTATTGTTGAGGTGTTTTACTACTTGCTTTTTTAAATATCCGCTGCAGATTGAATGGGCTGCCGTGGCACTCTTCAGCAATTACATCGAGACTAAGTTTTCTTTGATAATTATTGTCCAAATAATATTTGATTTCGTTTACCCATTCATTGTTGGGAACATTTCCGGTGGGCTGACATCTTTTACAAGGTCGGAAATCATTTTTGATTGCATCTTCGCCATTTTTAAATATTAATACGTTTTCTCTAGACGGTTTTCGAGAGGGGCAAGATGGTTTACAAAATATTTTGGTTGTTTTTACGCCGTAAAGAAAGTTACCATTAGCACTTGCATCATTGTTAATGATTTGTTCCCAGCGTTTTGCTGTTAATGGATATTTTTTCATCAAAGCCTCCTGATAATTGAAGAGCAAGATTTTTAAATGAATTGTAGCATATACTAAAGGCATACAAAAGTAGGTGTAAATTGTGAGAAAAATTTATTATCAAATAATTAAATTCGAAGAGTACAAATATATTGTTGCTGCCACTAACAAAGGATTAGCCTTTGTTGGATTAAGAGATGAAACTTTGGAAGATATGTCAAAATTTTATCCTAAGGCTGAGTTCATTGAAGATTATAGTCTTACAAATCATTATGCTAAAGAAATAACGGAATATTTAGATGGTAATAGGACCAAATTTGATTTAAAACTAGATATAGTAGGAACTGAATTTCAAGAATCTGTTTGGAAAGCAGTGGCAAAGATCCCCTACGGTGAAGTATCAAATTATACTAAAATTGCTAATTCAATCAATAGGCCTAAGGCTGTGCGTGCAGTAGGAACTGCTATTGGTAGAAATCCAGTGCCACTAGTTATACCGTGCCATCGTGTATTGGCTAAGGATGGAACGTTAGGTGGATATCGTGGTGGTTTAGAGATGAAATCAGATTTGTTACATTTGGAGAGGAAAAAATAATTATGGATCAGTATAAAGTGGCGTTTTTTGATATTGATGGAACACTTGCAGGTCATAAAACATCCGAGGATACGACTATTTTAAGCCGAATTCCGGATTCTGCTAAGAATGCTTTAAAAGCATTGCGTAGTTCGGGGATTCAACCAGTAATTGCTACTGGTAGAAATTATGGCATGATAAAAGATATTTTATCTGAGTTAGACGTTGATAGTTTTGTTGCAAATAATGGTCGTTATGTTGTATATAAAGGTCAAACCATTTCACATGATACTTTTGATAAAGATCATTTAAGTGCAGTAATAGATTATTTCCAGATAAACAATATTGAATTTTGTTTTGAAACTATTGATCAATTATATGTTTATGAAAGTTCTAATTTCAAAGGTGACGGTTCAATGAAATTTAAAACAATACCAGATGGAATGATACCAAATGAAATAATTCAATTGATTGTTATGAATGAGGATAAGGTACCGGACACAATCCCAGTTGAGGGTATAAAGATGTTAAAGGTTGCTAGAAACGTTTATGACGTTACTATGAATCATTCGAATAAGGCAATTGGAGTTCAGAAAATACTTACCAGTATGAATATCTTTCCAAATCAAACAATTGCATTCGGAGATGAGATTAATGATCTCGATATGTTTGATGTTGTTGGGTTCTCAGTTGCCATGGGAGATGGCAATCCTATCGTTCAAACAGTGGCGGATTACGTTACGACTGGTGTGTATGATGATGGCATTTGGAATGCATGTAAAAAATTAGAATTAATGTGAAACTTCAATATTATATTGGAGTTTTTTATTTACATTAATAATGTTTTGAAGTAAACTTCATTTGTAAAGTTAGTAAATACTCACTCACCGCAATAGGAGTTGTGTCTTATGAATGATATAAGTGTAATAACATTAAATAATGTAGTGAAAAGATTTGGTAAACAAACTGTTTTAAATCATGTTAATATGCAAATTTATCCAGGACAAATAGTCGGATTGATTGGGCCGTCCGGTGCTGGTAAATCAACAATCATCAAGATTATATTAGGAATGGAATTGGCTGATGAAGGTAGTACTAATGTCTTTGGTAAACAAATGCCTAATCGAAGGTTGTTAGGTAGAATTGGCTATATGGCACAATCTGACGCTTTGTATGAGTCATTAAGCGGACGAGAAAATTTACAATTTTATGCTGATATGAAGGGCTTAAATAAAAGAAGTTCTGATATGCAAATTATGCATGTTGCTCAAGTGGTAGACCTAACATCAAGTCTGGATAAACGTGTTAATGGTTATTCAGGTGGTATGAAGCGGCGTTTGTCATTGGCTATTGCAATGTTGGGAAATAACGATATTTTAATTCTTGATGAGCCAACTGTTGGTGTAGATCCGGCATTACGTAGAAGTATTTGGGCAGAATTAAAAAAATTACGTAATCAAGGTAAAACCATTATGGTTACAACTCATGTGATGGATGAAGCGGAATTAGTTGATGAAGTGGCTTTGTTACTGGGAGGTAGAATTATAGCCTACAGTGATCCTTATTCGTTGAAACAATATTATCAGGTAAACTCTATTGAAGAAGTCTTTTTGAAAGCTGAGGCAATTAATAATGCGTATAATGTCAATTACTAAGCGTGTAACTAAAGAATTACTACGTGATAAGCGAACATTAGCCTTAATGTTTCTAGCGCCAATGTTTATATTGTTCCTTATGAAATTAGTTTTTTCAGTTAATTCAACGACATCAGTAAATATTGCAACCGTTAATGTTCAATCAGGTCTAGTGTCAGATTTGGACAAGGTAAGTCATATTGATACACATAAGTATTCGTTATCGAAGGCTAATGATGCCCTGAAAAATGGTACAGTCGATGCAGTAGTGCGTTACAAGAATAGTGAATATTATGTAACTTATGCTAATACTGATGCCAGTAAGACTAATGCGACCAAGGCGGCATTAAAATCTTCAATTATTGTTAACAATATGGGGCAACTAAAAAGATCTTTATTGAGATTTCAATCTCAAGTGCCTCAAGTACCTGAGAAAACATCTAAGTCTGGTGCTATTAAGATTCATAATAAGTATTTGTACGGAGATAAAGATACTAATTTTTTTGATAAGATCGTACCCATATTAATGGGCTTTTTCGTCTTCTTTTTTGTATTTCTAATTTCAGGGATGGCTTTACTCAATGAACGTACATCAGGTACACTTTATCGCCTGTTAGCTACACCGGTTAAACGTTCAGAGATTGTTTTTGGCTATATGTTGAGCTATGGATTTTTAGCAATTTTACAGACATTGATAATTGTATTGTTTACAATATGGGCTTTGAATGTTGAAGTCGTCGGTAGTGTCTTTTATGTGATACTAATCAATTTTGTATTAGCATTAGTAGCATTAGCCTTTGGAATATTGATGTCAACTTTCGCTAAATCTGAATTTCAAATGATGCAGTTTATCCCGTTGGTCGTTATTCCGCAGATATTCTTTTCGGGGATTATACCAATGGATTCAATGGCACAAGGAGTTAAATTTATTTCTTATATTTTGCCAATGAAATACGCCGGGGATGCATTAACTGGAGTTGTAATGAATGGTTACTCAATTGGTCAAATAATCATTCCTATCTTAGTGTTGTTATTGTTTTTAGTAGTATTAACTATTTTGAATATAGTAGGTTTAAGAAAGTATAGAAAGGTTTAACAAAATGACAGAAGATATAGTTTTTAAAGATTTGAATGACTGGATTGAAAATAGTCAAATGCCAAATGGCAAACGTAATGTTTTGAGAGCGGCTATCAAGCTTTTTGCAGAACAAGGATATGATGGTACGTCAACTGCTCAAATTGCACAGGAGTCAGGAATGAGTCAGGCAACCATATTTAAGTATTTTAAAACTAAAGACATTTTGCTGAAGGCTATTATAAAACCAGTAATTACTAACTTATTACCATCATATGGTAGTAAGTTTATTGCCAATGTATCTAATCACAGCACAAATCTAAAGCAAATGGTTCATTTTATTATTCGTGATCGATTTGATTTCTTGATTAGTAACAAGAGTGTTGTGTTAATCATTATATCGGAGCTGTTAGTTAATGATGATGTTAAAGAAATGGGAATGAATTTTGTTAATGATAAGAAAGAACAATTTATTAGCGTAATTTGGAAAGCAATGCAGGAAACTGGTGAATTGAGGGATGATATCGATTTACTGTATGTGCTCCGTACCATCGCAAGTCAATTGATTTTTTACTTTATTCAAACGCAGAAGCTAATGATTAACAGTACTTCCGAGTCAAATATTGACAAGGAACTGGATAGAATTGAAGTAGGAGTAATAAAGGCAATTTCAAAATAGTATTTCTTAGTTTGCGGGCTCGTAATATCGTGATATGCTAGTAAATGTACTTTTTAATTGAGGAGCATTCAAATTGGATTCGCAGACAGTTCTAAAAGATGTCTTTGGGTATGACAATTTTCGCCCAGGACAACGTAAAATAATTAATCATGTTTTAAATGGTGATCGTACACTAGGAATAATGCCGACAGGTGGCGGAAAATCAGTTTGTTATCAACTTCCAGCAATTATGTTTTCAGGGTTAACATTAGTCGTTTCTCCACTGATTTCGTTGATGAAAGATCAAGTTGATAGTTTGAACGAAATGAATATACCAGCCACCTTTATTAATAGTACTCTCGATTATCGTGATCAAGAAGAACGTATGCGCTATATTGAATCTGGGGCTGTCAAATTACTTTATGCTGCTCCCGAAAGAATTGAAAATCCTGAGTTTTATAGCTGGCTTTGTCAGTTACCAATTGATTTGGTGGCTATTGATGAGGCACACGTTTTGTCATCTTGGGGACATGATTTTCGTCCCAGTTATTTGAACATAATCGATCCATTGAATAATTTACCTAGTCAACCCGCTTGGTTAGCGTTGACCGCTACGGCCACTAGTCGAGTTCAGGAAGATTTAGTAAAGATATTAGATGTCCCAGATGAAAATATAGTTAAAACTGGCTTTGCCAGAGATAATATAGCTCTAAAAATTGAGCGTGGAGTCAGTAAGCTTCCATATTTGCTTAATTATGTTAAATCTCATAAGAATGAATCAGGAATTATATATGCCGGGCGTCGAAAAGATGTTGACACTATTTATGAGTATTTAAATGAACATGGCATAAAAGCGGGTCGATACCACGCTGGTTTAGATGATGAAGAACGTCATCAGCAGCAAGAAGATTTCTTATTTGATGAAGTTAATGTTATTGTTGCTACTAATGCGTTTGGTATGGGAATTAACAAGACTAACGTCCGTTACGTAATACATTTTACGATACCCGGAACTATAGAAAGTTATTACCAAGAAGTAGGTAGGGCAGGGCGTGATGGATTACCAGCAGAGGCAATCTTACTGTATACGCCTGCCGATTTAAGATTACATAGGTTCTTTATAGAACAATCAGAAGCTGATGAAGATTATAAACAGAGTCTAAGTGAAAAATTACGAGAAATGAATCAGTATGCGATGACAGAAGTTTGTCTGATGAGATATATTCTGCGGTATTTTGGGGAAATAACAGATAAAAATTGTGGTCATTGTTCAAATTGCCTAGATAATCGTGAAACTACAGATGTCACTGATGATTCGCAAAAAGTTTTGAGTTGTGTCGTCAGAATGGAACAAAAATATGGTAAGAAAACAGTTGGAAGGGTCCTTGCCGGGAAGGCTGATGTGGCAAGTGATTGGCGAAATTTTGGTAAGTTATCAACTTTTGGATTACTGCATGATTGGACTCTGAAATCGATTAATGAGTTTATAGAATATTTAACTGCAAATGGATATTTAATGACTACAAATGGTCAATATCCATTATTGAGATTAACAGAGAAGGGTGCACTTGTACTTAAGGGAAAGGCTAATGTTGCCCGTAAGACAGTTACAATTCATGTGGATCAAGTTAAAGAAATCGCTAATGACGGAACCTATGACGAGAAATTGTTTGAACGACTTAGAAAATTACGTTTGGATATTGCTCATGCACAAGATTTGCCACCATTTGTTATCTTTTCTGATAAGTCACTTCGTGATATGTCTCAAAAGATGCCGGAAAATGCAAATGAATTTTTGATTGTTAACGGAGTCGGAAATGCAAAATTAGAACGTTATGGTGAGAGATTTATTGAATTAATCAAAAATTATAAAAATGAAAGCAATGAAGTTTCAAATTCATAAAACTATTAGAAATCTAGCCAGTCGGCTAGATTTTTTTGAAATATAAATAATCGATGATTATTATTTGTGAAATTAAATGTTTTACGAAAACACAAGAAAAAAATAACAAAATTGACCAAACGACCGATGACACCTATACTTTTAAGTGAAATGAGATGAAAAAATGACTAGAATTGCTCTATTATCAGACGTTCACGGAGATATAACTGCTCTTCAAGCAGTTATAAACAATTTAAAAAAAGAAAATATCAAGGAATCATGGTATCTCGGTGATCTACTAATGCCAGGACCTGGGACAAACGAATTGTTTGAAATGCTTGAATCAGTGAATACGACCGTCTTATTACGCGGAAATTGGGATAATTTTCTATTTGAAGACGTCAGCAAGCTTACTGAACGTGATCTACAAGACCCCGTGACACCTTACATACTAATGCTTATGAAGTACACCCTTAATAAGACTGAGGATAAATATCTAAATAGACTTAAGAAGGCCCCTATATACAAAGAAATTGCTCTTAATGGCAGCAAAATTTTATTAACACACAATACAAAAGAAAAAAATTTTGGTCATGAACTATTACCTTATCAAAAACAGGCGCATTTTGACGACCTGTTCGATGATTTAGACTATGACTTGGTCGTATACGGTCACACACATCACCAAATAATGCGTACTAGTAGCAAAGATCAATTAGTTATTAATCCAGGCTCTATTGGGCAGCCATATACTGAATGGCATAAATTTAGACCCGATAGACGTGCTCAATATGCAATTATAGACATTGATCAATACGGATATGCTGACATTGAATTTAAAAAGGTATCATTTGATGTGAATCATGAGTTGGAATTAGCTAAGCAGATGAATTTGCCATATATTGAACTATATAAAAAGATATTCACTGAAGGAATCGCATATACGCACAATCAGCCAGAATTGAAAAAATATATGGATAAGCACGATTATAAGTCACAAGCAATGAAGTTTTATAGACAATTAATGAATCTTGATTAACTTACTAGATAAGATAAAAAAACTTAGAAAGTTATAAAAAGTTATAAAGAGATGCTACGTTAAAAAGCGATACGTAGCTATTAAATCTCGCTCCAATGTATCAAAATAGAGTGCAACAAAAACTAATTGATTCAAAAAGAAAATGTTTTATTTTGTGAGTGTAATAA
>NZ_RHNU01000047.1 GCF_003946015.1 Companilactobacillus insicii
GGCATAAAAAAATCCACACCATTTCTAGTGTGGAAATTGCTCTAAGATGTCTCACCAATACTATTTGACATAGAGCCCAAAAAAAGAGCCGCCATAACGACTCTTAATTCTTAAAATAATGTCTTGTTAACTCTAATGCTGTGTTACTCATAACTTCTTTACCGTACTCTGACAATACAGCAGCTGTCACCTTAGTCTTATAACTATACTCACTTAACATCGCCATAACGTCGTTGTAAGTCATATCGTGCATTTCTTCAGTAAACAGGACTAATTGCAAGTAATACTTACCTTGATATTCCCATAAATTAGAAACTCCACTCTCTAGGTGCAACAAATCAGCGAGTTGAACGTAATCTTCAAAATCTTTAAATTCAACAATAATTGCCTTTGTAGGTGTATCAGGATCATTCAAGTACGGTGCAGTATCCTCGTCATACTCATCGTTACCTAACTTACTATTATCATATTCAAATTGATTATTATCAGTACTTTCATCATTTGAATTTTGTAACGTATTTAATGGCAATGAACCAGCGTCATCAACATCGTCACTCTTGCTAATAAGTAACTCCAAACCCTGTTTATTTGGCATAATCTGAAAAGTTACCGGTTCATTGTTAGAGAAAACGTGGTCCTTATCAACTTCATCCAAAATACTGTAGAAAAATGATTCGATCTGTTTCTTGTTTCCCAAGAGATCAAGCACAGTTACTCCACGATCTTGCAAATCCTGCGTACTAAGAATGACTCTGATTGTGTTCTCATTAAGTCGATCCATTTCCATCATAGTCACCTCAATTCTGTATCTACATTTTAACAGTCTCATAAACTTTGTAAAGTAAAGAAACCTCTGTATATTTAGACAAAATTATACGCTATTAACCATTGTCCAGTCCAGCCTTGTGGTGTATATGCCATTCTGTATCGAATAGTCATGTAAATTCATCAAGAATCCATGTTTACTATCCCAAGATAACATCTGTTCTCCAGTTGCCACCTTGCCATCATATATAAGAGTTGGCGATGTGCCTATAACGGAATCATTGTCATTATTATCACGGAATATGAATGAATTATCTAATGTATCACCGTTTGTATCAGACAATGGACTTTCCATATTAACTGATATTTTTGTATCCAACGTTGTGTCGGGATAAACGTTATTGTTGAATGTAATTGCCCAATTGTCTTGTTCACGCCGGACGATTCCTTGGTTGGCTGAGGCTTGACCATATGATAAATCCGGAACACTCATTGAAACATCAATATAAGGCTGTTGTTGCCAGACATATGTTGTATTGTCAGTTCTTTGATCTGTATCCATCTCACTTGGACCGTATAACTTTCCCGCTGGGTCATGATCAGTTCCACCATTATCAGGATCAACCTTTTGCCATTTGTCACTGATACTATAGTATTTTTGATCAGTATTAGGATCATCTATTTCTGTGCTTTTTGCTGGTGGTGTGGGATATGAAGCACCGAACCCACCAACGCTTACTAGTTTTGTCTTGGGACCAATTGTTATTTTCCATAATTTATCATCCTGCCCAAATATTGACCCCATATTCACTACCTTACTAGTATCCCAATTAGACAAGTTTAATTCTCTCAAACTACTATTGTTAGTGAATGCTTGTACCATATTTGTTAAATTGCTCGTATTCCAACCTGATAAATTTATATATTTTAAATTTGTATCAGCATAAAACATATAGTTAATATTTGTTACACTTCTAGTATCCCATTTGGATAAATCTATCGATTGTAAATTCAGGTTGCAATTAAATGCATTAGTAAAATCACGACATTTGGATAAATTCCAGTCTGTTACATTTAAATCTAAATTATTGTAATCATCAATACCCGACTTATAAAATATGTTTTGAATACTGGTGACTTGAGATGTATCAAAATCACCAGATATATCCTTTGCCATGGAGTCGGAAAACATAGATGCCATATCGGTTACTTTTGAAGTATCAAAACTTTTTAAATTTAGATTCTCTATACTATTAACTTCAAACATACTATGCATATTCGTGACATTACTAGTGTTTAATTTCTCAATACCTATTATCTTTGTAATTTTATTCATGTGTGAAAACATATTGTTCATTTTTCTAACTTGTGAAGTATCCCAATTCGTTAAATCAATATAATCTAAGTTAAGACAATAATCAAAAAGGAAACTCATATCTTTAACTTGTGAAGTATCCCATCCCTCGACGTCGTGTAAGTTATTATTCATTGTATTTCCATAAAAAGTACCAGTCATATTAGTCACTTTTGAAGTATCCCAGTTTTTTAGCCCATCCAGCTCAGTTAATCTTTCACAAAAATAAAACGTTTGACTCATGTCAGTAACATTTGAAGTATTCCAGTTAGATAAATTCAAATGCTTGAGTTTCTTCATATTGCTAAACATAGTACCAATAGTATTTGCGTTACTAATATCCCAATTTTCTATTCCGTCCAATTGAGTTAAATTCGATACACCATAAAACATACTAGCAAAATTAACAACCTTACCAGTATTGAACTTATCTAATCCAATAATTTCAGTAAGGTTAGTATTATCGTAGAACATATAGCTCATATTTGTAACATTTGAAGTATCAAAACCAGAAACATTTATGCTAGGCAACTTAGTATCTTTATAAAATAAATTATCCATATCTTCAACCTTTCCAGTATTGAGATTCTCCAGCCCAATAATTTTAGTAAGAGTAATATTATTCTGAACTAAGCCTGTTGAATTTTTGTAACTAACGGAAAACATATGTTGCATATCAATAATATTACTGGTATCCATATTATTTACATCAATTGTTTGAACACTCTTTAAGCCATTAAATAGATGAGCCGAGGACGCATTAGCAACCACTCCTGGATCACAAACAACATTGGTAATAGTATCATTCACGTTTCCATCAGTAACCCAATTACCCATCCCAGCTCCCAAAACTCCAGCGTGAATGGTAAGCAGCCCATTCTCATCAATATCCCAATTACAAGTGCCAAAAGTACCACTAGCAGTTATGGTTGATGCTAGTGGAGCAATTGTATTTACTGGTTCACTTTGAGTACTGGGTGCATTTTGGATAACAGCACTATTTTGATTCAGTAAACCTTGAATATCAGAAGTAGGTGCAATATCAGCGTCATCTGCTTTAACCATTTGTGGCAATCCCAAACCAAATAAGACCCCACCAGAAATAATAACTAAACTTAGCAATCTTTTTACATGTTCTTTTTTTAACCCAATCATAATTTTTATATCCGCCTTATAATCGTTATCTCCCTAAGTAATATCATTTTATCAATATATTCATGAGATTTTACGTCAACTTTTATAAAAACATTTTATTATTATCGACATTTAGTAAATATCCATATGAGATAATACACAGATAGGCTAAATGTGTGTATTATCTATCAATTTTATGGCACTTTCAATTCAAACAAGAACATAAAAAAATACCCACCATACACGATGTATAGTAGGTATAAATCAACTAATAACTAATTCTATAAACCAGCCATGAGTTGAGCTTTTTGTAACTCCATAGTTCTAACACTTCTTGGCAAGAATCTTCTAATCTCGTCCTCATTAAAACCAACTTGGAGACGTTTGTCATTCATGATAATAGGACGTTTTAGCAATCCAGGATTTTCTTGAACTAATGTTAATAATTGATCAATTGTTAAATCATCAAGATCAACATCTAGATTTTGGAATGCTTTGGAACGTGTTGAAATAATTTCTTCAGTCCCGTTTTCTGTCATTTGTAGTACTTGTTGAATTTCTTGTTTGTTTAAAGGTTCTGAATAAATATTTCTTTCTTTGTAAGGAATGTCATGTTCTTCGAGCCAAGCCTTTGCTTTACGGCATGAAGTGCAACTTGGAGATGTATAAATAGTTACCATTATAATCTCTCCTTTTCTAGTGTATTATTCAATACTATTTGAACACATAAATATTTTACCTTAATACTAAAATAAAATCTATACTTTTTAGTATAAAAACTACGAATATCTGTTCTACAAATCGTATATTGTGAAAAATAGCACCTTTAATATCAATGTTTGTGTAATAGGTTCACAAGTTACATAAATATAAAATTATTTATTGTATTAGTTATAATTTATGGATATATATGGAAAACTTATACTATCAGCCATCATGTTAAACGTTAATTTCAAGCTCTGCAAAAGCACTCATCACGGGAATATCACCTGCGTACTTTTGTGATTGTTCTAACATAGTATTGGAATCAACTGTTTGTGGTAAGTGGCTGATCATTAATCTCTTAACACCAGCGTCCTTCGCCAAGGTACCTGATTCCTTTGTATTCATATGCCACTTTCTACCTGTGACATCTTCTGGAAAATTAGTATCTGTAATCAAGAGGTCAGCACCCTTAGCAAAGTCCACTAAACCATCAAAGTAAGTAGTATCAGCAGTATAAACAATTGTCTTATCGCCCTTTGTAATTCTCATTGCGTAGGCCGGTACTGGATGAATCGTACGCATAAATTCAAATTTGAAAGGTCCAATTTCAGTCGGCTCATAATCATTGTACGCGATACCCTTGCTTGCTCCCTCACTTGTTAATTGAGCAAAGTTGACAAAGTCTTGAGTATGACCGTAAATTGGAAGTGGTTCAGGTTTCTTGGCTGCGAGCCAATTATACTGCAAAACACCAACATCAGCGGTATGATCGTGGTGATAGTGAGATAAGACGACAGCATCAAGATCTGTTGGTGAGATAAAGTTCGATAATTCATTAAGAACTCCACTACCACAATCGATCAACACGTTGAAGTCATCATCTCTCAATAAGTACCCTGAAGTACCAATACCCTTGTATGGGTATCCTCCATAATAACCTAATACTGTAACTAACATAGAAAACCTCCAAAAATTTTTAATGAAAGGATTTCAAGATCATGAACATAACATTAAAGTTAGGCACATATTCATTTTTAAAGAGTCAGCAAGATTCTGCTGATACTTTATTAAAACCCTTATTCGATGATAATACAGACCATCTTTTGATAAAAGAATTAACCAGAAATGGGCAATACCGCAAGCTGACTGGATTCATGGATTCTGTCGACAAGGTGTATTTATTGACATATCTCAAATTTAATGTTGATCAATCGTCATTATTTCAAAGTAAATTCATAGATACAGAAAAAATCAACTATAATTCTTCGATATATCAACTACGTGATAATCTCCAAGAATATTTGATAATCAGTACCTTTGATAACCAAACACATTTGGAAGATGGCCAAAAATATATCCAAAATGAAATTGATAATGGTATACGCTCTGATTCAAAAGTGCCATTTGGATTCTTTACTAAGGCATACCAAGTTATCAGTTAATTCTACGCTTAACGCTACGCCATGAGATCAAATATGTAATAATTCCAATTATTCCGTACAGGATCACATAACTGACAACTATCATTATAAATTCATTACGCAGTGGCCTAGCACCATTATCTGCCAATAAAATTAAGGCATACGCCTGCATTATGGCAAAGACTATTGGGATCACAAAAGTCAGGGCATTTTCGCTTAGAACGATACTGCGAATTTCTCGATTGCTGACCCCGATTTTTTTGAGTGTCCTCAATTGTCTCCACTCATGATCATCCCTCAATAATATCCGCAGTGTCAAGACACTGCCCAACGCAATTAAGAGTGCAATACTAAATATTGTTATCATAAAAATAAAAAATCCAACAATCTGATTCAAATGGCGTTTGGCACTTTCCTGCCTTACAAAGCCCGACTGGATATAATCATTTTCACCCATGCGAGCTTGATTGTACTTTTTAATAGTCAATGTTGAATCTTCTAAACTAGATTTAGCCTCAACATTGACTATATAGGCATATCGATGCTTATCAAGCTGTTTTACTTGTTCCTTGGATAATTTATCCCCATGTTTGAAATACCAGCCATAGAAAGTATCAGTGACTTTTGTGGGCAAGTTCTTATAATATTTGTCTGGTACGATCATTAGTGATCCAGCAAACATTCCTCCACCATACGGAAATGAAGAACCATTTTTTCTGGTTGTAATTTTTTTGGCACCTTTAACGTTCCATTCCACTTTATGATCGGAGAATCCAAATGTTTCATCATTACCAAAACCTATTCTCATAAACTGCTTTGGATTAATATAGGGGTTACTTGCACGAATCTTATCCGGTAACCTCATGTACTCAGAATATGACATAAAAGATGCTGGACGTTGTACATAGATGTGACCTGATGGATCAAGAGTCGATACCAAAGTAGTTTTGATTTTTGAATGATACTCTTTTTTTACTTTAGTCTTACTATTTTTAATCGTATCTCTAACATCGTCTACTGTGTCGCTGTTGGCAGTCAAAGCAAATGGATACTCAGAATGGTAATTATCATAAATCAATTGATATCCAAAATAACAAACTGTTAATAGCATCAATGCCATAGCAGATAACTCCGTCACAAACCATAATACTGACGTATTTCTTTTCAAACGACCTTTAAGATATTTGAAGCTGAACATGTTAAGTCCTGAATATGAAAGTCGTTTTATTTTTTGTAAAATTGTTAACAATACTGGTAAGAATCCAAAATATATTAAGTAAGTTCCAAAGAAAAATCCAAAAAGAATATAAATTATCTGGATAACGATTCTGTCAGTATAACCGTTAAAGCCATAATCCTCGAAACTTGCGAACATGCTAATATTTACCGCCAATGCACTAACAAAGAGAACAATACCTAAAGTTCCTGCAGGTATTCGCAACCAAAAGTTAACCTTTCGCTGCTTAGGCTTATTATTTCTCACAATACGATACGTTCTAACAGCATTGATCAAACTGAAAGCCACAATGGCATATCCTGCAATTTGTAATAATGTTATTAAACTATTGACTCGCAAATATGCAGTGAAGTTTATTCGGACATGCATCAAATACAATAACAGCATCCCAAAAAACTTTTGAAAAATAAGGGCTTCGATGATACCTAACACCCAAGCGAGAAATTGGATAACTAATGTTTGTAAGAATCCAATGATAGTTATTGTAATCTTCGACATCCCGAGCTTTTGAAACGTCAAAAACTCATGACGTTGTTGTTTAATAAAGAACCCACCAACATAGGCCATATAAATAAACGCTGAAACAGCAAAAACCAAACTAAGTGAAAAGACGATTGGCATCAGTGATGTACGCCACATACTGACATCGTGCTTCATTATCTTATTATTAGTTAGTGAGATCAGAATACTGAATATACCAATCGCAAAACTACAAGATAAGATATAAATCAGGTAACTGTCATGCATCTTGGCTAGGCTGCGTCTAATTATTTTCAGATACATTGAAATAACTTCCGCCCCCAATCGTACGTTGCATGTTAATTATTTGTTCAAAGAAATCCTCTCGTTCACCAGAATTAACTATTTCAGAGAAAATAGTTCCATCCTTGATGAAAACTACTCGACTGCAATAACTGGCCGTAAAGGCATCATGTGTTGCCATTAAAATTGTGGCATTCTCTCGTTGATTAATAACTTGCATGTAATTCAACAAGATTGTGGCCGATTTAGAATCCAAACTTCCAGTTGGCTCATCCGCAAACAAAATTTCGGGATTATTGATAAGTGCACGTGCGGCCGAAACAAGTTGACGTTGGCCAAGCGAGAGATCATCAACATTACGCTTACTTAACTTCTCGATATTCAATAAATAATTTAAATGTTTAACACGCGACTCGATTAATTTTTTATTCGCATGATTAAGAGCTAATGGTAGAATAATATTTTCTTTAACATTTAACGAATCGAGCAATTCGAAGCTTTGGTATATAAATCCCATTTTATTACGACGATACCTAGCTAATTCTCGATCGTGTAATTGTGTCATATCAATGTCATCAATAATGACTTGACCGTGATCTGGACGCTCATTTGTTGAGATCATGTTTAGTAATGTTGATTTACCTGCACCACTTGGTCCCATAATTCCTAGGAACTCACCCTTTTTTACTTCTAAGCTGATATCCTTAATGGCATGAACCGCATTCAGTCGTTTGCCATAGTCTTTGGCAATATTCTTTACGATAATTTGCACGTTAATTTCTCCAATAATTAAGATAATATTGTTATTATAATAGTTAGTGTCTTTATTCTAGCACGAGGGGGTTTCACAATGGCCAAAATTATGATTGTTGAAGACGATCATTCCATTGCTACATTAATCAGTGAGAATCTTGAGAAGTGGCAAATCGATACGCATATCATTGAAGATTTCAACAAAGTTATGGAAGAATTCAATGAATACAAGCCTGATTTAGTATTGCTGGATATTAATTTACCAGTCTATGATGGCTACTATTGGAATCAGGAAATACGCAAAGTATCTAAAACACCAATAATAATTATTTCATCTAGAAATTCTAATATGGATCAAATCATGGCAATGAACATGGGGGCTGATGATTTCGTTGAAAAACCATTCTCCGTCGACATTTTAGTTGCCAAGATCAATGCACTATTACGCAGAACTTATGACTTCACAAAAAATACCAGCGACATCATTGAACACAATGGGCTGAAATTAAACTTATCCAGTGGAACAGTCGAAATTGGCTCTGATAAGATTGATCTATCAAAAAACGAGTACAAATTGCTACAGAGACTATTGCGTGATCAAGGAAAAATCGTAACACGTGAGCAACTACTCAACTTTATGTGGGATGACGAACGATTCGTTGATGACAATACTTTAACCGTCAATATTAATCGTCTGCGTGGTAAAATAGAAAAATTTGGATTAAAGAATTACATTGTAACTAAAGTTGGACAAGGATACATCATCCCTTAAGTGAGGCTAATATGACTTTCTTTAAATATTTACGTGACCATTTACTATCACTACTATCTATCCTACTGAGTGTCACTTTTATTGAATCAATTTTATTTCTCGATCCACGAGTTAAATTTCAAACCGGAACATTAATTTATTCATGGATAATTGCGGTATTATTCTCTTTCTTGGGACTAATATTTGCCTACCTTCGTAAAAGAAGCTGGTATGAACTGTTGGATAATTATGAAGAGGATTTGTCCAAGGAATTGCACGGTGCATCCAATAATGAACAAAAATTCATTCAGGAAAAAATCAACAATATTGCACTTGAATATCGCAATGAATTGACCGAACTATACCAAAATCAACATGATCAGCAAGAATATACTGAATCTTGGGTTCACGACATTAAAGTTCCATTGGCAGCTTTGAAATTGTCACAAGACAGCGAATTAGATAAAGCGTTGATTGATGAAGAAATTGACCAAATAGATTATTTGGTTGATCAAGCTTTATATTTTGCTAGACTCAATAATTTTTCTAACGATTATCTGATTCAAGAACAAGATTTGAATAATATCGTCAAATCGGCCATCAGAACCAACAAGCGATTGTTCATTTCTAAACGTATTGGTATTAACATAGACGTTACTGACGAAAAGGTTTTAACTGATGAAAAATGGTTGAGCTTTATCCTCAATCAAATTATCACTAATAGTTTGAAATATACCGATCAAGGTGGGAAAATCGAAATCTTCACGACTAACAGTAATAATAATATTGAACTTCATATCAAAGATAATGGGGTCGGAATTGCGGACAAAGATATTAGTCGTGTATTTAATAAAGGATTCACTGGCGATAACGGTCGTAAATCTGGAAGCAGATCTACTGGTATCGGATTGTACTTGGTGAAGAAGATGATTGATAAATTAGGTCACAAGATTGAAATTAAATCAGCAATGGAATCTGGTACTGAGACTATCATTACCTTTTTAGATTTACCTTATTATCAACAATAACCTAAAAGGTCCAAACAAAAAGATCAGTAATCCAAATCGGATTACTGATCTTTTTTAAACTATACTAAATTATTAACGAAGTGTCATAGCATTGAGTGCAACAATCACTGTTGATAATGACATTACTACGGCACCAACAGCTGGACTTAGGACAAATCCGACACCAGCAAGAATTCCGGCAGCTAATGGAATAGCTAAGATATTGTATCCAGCTCCCCACCATAGATTCTCAACTGTCTTGCGGTATGTTCTAGCAGATAAGTTAAGAAACTTAGTAATATCACTTGGATCTGAGTTGTATAGAACGACATCGGCAGAATCGATAGCAACATCAGTACCAGCACCAATAGCAACACCAATAGTAGCACTTGCCAAACTTGGAGCATCATTGATACCATCACCGACCATCATGACATGATGTCCTTCTAATTCAAGATTCTTAATGATCTTGTGCTTGTCTTCTGGAAGCAACTCAGCCTTAAACTCATCAATACCAAGTTGTTTTGCAAATGAAGCAGCAGCTTCTTTGTTATCACCAGTTAACATGATAGGGGTAATATTTCTAGCCTTTAAATCCTTAATGAATTTAACAGAGTTGGCTTTGATAGTATCACCTAATGCAACGAATCCAACAACCTTATCGTCAACAACTAAGTAACTAATAGTATTTCCTTTATCCAAATATTGTTGAGCGTCTGTCTTATCGAATTCCATATTATGAGCTTGTAGATATTTCATATTAATCAACAAATACTTGTGTGAATCCTTAGTAGCGCTCATACCATAACCTTTGATAGCTTGAATATCATCAAGCTGAGCGGCATCAATTTTTTGTTCTTTAGCATACTCAACGACACCATTAGCAATTGGATGACTTGAACCACTTTCAATACCAGCAATTAATGATAAAACTTGGTCTGTATCCATATCTCCAGAAGCCTGCAAACCATTAACTGTAAACTTACCTTCTGTCAAAGTACCTGTCTTATCCATTGCAATATAATCAATCTTACGACTATTTTCGATTGCTTGATTATCACGAATAATCAAACCATTTGTAGCAGCAATAGAAGTACTACGTGCCATAACTAATGGAATAGCCAATCCTAGTGCATGAGGACATGCAATAACTAAAACTGTTACTAAACGCATTAGAGCAAGATTCATATCTCCAAAGATCAACCAGTATACGAATGCAATCAATCCAACAGTCACAGCGGCATAGAATAACCAACCTGAAACTTTATCAGCTAACATTTGTGTCTTAGACTTATTGCTTTGTGCATCTGAAACTAACTTACTAATTTGTGACAAGTAACCTTCACTTGAAGTCTTTGTAACTTGAACTCTAATTGTACCTTCACCGTTAATCGAACCTCCGACAACTTTATCACCAAGAGATTTCTTAACAGCTTTTGATTCACCTGTAATTAATGATTCATTAATGTAGCTTTGTCCGCTGATAATCTCACCATCAAGTGGAACTGATTCACCAGCACGAACTTCAACGATATCACCGGTTTTAACCATTGAAATATCATGATCCATTGTTTTTTCATCGTGAACCATATGTACTTGACTTGGAACTAGAGATGCAATCTTTTGTAACGCATTACCAGCACTCATAGTGGACTTCATTTCAATCCAGTGACCCAGCAACATAATTACGATTAATGAAGCTAACTCCCAGAAAAAGTCCATAATATTTTGACCGGTGCGAACAATATTTACCATAATAAAAGCATATAAACTATAAATATAAGCAACACTGATACCCATTGTGATCAGCGTCATCATGGCTGGCTTCTTTGCCTTCAATTCACCTCTTGCACCTGTTAAGAATGGTTTACCACCGTAGAAAAACAGGATGGAACTAAGAATCATTACGATCCAGCTAGAACCTGGAAATTTAAATTGAAATGGCAAATTCAATCCCATAAATGGAGACAGGATAAATACTGGAATTGCCAAAATTAAAGAAACCCAAAACTTCTTTCTCAAATCTCCCATGTCCATCATCATGCCACCATGATTCATCATCATATGACCACCACTGCTCATATCCATACCATCCATACTGCCGTGATCCATACCACTCATATCATGCATATCCATCTTTTCACTTTTCATATCTTTCATTATGCTGTTGCCTCCAAACAATCACACTCAACATTTTCAGGTGCGGTCTTTTTTTTGTCCACTAACAAACTAATCAAATCTTGAATATCACCCTTTGATATATCAGAATTCTTTACCAAATCTTCTATAGCTTTTCCCTTTCTCATACAGCAAAGGCTATCAAACATATTATTAACACTTTGATGAATTGCGTCATCTTCTGCGATCTGAGGATGATAGACATATGGTCTCTTCGATTCATCAGCCTTTAAAAAATTCTTCTTTTGAAGACGAATGATCAAAGTTTTAATAGTGGCTTGTTTCCAATCCGTCTTACGTTCCAGAACTTCAATGACTTGTTTGCTTGTTGCTTCTCCAAGTGTCCAAATAATTCTCATTACTTGCCACTCGGCCCTCGTCATATTCTCAATTTCTTTCATAATATTTGTTTCCTCTTCGTTTACAGTTGTAATCTTTATTACGATTCATAGTTTACAACTGTAATCGTAAGTTGTAAAGAAAAAAGTACATTCAAAATTAATTTTTTTGAATGTACTCATTAAATTACTTATTTATAGCCATTTGCACGATTAGATGTCTTGATATTTTGGTTAACATTTTTAGTAGCCTTTTTAAGTGCCTTATGAATATCGCCACCATTATATGATTCTTCCATGGCTACTTCTTCAAGTTGACGTGTGACTTGCATCCCCTCTAGAAGAATACCCGAATTAACATAGTTAGGTTTGGCATCCGCAAGCTGTTGACCTGGAACTTTAGCTTCTGGGTTCTTAGCATAAAGATCCTTAAGAATCTTTTCTTTTTGTGAATCTTTATTTAGTGCTAAATATCCTGTTGATTTTTGCCATTGTGCTTGTACTGCAGGACTTAAAGCATATTTTGCAAATTCATATGCACCTTGTTGTACGGCTTTAGGCTTATCATTTGAAATCCACAATGCTGCCCCACCAATAGAAACACCGTTAGCCTTTTGACCATCTGGATGTGGGAAATATGTGATTCCTAGTTTGTCTTTATTATTAGCAGTTAATTCACCGATACTTGCTGATGATTGAATAAAGATTCCAACCTTACCTGCTAAGAAACCGGCCGTTTGATTAGCACCAGCACTAGCACCTGATCCGTAATTAATAAAATCACCAGACTTAATATTCTCGTGAATCCATTCTAAGAACTTAACAGTTGAAGGATTATTCATATCAACTGAAGTTGGAATACCAGTGTGACCATTATTATTATTTGCTAATGCTGTACCAGCATTAGTTGTTGCTTGTTCCAACAACCAACCATAGATTTGAATAGTCATACCCTTTGTTTTGTGTCCTGAACGTTCATATAACTGCTTAGCAACACGAGTAATATCTGAATATGTTGGTGAAACTGGTGGTGGCGTAATATTGTACTTCTTTAATAGAGAAGCATTGTAATAAAGAACTGGTTGTGAAGTATTGAATGGCATAGCTTGTTGCTTACCACCATTTGAATAAAATGATCTTGCAGCGGGCGCTATTTTTTCAATATCAAAGTCAGGATCCTTATCAATGAAATTTTGAACTGGGGTTGTGTATTTACTATGTATCATTTGGGCAGTAGCAATATCAAACGCTTGAAATACCGCAGGTGATGTACTTGTACCATGTGTTTGAAGAATCTTTTGAATAGCTTCATCATATGATCCTTGATACTTAGGAACAACTTCATATTTTGATTGTGATTTATTAAATCCATTAACAACTTCTTCTAACGCATCCTCTGATGCACCACCCAACTCATGCCAGAAAACAATTTGAGTTCTATCCGATGAACTAGATGATCTAACAGGATTATTAGTTGTAAAAATTCCTACAAAGACGGCAGAAATTATCAAAGCCAATGAAATCAGTGAGTTTTTTAGTCGTTTGCTCATCTTACTTAACAGCTCCTTCATTCATTCCAGATTTAAAATAATGTTGTCCAATGAATAATACAAGAATTGTTGGAATAACAATAATTGCTGCACTAGCTTGAATCATGCCCCAGTCATTGAATGTTTCTTCTGACTGCAATTGACGAAGACCATTTTGAATCAATCGTGAATTGTTACTGAATGTTGTTAACATTGGCCATAAGTATTGATTCCAAGCGCCTAAGAAACTATAAGCACCTAATGTAATTAAACTTACCTTGTTATAAGGTAAAACAATATTCCAATAAAATTGGAAATGATTCAAGCCTTCTATATCAGCTGCTTCTTTCAATTCATTAGGTGTTTGCATAAATGATTGACGCAACATGAAAGTTCCAAAAGCTGAAGTTAGAAACGGAATCAATAAAACTGAATAGTGATCTAGCATTCCCAAATTTTTAACAGTTGTAAAATTAGGGATAATTTCCGCTTCAAAAGGAAGCATCATTGTAATTAGGAACAAAATAAAAATCGCATTACGATACTTAAACTTTAAAAATACGAATGCATAGGCACTCATAGAACAAAAAACTAATTGTGCTGCCATAGTTAAAGTAGAAACTACCAAACTATTAGCTAGATAACGCAATATTGGAGTTTTAGTAAATGCCGCAACATAGTTATTAAATGATAAATCCGTACTTAAGAAATTACCTTTAGCAATTTCCATTGTTGGTAAAAAGCTTGTCCAAATACCAATAAAGAATGGAGCTAAAATTACAAATGCCAACAACAAAAGTAATGTATAGCTAACAATCTTATTCAAACGGCTTGGTTTGTTTGTACTAATCATTAATAATTCACCCGTTTTTCTAAGAATTTGAATTGTAAAAATGTAAAGAAGGCAATAATAACTGTTAAAATAATTGCTTCCGAACTAGCTTGTGCATAATTACCACTATAAAAGGCATCCTTATAAATTCTATAAACTAACATATTAGTTGAATTTGTAGGACCACCCTTAGTAATTAAATCAATCAAACCAAAACTCTTAAATCCTTCAATTAGAGTAATTGTTGAGACAAAGAATAGTGTCGGTGAAATCATCGGTACAGTTATCTTAAAAAATTGACGACGTTCTGAAGCACCTTCGATACTTGCTGCTTCGTATAGAGTAGTTGGAACCGATGAAATAGCTCCCAGCAAAATCAAGAAAGTGAATCCTAAATTCATCCACACAGTTGTGATAATAACCGCCCACATTGCCATAGTAGGATCCGTTAACCAGTTAATAACTGGCAGTCCTACCATATTACTCAAAAGTGCAAAAAATCCTGTAGATGGATTAAAAATAAATAACCAAAAAATAGCTGCGACAGAAACTGAAACACCCATAGTTACTGAATAGAGCGTCCTAAAAACTCCAATTCCTGGTAGTCGCTTACTTGCTAAATTAGCTAATAACAAGCCGATTCCTACGGTTAAAATTGTTACGGCGAAAACGTAAACTAATGTAGAACCCAAACTGGCAATATATTCTGGTGAACCTAATAAATCTGTATAGTTTCCTAAACCATTAAAGACCGTTGTCTTACCTAAGGTATTAGTTAAAAACATACTAATGTAGAGCGTTCTTAGCATAGGATAAAAGACAAAGACACTTAGTATTAATAATGATGGACCTAAGAATAATAACGCGTAATATTTATCTTTTGCATTTAATGAAAATGTACGATGTTTCTTCTTTGTTTTTGTACCAGCTTCAACCATCGTAGGTGTCGTTGATTTAAGCATTTACCAAGTCCCCCGCTTCAAATGGAATACGCTTGTTATTTGCATCAAAAAGAAAAATATTGTTGCTTGAACTAATTTTGATCTTTTCAAACGCCGCATGTGTTGCTTTTCCAGGTAATAAAATACGAATATCATGTCCACTATTAGTAGTTGCGTATACGATTGTCTCATCACCTAAGAACTCTGTACTCTTTACAGTCGCATTAGCTGTCAATTCATCAGCTGCTTCAATTGATAATTCTCCTGGGCGAATACCAATCTTTGTAGCCTCATCAGTGATTTTTTGATCCATACGAATTTGAAAATCACCATCAACATTTAATGTATAATCATCAAACTTTTGTGCTGGCATAACATTAATAAGCGCTGTTCCAAAAAAGTTAGCCACAAATGCATTAGCTGGTTGTTGATAAATCTCTGTTGGTGTTCCAATTTGTTGTACTTCATGATCATTCAAAACCATGATATGATCAGCCATTGTCATTGCTTCTACTTGATCATGAGTAACATAAATCAAAGTAAGTCCCAATTTTCTTTGTAATTGATAAATTTCTTGACGCATCTTAACTCGTAATTGTGCATCTAAGTTTGATAATGGTTCATCCATTAAACAGATTTTTGCATCACTAGCAACTGCACGAGCTAGAGCTACACGTTGTCTTTGTCCACCAGACAATTCACGTGGCTTACGATCTTTTAATTCGCTCAAACTTACCATATCTAAAGCATCGTTAACACGTTGATGAACCTCTGCTTGATCCAGTTTTCTTGCTTTCAAGCCAAACGCAACGTTATCCCAAACATTCAAAAATGGAAATAGTGCATAACTTTGGAAAACCATTGTTAACTTACGATCCTTAGGTTGTAGATTATTCACTACTTGACCATCAATACTAATATCTCCATCTGAAATTTCTGTTAATCCAGCAATCATACGTAGCAAAGTACTTTTTCCACATCCAGAAGGACCTACGATAACAAAAAATTCACCGGTTTCAATTTCGGCAGAAACATTATTCAAGATAATATTAGATTCGCCATAATTCTTTGATACTTGATTCAAAATTGTAGACATCACATTCACCCCATATAAATTTCGTATCTTAAAGTATGTAGGATGAATGTATATTTCTTTACCATTTATTGTAAAGTTTGTGTAAACTTTCAGAAATTTTCTATAACATATTTTATTTTTATTAATAAATAGAAATAAAAAGGCTCTAAACCAATAAAAATTGGTTCTATACTTTCTGGTATTGATGAATAATCAATACCAGTTTTTTTATTCCCTTTTAACACAAAAAGAACATCACTGTTC
>NZ_RHNU01000048.1 GCF_003946015.1 Companilactobacillus insicii
AGCGTCTTGAGGCGCTGGCTAGTGATGGAGGCTTATAGCCTCAGAGAAAACCACCCGTTTTACGGGTGGTTTTTATTTTATTTTTCAGAAAATGTCAAATTAAACTGTTATGTTTTTACACGAATTGCGTTAACATAGTATTATAGCTATTTTTTATGGAGGGTCCAAATTTATGTTAGATAAAAAGATTTATGATGAAATATTTTCCCATTCCTTTACTATTCCAATTAAGGTTGTTTACTGGGATGGCAAAGAAAAAAACTACGGTCCAGAAGGAAAGTCTGACATAACGATAAAGTTTAATACAAAAGTTCCAATTTCCGAAGTTGTTAAACATGCTACTCTTACTTTGGGTGAAGCATATATGGATAAGGATATTGAAATTGAAGGATCAATTCAAAAACTTATTATGAATGCCTATACTCAGTCAGAAAGTTTTATGTCAAATGTTAAATTAAAGAAATTTATACCTAAGTTCAGTCATAGTGAAGAAAGTAATAAAAAAGAAATTCAAGAACATTATGATATTGGTAATGATTTTTATAAGTTATGGCTTGATAAAACCATGACATACTCATGTGCTTACTTCCGTACGCCAGAGGACACACTTGAACAAGCTCAAATGAATAAAGTTCATCATATTTTGAACAAACTCAATACTAAACCAGGTGAAACAATTATCGATGTTGGTTGTGGTTGGGGTACTATGATGTTCACCGCTGCTAAAGAATACGGTATGAAAGCTAAAGGTGTAACATTAAGTCAAGAACAATATGATTATGTTAATAATAAAATCAAAGAAGAAAATTTGACAGATCAAATGGAAGTTATTCTTGAAGATTATCGTGAAATTGATGAAAAGTTTGATCACGTTGTATCCGTAGGTATGTTCGAACATGTTGGTGAAACTCATCTTGAAAATTACTTCAAGCAAATCAAGAATCTTCTTAAGCCAAACGGTACCGCTCTTATTCATGGTATTACTGGACAACATGAAGGACTAGGAGTCGATCCTTGGTTGGTTAAGTATATTTTCCCAGGTGGCTATATTCCTGATATCAAGGAAAATATTGGTCATATTATGGATTCTAAACTCCAAATTGATGATATCGAACCATTGAGACGTCACTACCAAAAGACAGTTGAAATTTGGCACCGTAACTTCTTGAAAGTTGAAGATAAGGTTGAAGATATGTATGGTGAAAGATTTGTACGTATGTGGGACATTTATCTACAAGCTTGTGCTGCTTCATTTGAAAGTGGTAATATCGATGTAATTCAATACTTACTTACAAACGGTCCTAGTGGTTCTTCATTGCCTATGACACGTGAATATATGACAGACTTAGACAGAAAGACTGCAGAATAGAGGTTAATGTGACTTTACTATCAAAGAGATTACAAGCCGTTTATCAAATGGTAGACGCTGGAACTAGAGTGGCGGATATTGGATCAGATCACGCTTACTTACCTGTTGAACTAATTGAAACGGGAGTTATTCCGTATGCAATCGCGGGAGAAGTAGCAGAGGGCCCCATGTCTCGCTCAAAGGCTGACGTTGAAAAATTTGGATTAAGTGACAAAATCGATGTTCGTTTAGGTAATGGATTAGCCGTGATCAATAAAGAGGATAATATTGATACGGTTACTATTGCAGGGATGGGCGGTATTTTGATATGTGATATTTTATCTAGAGCCACTGAAGCACAATTATCAAACGTTAAAACATTAATACTGCAACCTAACATTGGAGAGCCTTTGGTACGTCATTGGCTGATAGAACATGGTTTTGAAATTATAGACGAAGATATTTTGTCTGAGGATAACCATGATTATGAAATTGTTAAGGCAATAAAGAATGATTCTGTGAAAGAATTAACTGAGGCTCAATTTTTGATGGGACCAGTATTGATGTCAAAAAAATCGGATGCATTTGTCAAAAAATGGCAACGTAAGCTTAATGGTTATAAAAAAGCAGTTGCTAATATGCATAATGCAAAGCAAATTGATGAAGATAAGATAAGTAAGATGCAGCAATATATAAAGTATGTTGAGGAGATCTTATAAATGGTTAAAGTTCAAGACGTTATCAATCAAGTAGAAGAGTATGCACCTTTAGCAATCAAAATGGATGGAGATCCTACCGGATTTCAAATTGGTGATCGTAATCAAGAGGTTCATCGTATAATGACCACTTTGGATGTAAGGCCTAAAGTTGTTCAAGAAGCTATCGACAAGAATATTGATTTGATTTTGGCACATCATCCCATCATGTTTAGACCTGCTAAAAATCTAGATTTGAATTCAGCTCAAAACAAGATGTACGCTGATTTGTTATCACATAATATTGCTGTCAATGCATCGCATACTAATATGGATAAAGCACATGGTGGTATGAATGATTGGTTAATGGAAAAGCTTGAACTTGAAAATGTTCATTATTTGGATCCAGATGATGATTATTCTATCGGTCGAGTTGGTGAGTTACCTGAATCAATGGATTTGTTAGAGTTCGCAAAAAAGGTTCGTGATGCTTATAACTTGCCAAATCTTAGATATGTTAAATCTGAATTAGGACAACCTGTAAAAAAGGTTGCTTTGATTGGAGGAGATGCTGGAAAATTCTATCCCGAAGTATTAAAAGCTGGTGCTGATACATTTATTACTGGTGATGTCTACTATCATACTGCCCACGATATGATGTCAGCAGGATTAAACGTTGTTGATCCTGGACACCATATTGAATCAATTTTTATTGAAAAAATGGCCAATCTTCTTAATGATTGGAAAAAGGGTAATCATTGGGACGTAGATATAGTACAATCAGAAGTAGATACAGAACCATATAATTTTATTTAGGGAGTGTGTGGAAATGGCAATTAAATACGAAAAATTAGTACCACGTTTCTTGGGTTATGTAAAAGAGAATACTCGTTCTGATGAGAATTCAGACACGATTCCTTCAACTGAAAGACAAACAGTCTTTTTAAATAATCTTGCTGATGAGCTTAAGGAAATCGGTTTGAGTGATGTAAAAATCAATCCAGTTAACTCATACTTAACCGCTGAACTTCCATCAAACTTGGATTATGATGTCCCAGTTCTTGGTTTAATTTCTCATGTTGATACTGCTGATTTTAATTCTGAAAACATTCAACCAAAGATTGTTGAGAATTACGATGGTAAGAGTGTAATTAAGCTTGACGCCGACGGCAAGTATACGCTCGATCCTGCAGTATTCCCATCACTAAAGAATTATTCTGGTCAAACTCTTATTACAACTAGTGGTGATACATTGTTAGGTTCAGACGATAAATCTGGAGTGGCAGAGATCATTACTGCAATGGAATATTTAATTAATCATCCAGAAGTTAAGCATGGCAAGGTTAAGATTGGATTAGGACCTGATGAAGAAATCGGTACTGGTTCACTTAAGTTTGATGTTGATGATTTCGGTGCTGATTTTGCTTATACAGTTGATGGTGGTCCTGTTGGACAACTTGAATACGAAACATTTAGTGCAGCAAGTTTAAAGGTATATATCACTGGTAAAGATGTACATCCTGGTTCAGCTAAGGATATTATGATCAATGCTGTTAATATTGCAACTGAATTCCAGACAGCATTACCAGACGATGAAGTACCTGAAAAGACAGATGGTCGTCAAGGCTTCTTCCATCTACTAGAATTGAAGGGTACAGTTGATAATGCCTACATGGATTACATCATTCGTGATTTCGACCGTGATGGGTTGGAAGCACGTAAGAATAAGGCAACAGAGATTGCTAAAGAACTTAACGATAAGTATGGTGAAGGTACAGTAAGACTTGATATGCATGATGAATATTACAATATGATTGATGTTATCAAGGATCACATGGATGTAGTTAAGATTGCTGAAGAGGCATTGAAGAACTTGGGTATTGAGCCTGATGAAGAACCAGTTCGTGGTGGTACAGATGGTTCAACTATTTCATTTATGGGTCTACCAACACCTAATTTATTTGCCGGTGGAGAGAATATGCACGGCCGCTATGAATATGTAGCAGAAGAATCAATGGAAAAAGCCGTTGATGTAATTCTTGAGATTATCAAATTGAATAATGATAGTAAAAAATAATTAAATTCTTGAAGAGATGTTCGTTTTAACGGATATCTCTTTTTTTATTCGATTTTATACTTGGCAAAATAGAAACTTTGCAATTAAACTCATAAAATCCAATGAAATTATTTGGGCTTTTTAAAAATGATACTTCATTTTTATATTACCTTGCCTTATACTTATTACATAAAATTAATGGTATGTAGTGCCATATACGAACGTATATGACAGCAAGCTTTCTTTCTGAAATACCCAACAAAAAGTGTTGATATAACTGGTTTTTAATCGGTTATGTCAGCACTTTTTTTATATGTCAATATCGTTCGTTGTTGGCAGTCTTATTATTAACAAATTGGGGAGAAATGTATCAAAAGGTCAAATTGATATAATATTTTGACTACATTTTGAACTTTCAGGGGGATAAAATGAATTTTAATAAAAAGTTACTCTTTGCGACATTATTTGCATCAAGTTGCTTACTTTCGGTTAATGTTGTAAAAGCCGATACGACTGATACTACACAAGCTGTTGAGCAATCGACTAATTCTTCAGTGGCGATGGATTATGACACTAAAAGTAGTGAAGGGGTATCCAACGTAGATTCTGAGAATTCTGAAAATAATAACGATCAACCTCAAACTACTGATAGTAATAATAATCAGTCTCAAGTTACTAATGATAATAATGATTCTCAATTAACTCAGAATACTCAACAGGTTGATCAAAGTAATGCACATCAAGTTCAAAATGTTGAAAAATTAGATGGTGTATATACGACTAATAATCAAATTACTTTGTTGTATCAATCGGATGGAACGCCTATAAGAAATAGAGCATTGATAGCTAATACTGATTGGTATACAAATGCTAGACAAGTTATGACTGATGGATCTAATTATTATCGTGTTGCTACTAATGAATATGCTAGTGGAAGTAACGGAACTTATAAGCCTTATGTTCAAGCTTATTCTGGAAATGCGACAGTTGTATATAAGGTTGGATCCAGTATTCATGATTTTAGTGGTTATGGTGGTAAAGCGGTTTATACAGGCAACGATTTGCCAACAGGTAGTAGTTGGAAGATAAGTGATCACGCTAACTATGGTGGTAAAGAATGGTACCAAATTGGTAATAATACATGGGTACCTCAAGACTATGTAGTAGTCACTAATGGTCAGTATAAAGATGCAGACTGGATATCAGGTGTTCCATTGATTTCTCAACTTCCAGAATTGCCTAATGGTTGTGAAATTACTGCTGTGACAATGATGTTGCAATATGCCGGTGCCAATGTAAGTAAGATGCAGATGGCATATGAAATGCCAAGAAGTGGTGATCCTAATTATGGATATATTGGTCAACCTTGGGATAGCACTGGGGTAACAATTTTCCCACCTGCATTAATGAACTTAGTAGAAAAGTATACTGGAACAGCTAAGAACCTGAGTGGTCAAAATTTTGATGCTGTAAAATATCAAATTAATATTGGACACCCAGTTGTAACTTGGAATACATTGCACGGATTTCCATACCACGCTCTAACTGTTACAGGTTATGATCCAAATTATGTATATTACAATGACTGCTGGACTAACCAAACTACTCGAATGGAAATTAATCAATTTATTAATAACTGGAATACACAGAATCGCCGCGCCATTAGTTATTAGGCTAAAGATATATATACGTTTCAAATTTATAAATTAGGGGAATTAATATGAGTAACAAAACAAAATTAGTAATGATTTGTGGTTTTGCTTTAACAACACTTTTAGCAACTCAACAAACAGTCAAAGCTGATACAGCAACAGATCAACAAGTTGAAACTGTTGCTACAACAAATTCAAACAATGATACAGAAGCTGTATTGCAAGCAACAACTGATGCCGAGCCCGCTGCAAATGCAAAAACTGATAGTGCAACGACTACAAATGCGAATACTCAAGCAACTGATGCATCTGCTCAAAATACACAATCAAGTGTTACACCAATTAAGAATGGTACTGTGACAACTAACAAAGTTACTTACTTAGTTGATAAAAATGGTAATGCAATTAGAAATCGTGCACTTATGGCAAATACTGATTGGTATACTGATAAGCAATTATCACTCGGCGTTCAAAAATATGATCGTGTTAGTACGAATGAATACGCTAATTCAAATGATGTTAGTTTGAAATTTGGACAAGGTGAAAAGGGTTCAATTCGTGTTACTAACAATGGTGCAAAGCAATATACTCGTGGATTAGCTGATTATTCTAGTACAGGTGCAAATAATTTATCCGCTGACTCGTTGTGGAAGTATAACCGTAAGGATGAACTAAATGGTGTAACTTACTATCAAATTGCAAATAATGTTTGGGTTAATAGCAATGATGCTACAACGGCTCCCGCATATCAAAACCCAAGTGGTTGGTTGCAAATTCATGATACACAAATCAAACAATCCGGAACACCGGGTTATTCACTTTATAACGGTGTTGAAGGTATTAAGACTTGGCTTGTAAGAAGATATTTTGGATATTCAAATGCACATACAATTTATGATGGTAATGTTTCTAACTCTGTTAGAGGAGTTCAACAAAAAGTTGGTTTACCTGTAACAGGAATTGTTGATTTAGCAACTTGGAAAGCTATGGGATTCTCAGAACAATCATGGTATGATATTGATTCATATGTTGCTCCATTACAAACAAACGCTACAAGTACTCGTTCAGATCATATTGAAGCTATGATTAACCAAGCCTATAAGTATATGGGTCAACCTTGGATTTCAGGTGCAGGATCAATGCCTGGTTATGGTGTTGACTGTTCAGGTTTAGTTACACAAGCACTTTATGCTTCAGGTATTGATTCAGCTCCAATTTCAAATATTCAACATGCTCAACCAGGTCATGAATGGAATAGCCGTGACTACTGGGCAGATGGACGTATTCCTCAAGTAAGTTATGCTAATCGTCAACGTGGAGATTTGATTTTCTTTGCTGATCCATCAACAGGTGTTGTATGGCACGTTGGTATCTTACTTGATCCGAACACAATGATTGAATCATGGCCATATGCGGTTCAAGTACATTCAATCTACTCATCACGTGGAACTATTGTTGGTGTTAAGCGAGTATTTGCTTAATTAGTATATAACATGGAATAACACTCTTATTAATATTCATTCATTAACAATATAATGAATAGATATTAAAGAAGGAGTGTTATTTTTTTATGAACGAAATTAATAATATTAAGGATAGGATTGTAATAGGATACGTAAGAGTATCAACCGTTGAGGACAGACAAAAGTTAGGTTATGAGGCACAGAAAAGAATACTTAAAGAAAATCACATTACTAAGTTGTACAGTGAAAAAATGAGTGGAAGAAAGGATGATCGGCCTGAATTTCTTAAGGCAGTTCGGTATGCCAAGTCTATGTCTAAGAAGGGATATTCGGTTACTTTTACAGTTGTTAAATTGGATAGGGTATCACGTAAAATGTCCTCATTACTAAATATCTTGGAAGACTTAAAATCTAATAATATTTCATTCAAATCAGTAACAGAAAATATCGATACTAATTCAGCGACTGGGATACTGATGATGCAGCTGTTGGCTATGTTCTCTGAATTTGAAGTTAATACGTTAAGAACGCGTACAAAAGAAGCTCTTCGTCAAGCTAAGCTTGATGGAAAAGTTTTAGGTCGACCATCATTGGATCAAAAAATACAAAATAAAGTCGTTAAATATTATAGAAATCCCGATTTAACTGTAAAAGAAGTAGCTTCAAAGTGTGATGTATCAGAAAGGACAGTATATAGAATTGCTAAAAGCAGAAATTTGTCTAGAACTTTTTTAAAAGGTACTTCATTTATTGATTAAGGTGATTTATACTTATTATATCGAAATAATTGTATTCACTGCCTTATTCGATCGTTTGAGGCAGTATTTAAATAAAAAAATAAATCTAACCTAAGAGTTGATATCATTGAGTTTTTATCATTGATATCGACTCTTTTTTTGTTCTGTCAGTGACGATCGTTTTAGTCACATACAATTAAAAAAATATAGGGGGATTGTACATTTTTCGAGAATGAAATTAAATTGTTCAAAAATAATTTACAAACATAAAGGGGTTAGAAGAAGAGATGAATTTTAAAAAGAAGCGTTTAAATAAAGCACTTGAGGAAAAAATATATCGTGTAAAACTGGTTCATGGTAAAAAAGGATGGATCACTGTTGGATTAACATTCGTTACATTGTTTAGTGCAACAATGTTTGGTGCAAAAACGATTGATGCATCAGCTGTAAATAATGTGGCAAGAGCTAATGCCAGTAATGGTGGATATGTTCAATTATGGAATAGTGTAACTAAAGACAGTATTCATAAAGCAAACAGAGGTCTACAAAACGGTACTGACTGGAAAACAGCTAAAGCTGTTAAAGGTGTTGATGGTAAGACATACGTCCTTGTTGGTGGAAATGAATACGCTGATGTTAATGAAATGGATTTAGCCGATGAAACATCATCACAAAAATTAAGTGGTACTGTGCATGTCGGTAATGTTCAATATGCAAGACTTTATACCAATCCGTTAGATGGTGCTAAGTTAGTGCAAAATCGTGCACTTCAAGGTAGCTCAGATTGGAAGACAAATGGTAAGGTAACTGTTGATGGTGAAACCTACTATCGTGTCGCTACTAATGAATGGGTCAAAGAATCTGATGCAAAAATAACATCAGAAAATTCACGTTCAGATAAGAAGTATATTAAGAATGCGCCTGATGAAGAAACCACTACAACTATTACACCAGATACAAATACAAACAACAGTGGTTCGAATAGTGGTTCAGGAAGTCATAGTAGTGGTGGTTCAACTACGACACCCGATACAAAGACGGCTAATGTTACCGTGAAATATGTAAATGAATCTGGTGAAGAAATTGCTACTTCTAAAGTATTAAAGAATCAAGAAGTTGGTACAGACGTAACTGAAAAAGCTATTGATGTTGATGGTTATACACTTACAGATGAAGATTCTCAAAAAGTCACCGTTTCTAAAGATGGAAATACTATCACATTCACATATAAGAAGACTGACACTACACCAACAACTGACGAAGGCAAAATCACAGTTAAGTATGTAGATCAAAACGGTGATGATGTAGCTCCTGCCGACACTACTAGTCAAAAAGTTGGTTCTAGTTTCTTAGCTACTGCAAGAAGTGTAGATGGATATACTGTGCAAGGTGATTTTACTAAGACAATCACTGTCACAAAAGAAGATACTACAATCACATTTACATATACTAAAGATACGGTTCCTGTCGAGACAGGTGACGTTACTATCAAATCAGTTGATGAAAATGGTGATTCAATTGGAACTGATACAACTGTTACTAGAAATGTTGGGGACAGTTACATCGCTGTAGCGCCTCAAAATGAAGGTTATACACTGGATGATGACAACTCTAAGACTGTTACTGTTGTTAAAGGTGAAAATACAGTTACATTTAGATTTAAGAAAGATACTACAACACCAACAGACCCAGATGCAGATAAAACCGCCAATGTAATTGTTAAATATGTCGATACTGATGGTAATGACTTAGCTAATTCTAAGACTTTGACTGACCAAAAGGTTGGCTCTACAGTTACTGAAAATGCTGTAAAGGTAGATGGTTTTACAGCCGATAAAGATTCAAAAGATGTAGTCGTAAATGCTGACGGTAGTACTATTACATTTACATATACAAAGGATGCTGAACCTGTACAAAAGTCAATTATCACAACTAAATATGTAGACGCTGATACTGGTGAAAACATTGATGATCCTTCTACTGAAACAATAGATAATGGCAATTCATACACTGCTAATGCTAAATCCATTGACGGTTACACGCTAAAAGGTGACACTACACAAACAATTGATTCCGTAAGTGGTGACGCCACACTAACATTCACATATACAAAGGATGCTAAACCAGTACAAAAATTTAACATCACGACCAAGTATGTTGATGAAGATGGCAAAGAAATTGCTGATTCCTCTACTGAAACAGTAGACAATGGTAAGTCATACACTGCTAATTCTAAGACAATTGATGGTTATACAATTAAAGGTGATTCTACTAAAACAATCGATTCTGTAAGTGGAAATGAAATTTTAACATTTGAATATACTAAAGATGAAGAACCTAGTCAACAAGGAAAATATCAATATAAAATCTCATATCTAGGTTTAAATGGAAATTACGCTGGTGGGGAAAGTGAAGATCAATATTATGAACTTTTAGCTCCTAAATCTGGGTCGACTGACGAAACATTCAATAATTTGTCTAAATATGTATTAGATATTCCTGGATATGAATTGTACACGGAACGTAATGATAAAGATGTCTTAGACAATTTTGTGGCTAGTCCAGATGCAGCAAATAATAATTATGATCTATATTACGTTTCAACAAAACAACCAATTACAGTTCACTACGTTGACGAAGATGGTAATAAAATAGCTGATGATGTTAGTGATTCGTGGTATACAGATGATGAGAGACAAGTTCCATATAGCAAAATAACTGGATATTATGTAAAAGATGTAGATAAGGAAACTCATTTAAAGGTAAAAGCCGGTCAAAATGAAATTACTGTGCATTATACTAAGAATCCAGTTCTATCAACTGATGAAATTGCAGGTAAACTACTTAAATTGGTAAATAATTATCGCGTTTCGAATTCCCAAGATGAATTAACAACTGATGAGAATTTATCATTAGGTGCAGAAGTCCGTGCAACCGATGAAGCAAATGCTGTTAATAAATCTGATGACATCAATAGTGCCGATCATTATAATTCGGATGGAACATTTTTTATACAAGAGCCTCACATTAAAAAAGTTAGTGCTATGAATAAGGCAGAAAATCTGTTGGTAACTAATGGTAGTGACGCTGATACTGTTGCTCAAAATGCCTTTAATCAATGGAAAAATTCTGATGAACATAATAAGAATATGTTGGATTCTAATATGAGTTTGACAGGATTGAGTGTTGTTCAATTAAATAACGGACAATTTTTAGCTATTCAAGTTTTTGCTGGAAGCGGTAGAGAATCACTATATGATAAAAATATGGATAACACGGCATCCATAGCAGATTTAGGATACACAAGTGATGATATTTTAACTGCAGCAAAAAATGATCCAGTTGACCCAACGGAAACGCATATGGTATCCGTTGCTACTTTAGCAGAAAGCCCTAACGCTTATTTCGGAGATAGAGTTTTCAAAAGTAAAAAGGATTATACTAAATGGAACGAAACAAAACACAACGAAGGTTCTATTTGGGATGAAGGAACAGGGTTTGGTTACTTTTTAGCATATGATACTAAAGGTAATCAAATAGGATTTGTTCCATATGTGTACGGTCTCAGTGATACAGCAAGTAATCTTTTGGCTCAAGGAAAGACTACTTGGACAACCGATTATGTAATTCCCGTAGGTGAACAACCTACTACGGGTACTGTCACTTATAAGCTAATTAAGGATGATCGTACAGGATATATCAATAATGCATTTTTACCGATGAAAGAATTAACTGGTAAGAGTGGAGATAAAATTACAATTTCGGCACCAGATATGCCAGGCTATAGGGTTGATGAAGCATATAATAAGAGTAATACACAGGAAATTACCTTGGATGTAAATCCACTCAATAATGATTACATGTTTACTTACATTTCAAATGATGCACCAATTCAACCTGAGGGTTAATGAATAAGGACCTCAACAAGTTAGCTTTATTTTGGCCAACCTTGTAGAGGTCTTTTTCTTGTTAAAAATATATAGGAGATTAAACATTGAAAAAAATACTACGAATTGTCGGAGGAGTAGCGATTCTAGCTGTTGTTTTAATTGCAGGGATTGTTATGGGAATGGAACATGGCAAGAATTCAGATAATAAGCAACAAGCGACGGAACATGTTGAGAAAACAAAGAAAGTTTCGAAAAAGAATGATGCACCATCTAAGACTTCTACAAAGAAAGAAAATGAATCAGATAAAGTAAAAACTGATGATCAAAAATCAGAAGAAAAGAAAAAATATTTGGATGTTCCTTATACATGTACTTACCAGGAATCAACTTATACTTTGCTTCTGAAGAGTAACGGTGAATATATCTATAATTTCAAAGATGTTAATGATGCTTCTAATCTCAAGAGAATAAAGCTTGAAAAAGGAACTTATGAGATTAATTCCGGCGGTTTGATTAGATACGGTAAAGTAATTTCATCTTTGTCAGCTGGATGGGGTAGAGCAGAGGATATTTGGAGTACAACACCTGTTGAAGTTCATTTTATAGGTCGTGGCTCAAGATACGTTGCTAATGATCGAGCTTATAACAACTATGATTTTACTGTTATAAATGATGGAGAAGAAATTCAAGGTCATTCTGATGGTATTGATCTTATGCCAAAAGAAGGTCTTGAAGTTAAAGATCCTGAAAAAGTTGGTCCATCATTACAAAAACAATACACTGATTCAAAGGATTATTAGGGGGAAAATATGAAACGAATAATTAAGCTTTTTGGAGTGATACTGTTCTTTTCATTTATGTTAGTTGGATGCAGCAACAATAATGTTCATAATAATTCAGCAGATAAAAATATTTCTAAAAGTAGTTCTGGAATAATTGGTAAAACATTTTCAGGAAAAGCTGGAGTTGCGAATGCTGATGGTGGACATGTAGAAATACATTTTATTAGTAAAGATAGAGCTGTCGTAATTGAATCAGGGAAATATATTCCTGATAACAAATGGGGCAGAATGATCAACGATGCAAAATATAAGACCGTTGGTAAAAACAAAATCAAGTTAACTACATTAGATTCAACTAATGAAGTATTTGCTAATAAGAGCGATATGCAAAAAGCAAAGAATCCTGTATTTGTTAATTCTGACACAATTGTTAAAAGTCGTGTTGGGACTATGGATTTGTCAAAGGGCAAAGATTATGTTTCATTGCGTAAAGATAAACTTAACTTGACTGATGGTGTCAACATTTCTAGTTATAAGTCTTATGTAGAGAAAATAGAGAAAAAATATTACGGTAAAGATACTAAATTATCAGATAGAGGATTCATGAGTCCGGCAACTGAAATGTTGGCAAATGATATTGCCTTCAAAGGTAGTAGATTTATTTGGCAATATGGTGGTCCAGATGATGAGTATTCAGCAGATAATCAACAAGGGGCACGTTTGGTTGTTCTTACTGGATCATATGAGTTAAGTGGTAAAAATTTAATTTTGTGTCCCCAATATAATTCCAGTATTTTTCAAGGAACAATACAAGAATTGTCTGGTATGGAATTTCAAAAATATTCTAGTAGTAAAAATATACCTAGCAAGATAGTATTCAAATTTACAAAGAATAGTACTTTGCATTTAGTAACGAAAATTAATGGATTCAATTCTGAGGATATGTTGGATTATGGTACTGTTGAAGGTACTCCAAAATATACTAAGATGATTAGCGAAAATCAGCCCGATGTATACACTGTTGGGATGAAGAGAGCAATTGAATCTTCAGATAATTCTACTGAAGATAATAATGACTCTAACAATGATGATGAATCACTTACTAGTGTAAAAGATGTCTTTCCAACTAAGGAAGATTTTGCAAATTGGTTAACGGATTATTATAAAGATCAAGGAGACTATGCCACAGAAGATAGTCCTGGATTTCATATTACTGGTGCATACGAAGATGAAACATTAAGTGTTCGAATGACAATGGATGGCGAACAATTTGAGGCACCATCTATTTATAGTGCTTCTTATTCATTAACGCCTTTAGGAGATTCAGACAGTGATATATCGAGAACAATATCGATCGAAGCTGATGGGTCAATTTTTTCTGGACACTTTAATATATATAATAAAGAACTTACTTCGGCATATGGTGAATATATGTCTAATCATTAGGGGGATTTATGAAATATAAAAAATATTTATTATTATCAATCAGTGCTCTATCTATTTTAGTAGTTACTGGATGTGGTAATGGTTCAAATGATAGTAGTAGCAGCAGCACTCCAAATAAGGAAACTGCAGTCAAAGATGTAGTTATTAAAGGACATAATTTCAAAGGTACACATAAAGGTGATGGTACCGCAAAGAATCCTAATTATAAGTACTCAATGTACTTTGGAAAAGACGGTAACTTTGTCCAGGATATTATAAGTTCAAATGGACTTTCTGGTCGTTTCACTGAACGGGGCACATATACAATTGCTAAGAATGGTGATGTAACAATGAAAATTGCTAGTGTCACTGAAGAAAGATTTGCCAGTGATCAAGATTTATCGAATGGTAATGCTCCAATAAGTATTTTTCAAAGAGAAGGTCATACTTTGAATGCTGCTGAGGATCATGATATTAAGATAAAGAATAAAAAGACTTACTTATTAGGTACAGTTAATAACGTAAAACTGTATCAGACTGACAAGCAAACTGTTGATTATCGAAAGCACTATAAGTCAGAAATGAGCAAATACAATAATTCTTATGGCAAATTCTCTAATCATGGGTTTACTTCAAATGGTATGGATACACCAATGAATGCTATTGCCTTTAAGGGTAGCAACTTTATTTGGAGATATGGATATCAAGATGAAAATAAGGATTCTGATTCTGCAGTAATGGCAGTGTTTGAAGGAACATATTCTTATGATTCAAGTAATCATATAATGACGTTGGATATTACAAATCAATCGAATGCTTATTATGGTAATTTAATGAGTTTAGGTGGATTTGAGTATAAGAAGTCTGGTAGTCCCTTGGCTGGTAAGACTCTTAAGTTGAAATATCATGATAATACTTTGACATTAGTTACTGGTAGTTTTAAGTGTTGGAATATGGAGGATGGTTATCCAAATGATGCTTCACAAAGCCAACCTAAGTATGATGATTATGTTAATAGTTATGCAGTATCTACATTTGATTCTCAGATGCATAAGACATCTGAAAATAGTAATTCCACTTTTGGATTAAATTCAGCTGAAGATTTTAAACAGTTTATGATTGATGAAGGGTTCTTCGGTGGAATGGAGGATAATTGGGAACCAATTGATAAAAATCATGAAGGTAGAAAATATAATGTAACTTATTCAAATGATACTGAAGCCAACGATCCTGACGAAGTTTCAGCAATTTACACATTGTATTATGTTACAGGACCTGCAAGTCAAGTACTTATTCTCGGGGATGACGGAACCATTTACTCTGGGAATCCGACAGGAGTTCTGAGAGCAGTAGATGATGCTACCGATGATTTAATTCAGAAAGCTGCTAACGGTAATTAAAATGAACTATTTATTGTTTTCAATCACTTAATTAATGGTTTATAATTTAAACATGTAAATATAATCAAAAGGAGAATTCATATGCCACTTGTACATATTGACCTTATAGTCGGACGTACCCCTGAGCAACTCAAAGGTATGGTAAAAGACGTTACAGATGCTATTGTTAAAAACACGGGTGCACCTGCAGAACATGTTCATGTTGTATTGAACGAAATGGAAAAAGAACACTACGCTGTTGGTGGTGTTTTAAAGAGTGACGAATAGTTAATTTTTGGCACACCTTTGGGTGTGCTATTTTTGTTAGGAGATAGTATGTTAGATTCAGTTTTACCAAATAAACATCTCACTGATGAGCAGCAAGATGTTTTTAATGAAATTATGAAATTTTCTCGTGATATTTTAAATAGCAATTCTAAAGGTCTCTTTCAGTTAAATGGAGACGCCGGAACCGGTAAGAGTGTCATATTGACGCAATTATTCTTGAATATTGAAATGTCCTCAAAAAAAGACGGAACGAATAATTACTTTTTAGTTAACCATCCCGAATTGTTAAAAGTATATCAAGACAATGCTAGTGACTTTAAAGATTTACGAAAAAATAGGTTTTTGCGTCCAACGACATTTATTAATAGAATGAATAAAGAACACAAAATGGCTGATATCGTGGTGATCGATGAGGCACATTTATTGTTAAGTGAAGCCGATAGATACAACAATTTTGAACAACATAATCAGTTAGAGGAAGTTATTAAATTAGCCAAGGTTGTTGTAATCGTGTATGACGAAAGACAAGTATTAAAGCTAAAAAGTTATTGGTCACAACATGTAATTGATAATTTAGTTCAAAGATTTAATTTACAATATAAACTTGCTACATTACGTGTTCAGATGCGTATGCAGGCGCCTCGTTCGATAATAAAGTGGGTCAATGACTTAACTAACGCTTTAAAACTGGATTCTATTGATTCAAATGGTTTAGACTATTTAGACGGGTCACAGAATGGTTATGAATTTAGAATTTATAATGATGCTGAAAAAATGTATCAGCTGTTAAGACGTGATAATGAGGAATATCAAAAATCACGGATAGTAGCGACCGCCGATTATCCGTCAACGCTTGACGGAAAGAAACATTATGTTAATGAAGGAAAATTTCATTTGCCATGGGATCAATACAATTACGATCGGGTGACTTGGGCACAGAAAGAGTCAACTATTGATGAAATAGGATCAATCTATACTGTTCAAGGATTTGATCTGAATTATGTTGCTGTAATAATTGGGCCATCAGTCGAATATGCTGGTAATGGGCGAATAAAGATTAATGTTGATGCATATGAGGATCAAGAAGCGTGACGAATTTACAATTGAAGTGCAACATCAGTTTTAGAATATAAAAGAAGACTCATAGCCTGAGACCTTGTAAAATGG
>NZ_RHNU01000049.1 GCF_003946015.1 Companilactobacillus insicii
GTTGCTCTATCGCAACAACAGGTAATATCTTACCAATTAGAATTGTTGTATGCAAGTGTTTTTGTAAAAAAAATTCATTTTTTTTGTTTTTCTTTTGAAATTGCCGTCATAGCAGCGTTTATCCATTGATCTTTTTCTTGTGCAATTGTCTTATAGCCTATCTTATTCTTATAATCTGTCCAAAAATGTTTGTGTAGAATAGGCCTTCCTATCTTTCTTTTATCTAAAGCACGCATAGATAGACTGATTTTCCCGTTATATTCATCAATTCCCATAACAATTACGTCAACTTTGTCTCCAACATTATAGTTACTTTCTATATTAGTAACAAATCCATGCTTTAATTCAGAAATATGAATCAACCCTTGCTCACCGTTACTAAGATTAACAAACACACCATATGGTTGTACTCCAGAAATTGTTCCGGACATCTTATCTCCAATTTTCATAGTTTCCTCCATTAACTTTACTTTGAATCTATGCAACAATATATTGTAACAGATTATATAATAGAAACTGGTGACGATATGAATAAAGAGACTTATGACATTACAATAATTGGCGGCGGTCCAGCAGGTATTTATGCTGCATACTATGCCAGACTTAGAAAACTCAATGTAGCTTTAATAGAAAGTTTACCAAAACTCGGAGGCCAACCTGAAACTTTATACGCTCAAAAGGATATCTATGATATGCCTGGATATTCAAAAATTTCAGGTACTGATGTCTCCAATAAGCTAATTGATCAACTACACCTACTTAATTGTGATGAGTACTTAGAAACATCAGTCACAGATTTAACAAGAGAAGATGACATTTGGAAAATAACTACTAATAAAGAAACTATATATAGTAGTTCTGTGATTATTGCCATCGGTAATGGTGCGTTCAAGCCACGTAAATTAACGTTTGATTACGATAAAGAACTTGAAAAAAATAACCTCAGCTACTTTGTTAACAATATGGAAGAATATCGCAATAAGGATTTAGCTGTCGCTGGCGGTGGTGACTCCGCTGTCGATTGGGCAATACACCTGAATGAACTAACAACACACACATCAATCATTCATAGAAGAAACAGATATCGTGCAATGGAATCTAGTGTAGATGAACTGAACAATTCTACTGTTGAACAACTAAACCCATATATCATTAAGGATGTACAATTTAATGCTGACAATCACGATAAGATTGATGTCACTTTGAAAATGATTAAATCCGACGACATTAAAGTAATTACCGTAGATAAGCTTTTAGTTAATTATGGATTCATTTCTGATTCCAAGATTCTTCGAGATTGGAATATCGAACTAGAAGGACCATTTGTAAAAGTCAGTCATGAAATGGAAACCAACTTGCCAAACGTCTTTGCGATTGGAGATATCATTACCTATCCTGGAAAACTTCAATTACTTGCAACAGCATTTGCTGAAGGCCCAATAGCTGTGACGAAAGCATTACGTAACATTTACCCTGGCAGAGATTACTTCCAGCACAGTACTTCACTATTTGAAAAATAATCTTAAATTTATCATACCTTTTAAAGCTATTTTAAGCTAAGCTGGTATAATGTAGTTTAATTTGAAAATTTTGGAGTTGATTGATTGAGTTACATAATGAGTCTGGTCGACTTTATTTTGCACATTGATAGTCATATGATCAATATTGTAAATAACTTCGGACTTTGGACATACCTTATACTATTCCTGATTATATTCATTGAAACTGGTGTTGTTATTCTCCCCTTCTTACCTGGAGACTCACTAATATTTGCAGCAATGGCACTAGCGGCCAATCCTAAATATGATTTATCCAGTATTGGATTATTTTTCATCTTTCTATTTGCCGCTGTAATCGGTGATTCTATGAATTATGAAATTGGTGAACATTTTGGAAAGTTTGCAACTGAGAATCGTTATTTAAGCAAACTAATAAACAAAGAACATCTAGACGAAGCACATGCCTTTTTTGAAAAGCATGGTGGAAAGACAATCGCTATCGGACGTTTTATCCCATTAATCAGGACTTTTGTTCCATTTGTTGCAGGTAGTGGAACCATGCACTACAGAAAGTTCCTTGAATTTAATGTTCTAGGTGCTTTCTTGTGGGTTCTAATTTGTTCTTTAGCTGGTCACCTATTTGGAAACATCCCTGCAGTACAAGAACATTTTTCAATGATTATCCTTGGAATCGTACTTGTTTCATTAATTCCAGTTTTAATTACTGCTTTGAAAAATCACAAGAAAAAAGCTGCTTAAAACAGCAAAAGAAGCCAAGACAATGTCTTAGCTTCTTTTTTTTGCTTTGAATTTCCAAATATTTAATCCCTCGAACAGAATGAAAAACAATACAAAGCATTCTGTAAAGAACTCCTCTGGAAGAATATTTATAACTGGATCCTTACCAGGATCAAACAACCAATCACTATTTCTAAACAGAATTTCATGAAATACAACAAAAAATCCATCAAAATCAATCATCATTAGTGCTACCAACACAACACCAGTAATAGCAATATACTTAAATACTTTGCTGAAATAAACTCTTTTATTTCGCCTAAACCATAAGTAAATTCCTGACAAAATAAAGACTCCAAAATTCAGCATAAATAGTTTCTTACAATCTGCAAAATGAAGTCTACCAGCAGGTGATGATTGAAAATCATCTAATTTAAACGTTCCATTAAATGGATTAATCAAATAATTCATCATTTGGTTGTAATTATGCATTACTCTATTCGAACTCATGTATACGATTTGATCCAAATTAAAATGTCCAATACTAAAATAAAAAATGCCATAACTAGCAAATATAGTTACAGTTATAGACAAAGTTAAGATAAAGAACGCCATTACTATCGTATAAAACGTATCTTTCTGAAAATTAGACATTCCACAAATCAAGGCTTTCTACTTCATAAGTTGGCTTCTTTGTCTGTGCGGCAATATCCTCATGTGTACTTACACCTGTATAAACCATTAGGGTGTCTAGTCCTGCACTTAGTCCACACTTAATATCAGTATTGTAGTTATCACCCACCATAATTGCAGTATCGGGATCAAATCCCTTAGCTGATACTGCAAAATCAACGATATCACGTTCTGGTTTACCAATATACTTTGCCTTTTGTTGTGTTGAAGTTTCAACTAATGAAATAACCGAACCAGCACCAGGTACTAACCCGCGTTCATTTGGCAAGTTAGTATCAGCATTAGTACCAATGAAAAATGCACCACGTTTAATAGCCAAGGTGGCCAATTCAAACTTATGATAAGTAACATCGTAGTCCAGTCCAACTATAACTACATCGGGATCAGTTTCATTAAGACAAATGCCCGTACCAAAAACAGCGCTCTTTAGACCGTACTCACCGACAACATAGGCTGAATGCTTTTCAATTCCATCAGCAAACATCCCTTTGATATAATCTGCGGTTGCAAGTGAAGGTGTAATAACTTGCTCAGCTGTAGCAGTGATTTGATGATTATTCATCAAATTATCAGCAACTTGTTGTGGCGTCTTAGTAGTGTTATTCGTCAAAAAATAATAATTCAAATTATTGGCATTCAAATTATCAATAAATACTTTGGCTTCTGGAATCTTATCCTTACCTCTATACATGGTTCCGTCAAGATCAATCAAATACGTTTGGTACTTTTTCATCAGTTTTTCTCACCTATTTTTCTAATTTTAAAATTACGGGTCTTTGTAGAACTATTTGCCTTCTTATTATGGTGGGCAACAGTTCTTTTTTTGTTCTTGTGTATCTTCGCAGTATGTACATTATGGTTCTTTTTATTATGACTAACATTATGAATAGAATTGTGATTCGAATGAATCTTCCCTGTCTGTTTACGATGACCTCTTTGGGGTCCGCGCCGACGTTTGGAAATCGGTGCTTTCTTTTCTTTTTCAAGAACAAAATAAGCACAACCAAAATTACAATACTCAATCAAATAATCTTCTAAGTGAGAAATTCGATTATCAATTCCACTTTCTTTTCGTTCATCTTCATAGAAGCCCTTAAATCTAAGTTGATCATATCCCCAGTCTCCGACAATAAAATCATATTTGTCTAAAACCGTATTGTATCTTTCTTCGACTTTTTCCTGATTAAATCCATCATCATGGTTTTCTACAATATTGTACTTTTCACCATTTATAGTAATCAACTTATCAGTTAAGACAATTACATCAGCCTGTTTAGTAGCTTCTTTTTCTTCAGGTTCCTGCAAAAATTTCACCTCACATTTCACAATGGATATTTTTTACTCAAATAATCTCCAAAAACACTTCTCAAAAACTTAGGGTAAAGAATCTCATTTTGTCCAACAATTTCTATTGAAGGGAAATATGGGACAAACAAATAATGATCTAGTAGAGCCAAGCTGTATTCTTTATCCATTTCCAATTCTTCACCGTTAATATAAACGTTTCTTTTTTCATCTAACGTAATTCCACGATAGACTATCTCGCCAAATATCTTACCACGGAATCCTTGACCTTTTTGTTCATGGTTACGCAAATATGGACGGTTCTTTTCCATTTCCATAATCAAACGCCATACATCAGCGCCACGCATCGTTGTTTTCATAGCATGAATAGCATGCGGTAAAATATCATGCATATCTTTTTCAGTAACTATTCCCTTATGTAAGCACTCTAAAAACAATCCCGAACTCAACACTCCAGCATCGGCATGTGTATAATCCATGATAGCATTCAAGCCTTCCTCAATAACAGCATTATTTGCTTGATAATTTTGACTCATTTCATGAGGAATATTTGCAACTTTCTTTTCATCTAGAAGATGCTCGCCTTTTTCAAATTGAGTATCTATCCATAATTGATCACCATCTACTTCGGGTAAGTCTGATGTTTTCTGAGTAATGGCCTCTTTATTCACTATATGACCATTATCATCCAATGTTAAATTTATCGTTCCAACATAATAACCATACTTACCTGCAGCAGCAAGGAGTACCCCATTGTCCATCTCACCATTTTTAAACAAATGGTGTGTGTGTGCGCCAATTATAACATCTATATCAGGACGCTTTTTGGCAATTAATCGATCCATTGAAACTCCCAAATGAGAAAGTAATATTATCACATCACATTTGTTCTTTTTCAATTCATTTATCCACTTAGGCATCATTTCTTGAACCAAACGAATACCCCAACCTAATAACGGATAAGTTAATATGTATGGTGCAGTAAATCCTAGTATCCCAATTTTAGTATGTTTTTTTGTTTCTATAATAGTGTAGGGTTTGACAAAATTTGCCAAACTTTGCGTTTCATTATCATACAAATTACCAACGACAATAGGAAAATTAGCTTTATCATACAAATGTTGTAAATTATGGCGACTATTACCCAATCCTTCATTGTTACCAATTGTTGCGGCATTATAGCCAAGTTGATCCATCCACTCAATATTAGCTTGACCATTAGTTGCTTCACTTAATGGATGAGCTCTATCCATAGCATCCCCTATGTCAAATAATAAAAATTCATCTGATTCATTATTTTTTCTAGAATCATCAATATATCTTTTGATTTTTGGAAAATTTTCAAAATGAGAATGTAGATCATTGGTGTGCATGATTTTTATAGTTTCCATACAAGCCCCTACTTTCTATTCAATTTGGCTATATCAACTTTCTTTTTATCGTACATTTCCAAAACTTCTTCACCACGTAAAGGAGAACCCCATGGTAAATTTTCAGATAAGTAATCACGTTCCGGTGCATCAACGCCAACATTGATATTTTCTGCGATTGGAACGCTATAATGATGAATATGACCATGGAGATTTATTATTTTTTCAACTTTACCTAGCAACATAGGATAATGCGTGCAATAAAATTGATGATGATTAAACTTTAACAATGATCCAACATCTTCAAAAGTATACTTGAGCTTTCCATCAGGCATAGTTGGATTACGCTTTGCTAAAAACTTAAATAGCTCTCTGTAATCATGATTCCCCTTAATCAAAACGATATGACCATTTAGTTGTTTGAGCATAGCATAAGTATCTTCATTAGTAGGAGTGTTCTGAGGGCGCATTGAAATATCACCTAAATGATAAACTGTATCATTATCATCTACTCGCGCATTCCAGGCATCAATCATAGCTTGATTCATTTGATCTACATTACCGAAGTGCCTGGGAGCAAAATTATTAGGCTCCAACAATTGATAATGGTAAAAATGTGTATCTGCAATGAAATAATTCATTATTCAGCCTGATCTTCCTTTGAATTGATTTTATTTGCTTTTAGAATATCATTAAATGCATCGCGAATTCGACCTTCAGGTTTCTTCCACTCAATCCATTCCGACATATTCATTGGTGGTACGGTATAATTCTTATTAATGTAATCCTCATAAATGGCAACGGCAGATGAATGAGGAATATTTAGCTTAAGAATGCGAACTTCTTTGATAAAGCCTAGTTCAGCCGCTTTTTCAGCACGTCCATTCATTAAGACATTTGCCATTTCATAATACTTTGTGCCATCATTACGTGTAATCTGCTCGATAATATCGAGTGATAGTTCTTCGTTATCCATTTTATTTGTACCTCACAATTATTACTATTTACTAAGTATATAATATTCAGTTCCATAGGGAGTCAATTATGAATTTTAGAAATAAGTCTATTTTTAAACTTTTGTTAGTAACATCAATATTTATCTTTGCTAGTGGTTTTTCAGTTATTGGACACCGTGGTGATCCTATTAAAGCACCTGAAGAGACTTTTCAAAGTTTTAACACCGCCTTTTCTGAAGGAGCAGATTATGTCGAACTTGATCTCCATGTTTCAAAAGACAATGTTCTAGTAGTATCACATGATAAAAACCTCGACCGTATTACTGGTACCCCATATATAGTTTCACAACATAACTTTTCAGAACTAAGTCAATTAACTCAAAAGAATGGCGAACCAATCCATAGTTTAGACGAAGTATTTGCTCACTACAAAAATAATCCTAATGCAAAATTTTTAATTGAGACAAAGAAAACAAGTAAGGGTAACCCTCAAAATATGGAAGAACTCCTAAAAACTTGTATCGATAAATACGGAATGCAAAATCGTGTTATGTTTCATAGTTTTTCAACTAAAAGTCTACAAAATGAATCTGAATTAATGCCTAATATTCCTAGAATATTCATAGCTGGGACCATCAAGCGTGTGAACTTTGAAGTCTTATCATATGTTACTGGTGTCAATCTATCATCAAAAATAATTACTCCTGAAATCATCGACACTCTCCATTATATGGGAAAATCAGTCTATATATGGGATGAAATGAACGAAAGTCCTAAAAAATGGAATACGGTAATTAATATGCCAATTGATGGTGTTGTAACCAACTATCCTGCAACTGGTAATGAGTACCGTAACTTAAAAGACAAATCAAAAAGTGAAACTATCAACCAAAATGTCTACTATATGAGTAATAAAGATGAACCAATATATGAAAACCCATATAGATTAATTAAAACTAATAAATCCGTTCATCCGTTGGATGGTTTCCATATCACTAATATTGTTAAGTTTAACGGTGAAGAATACGTTCAATTAGGTGAAAACAAATTTGCTAATTCTGAAGGTTTTAATCCTGATTACGAATTGAATGAATTACGTCCATATTTCGGTGCAAAAGCAATTTATCGTCAACAACAGCCAAATAACTACTTATACTCTGAACCTAAAAAATCATCTCAAATCATTGATTGGATGGACCCTAATAAGCCTGAACAAATCCAGGCCGTACAAAAAACTAGTGGTAATACTTGGCTAAAACTTAGCGGTGGCTGGATTCAAGCAAAATATGTCCTAATTCAATTAGTTGATCAAAATTATCTTGGAAACAATAGCAAACTAAGTTATAACAAATTGCCAGTTAGTCAAAGATTTAGAAATTTAGATTTACTTGAAAATCAAACTTCTTGGATGCCTCTTCCTCCAAAGGAGCTTCACAACACTGTTTTAATAAGAGATTTGCAAAAAGAAATTGCTCCATTTAAATTTGATAATGAGAACGATTCATTAGATCACATCTAAGTCAATTGGCTAATAGTAACAACGTTTGGTAAAATTTGGTAAAATGATTTAATAAAATCACTTCATGTGGAGGTTATAGATATATGTCTATAGATTGGGAAAAAGAAGTTGCACATCGATCAGATGAATTGATCAATGATTTATCTGAATTAGTTAGCATCAATAGTCAAAGAGATATTGAACACAAGACTAGTGACTATCCACTAGGTCCTGGACCTGCTAAAGCATTACAGACTTTTCTACACTTTGCAGATAGAGACGGTTTTGCAACTAAGAACGTTGATAATCTTGCTGGAAGAATCGAATTTGGTGAAGGTAACGATGCAATTGCCATCTTAGGCCACGTAGATGTTGTTCCAGAAGGACCAGGTTGGAATACTGACCCATTCGAACCAGTTATCAAGGACGGAAATTTGTATGCCCGTGGTGCCAGTGACGATAAGGGACCAAGTCTCGCATCTTACTATGCCCTAAAAATCATCAGTGAATTAAAACTACCTACAAGTAAAAAAGTAGAACTAATCTTAGGAACTGATGAAGAAAGTGAATGGGTAGGAATGAACCATTATATGGAAAAAGAAACAATGCCTGACACTGGTTTCTCACCTGATGCTGAATTCCCAGCAATTAACGGTGAAAAGGGTATCGTCTCATTCCTAGTTAACTTCCCTACTTCAAACACTGGATTAGTTAAAAGTTTCAACGCTGGTATCAGACCTAATATGGTCCCACAAAGCGCCAAAGCTGAACTAGACTTGTCATTCGGAAATATTGATACAATTAAATCTGCATTCAATAGTTTCTTAAATGACAATACTGAAATCAAAGGAAACTTGGATATAACTGATGAAGTGGCTACATTAGAAATAACCGGTAAAGGTTCTCACGCAATGGAACCATTCAATGGTATTAATGCAGCTACATATTTAGCTAAATTCTTAAATCAGCTAGACTTAAATGACAATCAAAAATTATACTTTAGCTTTATTACTAATGAATTACATTTAGACTTCGCTGGATCAAAACTTGGTATTCAAAATACTGACGATGTCATGGGTGATTTAACTATGACACCTGATATTTTTGAATTCGATGAATCTAAAGCAAATATTCTATTAAACATTCGCTATCCAAAAGGTGATACTGGTGATACATTGACTGAAAAAATCAATTCAGCTCTTCCAGATGGAGTAACAGCTACAATTGAAGGTCACAATCAATTACCACATTTTGTTCCAGCGGATGATACATTAGTACAGGCATTAGTGGGTGCATACCGTGATCATACTGGGGACAAAGAGACAGAACCATTTACTGTTGGTGGCGGTACTTATGGACGTATCCTAAAAAATGGTGTTGCCTTCGGAGCTATGTTCCCTGGTGACGAAAATGTTATGCATCAACCTAACGAATATATCAATTTAGATAAGCTATTTAAATCAACAGCTATATATGCTGATGCTATATATAGATTAATAAAATAATCATTTAGTAGGAGTTCTGTGGAAGGTTCTTTCCATAGAACTTTTTTGTTTTTGCACTTATTATAAAATTTTATTATATAATTGGTGTATGTAACTTTTTAAAGGGGCTTATTTAAAAGTGAAAAATTTATGGAATAGCATAATCTCTGGCTTTAAAAGTATTAAAAGCTGGTCTGATTTTGCTACTAAAGCTAATCTAACTATCGAAGTAATTCGACGAATCATTATTTATACTATCGCGGGAATTCTTATTTTGATGAGTTTGGCGGTAGGACTTGGCATGGGTTATGTTTCTGCATTGACTAGTAAAGTGGACGTTCCTACTAAACAAGAAATGAAATCTGAGCTACAAGATGTTAATAACTCAACCACTCTATATTTTGCAAACGACGAAAAAGTTGAAAATTTACAAAAAGATCTTACAGGTAAAAGCATACCTTTATCTGAAATGTCACCTTATCTAAAAAAGGCCATCGTTTCAACTGAAGATAGTGATTTTTATCGTCACAACGGTGTCGTTCCAAAATCTATTTTTAGAGCTATTATTTCTGATATAACTGGAATCGGTGCTCAAACTGGTGGATCCACGTTAACCCAACAAACAGTCAAAATGCAAATGTTATCTTCTGAAACAACTTGGAAACGTAAAGCTGTCGAAATCTTTCTAGCTATGCGTGTAGATAAGTACTTCACAAAAGATGAAATTTTACAAGACTATCTGAATGCTGCTACTTTCGGTAGCAACAATAAAGGGCAAAATATTCAAGGTGTGCAAGCTGCCGCTAAGGGACTCTTTGGTAAAAATGCCGCTGATTTGAATTTGGCTGAGTCGGCCTTCATTGCCGGACTCCCACAAAGTCCATCAATATATACTCCTTATGATTCTATAAGTGGCAAATTAAAGGACGATTACAGTCTTGGATTAAAGCGCAAGAACATCGTTCTATATCGTATGTATCGTGATAATCAAATTACTGAATCACAGTATAACAGCGCTAAGAAATTTGATTTAGCTAAGGATTTCCAAAAACCTGCTAAAGCCAAAGAAAAAACTATTAAATATGGTTATGTTTATAATCTATTGACTGCTCAGGCAGAAACCATATTAATTAAGCGATTAGCAAAGAATGACGGTATAAAATATAGTGATTTGAAGAAAGATCAAAATCTATATGACAAATATGCCGCTCAAGCAAATACAGAATTGCACAACAAAAATTATCGTGTTGATAGTACTATCAGCAAGGATCTGTACATCGCTATGAACGAGCAAACACAGTCATTCAAGTATAACTTAGGTACTACGCACAACAGTACCGCAACTGATCCTAATACTGGCAAAACAATAAAGGTTACAGAACCCGTCCAAAATGGTTCCGTATTATTAGACAATAAAACTGGTCAAGTTCTATCATTTGTCGGTGGTGTTGATTTCAAAAACTCACAAACAAACCACGCTTTCAGTACATACAGATCACCAGGTTCATCTATTAAACCTCTAATTACATTTGCGCCAGCCATTGAAAATGGTCTTATAGGATCACAAACAATGCTGGCGGACTTCAAGACAAAGTTTAATGGCTATGCACCAACTGATTACGGACAAACTATTCAAAATCGTTTTGTTTCAGCTCGTGAAACACTCGAGGAATCATACAATATCCCATCAGTTAACTTATACAACTACATAAGAGGCCAAGGCGTTAATTCAAGCAAGTATATGTCAGCTATGGGAATCGACTTATCTGACAAAGAATACAAGCAACTCGGTATTACATTAGGTGGTACTTCGCGTGGTGTAACGGTTCTTCAACAAGCAAGTGCCTTCTCGACTTTTGCTAATAAAGGTACCCACGTTAACCCTTATGTAGTCTCCAAAATAACAGATCCATCTGGTAAAACCATTTACAAACATAAAGCAGCTAAGAAACGAGTCTTTAGTAAACAAACATCATATATTATCAAAAACATGCTTCATGGTGTTGTCACTAAAGGTACCGCTTCTGTACTATCGTACGAAACTAATTTCAGTACCAAAAACTTCTTTGGTAAAACTGGTACATCTAATGATTATCGTGATAACTGGTTCATTGGTAGTACTGACGGAGTCACACTTGCCTCATGGATTGGTTACGATAATGTATATCGTCACAATTATAATCTTGATAGCAATTCAACCTTCACCAATCAAGAATTGTGGTCACGGATGGCGAATGCAGTATACAAGCAAGATCCTGAAGCCATGAATGTTCACAAACAATTCAAGAAACCATCCGGAGTCAAAAGCTACAAAGTTGATAAAGAAACCGGTACTAAGACAGGTACAATCAAATACAACGATATGACAACCAAAGTAAATCAACATACTACAACTTCCCTATATTACAAAGGAAGTCCTAAATCGATGTCATATGAAAACTTTGCCATCGGTGGTAAGTCTAAGAATTACAAGCTATTCTGGAATAACTACTTTGGTAAAAGCAATGGCTATGGTGTTGTCACTACTCTTGGTGAAACTACTAAGACAGCCGATGAACTAGCATCTGAAAATGGTAGCGGGCGCACGTCAGGCTTCAGCAATAGCACTAATAGTAATGATTCATCAGATGTCACTACAAGTAACAACACTTCAAGCTCAACAAGTTCTAGAACTACTAATTCTACAACGAACAATGGTACTAGTGAAACAGGTACTGGAGCTGGTAGTGGTTCTGGAACAGGAACAGGAACATCCACTGGATCAACATCTACCGGTGATACAACAACCTCTACTCCAGGTACAGACGACAGTGGAACCACTGGTACTGACGGTGGTTCTGAAACAGTGACTGGTGAAACTACTACTGAATAAGAGAGTGGAACAAAACATGCTCAGCTTTCGAGCATTAAGGCGAAAGACACCAGTAATCCGATTTTGGATTGCTGGTGCCTTTTGTCTTAATATCATTCGATTTAATAGTTCAGTAATGATAAAATGAGAACGTTGTTCTTATCGCCAGAATTAAGGAGAATTATATGTACTTTAGTCCAAAATTTTTACAAAACTCACTATACATCGTTGCTGCACTACTAATTATCTTCATGATCGGTGTATCAATATACAAAGTTAAACATAACACTAAACTTTGGGATAAATCATTTACACTAGCAACTGTAGTATTGATCAACACACTTTACTCATTACTTCAAGGTTTCATTAATCTACCTTATGAGATGAACTCAGTGGTAACTGGAGGACTCTCATTAGTAGCTTTTGGATATGTTGTTGTGATTTTATGGGATTTACACAAACAAAAGAAAACATTAAGTAATAAATAGTCACAAATGAAAAAGGGACCGCCACTTAAATAATAAGTGGCGGTCCCTTTTGACTAACAATATTTACTTTGTTGATTCACGTTTTACAATTGAATATGGCAATTTAATTGTATTATCATCAATTGATTCTTGATTCATCATCTTAGTTAATAGACGCATAGCAACCGCACCTATATCATACAATGGTTCCTCAATTGAACTCATCTTAGGACGAGTTACTTCACAAAGGATCGTATCGTTACTTGTAATTATTTCAAAATCATCTGGAATCTTAACTCCAGATTTAACAGCTGAATTTAATAATCCAGAAGCTAATAAGTCCTCTGTTACGTAAGCAGCAGTAGCACCACTGTTCTTAACAGCATCCCAAATTGCCTCTCCAGCTCGAACTGAGTATTCTGCTTCAAATACCAAATTTGATGAGAAGTTAATATGTGCTTTCTTCAAAGCTTTCTTGTATCCATCAAGACGGAACTTACCGTCAATAGGATTTTCTAGACTGCCACCAACAAATGCAATCTTCTTGTGACCATTTTGAACTAATTGATTTACAACACTATATACAGCATCCGCAAAATCAATATTTACACTAGCTGTTTCGTTATTCTTATCAACTGAACCAGCTAGGACGATTGGTGTTTTTGAATTTGACAATGTACGTTTTAATTTTTTAGACAATTGTTTGCCCATGTAAATCAAACCATCAACTTGCTTTGAAAGTAAGTTATTCAAAATTTGTTCTTCATCACCGACTGATTCTTGTAAACTAGTCAAAATAATATTGTACTTATACATTGAGGCAACATCATCAATTCCCTTTGCTAGAGAAGCATAATACAAATCAGTGATGTCTGGCAAAATTACACCAATTGTTGTACTCTTTTTACTTGCGAGTCCACGAGCAACGGCGTTTGGACGATAGTTCAAACGATCAATAACTTCAAGGACTCTCTTTCTAGTTTCTTCTTTTACATTTGCGTTTCCGTTAACAACACGAGATATTGTCGCCATGGAAACATTGGCGGCCTCGGCTACGTCATATATTGTTACTACTTTTTTTTCCATTAATATCCACTCTCTCAAACAAATTTCCATTTAGATAACTCTAATTTATCAAAAGTTTTCACATTTTGCAAGCGGTTTCCATATTATCGTTGTAAGTTTTCATATTTTTTCAAAAAGAAAATCATTTTCAATGATATACTTTATACAAAATTATAAAGGAGTGTTTTTCATGAAGAAGCAACTAATTGAATTACAAAAATACTTATCAGAAAATGGTTACGACGCTGCATACGTGTCAAATCCAACAGACATTAACTATTTTACTGGATTTTACAGCGAACCGGAAGAAAGAATTTTAGCTCTTTTAGTTTTCCCTGACAATGATCCTTTCATCTTTGCCCCTCAACTAGAAGTAGAAGCTGCTAAAAAGGCTGGATGGGATAAAGATGTTTTCGGATATTTAGATCATGAGAATCCTTTTGAACTAATGGCCGGACATATCAAAGACGCTGTGGGTACACCGTCCAATTGGTCAATTGAAAAAGACGACCTATCGGTTGATAAGTTAGAATCTATTAAGAGTCAATTCCCTAATGCAAAATTCCCAGATAATTTATCTCGTTACATGGAAAACGCAAAATTAATTAAAACTGATGAAGAAATAGAAAAATTAAAAGCTGCCGGTGCAGAAGCTGACTATGCCTTTGAAGTTGCCTTTAAAGCCATCAAAGAAGGCCGTACAGAGCAAGAAATAGTTGCCGAGATAGAATACGCTATGATGAAGAAAGGCGTTATGCACATGAGCTTTGACACTATTGTTCAAGCCGGTGCTAATGCAGCAAATCCACATGGTGGACCTGAAAAAAATCCTATCATACCTAATGAGTTAGTATTATTTGATCTTGGTACAATTCATGACGGCTACATCAGTGATGCTTCAAGAACCGTAGCCTTTGGTAAACCAGATGACAAGTCATTAGATATTTACAAAGTTGATCTAGAAGCCAACTTGGCAGCTATGGATGCTGCAAAACCAGGAATTACAGCTGCCGAATTAGATAAAGTTGCTCGTGACATCATCACTAAAGCTGGATACGGAGAATACTTCATTCACAGACTTGGACATGGTATGGGTACATCTGAACACGAATTCCCATCAATTATGGAGGGAAATGCTATGGTACTCAAACCAGGTATGTGTTTCTCAATTGAACCAGGAATTTACATTCCACACGTTGCCGGAGTTAGAATTGAAGATTGTGTTTATATTACAGAAGATGGTTGTGAACCATTCACACACACATCAAAAGAACTTACTTATATTGACTAGTAAATATCCACCAGCTTAGCTGGTGGCTTTTTATTAGCCCTAGAAGGGCTTGCCACACGCAAAAAGCCCCTTAAAGGGGCCCAACAAAAAACTACCAACCGCTA
>NZ_RHNU01000005.1 GCF_003946015.1 Companilactobacillus insicii
AAAACATCCTCTCGCTCTGTTTATTTTGGTTGGTAGCCGATAAACAGTATACCGAAAGGGTGTTTTTTTAGCTAAAGACTTTACTAACCCCCACAAGTAAAACTTGTGGTTTATTTATCACAATAATGTAATAGTAAAAGCCATCAGACGGCTGTCTGATGGCTTTTATTATTACTCATCTGAATCATTATCATCAGTTTTTGATTTAGTCGAATTTGTTTCCAAATCACCTTCGTCAAAAACGATGTCCGAAGAATCTTCATCTTCACGAATTTTATCTGCTGTGGCAAGCATCTGATCTTTTAGTGCATCTGTCTTTTCGGTAAAGTTATTCACCAAATCATTATTACCGGCAAAACCAACACCGCCATTATTAAAATCACCGCGAATGGTTTTAATATTCTCCAATACAGCCTGTCCAGATTCACTAGTTAAGTATTTCGAGGCTGCATAACCTGCGGCACTACCCAAAACTATTCCAAGTAAAAATTGATGATTTTTCATAGTTATCTCTTCTTTCTTGGCATAAACTTGGCAATCGTTTTAACAAGTGTTGCTGCATTACCGACTGTCATAATATTTTGTAATCCAAATCCTGAACTTGGCTTCTCAGCAGTAGCATTTGCTGATTTTTTACCCAAATTCTCAACTGTATCAAATAATGGATTCAACTTGCCAGATTTACTGTTAACATCGTCCATCAAAGTATTAGTTTTATCAACCAATTGATTAGTTTGTTGCATGATATCATCAGTATTCTTTGAAAGCACCGCAACCATCTTAGTTGTTTCCTTAACTGTATCTTGTAACTCATTCAATAGCTTTGCTGTTGAAATAAGTGTTTTAGCTAAATACAATACCAAAACTACAAAAGCCAAAGCAGCTATAAGTCCTGCAATTTGTCCCAATGTCATAATGTAATCCTCCTGTATACGCTCTCTATGATCTCGTACTTTATACTAGCATTATAACAATTTTACGGCAATTAATTACCAATTAATCCAATTTTGCCATTCATTCTCGAGCTTTCTAATAGCACGTCCTCGGTGACTGATTTGATTCTTTTCGTCCATTGAAATTTGTCCCATAGTTTTTTTCATCTCTGGTAAATAAAACAATGGATCATAACCAAATCCATCATCACCTTCTGGTAAAGTTGCAATGAGGCCTTTAACCTCACCTTCAACGACCAAATCTTCATCATTCTTTGGATTAGAAAAAACTAGAGTAGTTACAAACCTTGCGGTTCTTTTTTCTAAGGGAATGCCACCTAATTCTGACAATAGTTTTGCATTATTTGCTGCATCATTGTGGTCTCCAGCATAGCGGGCCGAATATATACCTGGTTGGCCAAACAGTGCATCCACTTCCAACCCAGAATCATCTGCAATTGTAGGTAAATTAAATTTTTCCATAACGGCATGTGCCTTTAGTTTGGCATTCTCTTCAAAAGTTGAGCCAGTTTCTCTGACATCTGGAAAATCAGGAAAATCCAACAAAGTTTTTAATTCAAATTCAGATTCATCAAATATCTTTTTAAATTCTTTTGCTTTATTAGGATTCTTTGTAGCAATGATTATTTCTTTCATTTATTATCTCCCAAATTAACTAAACTTATTTCATCAACGGGTATATTCAACCAATCTTTGGCCAGTCGTTTAAATTCCTTGATCCCACCAGTAGCATGTAATTTGATACTGCCATTTTTATTATTATCAGTTAATAAATAATTAGCTTCCAAATAATCTTTCACATAAGATACAGTTTCAACACCTGAATCAACGAGATTGATTTTGTTTCCCAATACTTCGCGGATCTGAGGTTTCAACATTGGAAAATGTGTACATCCCAACACTAGAGTATCGTACTTTGGATCTTTGTAGGGTGCCAAAGTCTCGGCAATATTTTTTTTGGCATCATCTGAATCTGCTTCATCATTTTCTACAAAAGAAACAAATTTTTGTGCGGCAATGCCTAAAACTTTAATCTCCGGATCATTAGCTTCAATTGCCTTACTGTAACTTTTAGAATTAATAGTAGCCTCTGTGCCAATAACTCCTACATACTTCGTTTTCGTACTCAAACTGGCTGCAACAGCACCCGGTTGAATTACACCAAACATAGGAATGGAGAATTCATTTTTTAATGTCGGCAATGCATTAGCTGTTGCTGTATTACAAGCATAAATGATAACTTTAACATCTTGCGAAATAAGATATTTTACCAATTCACGTGTATATTCAGTAATTTGTTCTTTAGTTTTAACGCCATAAGGCATTCTAGCTTCATCGCCAATGAACACAATATCTTCATTGGGCATTTGTTTGATGACTTCTTTAGTGACCGTTAGACCACCTAATCCTGAGTCTAATAAGCCGATTGGTCTTTTATCACTCATAATGCACCCTCTAATTTTTTTATTTCTTAATTTAATTAAAATTCTTATGCTTGGTGTTATACAATAGCTTAAAAACCTAATAGTCTAATGATATAATAAATTGTCTAGAAAAAGGAGTAAAAATAATGGCCGCAAAAACTAAGAATGCTTCAAAAAATAATGAAGAAGAGTTAACTGACATCCCTGACGTTTTGAAACCTGGAAAAAATGGTGAGAATGCAGATGAGTTAACTGAAAGTTATTTTGCCGTTTCAGTACTCCGCGATTTCGTTCTCCCTGATCTGTTGGACAAAGACACTGTGGAACTACTTTACTGGGCTGGAAAAAATCTAAGTAGACAATTAATTCTTGATATGACAAGCCTACCTGAATTATTCTCAAAAGCTGGTTTGGGAAAATTGGAAATTACTAAGCAAACTAAAAACAGTTACCAATATACTTTGACTGGTCCTGAAGTAGAACAACGTTTTAATCTTAACAATGACAATCCAGAATTCTCACTCGAAACCGGAATAATTACTGAAACTGTCGAAAAGACTATTGAGGCTTTCTGTTTGGGAACATATACCGTTAACAGCAAAGCAAAAAGTGTTTCAATTAAGGTTCAAATTGATCGAAACTAAAGTTTACAACAAAAAAGATGCTTAGGCAAAACCGCCTAAGCATCTTTTTTTATGCAACTTATTTAACTAAAAATTTAATCTGTATAACCATCAAGAATTTTAGCTAATTGAGCTTTGCTATGGAATCCAGTTAACTTCTCAACAACTTCGCCATCTTTTTTGATAACTAATGTTGGAATAGCCATAATTCCGAATGATTCTGGTGTCTTTGGATTAGCATCAACATCCATCTTTGTAAACTTAACAGCGTCATTTTCTTCTGACAATTGTTCAATTACTGGAGATTGCATACGACAAGGACCACACCAAGTTGCCCAAAAGTCTGTAATTACAACGCCATCTTTTGTTTCTTCCTCAAAATCCTTATCTGTTAGTTCATCAACCATAAAATCACTCCTCTTTATACTCTGTCCATAAAATATTAACACTTCCATACATTACAAGGAAATATTTTGTATTGAGATTACAAATCAACGATTGTGGCACCTGAACCACCAGAACTAGCCGGAGCATATCCAAATGATTTAACTCGTGGGTTTCGTTGCAAATATTTTGTAACACCTTTTCTGATAACGCCGGTACCAAATCCATGAACGATTGTAACTTGATTATAACCAGCTAGTAAAGCCGAATCAATATACTGATCTAATTCTGTCATTGCTTCTTCATATCTCTTACCACGAAGATCCAACTTGCTGGATAATCCCGAACTTTTAGTTCTCTTAACCATTGTTGGTTTCTTTTCAGATTCCTCAGGATTAGCATCTGTCTTTTCAAGATCATCACCAGAAAACTTCATCTTTAAAATACCAAGTTGAACTTCATATTGATCATTCTTGTCTTTTCTAACAATCGTACCAATTTGACCATATGTAAGTGCCTTGACCTCATCACCAACTTTAAGAGCTTGCTTACGCTTATTACGTCTAAGAACTTTATTCTTCTTCACTGCTTCATCTTGATGAAGATTCTTAAGTCCAGTTTTAGCTGAAATAATTTGGTCTTCTTTAACTGTCACTCCAGCTTGCTCCAGTTTACGAAGGCGGTCAATAATCTTGTCGGATTCCTTACGAGATTTAGATACAATCTGATTTGCTCTAACTTTAGCAGCTTGAAGCTCTGATTCCTTAGAGTTGTCTAACTCAAGACGCTTCTGCTCATAATCTTCTTCAATTTGCTTATTGTGAGTTAATTGTGAATTCAAATCTTCATTTTTCTTTTCGAACTCTTTACGACGATTTTCGAGATCCTTAATCATATTATTAAGATCCTGACTTTCACCACTCATCAAGCTTTGCCCACGATTGACAACATCCTTATTCATTCCCAATCTGGCAGCAATATTAAACGCATTACTTGAACCGGGAATACCAATCATTAAGCGATAAGTTGGCTTCAATGATTTCTCATCAAATTCCATACTTGCATTGATTGTCTCAGTCGTATTGTATGCATATACTTTCAATTCAGGATAATGAGTCGTTGCCATAATTACACAATGCGATTTAGACAATTTTTCCAAAATAGCAATTGCTATTGCTGCACCTTCTTGAGGATCAGTACCAGCACCTAACTCATCAATCAATACCAAACTACGTTCTGACACCTTATGCATAATATTAATAATGTTATCCATATGAGATGAGAATGTACTTAAATTCTGCTCAATAGATTGTTCATCACCAATATCAACAAATATCTCATCAAATACGGCAATCTGACTTTCCTCATGTGCAGGGATAAATAATCCCGCTTGAGCCATTGCTTGAATCAATCCTAAGGTCTTCATAGTAATAGTTTTACCACCAGTATTTGGACCAGTAATAAGCATGGTTTTGTAATCATCACCAATTATAATATCATTGGCAATAACACGATCAGGATCAATCAGTGGATGCTTTGCCTCTTTCAAATCAACTACATGATTCTCAGAAATAAGTGGTTCAGTACCCTTAATTTGATTTGCATATTTAGCTTTAGCATTAATTAAATCAAATTCTCCAAGAACCTCATTATTTTTAACAATATTATCTATCTCGGGACGTACTAGATCTGATAACTGGTTCAAAACACGAATCTCTTCGAGTTTTTCAGAAGTTTGTGCATCGTGTAAACGATTATTAAGCCCTACAATAGCTTCTGGTTCAATATAAAGAGTTTGTCCACTGGCACTTTGGTCGTGCACTACACCGCCAAATTTAGAACGATACTCAGTTTTTACAGGAACAACAAACCTATCATCACGCAATGTGACAATTGACTCGGTTAGATACTTAGTTCCTTTACCACGAGTATATCGTTCCATGGAACTTCTAATTTCATCATTTAATCGACTTATTTGTTCACGAATATACTTCAAGTCATCAGAAGCTGTATCTAATACTCGACCAGTATCATCAACTGATTTAGTAATTCTAGCCGTTAAACTTGGATTATCAATTAACTTTTCATTTAGATCATATAGTTGACGAAGATCAACTTCATCATCTTTTAATTTTTCAAAGAACTCTTTTAACTCACCAGTATTCTTTAGTACTTCACCAATTGAAGCTAATTCAGTTCCATTTAAATTACCATCTTTTTTTAGCCTATTTGCTTGATCATGCAAATCAGCTAATTTTCTAACTGGAATCTCACCCTTTAACCGAACAATATCCATCCCATCTTTTGTTTGATCAATCAAACGCTGTACGATTGACTCGACAGACATGGGCATAAGTTTTTTTAGAAGAGTATTCCCACGTGATGTAATTAGAAATCTGCCAATTTCAGCTTTGATTTTGTCAAATTCTAATACATTTAATGCTTTATTATTCATATCTACTCCCTTATACGTATAAAAGAAGGCTGAAACAAATTAAATTGTTTCAGCCCAATTATTAATTTTTATATCCATAATTCAGTCAACATTGCAGTTAAGACCGGTGTACTTCGAATCATTGTTGAAGCTACAAATGAGTGTTGTAAAGCATTCTGGATTCCGCTTACTGGAATCATCGCAAACATTAAAAGAATCATAAATACTGCCACATAAGTGACAAGTAACCCTAAGATTCCTCCACTCAATAGATTAACATCATTAAACATTGGATAATAAGTTAGACGTTTAAAATAAAGTCCAGCAAATCTTACAATTATCCATCCAATAAAACACACGAAGATAAAAGCAAAGGCACGATAAAATGCATCATCCAATTCCATTCCTACTTTAGTTGAGAAGAAAGCAAACTCACTTCCCAAACTAGCAGAAGGATAAGGAACAATCATCTCAAATTTTGGTCCTAATGCTTTGAAGGACAACAAAGCGATTCCAAAGAAAATCGCATATCCAACTGTAAAAAATGCTTGCATAGCTAGTCCACGTCGGGCACCAACGTAAAAACCATAGACTAAAAATAAAATAAGTAACAGACTCAGCATTATATCCCCTTAATAAAAAGTTCCAAAAACCATGGATCAATAAATAAATCGATCCATGGTTTTTACTAAACTATTGATCTTGACCGTCATCTGACGTGAAAGTATTCAAAACTTCTTGAACCATGTCCCATTCTTCTGGGTCTTCAATAGGAAGAAGATCACCAGCAGTAACATCACCATTTTCATCTGGCTCAAATGAGTAAGCTTGAAGTTCTACTTCATCAGAATCTTCATCTGCTTTAGGATATAGGAAGACATAAGACTTACCGTAATCCTCTGAATCAAATGTAAAAAGAATCTTATATACTTCTTCATTACCTTGATCGTCACTTAATGTAACTTCATCCAAATCTTTTGGTGATTCTGGATTTTCATTCATAAATATCACCTCAAACAGGTTTATAACCTGACTATTCTTTTGTTAATTTACCTTTTGCATCGAGATAATTTTGTAAAATCATCTCTGCAGCAATTTTATCGATAACTTTCTTTCTTTTACTGCGTGAAACATTTGCTTCATCAACTAACATTCTTTCTGCTTGAACAGTTGTTAGTCGCTCGTCAATAAAATCAATTGGTAAGTTAAATTTATCTACTACCATTTCTCCATATTCACGAGATTTCTCTGCTCTAGGTCCTTCGGTGTTATTCATATTTTTAGGTAATCCTAAGACAACACCAGTTGCCTGTTTTTCCTTAATGATTTCACCTAGTCTATCCAAACCAAATTCTTCTTTGTCTTCATTGATTCGAATAATTTCAACACCTTGGGCAGTCCACCCCAGCAAGTCACTTACGGCTACGCCAACGGTTCTGGAGCCAACGTCTAATCCCAATAAACGCATTATTTATCCTGGTTGAGATAACTCTTAACTAGTTCTTCGATTATCTCATCTCGTTCATGTTTTAAAATCAGGTTTCTAGCGTCATTATGACGTGGAATATAGGCAGGGTCACCAGACAATAGATATCCAACAATTTGGTTAATTGGATTATATCCCTTTTCTTCTAGTGATTGGTAAACACTTTGCAATGTTTCTTTGACGTCCTTGCCTTTGTTTTCATTAAAATCAAAACTCATTGTTTTATCAAGTGAACTCATGGCAAACCTCCATATAGCAAAAATTTAAGTGACCAGAAAGATTCATTACAATTATAGCCCACTTTAATAAGATTTAATAACATCTTTGGCTAATTGTAACGCATTTGTAAGACCAGCAGGATTTTTTCCACCAGCTTGAGCCATATCCGGACGACCGCCACCGCCACCTTGAATCTCTTTAGCAATCTTCTTAATGACGTCCCCAGCTTTAACTCCACGGCTTTGTGCGCCCTTATTTACGGCTACAACAAGACTAGCTTTTTTATCGGCACTACCACCTAATACTAAAATATCAGAACTTTGATCATTCTTCCATTTATCAGCTAATTGTCTTAATGCTGCCATATCTGCTGGAATTACATTAGCAATAACTTTGAAATCATTGATTTCTTCAACATTATTAAAGATTTCAGCTGACTTCTGACTTGTAAGTTTTAACTTCAAGTTTTGGTTATCACGGGTTAATGCTTTATTCTCATCAACTAATTGTGATGCACGTGATGGTACATCTTTTAGTTGATTAACTTTCATGTTTCTGGCTGTTTCTTGTAACAATTGTAGTTGGCTGCTTAGATATTCAAAGGCTTCCTCACCAGTAACAGCTTCAACTCTTCGAATACCTGATCCAATTGCAGATTCTGAAGTAATCTTGAACAATCCTAATTCTGAAGTATTACGTGCATGTGTACCACCACAGAATTCAACTGAATAATCATCAATCTCAACGACACGTACGATATCACCGTACTTCTCGCTAAACATTGCGATTGCTCCCTTTCTCTTCTTAGCCTCTTCAATTGGTAATACTTCTGTCTTAACAGGAATGGCATCCCAAATTTTTTCATTTACAATCTTTTCAAGTTTACTAATTTGATCTGAAGTTAGTGCTTGATTACTATTAAAATCAAATCTTAAGTAACCTGGCTCCACTAATGAACCAGCTTGATGTGTTCTATCTCCAACTACTTCACGCAATGCTTGATCCAATAAATGGGTCGCAGTGTGATTGTGACGAACTTTTTCACGGAATTCCCCGTCAATCTTAAGATCATACTCAGCATTCTTGTTTAATGCACTTGAAACTGTAACAATATGAATATTTTGACCGTTTGGCGCATGTTGGACATCAGTAACTTCAGCAACTTGGTTACCATTCATATCATAGATACCACCAATATCAGCTACTTGTCCACCCATTTCAGCGTAAAATGGCGTCTTGTCAAAAATTAATTGTGCCTGACCTTCACTAACAGATTCCACTTCTGAGTCATTTACAACAATATCCTTCAATGTAGCCTTGATTTCGTTGTTATCATAACCAACAAACTCACTTGGTGTCTTAATTTCCATTAAAGTTTCATCCTGCATACCCATTGATTGTAAAGTTCCACGAGCTGAACGTGCACGTTGCTTTTGCTCTTCCATATTTTCTTTGAAGCCATTTTCATCTACTTCAAGACCTTCGTCATGAGCGTACTCACGTGTCATCTCTAATGGGAAACCATAAGTATCATAAAGTTTAAAGGCATCAGCACCGTCAATTACCTTTTCATTACTCTTACGAAGAGAATCAATTATACCATTTAATAATGATAAACCATCGTTTAATGTTTCAGAAAAACGTTTCTCTTCTAATTCAATCGTCTTAGCAATAAATTCTTTTTGTTGACTAACTTCAGGATAATAACTTTCCATGATTTGACCAACAATTGGAACTAGTTTGTATAGGAATGGTCCGTCAATACCAAGCTTCTTACCGTTTAGAACCGCACGTCTGATTAAACGACGAATAACATATCCTCGACCTTCATTTGAAGGCAATGCTCCGTCACCCACGGCAAATGAAACGGTTCTAGCATGGTCAGCAATAATCTTGAATGAAATGTCATCTTCCTTGCTAGTTCCATATTTACGACCATCACTCAATGTCTCAACATGATCAATGATAGGTTTAAATAAATCTGTTTCAAAGTTAGTCTTAGTACCTTGAAGAATCGAAACTAATCGTTCTAGTCCCATACCCGTATCAATATTCTTATGTGGTTGTTCTACATACTTACCACTTGGTAAATGATTTAATTCTGAGAAAACAATGTTCCATACTTCAAGGTATCTTTCATTTTCTCCACCAGGATAATTTTCTGGATCGTCTTCAGCCAAATTATTGAAACTTTGACCACGATCATAGAATATTTCTGAATCAGGTCCACAAGGTCCTTCACCAATATCCCAGAAGTTATCCTCAATTTTTAAAATGTGATCTTGGGCAATTCCGACTTCTGCCCAAAGTTTTTGAGTTTCAATATCTTTAGGGTAAGTTGTTATATATAGTAAATCCTTATCCATATCCAACCATTCTGGACTTGTTAAGAATTCAAAGGCCCAAGGAATTACTTCCTTCTTGAAGTAATCACCAACTGAAAAGTTACCAAGCATTTCAAAGAATGTTTGATGACGTGCAGTTTTTCCGACATTTTCAATATCGTTCGTACGAATACACTTTTGAGCATTAGTGATACGTGGATTCTTGGGAATCACTGTACCATCAAAATACTTCTTCAATGTAGCAACACCAGAGTTGACCCATAGTAAAGTGGGATCATTAACTGGTACTAGTGATGCACTGGGTTCAATTGTATGACCCTTTGTTTGAAAGAAGTCCAAAAACATCTTTCTAATTTCAGCACTTGATAAATTTTTCATTTTTTCTCCCCTTAAAAAAGAGAAAATCGTTGCATAACCAAGGACGCCACTGCGCGGTACCACCTTGTTTGCAACGATTTTCGTTAGCCTCTCAACAATTAATTATTTACATTTTAATTGGTAGCACCTAACAACCAATAACCTAGGCATTCACACCGGCAGCCTTCTCTGATAGGTTTGGTAGTTAGATATATCCAAAGAAAATATTAACTACCGATTGAAAAAAAGTCAACTACTAACTTCCACGACGCTTGTCTCTTTGCGCCTTCATAGCCTGACGATTCTTAATTCGGTTCTTTTGACGTTTATCAGTTGATATAGCTTGTCTAATCTTCTTTTTGTATCCAGGTTTCCTCTTTGTTTTTTGTTTTTTAACGAATCCAACTAATTTTGGATCAAGTTTTTCTTGTGTAGCATGACGTTGAGTTCTACGATCTCTGTCATATGCTTCAACAATTTCACCATTCTTCAAATCTTTTGGTAAAAACTTGATACCCATGTGTTCCAATTCAGCAATCTTATTCTCTTCACCAGGATTATACAAAGTAATGGCAATTCCTGACATCTTGTTACGGCCAGTCCTACCTACACGATGAATAAAGAAATCTAAATCATCAGGTATCTCGGCGTTGATAACATGAGATACACCATTAATATCAATTCCACGTGCTGCCAAATCAGTAGCAACGACAAATTGAAATTCCATATTTTCAACTTGCTTCATTACACGTTTTCTTTCACGTGGAGTTAAGCCACCATGAATTCTAGCAACTTTTAATCCCTTAGATTTTAAATAGTTATATATTTCATCAACTGACTTTTTAGTATTAGCAAATATAAGTGCTAGATAAGGTGAACCCAAGGTCATTAATTGATAAATCATTTCTTTTTTATCACGACCATGCGCAAACATTAACCAGTTCTCAACGTTCTTTGCAATAACATTAGAATTCTTAATTTCAACTCGTTGAGGACCCTTCATATACTTCTTCAAGAAAGGTTCTAATCGTTGTGGAATAGTAGCTGAGAACACCATCATTTCGTGATTCTCAGGCATTTTGCTAGCAATATGGTCAATATCATCTAAGAATCCCATATCCAAAGTCATATCTGCTTCATCAACTACAAAACGTTGAACATCATCAACATGTAAGTCATTCTCACGAATCATATCCCATAATCTACCAGGAGTACCAATAGCAATCTGAGGTTGATGTGCTTCCAGCTTTCTCTTTTGACGATCTCGATCAGCACCACCAACATAAATAAAAGCATTATACTCTTCAGGATAGTTCTTAAGGATAGCCTGTGTATCCTCATAAATTTGATAAGCTAACTCTCTACTAGGAGTAGCAATCAACGCCTGAACGGTTTGATCCTTAGTAATTGAATTCAAGATTGGTAATAAGAAAGCATGAGTCTTACCAGAACCAGTTTCTGATTGAACAATAATGTCTTTCTTCTTATTAATAAGTGAGATTACCGCTTCTTGAACCGGAGTAGGTTCATCAAAGTGAATCTCTTTAAGCGACTTATTAATCGCATCATTAAAATTATATTGTGAAAATTTAGTCATCTATTCACCCTTCGATTTGAAATCTTTAACGATTTCAATCAGTTCCTTAAACATTTGGTTTACTTCATCCAAATCCTTAGCATTTGCACCACTAGCTAATGGATGTCCGCCGCCATCGTGTTCCTTAGCTAATTCATTAATTACTGGACCTTGAGAACGCAAATGCATCCTAAAAGTACCATCGTCCTTTTGAACAGCTTCTAACCAAGACATCACCTCGTGCAAACGTCCTGGTGTGGAAACAACTGAGTTAGCTTTTTCTTGGTTTATACCCAACTTCTTCATTAGATCCAAGTCGATCACAGCAACCGCAGCACCTGATTCATCGACCTTTAATCGGTTAAATAATTCACCTTGTAATTTGGCCTGTGCCAAAGTGATTTCATTCATACTTTGATTAATTCCAGAAAAATCAATACCTAGACCAATAAGCTCAGCAGCAATATTCATTGTATGCTCTGTTGTAGATGGATACATAAAGCGACCAGTATCACCTACTATACCAGCATATAAATAATACGCAACAGATTTAGTCAAAGTTAGTTCATCAGTCGAATCAATTAAGTCAGCAATAATTTCTGAACATGAACTTGCATCGTCATTAACAAATAATTGATCCCCATAGGCTTCGTCATTTGGATGATGATCTATCTTAATTAAAAAGTCACCATTATTAAAACGGTCATCATCAACACGTGGTGTATTCGCCGTATCAACTGCAATAACTAGAGCTCCTTCATAGTCATCATCAGTAACTTCATCCATTGTGGACAACCACTTAAGACCCTCTGCATTATGACCACCGATCAATATTTTTTTATCTGGATATGCTGTGCGCAAGGCCGTAGCAAGTCCTGTTTGTGATCCCAGCGCATCCGGATCTGGATTTTGATGGCGCAAGATAACAATCTTATCATACTTTTTAATTGTTTCGACAATATCTGAAAAACTATTCATTGATTTCCCTCCGTATTAAACAAGTTTAAAGAAACTTCCTCATAAGATAATGGATCTAAATTGGTAATTGTAATACCAAGCAACCTTATCTTTTGATCACTTATGTCTAATTTATCATAAATCTCTTTAGCAATACGATATATTTCCCTTTTGTCCTGAACATAATCCTGAAATGTCATACGTTTAGTCACCGTCTCGAAATCTGAATTACGCAACTTTAGAACAACTGTTTTACCATGTTGACGTTTTTTCTTTAAATCTTTACTAACTAAGTCAGCCAAAAACTTTAGTTCTTTTTCAATTTGTTCATTCAAAACTAAATTTTGATTATAAGTTCTCTCACGACCTATTGACTTACGGGCACGATGTCCTTCAACCGGGGCATCATCAATGCCATGAACTCTTCTGAACATCACATAACCCATTTTACCAAATGTATTAATAAAGACGTCTTGATCTAGTTTTTGCAAATCTCCACCAGTATAAATATTCATATCATGAAGTTTCTTTTGCATAGCCTTACCGATACCGTTGAATTTTTCAATCGGAATTGGCTTCAAAAAATCCTCAGCATACTGTCCTAAAATTATCGTGCGTCCAAATGGTTTACGATAGTCTGAAGCCATTTTTGCTAAAAACTTATTATAAGATATTCCCACTGAACAAGTTAGATGCGTTTCTCGAACAATTTTTTGCTGAATATAATTAGCCACTTTTAGAACATTGGGTTCATTCAATTTATTTTTTGTTACATCAAGATATGCTTCATCCAATGCAACTGATTGGTAATTATCAGTTACCTCAGCAAAAATACTATGAATATAATCTGAGGTCTTTCGGTAAAGTTCAAAATTAGGTGGAACTATTAACAATTTTTCACGTGGTATCAATTCTATCGCTTGTTGAGCGGGCATTGCAGAATGTGCCCCATATTTACGAGCGTTGTAATTTGCAGTAGTAACAACTCCATGATGATGATTCTTACGTGGATCTGGAGCCACAATCAAACATTTCTTTTTGTACTGTGGATGTTCACGTTCTTCCACAGAAGCGAAAAAAGCATCCATGTCAACATGGATGACTTTTCGATTTTCTTCAATTCTAATTGGTATTTTTAAAAATCCGATAGCTAAACACCACCTAGCCTAGTCGTCCCAAACCCATGAGTTTCCATCGCGTTCAAGCAATGTATCAGCAGCTTCTGGTCCCATTGTGTCACTGAGATAATTAGGGAAATCAGGCTTTTCTGAATCCCATTGTTTTCTAATGACATCAATATACTTCCAAGTACTCTGTAATTCATCCCACAACGTGAAGTGTACGTGATCACCCGCTAAAATATCAATAATTAAACTTTCGTAAGCTTCACGAGCATTATCAAAATAATTCTCATTTTCTGGAAACTTAATGAATTCTTGATTTGCTTCAAGATAGTCGATTCCATTGATTAAGATACTATGACCATCCTCTGGTTCAATTAAGAAACTAACGGTCGTATTAGGTTTAATACCTAAATTAGAAACTTTATCATTGAAAACAACATCAATTCTGGAAGATTTAGCAGGCATACGTTTTCCAGAGCGAACATAGAACGGAACCCCATTCCAACGTGCGTCGTTAAATCCAATCTTACCTGCAACATACGTCTCAATTTCAGAGTCTTCAGCAACATTATCCTCATCACGATAGGCTTTTTGTTCGCCCAACTTATCAGTATCATATTGTCCACGAACAAAGTCTTTGTCAACTTCTTCGGGTTGTAATAATTTCAAACTGGCAAATAAATCAGTTTTAACCTTATGAACCGCATCAGCACTCAATTCCTCAGGCTTATCCATAGCAATAGAACCAATAATTTGCATAATATGATTTTGAATCATATCACGCAATGCTCCTGAAGTCTCATAATATCCACCACGATCTTCGACTCCAAGTGACTCACCTAAAGTCACTTGAATATTAGATACATATTCACTAGTCAAAGCTTCTTCAAACTTAGGGTTCTTCACGCGAATATTAGAAATTTCTTGAATCATTTTTTTGCCTAAATAATGATCGATTCGATAAACTTCATCTTCTGGGAATACTCGCGATAATGAATCATTTAACTCAGTAGCACTAGCAAGATCACGACCAAATGGCTTCTCAATAACTAAACGATTATAACCGCCCTCAGTCTTCAATCCCTCTGACTTAATATGTTCAGCTACTGTACCAAAGAATCTAGGTGCAATTGCCATATAGTAAACACGATTATGACCTGCATCAAATTGATCATCTAATTTAGCAGCTAATTCCTTCAATGCAATGTAATGCTCTGAATCATTAACATTGTGTGATTGATAGAAGAAATGCTTGGCAAATTCTTCCATTGCATTCTTATCATCATCAATATCCTCAAGCGAAGTTATTACTGTTTCGCGGAAATACTCGTCACTCCATGGACGACGAGCAGTTCCAATCACAGCAAAATGATCTTTTAACATTCCTGCTTTATATATGCGATATAGTGCAGGATAGAGTTTTCTGTGAGCTAAATCACCAGAACCCCCAAATATAATAAAAATTGCTGATTTTTCTGTAGCCATTTTCCAAACCCCTTTAGATAGCGTCATTAGTTATATTTTACAACATGTACAATTAAACATCTGTAATATTGTCTTTTTAGTTTTCGTTTTTTCATACGGAATTAATAGTAAACCTTAGAGCATACTTTAAGGCAAGAAAAAAGATTGAAATCTTTAAATTTCAATCTTAAATAACTATTTTTCTTCAGTTTTTTCGTCTGATTCAGCTTTTTCAGTTGTATCAGTAGTTTCAGCCTTTTTTGGTTCTTCACTAGTTTCAGCTTTAACTTCACTAGTAGTATCATCAGATTTTTGTTCTGTTTCGGCTCCTTCTTTAGGAGCTTCTTCAGATTTCTTTTCTTCTTTTGCTTCTGGCTTATTATTATCTTCTGAGACTTTAACTTTGTCGTTTTTTGATGTTGCTTTACGAATAAAGTTCAAATCAAATGTTAAATAAATACCATCACAGTCAACAACAACTTCTTTGTTGTCACGATCGATTGATGCAATGCTTCCTTTAATACCACCAAGTGTAACAACTCTGTCTCCTTTGCCCATTTGATTAAGCATTTCTTGACGTTTTTGTTGTTGCTTCTTTTGTGGACGAATAGAAATAAAGTACATACCAACGAACATGATCACGATAAATACTAAGAAAATCGTTGATGATCCACCTGCTGCAGCGCCTAATGTTAAATAATTCAAATTTTCCACCTCTTAATAGTTTTACATACTTATATGTTATCAAAGATTTATAAGTCTAACCACATACATTACCCTTTTATTAAAAATAATATTAGAAATTTCGGGCATTTTCTTTGTTTAAACCATATTCTTCAAACACATGTTCTCTAAACTCTAACAAATTGTCATCGCGAATTGCCTGACGAACACCCTTCATTAAGTTCAACAAGTAATAAAGATTATGATAACTAGTTAGATGTGTACCAAATAATTCATTCGCATTAATTAAATGACGAATGTAAGCACGGCTGTAATTACGACATACGTAACAATCACAATTCTCATCTAAAGGACGGAAGTCACGTGCATACTTTGCATTTTTAATAACTAAGCGACCCTTAGTAGTCATACATGTACCATTTCTAGCAATTCTAGTTGGCAGAACACAATCAAACATATCGATACCACGAATAACTCCGTCGACTAATGCATCAGTAGAACCAACACCCATCAAATATCTTGGCTTATTCTCTGGCAACAGTGGGGCAGTAAAGTCTAGGACATGATTCATTTCCTCTTTAGACTCTCCAACAGACAATCCACCAATTGAATAACCTGGGAAATCCATACTTACCAAATCAGCTGCACTTTGTTTACGTAAATCTTCAAACCCAGCACCTTGAACAATACCAAATAATGCCTGCCAATCAGGATTACGATGTGCTTTAAGACCACGTTCAGCCCAGCGACTTGTACGTTCGACCGACTTCTTTATATAATCATAACTTTCAAAGAATGGTGGACATTCATCCAAACTCATCATAATATCTGGTCCCAAATAATTCTCAATCTTAATTGCCTTTTCAGGTGACAAGAATTCTCTGCGTCCATTCAAATGATTCCTAAAATGTACTCCAGCTTCAGTAATATCACGAGTATTAGCTAGTGAGAACACTTGAAATCCACCGGAATCAGTAAGAATACCCTTGTCCCAATTCATAAACTTATGCAGGCCACCGGCCTCTTTTACGATATCCTCACCAGGGCGGAGCCATAAGTGATACGTATTGGCTAAAATAATACTAGCACCAATCTTCTCTAAATCTTCTGGTGCCATGTTTTTAACAGAAGCTTCAGTACCAACTGGCATGAACATAGGTGTTTCGAACGTACCATGTGGTGTCTCTAATTTTCCAAGACGAGCACCTGTATGCTTCTCTTTTTTGATTAACGTATATTTAACAGCTGGTTCCATGTATTCCCCTCTCTAAACCGGTTATACTTTTTTATATTCAAAAAATTTTTTACTAAATTCTACTTAATAAACATTGCATCGCCAAAACTAAAGAAACGATATTTCTCTTCAATAGCATGTTGATATGCATTCAAGATATTCTCTCTACCAGTAAACGCTGCAACTAACATTACTAGCGTTGACTTAGGTAAATGGAAGTTAGTAATAAATTCATCAACTACTTTCCACTCGTATCCAGGTTTAATAAAAATATCTGTCCAACCGCTATCAGCCTTGATCTCACCGTTAAATTTAGTTCCGATAGTTTCCAAAGTTCTAATCGAAGTTGTACCAGTGGCAACGATTTTGCCACCATTTTTACGTACATCATTCAATGTCTTAGCTGATTCCTCATCCAAGCGATAAAATTCTGAATGCATTACATGCTTACTAATATCTGATTCTGTTACTGGTCTAAATGTTCCTAGTCCAACATGGAGAGTTAAATAAACTAGCTTAATACCTTTTTCTTGAACCTTCTCAAGCAAGTCTTTTGTCCAGTGAAGACCGGCAGTCGGTGCAGCCGCGGAACCATTTTCTTTGGCATAAACAGTTTGATAACGATCAGGATCATCAAGTTTTTCCTTTATATATGGAGGCAATGGCATTTCACCTAGTTTTTCTAAGATTTCTAAGAAAATACCCTCATAATGAAATTCAATAATCTTCCCACCATGTTCTAGTTCTTCCAAAACTGTAGCTTCCAATTGGCCATCACCAAATTGAACTTTAGTTCCAACCTTAGCACGACGAGCAGGTTTCATAAGAACTTCCCACTTATCACCTTCAATGTTATTCAACAACAATACTTCTTCATGACCATCAGTATCTTCTTTTGTACCATATAGACGAGCTGGTAAAACACGGGAATTGTTCATAACTAATGCATCCCCAGGATTAAGGTAATCCAAAATATCATAAAAATGCTTATCTTGATATTCACCAGTTTCATGATCCAAAACCAACAAACGTGAGTGATCACGATCTTTAATTGGTGTTTGAGCAATTAGTTCTTCTGGTAAATTGTAGTCGAAATCTTCAGTTGTTAATGTCATTCTTTACTCACTCTCTCTTTTCAAACGAGTTACACAATGCAACTTTCTCCGCCTACTGATTACATTTATATGAATAGAACATCATATAAATGTAATCGAGTAGTGCTCGAAAGTTAACCGCATTGTTTCACTCTCTCTTTTCAGGGTACGTATATCCTAAATGTTCATATCCTTTTTTAGTTACAATACGACCTCTTGCAGTACGCTTCAAAAATCCTTTTTGCATCAAATAAGGTTCATATACTGACTCAATTGTTTCTTGATCTTCACCAATATTAGCGGCAATAACTTTAATACCTAATGGACCACCACCGTATAGTTCAATCATCATTGATAAAATACGACGATCTAATCTGTCCAATCCAGCATCATCAACTTGTAACTGATTTAATGCTGATTCAGCAATATCATAGTCTATCATATCTTTGCCTGCTACTTGGGCAAAATCACGAACACGCTTTAATAATCTATTGGCAATTCTAGGAGTCCCACGTGAGCGGCGTGCTATTTCATGGGCACCTTCCTCATCAACATTTATCTTTAAAACTCCAGCGGTTCTAAAAACGATCTTGGATAATTCCTCTTCAGAATAATACTCCATATGAATATCAATTCCAAATCGATCACGAAGTGGTGCCGATAACTTACCCGATGTAGTCGTTGCTCCAATCAATGTGTAAGGAACTAACTCATGGTGTAATGATCTAGACTCGGTCCCTTGACCAACAATGATATCAATATAAAAATCCTCCATTGCTGAATAAAGAACTTCTTCAATTGCTCGAGGCATACGATGTATTTCATCAATGAACAATACATCACCTGGTTCTAATTCATCTAAAACTGCAACCAAATCTCCAGACTTTTCAATCGAAGGTCCAGTAGTTGTATGAATATTTACTCCCATTTCATTGGCAATAATCATAGCTAAAGTTGTTTTACCAAGCCCCGGAGGTCCATAAAGTAACACATGATCTAGTGTTTGTTGACGTTGTTTGGCAGCTTTAATATAAACTTCCAATTCTTTTTTTGCTTTTTCTTGTCCCAAATATTGATCAAATGTCTTAGGACGTATAGTTTGTTCGGCCATATCTTCCGCCTCATCTAAAGCATCAGCATCAGTTAAACGATCATTATCATTTTCCATTGACTAACCTCCTTATTACTTCGTTAATAATCTAAGTCCAGCACGTAAATATGCATCTGCTGTATCTAAGTTTTCTTTTTGTAGTTTTGGTTTAATTCGCCCAATATCTCTAGCGGTATAGCCTAATGATTCTAACGCTAACATTCCATCTTCTAATTCTTGATTGCCTGAACTCAATGGCGTTGGATCTTCTCCAAGAACCATTTGTCCCTGAGCTGACATTTTACCACCGAGATCAAGAATAATTTGTTGCGCCGTTTTCTTACCGATCTTAGGAAATCTAGTCAAAAACTTAACATCATTATTCTCAATAGCTGTAATCAATCCATTCAAATCTTGTCCAGCTAAGATAGCCAATGCACTCTTAGGTCCAATACCTGAAACGCTAATCAAATGTAGGAAAATTCGTTTTTCATTAATATCATAGAAACCATACAATGCCTGCTCATTGTCACGAACAATTTGTTCAACATAAACTTTGGCATTCTCATTTTGTTGATAACGATAAGGATTAGCAACTTGAACTTTGTATCCAACACCATTTACATCTACTACGACATATGTTGGATCAATATACGTAATTACTCCATTTAAATATTCAAACATATTTATTCACTCTCTCTAGTGTCATGAGGATCTTGAATTCGCTTGAACATTTTCTCAAGATCTTTGTTACTAAATTCTACCAATACTGGTCGTCCATGTGGACAATTATATGGATTTTCTGCTTTAGTCAAATTCTTTAATAATGAAATTGCCTGTACTTCATCCAAATGATGATTGGCTTTGATTGCCCTCTTACAACTCATCATAATTGCATTTTTTTCACGAAACGCAGCTACACTGATCTTTGAATCATTCAAAACGTAATCAATCATCTCGCGAATAGTCGACTCTTCCTGACCTGGAACAAACCAAGTGGGATGTGTATTAACGACAAAACTATTCTGACCGAAGTCTTCTAAGTATAGACCTATACTCTCAAGTATGTCCTTCTTATCACGTATCAAAATACTTTCGGAATTTGGATAATCCAATACAATAGTAACTAATAATCTTTGTTGATCATTTGAAACCTTACCAATTTCTTTACGATAATACTCATAGTTAACGCGCTCTTGAGCAGCATGCTGATCAACCAAATAAAAGCCATCTGGACTTTCAGCAACCAAATAGGTTCCGTGAATTTGCCCAATATACCTTAAATCTGGAAATCCAGAATCACTGCCTGACTGTTCATCATTTGAATCTTCAGCCATTACCTTAACTTCTTTTTCCTGCTTCATCCGATTATCCCACGATTTAAGATGTTCTGGATCATCAAATATAGGAGTACTCAATAATTGCTTATCTGGCTTTTCCACCTGTGGATTAGTTTCAACTTCAGCTTTTTTTGCTTCCGGCAAACTACCAGGAAGTTTTGTTGGCAATGGTTCAGAGATTTTATTCATCAATGATAAGTCATCAAAACTTATTTGTTCAGATTTATAACTGATTTTCGGTTTCTGATCAGTCGTTGTTTTACGATTTAAATTTTTCACAGCATCAGGAATCAAATTCTGTGTAGATAATTTATCCTTAATACCCTCACTGATTAAATCAGCAATATGACCTTCATTGGTTAATCGAACTTCCTGTTTAGTTGGGTGAACATTAATATCAACCAAACTTGGATCTAATCCAATATCTATCACCGCAATCGGAAATCTACCAACCATCAATTTAGAGCCATAACCACGAATCACGGCATTAGCTAGTTGATAATTCCTAATGTATCGTCCATTCAATATTAATGAAATGTACGAACGATTTGAACGAGTTGTGTCAGGTTTAGAAAAGTATCCTTTAATAGTGTAGTCTTCATCAGAATTCTCAAATTCCATCATATGACTGGCAATGGTTCTCCCATAAATACCAGCTATAGTTTGCTGCAAATTACTATTACCTGAGGTCCAGACAATATCTTTTCCTTCATGGATAAGTCTAAAGGATATCTCTGGATGTCCCATTGCTAAGCGATCCACAATATCTACTATCTTATTAAGTTCTGTGTGCAAAGATTTAACATACTTCAATCTTGCTGGTGTATTAAAAAATAAATCCTCAACTGTAATAGTTGTTCCAACCGAACGAGCGTGTGTTTCTTTGTTCAACAAAGTATTACCGGCAAATTCAGCCCTAACAGCAGATTTTCCATCTGTACTTGTAACAACCGTTAACTTAGAAACTGAGGCTATACTTGCCAGAGCTTCACCACGAAATCCCAAAGTTTTGACATTAAATAAATCATGATCGGTAGAAATCTTACTGGTGGTGTGAGGTTGAAAGGCAATTTCCACATCATCAGCCGCTATACCAATTCCATTATCATTGATTTCAATTGATTTAAGACCAGCTTGCTTAACAGTTATCAAAACCTGCGTTGCTTGAGCATCAATAGAGTTTTCAACTAACTCTTTAACAACTGACGCTGGACGTTCAATAACTTCACCAGCGGCAATTTGATTGCTCAATTCAACCGGCAGTTCATGAATCAACCCCAACTTTTCCACCTTCTTTTATTTAAGTTCTTTTTGCCACTTGTATAACAGATTGATAGCATCAATCGGTGTGACACTCATTAAATCTTGATTTTGTAATTCATCAACAACTTTTTTCTCGCCCTTATTCAACTTAGCTTTTGGCTTTACATCCAACTCTGGGAAAAGCGAAAGTTGTGAATCTGATGTCGGTTCACTTATTTTCTCAGTCTCACTAGATTCTTCAACTAACTTAGGCTTCACTTCTTCTTTTACATTGTCTTCAACTTTAATGCCCTTTGGTGCTGTGTCTTCTAGACTACTCAAGATAGTATCAGCTCGACTTAATACTTCATCCGGCAATCCAGCTAATTTAGCTACATGAATACCATATGACTTATCCGCAGGTCCGGGTAAAACCTTGTGCAAAAACACTAATGTTCCGTTCTCTTCTGAAGCATCTACATGGACATTTTTAACCCCTGGCAATTGACCTTCAAGTTCCGTCAACTCGTGATAATGAGTCGAGAACATCGTCATAGCTTTAACATTCTTGTCAATATACTCAATGATTGCCTGAGCAAGTGCCATACCATCATAAGTAGCAGTACCTCTTCCAATTTCATCGAAGATTATCAAACTATTCTTAGTAGCATTCTTCAAGGCATCATTAGCCTCACGCATTTCGACCATGAATGTACTATCTCCAGAAATCAAATCATCTGCCGCACCAATCCGCGTAAAGATATGATCAAAGATTGGCATTCTAGCGGACTCGGCTGGAACAAAGCATCCCATTTGCGCCATGATGACCGTCAGTGCCATTTGACGCATATAGGTACTCTTACCTGACATATTGGGACCAGTTATCAACAGGATATCGGTTTTACTGTCGAAAGTTACGTTATTTGGAATATAACTATTGTTGCTAAGGACTTTTTCCACAACTGGATGACGTCCATTAATTATTTTTAAATCATGCTCATCAATAAATTCTGGTGCAACGTAATGATAAGTCTCACTGACAACTGCAAAACTCTGCAAGACATCCAATTGTGACAAGATATTAGCCAAAGATTGAAGGCGCCTAATTTGCTCTTTAACTGATTTTCTTATATCAGCAAACAGTTGATGTTCCAACGCTTGTGATTTATCCTCAGCCTCTAAAATTAATGTTTCTTTTTCTTTTAATTCAGGTGTGATGTACCTTTCAGCATTGGTTAAAGTTTGCTTTCTTTGATAACGACCTTCTGGAACCTTATCAATATTTGATTTAGTAACTTCAATATAGTAACCAAAGACCTTGTTATAGCCAATCTTTAAGTTGCTAATGCCAGTTACTTCTTGCTCTTGAGCACGCAATTCTGCTATCCATTTTTTACCATTTTTAGATGCATCAATGTACTTATCAAGTTGCTCATTATAACCTTCCTTAATAAGTCCACCACCAGTAGTAGAGATTGGTGGTTCATCTACAATTGCTTCTTCAATTAGTTTACGAACATCACTAACATCGTCAATTTGTTCAATATAAGCATCTAAGTCGTAATCACCAATATCCAAAAGTATTTCTTTGATCTTTGGAACTTGTTCAAGGGATGTCTTCAATTGAATCAAGTCACGACCATTTACAGTACCGTATGCAACACGTCCTGCTAAACGTTCCAAATCGTAAACTTTTGTTAAATAGTCCTGAAATGATGAACGCTGGAAATAATTATCCAAAAAAACTTGGACAATGTGTTGACGTTTTTCTAGTTCATTTTGATTTAACAATGGCCTTGCCAACCACTGTTTTAATAAACGTCCACCCATTGCGGTCTTGGTTTCATCAAGCAACCACAAAAGTGTTCCTGATTTTTTATTAGTTCGCAAATTTTTGAACAATTCCAAATTACTCTGAGCTGTATGATCCATTGATAAATAAGCTGTTGTCTTATATGTTTCAGCAGCTTTTAAATGATCCAACGAACGCATTTGTGTTTCCATTAAATAACTAATCAGCGTTTTAACAGTATTCACTTGTAATTCTTCAGTTATCTGGCTGTAATCAAATGCAAAGTTATCATCAATACCGTCAATAGTGGATACTAAGATTCCAATTCTTTTAATCGGATCCAAATATTTTTGTGGAAAATTAGTATCAACGACTGTTTCCTTAGTATTCAAATTTTGCAGTTCATTAATCAAGTCCATTGAGTTATCCACCGATGTCACCTTGACTTCACCAGTTGATAAATCAGCATAGGCTAATCCAAAGCGATTTTTTTGGTGACTAATCGCCGTAATATAGTTATTCTCAGTAGCTTGATTAGCCGACTCATCCATAATCGTACCAGGTGTGACAACACGTGTAATTCCACGCTTTACCATGCCCTCTGCAAGTTTTGGATCTTCCAGCTGATCACAAATGGCGACCTTGTATCCTTTATCCACAAGTGTATCAATATACCCTTGAATAGCACGATGAGGAACTCCACACATTGGTATATCCTCATCTGCTTTTTTGTTTCTTGATGTCAATGTCAGTTCTAGTATTTGAGAACCCTTAATTGCATCGTCATAGAACATTTCATAGAAGTCACCAACGCGATACAACAAAAAAGCATCTGGATATTCTTTCTTCATATCCAGATATTGCTGCATCATAGGTGTTTCTTTAGTTTTTTGTGGCATGAATTTCCTCCACCAGTTTGTAATTAAATTAAAAAGTTAAAAAGCTCTGATTATCAGGACTTATAACATAATTTTTGATACTGCGTGCATAATTTGTTTGATCATTAATATCAATTACACAGAAGCCAATTTGCATACGTCCGTCTTCATCAACATCAAATTTCGTAGGACGTTGAGTTAAGAACCGAGTAATTATAGGCTCATCTTTAACACCCAAAATACCATCGTAAGATCCAGTCATTCCAACATCAGTTAAATAAGCTGTCTTTTTATCAAAGATACGAGCGTCATTAGTTTGAACATGCGTATGAGTACCAACGACAGCCGCAACTTTACCAGTTAAATATTTAGCGGTAGCAATCTTTTCACTAGTAGTTTCAGCATGAAAATCAACAAACTTAATTGCATCCTTATCCAGTGTTGGTAACAACTTGTCAAAGGCCAAAAATGGATTATCTAATGGCTGCATTAATGCGGTTCCTTGCATATTTATAATATAGACCTTTTTTTGATTGACCTTTTTTTCGATAACTCCACGTCCTGGAACATTATCACCAGAGAAGTTATATGGACGTAAGATATTTTTCTTGGGATCATCTATAAAATCTAACACTTCTCGCTTATCCCAAATATGATTTCCGCCAGAAACAACCTCTGCCCCAGCCACTTGAATCCTTTGGTAGTCGTCAACTTTGATTCCTTTACCACCATTGGCATTTTCACCATTCACAATCGTCAACTGTGGTTTAACCTTCTGCTTAATTTTAGGCAAATAAGTCTCCACAGTTTTTAGCCCTATGTTGCCGACGACATCTCCAACGAAAAGTATTTTCATTATATAGAATTCCCCCATCTTTACCTATGATATTGTATCAATATTGATCCAATTAAAAAAGAGAGTGTACTTATCCAAAGAAAAAACACTTCTAAGTTTTTTAGAAGTGTCAGAAATCAATATTATACCTAAAATAATTGTAATAATGGAACAACGATTATTGGAATCAACAAAGACGGTAATAAATTCAAAACGCTGATTTTTTTTATCTCTAACAATCCTAATCCAGATGCCAAAATCAAAATACCACCAACAATAGTCAATTCATTAATCATACTAGTATTAATAGAACCTTGCAGCAAAAAGGCAATCGCATAAATACTTCCTTGCCACGCAAAAACAGCAATGGCAGCCAGTGCGATACCTAATCCAAACGTTGATGCTAATACTATAGAAGTAATTCCGTCCAATCCCATTAGTAAATAAGAACGTATAATCATGTTTCAATGCAGCCTCAATTGGTCCCAAGATTGATAATGATCCTATGCAGTACAAAAGTATCGCTGTTGCTAATCCCTCTGCTAAATCTCCACCTGAAAATTTACCGACTAGACTATCAAATCTTGCTTGCAAGTTTACCCATTGTCCAAACAATCCTCCAACTGCTAAGCTCACTATGAACAAAACTGGATACTTGCTATTAGGCATATGCGCAACCACAGCATTGATACCAATCACCATAGCTGCCAGGCCCAATCCCTGTGTAAGAATTTTTTGAAACTCTGGTTTGATTCCTTTATGCAAAAACCGGCCAATAATGCTGCCAACTAGAATCATTGTTACATTAAAAAAAGTTCCGATCATAGTGCCATTTCCCCTCATATAAAAAATTCGATAGTTTAAATATAAACTCTCTAGTAACTGGAGGGTCAATATAATTTATCTTACTGGTACTCTTATCTCAGTTACGTATTTAGAATAATCATTGGTTATACCATAATCAATTAGAGCTGTTTCAACAGCATCACCAGTGATCGTCAATAAATGATCTTCACAGAATTGAATCAATTGTTTATAAGAATCTGCCGCATTTTCATGTGTTCCATGGAATCTAATTCTCAAATAGGAACCCTCAGGTAAAATTGCCGTTGCTTCACCTTCATCCCCAGCTTCTAAGATCAAAAGTATGCCGTTGTATCGATCAAATGAATTATTCATCAAATTATTATAGCTCATAGACAATGCAATTTTTCCTAGAAATATTAATTTATCCATATCATATCGTTGCCTCATAGCTGTAAGAGGTAACTCAATATCCTCACCAAGTTGATAATCTTGGCGTAAATTAATTACAGGTATTTTAGGCAAATTTACTAATTCAACTTTATTAAGAATCGCTTTTTCAGCACTTTCAACTTGCGCTAATCTTGTGCTAATTCGTTTATTGACTGATTGTAGTGTCTGTATTTGTTGATCAACTCTTATTTGTTGTTCTCTTAACAGCTTTTCTAGTGTTGAAATATCTCTCGCATCAAAAAAATTCTTGATGGATTCAATGGATAAATTCAACGCTCGAAAATACTTAATAACATTCAATCGTTCAAATTGTTCTGTGGAGTAATAACGATAATTAGTCTCTGAGTCAACTTTTGCTGGCTTTAATAAGCCAATCTCATCGTAATAACGTAATGTTGGCACTTTGATATTGAATAGTTTCGACAGTTGACCAATTGTAAATAGTTGATTCATGTTATTAACACCACCTTATCTTTCAATTTTATCATAGACAAAAAAATGGTCATTCCTACGTTGGTGTAAGAATGACCATTTTGGTTTTGTTTTTAAGTTATTGTCTAAGTAACTTTTATAGTAGTTTGTTTAAGTTTTTGGAGATTGGGTGTTTGAAGCGGATTGTGCAAAGTGATTTATTTTCATTTCGAAACGAGTTACACAAAACAACTTCTTCCGCTTACTACGGATAAGCGATGCGTCACTCCGTGACACCTCTCTTATCCTAGGTAATGCTCGGAAGTTAAACGTTTTGTTCCACTCTCTGATTTTTTCTACATCATTCCGCCCATACCACCGGCAGCTGGGTTAGCACCTGCGGCTGGTTGTGCATCTTTTGGTTCTGGCTTGTCAGCAACAACTGCTTCTGTTGTCAAAATTAATGCAGCAACACTGGCAGCATTTTGTAGTGCTGAACGTGAAACCTTAGTAGGGTCGATAATTCCGGCATCAACCATGTTTTCCCACTTGTCAGTTGCAGCATTGTAACCAACTTCTGGTTTTTGATCCTTCATGTGCTCAACGATAACCGAACCTTCAAGACCGGCATTTTCAGCGATTTGACGTACAGGTTCTTCAAGAGCTCTAACAACGATATTGATACCTGTTTGAACGTCGCCTTCACCTTTAACAGCCTTAACTGTATCAATGATGTTCAAGAATGCTGTACCACCACCAGCTACGTAGCCTTCTTCAACAGCAGCACGTGTAGCATTAAGAGCATCTTCAATTCTGTATTTACGTTCCTTTAATTCTGTTTCAGTAGCAGCACCGACTTTAACAACGGCAACACCACCAGATAATTTAGCTAAACGTTCTTGTAACTTATCACGATCGAAGTCTGATGTTGTATCAGCAATTTGTTTCTTAATTGTCTCAACACGTTCATCAATAGCTTCTTTTTGTCCAGCACCTTCAACAATTGTTGTGCTATCCTTTGTAACTGTTACCTTACCGGCTTGTCCTAATTGATCCATAGTTGTATCTTTTAGTTCAAGTCCAAGATCTGAAGTAATTACTGTACCACCAGTTAATGTGGCAATATCTTGTAATTGTTCCTTACGACGATCACCAAATCCAGGGGCCTTAACAGCAACAACATTGAATGTTCCACGAATCTTGTTCAATACAAGTGTTGGTAATGCTTCACCATCAATATCGTCAGCAACGATCAATAATGACTTACCTTGTTGAACAATTTGTTGTAGCAATGGCAAGATATCTTGGATATTTGAAATCTTCTTATCTGTAATCAACAAGTATGGATTATCTAAGTCAGCTTCCATCTTGTCGTTATCAGTAACCATGTATTGTGAAATATATCCACGATCAAATTGCATACCTTCAACAACATCAAGTGTTGTATCAATACCCTTTGATTCCTCAATTGTGATAACACCATCGTTACCAACTTTTTCCATGGCATCAGCAATCAACTTACCTGTTTCTTCACTTGCTGATGAAACTGAAGCAACTTGAGCAATATCTGACTTACCAGCTACCTTGTGTGAAATCTTGTGTAGTTGATCTACAGCAGCTTCTGTAGCCTTTTCGATACCAGTTCTGATACCAACAGGGTTAGCACCAGCAGTAACGTTCTTCATACCTTCTTTGATGATAGCTTGAGCCAATACTGTGGCTGTAGTTGTACCATCACCAGCAATATCATTTGTCTTTGAAGCAACTTCAGAAACAAGCTTTGCACCCATGTTTTCAAAGTGGTCTTCTAATTCAATACTCTTTGCAATAGTAACACCATCATTTGTGATTTCTGGTGAACCATAATTCTTTTCAAGAACAACATTTCTACCCTTAGGTCCGATAGTTGTTTTAACTGTGTCAGCTAGTTTATTGACACCATCTAACATTTTTGAACGTGCATCTTCTGAAAACTTAATTTCTTTTGCCATACTTCCACACTCCAATATTTTTTTGGTAATTTAACTTCTCAATTTAAATTATTATTTTTCAACGATTGCCATGATATCTTTTTCGTGTAAGATTAAATAATCAGTATCATCAAACTTAACATTTGAGCCAGCATACTTATCGAAAAGTACTTTATCGCCAACCTTAATGTGCATTGGTAATGTCTTTCCATCTTCTGTTATTGAGCCTTCACCCACAGCTACAACTTCGGCTGTTTGTGGCTTTTCTTTAGCGTTGTTAGCAAGAACAATGCCACCTACTGTCTTCTCTTCTTCTTTATCGACTGTTACAATAACTCTGTCTCCAAGTGGTTTTAACAATTTGAATGCCTCCGATGATTAATATTTATTTTTAATTTAGCACTCCAAGTTCTGTTGTGCTAATCACATGTTTTATATTAACATTTTATTGTGAACATGCAAGTATTTACCTTTAGAAAAAATAGGAGAAATTATGAAATATTCAACAAATCAATTTTTAACTTTAGCTACATACGTAGTATTACTCTTTATTGGTTCGATATTATCCATGGTTAAAGTAACCGGATCAGCCTACTTTATAACTTTAACTTTAGCCGCAATTTTAGCGACGGGTATTATGATTTATTTAACACAAAAGAGTTCACCAAATGAACTTGAAGAAAAGACCGACTTAAATAATAAATTACAATGGATAATTATTGGTACTGTTGGTGCTTTAATTCTTCAAATTGGCCTAGGATTCGTTGACCAACAAATTTTCCATACTAGCACAACCTCAGCGAATACTTTGCAGCTGCTGACATTGGTCCACGCATATCCATACTACTTTGCCTATGTATTAATTTGTGCACCGATTATGGAAGAAATAGTCTTCAGACGTGTATTCTTTGCTAATCTTATTAAACCAACTAATATCTACTGGGCAGCTGCCATTTCGGCCGTGTTCTTCGCATTTATGCATCAAGATACAAGATTCATCGTTTACGTAGCAATGGGGTTATGGTTCTCATTTATTTATTACAAATCTAAAAACATCTATGTCAGTGCTGGTAGTCATCTAGTTATGAACACTTTAGTCGTTATGATCAGTATGAGATAAAAAAAGTTGAGATTTCCAATTACGGAATCTCAACTTTTTTTGATTTTATATTTACATGCCACGCTTATAGTTGGCGACATATTTCTTTCGTTTATCATCATCAAACTCATCTTCACTTTTAGCAATAATAATTGTAGCGAGTGAGTTACCAACAACGTTAACAGCTGTACGTCCCATATCAACTAAACGGTCAATACCAGCAATAAATGTCAATCCTTGCATAGGAACACCTATCGTTGAAACGGTTGCTAGTAGAACAACAAATGAAGCTCCCGGAACACCAGCCATTCCCTTTGATGTCAGCATCAAAACAACTATCAATGTAATTTGTTGTCCGATTGACAGGTTAATATGATAAGCCTGTGCCAAGAACAAAGCTGCTAATGATTGATAAATAGCTGAACCATCAAGGTTAAATGTATATCCTGTAGGAATTACGAATGAAACAATACCCTTACTTGCTCCATACTTTTGCATTTTATCCATCATCTTTGGCAAGGCAGCTTCTGAACTAGCTGTAGTAAATGCTAAGACAAACTCATTTTCGATAATTCTAAATAATTCAAAGAAATCAACATGGAACATTCTTCCAACAAGATACATGATAACAAATACAAAGAATGCCATGGTTGCATAGGCGATAACAATGAATAGTGCTAATGGCTTCAATGAATCAAATCCCATTTCAGCAACTGTTACACCAATCAAAGCACAGACACCAATTGGTGCAGTACGCATAACCCAATTAGTTACTTTGAACATTACATTAGCAACGGCGTTTAATAAGTCAGTAATAATCTTACCTTCCTTACCAAGAGATGCCGTTCCTAATCCAAATAGGACTGAGAAAAAGATAACAGGCAACATATCGCCTTTACCCATTGCGGCAAAAATATTAGTAGGAATAATACCCATCAACACTGACCAAATACCAGAATGTTCGGCAGCTGAAGCTGAAGCAGTATATTGTGAAATACTTGATCCCTTCAACTCATTAATATTAATGTATGAACCTGGATGTGTAATATTAGCAACAACAATACCAATAATAATAGCTAAAGTCGTCATTACTTCAAAGTAAACCAAAGTCTTTAGACCTATACGACCTAGCTTTTTAATATCACCCATATTAGCTATTCCGACTGTTAAACATGAAATAACAATCGGTAAAACGATCATTTGAATCAAAGAAATGAACATTGTACCAATGTTCTGCATGACCGTAATAGCACCCTTATTGTGATAGAAAATTTGTCCCAAAACTATACCTAGAACTAGACCGATAATTATTTGCCAGCCCAAACTAAGCCGAAAAAACTTTTGCTTTTGCAATTTAATGCCCCCTTAGAACGTCGGTTTTTATTATAGCAGACTTTTTACAAATTTAATCAAATTAGAATAATATTAATAATTTTATATACAAAAAACTTTTTTTGTAAACAATAAAAGCGCCTCATTACTTACAATTAATAACTATAAGTAACAAGGTGCTTTATTTAATATTCTAACTAAAACATGTTCTATTATTCTTCCCCAGACTCTGAAGCAATAATATCTAAATCACCTTCGATAGTCCATGAATCGACTGTGGCTGGCATGATCAAATGATCACCCTTCTTCAAATCATATTCTTTACCATCAACAGTAACTTGACCGTTACCACTTAAAACTGAGATTAATGTGTACTTACCAATATCATGTTTCAATGTAACTGGTTCTTTGATTTCCCAACGGTATACTGAGAAATATGGTGATATTGGTGGTTTCACGAAGGTTGTAAATTTATTTTTTCCTTCTGTCTTGCTTTGAATATCTAGCTTTGGATCTTTATTTGGAACTGTAATTGTATCTTCAGATTGTTTGATATGTAGTTCACGTTTCTTGCCTGTACTCTTATCAACACGATCATAATCATATAAGCGATAAGTAGTATCTGAACTTTGTTGCGTCTCTAGAACCATAATTCCCTTATTCAAGGCATGAACAGTTCCACTTGGAACATAATAGAATTCACCAGGCTTAACAGGAACTTTTCTTAATAAGTGATCCCAGTCGCCTGATTCAATCATCTTATCAAGTTCTTCTCTAGTCTTTGCGTGATGTCCATAAACCAAATATGAATCTGGTTCTGCATCAATAATGTACCAACATTCAGTCTTACCTAGTTCATGTTCATGCTTCCAAGCATAGTCATTATCAGGATGTACCTGCACAGAGAGACTAGCATTGGCATCCAAAATTTTTGTTAATAATGGAAATACTCTACCCTTAGGGTTACCAAATAATTCAGCGTGATTGCTCCATAGTTCTGCAACAGATTGACCTGCAAATTCACCATTCTTCACTTCTGAACGACCATGAGGATGTCCGGAGATAGCCCAACATTCGCCGATATCACCATCAGGAATATCATAGCCAAATTTTGTTTCTAATCCACGTCCACCCCAGATTTTCTTATGAAAAACAGGTTTCAAAAATAATGGTTCACTCATGCAAATAATCCTCCAATATTTTTATATCGATTATTGATCTTCGTTCTTTTCCTCTTCAAGTGACTTATCGCGATCCAAGAAGAAGATCAATGTCTGCAATTCGTTAGCTAAATCAACATAATGTACACGAATTGAGCTAGGAACATTAATAATTACAGGTGTAAAGTTAAGAATCCCTTTAACTCCTGCATCTGCTAACAAATCAGCTGTCGTTTGAGCAGCATTAGATGAAACAGTCAAAATGCAGACATCAATCTGTTGCAAATTAAGCTGTTCTTTCAATTCATTAACGTGATAAACAGGAACACCACTCTTAACTGTTCCAACAATTGACTCATCAATGTCAAAAGCTGCGGCAATTCTTACATTATTAGTACGAGAAAAGTTATAATTTAATAAGGCATTACCCAAATTGCCAACACCGACTAAGGCGACGTTGGTTCTCTTATCTTGATTCAAGAGTTTTTTGAAGAAGGCAACTAGCTCATTAACATCATAACCGTATCCTCTCTTACCAAGTGCACCCAGATATGAGAAGTCACGTCTGATAGTTGCACTATCGATTTTTACTCCCTCAGACAATTCACCTGAAGAGATTTTCTTGGTACCTTCATCCTTTAAAAATTGAAAGTATCGGTAATAAATTGGTAAACGTTTTATAGTTGCGTTTGGTACTGTTGTTTTTGTCATATTATCCCACCGTTATGTGCGTAGTTTCACTAACTATTATAGTAATTAAAAACAGACAAAAACGCAACAGGTTACGGCTAGAAAAGGCAGAAAATTCTAATTAATGATAAAATTGTGAATATACAAAGGAGTTTATTAACTTGATTTTATTACAAGCCCAAAGCATAACTAAGAATTTTGGAACAAAAAAACTTTTTTCAAACGTAAGTTTTGAAGTCCAAGACAACAGCAGAATCGGACTCGTTGGTCGAAATGGTGTGGGTAAATCTACCCTACTCAAAATAATTTCAGATCAAGAGAGTTACAACAGCGGCAATATTGCCCTAAAAAAAGATACAAATATCGGATACTTAGCTCAGGATTCTGGATTAAATAGCGATAATAAGATATTTGATGAAATGGAAAAGGTCTTCGAATATCTCAAAAAACAAGAGAAGCAAATGCATGAACTAGAAGGGAAATTAGCTGATAATACCGTTAGTGATTATGATCAAATCTTAAAACAATACGACCAATTGCAAAATACCTTTCGTCAAGAAAACGGTTATGGTTATCAATCTGAAATTAGAAGTGTCTTAAAAGGATTCGGCTTCGACGAAGATGTTTGGCAAGAAAAAATATCCACATTATCAGGTGGTGAGAGATCACGTCTGGCAATGGCTAAGATGCTTCTCGAACATCATGATATATTATTACTTGATGAACCTACTAACCATCTGGATATTGACACCGTTGAATGGCTAGAAGGTTATTTGAAGAACTATCGTGGTGCCCTAGTAATCATCTCCCACGATCAGTATTTCTTGGATAAGGTAGTAACAGAAATTGTTGAGATAAATCACCATTCATCAAAACATTATTCTGGTAATTACACTTTTTATTTAAAAGAGAAAAAACGTAATCAAGATGTTGAATGGAAACATTACGAAGAACAACAAGCCGAGATCAAAAAGACTGAAGAATACATTCAAAAAAATATTGTTCGTGCTTCAACTACTAAAATGGCTCAAAGCCGTCGTAAGAAGCTTGAAAAAATGGACGTTATGGATCGACCTGATTCTGATCAAGGATCTGTTCATTTCTCATTTCAAATTGACAAAGAAAGTGGTAATGACGTTCTTTTAATTAAAGATGCCGCAATTGGCTATGAAAAAGATCAAATTATGTCTAAGCCAATTAACCTTGATGTTAAAAAGGGAGAACGTGTTGGTATCATCGGTCCTAATGGTATCGGTAAATCTACCCTACTCAAAACTATTCTTGGTCAAATTCCAATTTTAGAAGGTACTTATCAATTTGGTGCCAATGTTCAAATTGGATATTATGATCAGAACTTGAATAATCTAGATCCACAAAAAGATGTCCTCCACGAAATATGGGATCGTTATCCGTTATTAGATGAGCAAGTAATTCGTAATACATTAGGTTCATTCTTATTCAGTGGTGACGATGTATTGAAGCCAGTTGCTGGATTATCTGGTGGCGAAAAGGCTCGTTTAACATTGACTAAGTTATCAATGGAACACGACAACTTCCTAGTAATGGACGAACCTACTAACCACTTGGACATCGACAGCAAGGAAGTCCTAGAAGATGCCTTGAATTCATTTGCTGGTACTGTCTTATTCGTATCACATGACCGTTATTTATTGAATACATTAGCCGATAGAATCGTTGATATTGGATCAAGTGGTAGCAAAATTTATCTAGGTGACTATGACTATTACTTAGAAAAAACTACTGAAGATAAAGAAAAATCTGAAGAAATAAGTGAAACACACAACGTCAGTGAGAAAAAAGTTCAGTATCAACAATCTAAAGAGCAACAAAAGCAAGAGCGGAAATTACGCCGTCAAGTTGAAGATTTAGAAGACAAAATTTCTAAGATCGATAAACGTAACGAAGAAATACAAGCTGAAATGACCAAAGAAGAAAACCTTTCTTCATATACAAAACTAGCTGATTTCCAAAAAGAGTTAGATGATAATAAAGCAAAACAAAGCGACTTAGAAGATCAATGGACCGAATTATCTATGGAACTGGAAGACATGGAATAGTCAAATAATTGTCTTAAGGTTAGAATTTTGCTATTCTGAGGCTTAATAATAAAGCGAGTCGAGAAAACTATGCAAAACAAAAAACAAGAGAACTTTTTTATTCGATTTTTTAAGGGTGTCATAATTGCACTTGGATTTATTTTACCTGGAGTATCTGGTGGAGTTCTTGCCGCAATATTAGGAATTTATGAAAGACTTCTCCACTTTATGGCTCATATCCGTGAAAACTTCAAAGTGGACTTCATGTACTTCCTACCTGTTGGAATCGGTGGAGTCGTTGGAATTGGATTGCTTTCTAAGCCATTAGAATTCTTACTTGAGCACTATCAAGTTATCGTTCTTTGGGGATTTGCTGGTGCAATTATCGGCACTCTACCGTCACTGATACGAGCTTCTACCTCACGTAGTAGACGTGATATGGTGGATGTTATGTGGTTCTTCTTCATGTTGATTTTTGGAGGATTGTTCTTATTCTTCATGAGTAAAATATTTGGAACGATCCCAGCTAACTTTATTGGATTCACTATTGCCGGTATGTTGATAGCACTGGGCGTTTTAGTACCCGGACTTAGCCCATCTAATCTGTTACTAATACTTGGACTGTATACACCAATGCTGACAGGATTTAAGAATTTCGATATCGTTGGCGTATTCTTGCCCATCGCTATTGGTGGGATGGTCGCTATGGTATTGTTCTCAAAGGGAATGGAATACTTAATTGAACATCATCATTCACGTGTTTATCATTTTATTCTGGGAATCGTACTAGCAAGTACAATATTGATTTTGATTCCTAATCCATATTCAGCTGAGACCATTTCCTACGCTGGAGTTACTGGAATTACAATTGTTTTGAGTATTATTGCATTTGTACTTGGGACCCTTTTGGGACTTTGGATGAGTGGATTAGAAGAAAAATATAAATAAGTTTTAATAAACAAAATACCGTTCTGGTCTTTGCACTTCATTGTGCTTGGACTGGAGCGGTATTTTTGATTTATTTTTGAAATTTTAACATTCTATTTACAACTTAACGGAAAACATCTTATATCTACGATATGACAAAAGACTAAATAAGATAATCAATCCAATCAACCACACAAATGATTGTAAAGAATTAGATGAAGTGAATGAAAAATTATTGTTCAATAAATCTCTCGTTATACCTACTAGAGCTGTCATTGGCTGATTTTCAGCAAACCACCTTACTGGTTTGATCATTCCATCCATAGGTATGAACGCAGAACTTACAAACAACAGCATCAGAATTATATATGAGAATCCGCCAGCTGACTCTACACTATTTGCTTTCAGAGAAAAAGGAATTGCAATCAATGTGATTGTAAATGCAAATAAGAGCGAGACTGCTACAAACAATGCAAAATTACCCACAGATAAATCTGGGCGATATCCCATTACAAATCCAGCAATTAGTACTACCGATTCACTTATAATCATAAAAATTACTGATGCCAGCACATGTGACCCAAGTATTACCCAACGTTTGATTGGTAATGAATGCAGACGTTTTAAAAATCCTTTGGTCTTATCCAAATTGATACGAACGGCAGTGTAAGCCGACCCCATAGCCATGGCCACCAACAGAAAACCTGGTAGAGCATATTTTAAATATTCTCCAGTCGAGGCATTAACGCCATCCATCGCAATATTGCCACCTAAAACATATACAAAAAACATTAACATAAACAACGGCATTAGAATTACCGTAATAACCGTATCAATATTAGTTAAGTTTTGCTTCAAAATTCTTTTAGTTAAAACCATTAATTGTTTGATTGATTGCATTTTAATTACCCTCACTATCAATTTTTGTGACATTAAAAAATACTTCTTCTAAACTATTCTCCTGTGGAACTACGCTGTGAATAGATACATTCTCATTGACCAATATCTTTATACAAATATCAGTATTTCTTTCATCAACAACAAAACTAGTCCCCTTATTGTTTTTAGAAATAATCATTTCTTCAGGAAGATTTACCAAATTTACATTAGGCGAATCAACATTGATTTGAACAAACCGTCTGGCATTCTTCTTAATTTCATCTGGAGTCCCATACAATACAATTTTTCCATCATTCAAAAATCCCATATGATCTGATAATTTGTCGGCTTCATCAAGATATTGCGTAGTCAAAAACACCGTTTTTCCAGAATCACGAATTTCTTTAATAATATTCCATAGTTCAACTCTATTTTTAGGATCAACACCGGTTGTGGGTTCATCTAAGAAGATAATTTCTGGATTTCCCAGCAATGACATTGCAATATCCAAACGACGTTTCATACCACCTGAATATTTACCGACTTTTTTATTCAAGAAACTTGTCAGATTCAATCTTTCAGAAATTTGTTTAATTTCAGTCTTAGCATTTTTTAATAATCTAAGTTCAGCAATTATTAACAAATTCTGATATCCAGTGAACTCGTCATCTAAAGTAACGGTTTGAGAATTTAAACTAATATTCTCACGAATTAAACCAGCATCACTCATTATCGGATGACCCATAATTTGTACCTCTCCATCATCAGCTAAGCTGATTGTCGTCAAAATATTGATAAGTGTCGACTTACCAGAACCATTTTCACCCAGTAAGGTAAAAATTTCTCCTCGTTTCACTGCAAGATTCATATCTTTCAATACTGAATGATTCCCAAAACTTTTTCTTACGTGTTTAACAGTAATTGCATCCATTTTATTACCCTCTATTAATTTTACTTATTTATTTCTAATACATAATAATACACACTACTGTACTGTGTCAATTACTATGTGTGAAATAATAATGTGTAAAAAAAGCATCACAACATACGCTACGATTTAAGCCTCCAAACTTAAAAAAGCAATATATTGTTGTGATGTTCTTAACAGGACTATCTTAAATCTAGACGAAAAGAGATTGTTACAGATTTAGAAACTTAGATCATTTCTTTGTCAGAATTCAATTAATTCACGAATAAAAAAGAAGCACATCATTCGATGTACTTCCAGTGTAATTTGGATCCATTAACACTATTTGGCGTAGACCCTAAAAAATCTCAATATATTAGCTCTTTAATTTTTATCTAAAAATCTAAACTCGGATCAGAATTCAAACTCAAATCAGCAAAATCACCTTGATCAAATTGAATTTGTGCAATTGCACCAATCATAGCAGCATTGTCACCACAAAGTCTTAATGGCGGGAACACTAATTCCATATCTAAATTACGCTTCTCAATTTCTTCTTTTAGTCTCTTACGTAAACCTTGGTTTGCGGCAACCCCACCAGCAACGACCAATTGATTAACCGGATGTTGTTTCAAAGCACGGAATGTCTTATTACTTAAGATATCCAACACCGCACCTTGGAAACTAGCGGCCAAATCATCTTTGTTTAAGCTTTCATGAACTTGATCCGCATGATGAACACGGTTGATAAATGCACTCTTTAGACCACTGAAACTAAAATCTAGGTTGTCTTCTTGAACCATAGCACGTGGAAAATCAAATACATCATTGCCGACTGCAGCCATTTGATCAACTTGCTTACCAGCTGGATAATTAATTCCCAAAACACGTCCAATCTTATCGTAAGCCTCACCGACAGCGTCATCGCGAGTATCTCCAAGTGTATGGAATTCCCCAGGCGCTGTGACTAATACTAATTCAGTGTGGCCACCTGACACTAGTAATGCCATAAATGGATATTGCAAATCAGTAACAAAGTTAGCCGAATAAATATGACCTGCCAAATGATTTACTTTGATTAAAGGCAAATTGTGAGCAAAGGCAACAGTCTTAGCAGCCATGATTCCAATCAGCAATGAACCAACCAATCCTGGTCCATACGTAACAGCCACGGCATCAATATCATCATAAGTCACATTAGCTTCATCCATTGCAAGTTCAATACAATGGGTGATTTCCTCAACGTGATGACGACTTGCAACTTCTGGTACAACTCCACCAAATCTCTGATGACTCTTAATTTGTGTCGCAATTATATTTGATAGTATTTCCTTGCCATTCTTGATTACAGCTACACTTGTTTCATCACAACTGCTCTCAAACGACAATATCAATGTATCTTTTTTCAAAATTTCTTCCACCTACAGATCCACCACCATCTCTAATGCATCATGGTGATTTCTAAAGTAATACTTCTCATGAATGGTTCTAGTTTTAAACCCAAATGCTCGATAAAGACTAATTGCGGATTCATTTTCAATATCCGCTTCAAGTGAAAGGGATGAAAATTCATATTTACGACAATATTCGAACACTTGGTTCAAGAACAAGTGACCAATTCCCAGATGTTGCAATCCTGGCATTACCGCTATATTTGTAATATGAGCTTCATTTTTATTTTTCAACGATACTCCAATAAACGCCACACAAGCATTATTTTCTACTAGTGACAAATACAAAGCATTTCTATTTCTTAATTCCATATCAACAATATCGGTCGGCCAAGGGACTGGCTTAGAATAAACCTTCTCTTGGATAACCATAAAATCACCAGTATCACTGGGATCTGACTTTCTCAATGTAAATTTTCTACCATCTATATTAACCGATTGCTGCTCAAAGGAATATTTTTCTACATGTCCTGTTGGCCAAATTGTCTCTTTAAACTTCCTCAACATAGGAAATATTGCCATCGTCCTTATGACCTTTTTCATACCAATCATGTTCAGCCTGTGTTAAGCGCAAATAAGTAGGAACAAAACTATCGATGTCCTTCACAGGCTCAGCAGCCTCAGCTAATTTAGCTAGCTTAGTAGCATCTGGAAGACTATCTTCTTCAGACATAATTTCGGCATCAGGATATTTTTCTCTTATTAAATCGGTTAATCTTTGAGTGGCATTAATGAATTCAAGCTTATCTTCATCATATTTTTGTAACAATGCTAATAATTTGGTCATAGTAATATGTTGATCCTCAACAATATTAACCACTTCCCCTTGCTTATTCAAATAAACTCCAGAATAAGCATTATCATTTCTAGCATCCATTAAAGGAACGCACAGCTTACCATCCCCACCATTAGCGGCAAGTAACTGTAAGCTAGATATTCCAACTAAGGGCTTGTTCAAAGTAAATGCCAAAGTCTTAGCAACAGTCACAGCAATTCTAACCCCAGTATAAGAACCTGGTCCATCTGCAACAGCGATTCTATCGATATCATCGATTGAAAGATTGGCATCTGCCAAAGAACTTTGGATATCGGGCAAGAGTGTAACACTATGAGTCTTCTTTTCAGTCGACTCAATATGTGCGAGAACCTTATCATCCTCAACAACCGCAACACTTAGCGGCTTATTTGATGTATCAAAAGCTAAAATTTTCATATAATCCCCTCAATCTTAATAGGAATATTTTACCACATAATATTAATAATACAGAGAGTGGAGAAAATCGGGAACTTCCGAGTATTACCTAGGTTAGTGAGATTGCCACGAAGTGGTGAGGTCACTAATCGTAGTAAACGGAAGAAGTTGATTTTCGTAACTCGTTTCAATCAGAGAGTGGAGAAAGACGGGAGATTTTGAGCATTGCCTAAGATAACTGAGGTGCCAACACAGTTGGTGCATTAGTTATCTGTAGCAAGCGCAGAAATCTGTCTTTCGCAACTCGTTTCAATCAGAGAGTGGAGAAAGACGGGAGATTTTGAGCATTGCCTAAGATAACTGAGGTGCCGCATTAGTTGTCTGTAGCAAGCACAGAAATCTGTCTTTCGTAAAACTACCGATCCGTACAAATAATTTTACAAATAAAAAAATCGACCACTAACGGCCGATTCTATTAAATCTAGAATTACTGATCCACTTAAGAACCAAGTATAACAATCCTGTTTGATAAACTAGACTAAATAATTCTTTAAGAACTCTAGGAACCAACAATGTCCAATATGGTAAATTAGTCATCATTTGAATCCACAATGTATTCAATCCAGTATTAACTATTACTGTAATCAATAATACCGCTACAAAAGTTCTAAGGATCGTTACTTTATGATTGTAAAGCACAAATCCATATATAAGACCTGCAACTAAAGCTGAAAATGTAAAGCCCCAGAAAAATCCACCGGGTGCTGGCATTATCACGTTACTGATAATATCAGCAATTACATTAGCAATGGCAGCCTTATATGGTCCGAAATAGTATCCCATTAGTCCTATTGCTATGAAGCTGAAGCCAACCTTCAAGGTATTACTACCAATTGACAGTTTGCTCAAAACCATCTCCATTGCAATTAATAAAGCCATCCACGTCATTTCGTGGACATTGATAACTCGACTGTTCGTATTCATTCACGACATCTCCTTGTAGGAGCTGCCACAACATATAACTAGAGGCTAACGAATTAACTAACTATATAAAGTGGCGAATGCGGAAACAAAATCGCAAGCTAGAGCTCTTCGTCCGGTGTTCACATTCCGTTCCGCCGGCACTTTACGCTTTGAATCCTACCCCAAAAATATTTTACTTAAACATATTACCACAAGTTAATACCCCTACCTAAAGATTATGCTTACAACCTTTTTCATAAAAAAATACAATTATTTTTCTTCCCACGTGATCCTAGCAATCGCATTTAATTCACCATTACTCTTAATCCAATGAGTTGTTGTCAAATTATCTTCATCTACTTTAGCAAAAATTTCAGGTTCACTATGGATATTCAGTTCCTTATCATATTTAATATCCATACTCTTAGCACGGTGTTTCTCGACAAAATCTATTCCAAGAGAATCTACCATCCAATCAAAATAATAAGAGTTATTAACATGACGGTTAACATCAATATTGTAATAACCAATATGTTGATTTGTCTTAATATCATAGTCTTCCGGAGCACGTAACCGAGCAAATCGTTTGATCTTAGTAATTTCTTCAGCACCAAACATATCGGTCAACTGTTCAGCAGCACTAACCATCTTACGTGCCTTAACGTCAATAATAACAAAAGCACTAGACAACTCTACCATACGATTACCATCTGAATCATCGATCCAAAAATCACGATAAAAGAAATATTTATTGTAGCTAGTAGCACGAGTACTTACTTTTAGTTTTTGCCCTAAAGTAGGCATCTTTTTTATATCCATATGATATTGGACTACAACCCAGCCCAAACCGCGTTGTACCATCTCTGAACTATCTGAATCGGATTCATGCAATTGCTTTTCTGATATCAATAACATTGCATCAATCAATGATGATAAACGCATATCACCAGTTAAATTTGCAAAATAAAATGGAAATTCTATTTCCTGTGAGTAAATTTGTTCCGCCACTTTATTCTTCCTTTCCAATACCATGATATAAGTTATAAACAATTTGCTTACGCAAATCATTCTGACTAGCTACTTCTTTAATCGCCTTATTAGGTTTTTCTCCTGATTGAATCAACAAATCGATTGAATTAATTATCTCAGAGTCAGACATATCTTCAACTTCTTCAGTTGTCTTTCCAGACAAAACCAAAACATACTCACCTTTAGGATCATGTTCTTGATAGTATTCAATTACTTGATCGATTGTTCCACGTAAAAATGCCTCATGAATCTTAGTTAATTCACGTGCCAACGTTATCTTTCTGTCACCACCAAAATATTTTTTTAAATCTTCAACAGTTTTTGCAACTCTATATGGTGATTCATAAATAATGGATGTTTCTTTACGTTGAGAAAGATCTTCCAAAGCTTCCGTTCTTTCTTTTCCTTTACGCGGCAAGAATCCATAAAAATAAAATGGTTGTGGTTCAATACCTGACGCAATTAAAGCCGTCGTTGATGCACTTGCTCCAGGTAGAGGAACAACAGCTATTTCCGCTTCAATAGCAGCTTTAACCAATTCTTTACCAGGATCACTGATTGAAGGCGTACCAGCATCGCTGACCTGTGCAATGTTAATTCCAGAATTCATCTTCTCAATCAACTCGGGTATTCGTTGTGCAGTATTGTGTTCATGGAAACTAATCAAATCAGTTGTAATATCAAAATGATTCAATAAGTTCTTAGTATTTCTAGTATCTTCTGCAGCAACTAAATCCGCATCTTGTAAAGTTTTGACTGCTCGAAAGGTCATGTCATCTAAGTTACCAATTGGCGTTGGCACTAAAAAAAGGCAGCCCTTCGAATTATTAACAAAACTCCTTTGTTCAATCATTCAAAATGCTCCCTTACTTATTTTTTATTTGGTTTACTATGATTTCCGTAAATTACCCCTAAACAGAAGACACATTCTTCATTTTCTTTACGGTGAGAACCATAAAATTGCTGGCAAACATGAAATCCCTTATGATAAAGCTTCTCTAGGTTCAATCGTGAAGTAGGCAATTCACTCTCATTGAAACTCTTATCTTCATAACCAAGCTTTTCTAATTGCTTGCGAAGATTGTGGTTCTCCATCTTAAGTTCTTCTTTTTCTTCCAAATCTTTTGATAGTCGTTCCTTGAGAGCATCAATTTGGCTACTCAAACTACCTAATTGATTAGAGATAGATTCAAACTCGTCATACAAATCTTTTTCTGCCATTGTTTCACCTACTAACTCACAAATTTTAATGACAAATCCTCTAAAATTGCTTGAAATGCAACGTTGCTTTTCCACATTTCTTCAGCTTTAAATAATTCATCTGAAAAACTAACAATCTGTTGAATACTTTTATTTGAAAGAACATCTTCTCTTATAAGAAGAGATTTATTTAAATTGTACCTAATTGATAATATATCACTAAATATCTGATTCATCATATCGAAAATCAAATGTTGATGGTCTTTATTCTCAACTAAAGGCATTATATCAGTCTGTATATCTATAAAACTATTTATTTTTTTCTGATTACATTCTTTCATCCATACAGTTAACGCTGATGTCATCTTTTGATAACTTTCACCAGTCGTAGCTTGTAAAAATTTAATATCAGAAATTTTTAACGCTATTTTTGCCTGATCTGGTTTGTATCCCAGTTCTACTAAACTATCAATTTCATCTTCATTACTTTTATTCGACAAATGAAATATTTGAACACGTGAACGAATCGTCTGCAACATTTGCTTAGCAGAATCTGCTAACAAAATCATCATTAAATTACCCTCGGGTTCTTCAATAGTTTTTAGCAGATTATTACTTGCAGCATTAGTCATTTTTTCAGCTTCATCAATAATCAAAATTCGGCGATTACCTTGAGTAGCCGTCATATTTGCTTCTTTTTTGAAGTACTTAATATCATCAACACCAATACTTTGCTTGTCTGTTCTAACTTCCAATACATCTGGATTATCACCTAGCGCAATAGTTTGACATTTTTGACAAGTTTGATCTGGCATACCATCTTGTAGATTATCACAAAACTGACTTTGAGCTAACCAAATGGCCACTTGTTGTCTGACTTTAGAAGAAGCATTATCAATTAAATAAGCGTGTGACAACATATTAGATTTAATAATTTTTTGAAATTCATGCAGTACCCTGGTTTGCTCTTCTAGTAGATTTTCCATTTTTAAAATCTTACAAATTTATCCACAGGAAGGATAAAACAAGTAGCTCCTCCAACTTGAACTTCTATTGGATCATTAATTCCCGCAGCTTCTGGTAATGCAAAAGTTGAAGTAACAAATTGTGTTCTTGTATGACATGTTTTCTTTATTACCTCGAGTGCTGGATCAACCTTATCCTCTTCAACACCAATAATAAATGTCGAGTTACCAGACTTTAAAAATCCACCAGTTGAAGGTAGACGTGTTGCACGAAAGCCCTCCTTTACTAGATGTGTTTGTAGTTGTTGACTATCTTTATCTTGGACGATTGCTAAAATTACTTTCATTTTATTTTCCTCCGTTAAATACATTTGGAAATCTCTTAATAATAACATCTAATGCATCAGAAACGACTTTTTCAGGTGCCTGATTTGCATTAATACTCTTTATTCTATCAGGATTAGCCACTACTAAGTCAAGATAAGAGTCGTGAACACGTTCATGGAAGCTCAATGCTTCTTGTTCCAAACGATCCATTTCTCCCTCATGATCCTTACGAATTCTTGATAACCCAATTTCAGGCAAAATATCAAAATAAATTGTCAAATCTGGTAAAGTACCATCAATAGCAAAGTCGTTTATTTCAGCGACTTCTTTAGCTCCAATTTCACGTCCGCCACCTTGATAAGCAATGGAACTGTCAACAAAACGATCACTCAACAGTATCTTGCCCGCAGACAAAGTCGGTCTAATTACATCGACCACATGTTGTCGACGTGCAGCTGCGTATAATAGTGCTTCAGTTCTATCATCCATTTTTTCATCATGAACAGTCAATATTATTTTTCTGATCTGTTCGGCTATTTCACTACCACCAGGTTCTCGAGATTCGACTATTTCTTTGCTAGTACGTTCTTTTAACAAAGGAATCAGTGCGCTTAAAGCAGTAGTTTTTCCGGCCCCATCTGGACCTTCGAATGATATAAATATCCCTGACATCTGGTATTCTCCCTTTTAATACATTGATTCTATTTTACTTGATATTGGTGTTTGGGTAAACAAGCTATTGGAATGGACTAGTATGAAATCTAATAAAGCCGACAATCTGTTTTAGATTGCCGGCTTTATTCACATTCTTTGTAACTCACTACCAGTGTTTCTCCGCACGGCTAGGTTGTTTTAAAAATGTATCTTCATCTCCAAAAATAATATCAGTCGTATGTTTAGCTTGAGCTTTGCGGCGCCTGGCTTCTAAATATAAAAACTGATACTTTGCTCGATCAATTCTTAATTGTAATCTAGCCTCGTCAGAAACTTCCAATGAATTATTAATTATGTGTTGTGAATTACTGATTTGTTGCTGAATCTGATGAATACTATCCATTAAACGATCATTTTCCATTTTTTCAACACTGGCTTTTTTTCTACCAAACATGTTAAATCTCCCTGCGACCCAGAACAGCACTCTTCAGAGTCATTTCATCGGCATATTCAATGTCTGATCCAACGGCTAATCCATGCGCTAATCTAGTTACTTTTATACCTGCCGGTTTTACTAGTTTGGCTAAGTATTGCGCTGTCGCTTCTCCTTCTGGAGTTGCGTTTGTAGCAATAATCAATTCTTTAACTTTGCTGTTTTCACGTAAACGATTAAGCAGCAGTTTGATATTCAGGTCTTCAGGACCAACACCATCGACCGGAGACAATACCCCTCCTAGAACGTGATACAGTCCATTATAACTATTCATATCATCCAAAGACATTATATCCTTTGGCTGTTCAACAACTAATATTGTTGATTGATCACGATTCTTATCGCTACAGATTGAACAAACTTCATCTGTAGTGATATTTCCACAAATTTTACAAAACCTTAAGTCAGTTTTGGCGGACATCAGATTGTCAGCAAATTCTTGAACTTGACTTTTATCCATGCCCAATGTAAAGAATGCCATTCTTGTCGCTGTTTTACGACCAATTCCTGGCAACATCATATAACTATCAATTAATTTTGAAATCGGCTCTGGATATCTCATTTATTACATCAACCCGTTTGTGTATTTACCTAACTTGGCATCTTTATCCTTGTCGACCTTAGCCATACCATCATTCAATGCATCAATAAGCATGTCTTGTAATGTATCAGGGTCGTCAGGATCAATAATCTTTTCATCGATTTTAATATCTAGTACTTTCTTATCACCATTCATTTTGACAATTGCAAAATCATCAACTGAATGTCCCTCATAATCTGTTTTGCTTAATTGATCTTGAGCAGCTGCAACTTCTTTTTGCATTTTTTGAGCTTGGCGCATAATGTTGGCCATATTTCCGCCCATTCCACCCATATTTGGCATTCCTTTACTCATAACTATCTTCTCCTTTTAAAGTATATTTATTCTACTAATCATCTTTAACTTCAACCACACCGTCATCGCCAAATAACTTAAGGGCTTCATCAACAGTTGGATCAGTTTTCTTTTGTTCTGACTTAGATTCTACATTGTTACTCTTATTAGAATCAATATTATTTGCAATATATTCTTTACGAATTTCAGGCCATTGGGCCTTTGGTACTAAAACAACTTGGCAATCTTTCTTAAGTAACTTCCCAACATTATTAGTAAGCTCATCTAAGAAGCCATCTTGTGCTGTTTCAAACCACATCTCATAATCAAAAGCAACAACAATGCCTTCATTTGATGCGGCAACTGGTTCCGAAATACTCATAATGGAACGTTGCGTTATTGACAACATACTCATTAAATCTGGCCAAATATCCTTTGCCGTATTCAAATCATTTTTTGTAGCATTTTCCAAAACTTGATAAATTGCCGTCTTATTCAAATGCGTACCTTTTTTACTACTTCGTTTAGGCTTACTATTATAGTTTTGACTATTTGAAGCAGGAGTCTGCGACTGATTTGATAATTGTTTAATTTCTTGCTTTAAACTAGCAATCTCATCTCCCAATTGTTCAACCTTACGATTATCAACTGGTGTTTCCACCTCTTCTTGCGAAGATGTAGAAGGTGACAATACTTGCTGTTCTACTTTAGGTTCACTTATCTTAACAGTCAAAATTTCCATATAAACATCAGTTTGATTGGAATTCTTAAGATTCTTCTGTGTAGCACTGACTTGATCAACTATATAGAACAATCTAGTATTATCAAACTTATCAGCAATCGCTAACAATTCATCTGTCATTACTGACTTATCCATTTGTTGGGACAAATCCGAATTAGAATTATACAATATGAGATTTCGACAAACTCGAATAATCATCTCAGTAAATCGCATTGCTGAACGACCACTTGCTAATATCTGATACAAACTAGTCAACGCATCAGCTGGTCTATTCTCGGCAATGGCTGTCATGTAAGAAACAATTTGTTCATTACTTAGAGCACCTGTAACTTCTTGTGCATTCTTCAAAGTCAGCTCGTCATCACCATATGACAACGCCTGATCCAAAATACTTAATGCATCACGCATACCACCCTCAGCAGACGCTGCAATGATATTAAGTGCTTCTTCGTCATATTTAATATTTTTGTCATTCAAAATATAAACCATACGATCAAGAATATCTTGACGCGAAATTCTTCTAAACGTAAAGCTTTGAGTTCTTGAAATAATAGTTGCCGGAATCTTTTGCGGTTCAGTAGTCGCAAGAATAAACATAACATTTTCTGGTGGTTCTTCCAGAGTCTTCAATAGAGCATTGAAAGCACCTTGAGAAAGCATATGAACTTCATCAATAATATAAACTTTATACTTAGCTTCAGTTGGAGCATATTTTACTTTGTCACGAATATCACGGATCTCTTCAACACCATTATTAGAAGCGGCATCAATCTCAATCACATCATTTAAACGATTTTCATTGGCAGCCTTACATATTTCACATTCATTACAAGGCTCCCCATCATGTGGATTTAAGCAGTTAACTGCCTTTGCCAAGATTTTGGCGCAAGAAGTCTTACCGGTACCACGGGGTCCACTGAATAAATAGGCATGACTGGTCATATTACTTGCAACAGCATTACGTAAAGTCTGCGTGATAACGCCTTGACCAATTACATCTGAAAAAGTTTGGGGACGCCAAACTCGATATAGTGCTTGATATGCCATATTTCCTCCTTGCTCTTAACACAGTACTTAAATTTTACCACAAATTTTCACACAAACTTATGAAATTGATTACACATATGCAAATAAAAAAAACTCCTAATCAATTAAGATTAGGAGGCTAATATACATAACAAAAGGCACATGGTACAACTCACTTAGTGCTGCTTTCTTCCGAACCTGACACGATTCACAAGAGCACCATTGCCCTAAGGCCTTTCGGCAATAACTATATTACTATAAATAACGAATTAATGCTACTTTTTACGACGAATTTCTCTAAAGAAATTGCGTAATAAATCGCCAGTTTCCTTTTCTTTAACATGTTCCAACACTTCAGGCTGGTGATTATAGCGCGTTTCTGTTAATAAGTTAACGATAGATCCGACTGATCCCGATTTAGGATCGCTGGCACCAAAAATAACTTCTTCAATCCTACTATTAATAATAGCTCCCGCACACATTGGACAAGGTTCAAGAGTTACAAACAAGCTTGTATGCTCTAATCTCCAACTGCCAACCGCTTTGCAAGCCTGTTCAATAGCTATAATCTCCGCGTGTTTAATTGCGTCTTGCGTCTCTTCACGTTCATTAGAACCACGACCAATTATCTTTCCCGTCTGATTATCTACAATTACACAGCCTATCGGGACTTCGGCACGATCCTGTGCTTTTAACGCCTCCACAATAGCCTGATCCATATAATCGTTAATTTGTTCATTAGAAAAAATCATATAACTAACCCAACTTACTTCTTAAAATGTAATAGCCCTTTTCACGTGTAACGATTTCGACATTGCCATATGTTGAATCCATTAACTTCTTAGCTGAAGGCGCACCTTGTTTCTTTTGAATAACAATCCACAATTCACCATTATCAGCTAAATGATCCTTTGCACCGCTAATGATACCAGATACAACATTCTTTCCTGCTCTAATAGGTGGATTAGAAACTACCAATGCATACTTCTCTGTAATATTGTCATAAATATTAGATTCAAAAATATTAACGTTCTTAATATGATTCGTTTCTGCATTTTTTTTTGCTAAATCTATCGCACGTAAATTAACATCTGTCATATCTGCTTTACGATTCACCTGTTCTTTAGCAAGTGAAAGTCCAATGGGACCATATCCACAGCCTACATCAAGCATATTGCCATCTGGAATTTCGTCAAAGTTAATTGCATCAATCAAGACGCGTGAACCAAAATCAACAGTTTGGCGAGAAAAAACTCCGGCATCAGAGGTAAATGTTAAATTGTTATTTCGCAAAGTAAAATTAAAGTCTTTTAATTCATGCTCTAAATCATCTGAGTTCTCAAAATATTGGTTAGCCATATTTGTTCCTTTCTAAAAAACGAAAATGAGGGTAAAAAAAAATCCTCTTACGAGGATTAATTTTATCATAATAAACTTATAAAAGGTTATTACTTCAATGTAACTGTTGCGCCAACAGCTTCAAGTTTTGACTTCATGTCTTCAGCGTCAGCCTTAGCAACGCCTTCCTTGATAACCTTAGGAGCACCATCAACAAGGTCCTTTGAGTCCTTCAAGCCAAGTCCTGTGATACTACGAACTTCCTTGATAACCTTAACCTTTTCTTGACCTGCTTCTGTAAGTTCAACGTCAAATGAGTCTTTTTCAGCAGCAGCGTCGCCACCAGCAGCAGCACCAGCAGCAACTGGAGCAGCAGCTGTAACGTCAAATTCTTCTTCGATAGCCTTAACAAGGTCGTTAAGTTCTAGAATTGAAGCATCTTTTAAATCATCGATAATCTTTTGTGTATCTAAAGCCATTTTAATGTCCTCCGAATTATGTTTGTTTTTTAATTAAGCAGCTGGTTCGTCGTCTTTCTTTTCAGCAACAGCTTTAACAGCCAATGCGAAGTCGCGAACTGGAGCTTGTAATACAGATACCAACATAGATAGTAAACCGTCTCTGTTTGGTAGTGTTGCAAGTGCTTGAATTTCTTCTAGAGATGCAGCCTTGCCTTCGATGATTCCACCCTTGATTTCAACGGATTCAACATCTTTAGCATACTTAGCAGCAACTTTAGCAGGTGCAACTGGATCTTCTTCAGAATAAGCGATAGCTGTTGGGCCAACGAAGAATTCTTCTAGACCTTCAAGTCCAGCTTCTTCTGCTGCACGTCTCAAGACAGTGTTCTTGATAACTTGCATAGTAGCACCTTGCTCACGTAATTCAGCACGCATAGCAGTAGCTTGTTCAACAGTAAGACCTAAGTAGTCAACAACAATAACTGACTTAGCGCCCTTAAGGTTAGCAGCAACTTCTTTAACGAGTGCTTCTTTTTGTGCTAGTTTTTCTTGCTTCATTATTACGTTTCACCTCCACAATTTATTTTAGTTAATTCTACAAATTTCGGCTAAAATAAAATCTCTGCGTCCGAAAGACACAGAGATTAATTAACAATCTTCTGGCCTCGGCAGGATATTAAGATTCACATCACCTGAGTCTTCGGTAGAAATCAACTATTGTACATTATCATTATTTTGGTTATTAGTCAACATTAAGCGTTGATTTTTAGACCAGGGCCAAATGTTGATGTCATATTAACACTAACAATATAGTTACCCTTCAATGATGCAGGACGTGCCTTTGCGATAGCTTCGTAGAATGCGTTAAAGTTAGAAGCAATCTTGTCAGTATCGAATGACAACTTACCGATAGGTGCGTGGATCAAACCATTAGGATCTACACGGTAAGTAACTTGTCCAGCTTTAATATCATTAACAGCCTTTGTAACATCCATTGTTACAGTACCTGTCTTAGGGTTAGGCATCAAACCTTTAGGTCCAAGTACACGACCTAAACGTCCAACTTTAGCCATCATTGGTGGTGTTGCAACAGCAACATCAAAGTCCAACCAACCGTCTTGAATCTTTTCAACAAGGTCGTCAGAACCAACGATGTCAGCACCGGCAGCTTCAGCAGCCTTAGCTTGTTCACCTTCAGCGAAGACGATAACCTTTTGTGATTTACCTGTTCCGTTAGGTAGAACAAGGGCACCACGAATTTGTTGATCAGCTTGTTTTGGATCTACATCCAAGTTAATAGCAACTTCAACAGTTGCGTCAAATTTTGCATAATCTACTTTTTTAAGTAAGTCAGCAGCTTCTGTAGCAGTGTAAGTCTTATCCTTATCCACTTGCTTCATAGCTTCAATATATTTTTTTCCATGCTTAGCCATGCTAAGTTCCTCCTTGCTTTGTGGTCTATTGGGGATTTTCCCCTCCCACTTGTTAAGAACACTTTCGTATTCCTGTAAACTGCTTATTGTCTAGTCTTCTACTGTAAAGCCCATACTTCTTGCAGTACCAGCAACCATACGCATTGCAGATTCAACACTTGCAGCGTTTAGGTCTTTCATCTTGGTTTCAGCAATTTCGCGAACTTGGTCGTTTGTGACAGTGGCAACCTTGTTCTTGTTAGGTTCGCCAGAGCCCTTTTCAACACCAGCAGCCTTCTTCAAAAGAACTGCTGCAGGTGGTGTCTTTGTAACGAAGTCGAATGAACGGTCTTCGTATACAGAGATAACAACTGGAATAATCATTCCTTGTTGATCTGCTGTACGAGCATTGAAGTCCTTTGTAAAGGCAACAATGTTAATACCAGCTTGTCCTAAAGCAGGACCAACTGGTGGAGCTGGAGTAGCCTGCCCAGCAGGAATTTGTAATTTTACTACGTTAGCAACTTTTTTAGCCACGGTGCATACCTCCTTAGTCCGTGATGTGGTCATATTGAGAATCTAAATTTTCTCTCCCACATGTACGTTCAAAAAACATACCGTATTATAATAGCACGGATCTAATCCTTTATCAATATAATTTATTATTTTTGAACATCGCTGAAATCAACTTCAGCACTTGTCATACGTCCAAACATATCAACGTCAACTTTAATTTTGTCATGATCTTCGTCAATTTCTGTAACCTTACCTGTCATATTAGCGAAAGGTCCGTTAACGATTGTAACGTTCTCACCAACTTCAAAGTCGTTACCAGCTTTTACACTGATTCCAAGGTCGTCCAGAATATGATCAATTTCTTCTGGTAATAATGGTGCTGGCTTACTTCCTGAACCATGGCTTCCAACGAATCCTGTAACACCAGGTGTATTACGAACAACGAACCATGATTCATCACTCATAACCATCTCAACAAGAACATATCCTGGGAAAGTCTTTTTCATTTCTGTCTTTTGTTTACCATTTTTTGTTTCTGTTTCTTCTTCTTCAGGAACTACTGCACGGAAAATATAATCTTCCATACCCATTGATTGAGCACGTGATTCCAAATTTTCCTTAACTTTATTTTCGTATCCTGAGTAAGTATGTAATACATACCATTGTTTGTCGCCAGCTTCAGCCATAATTTCCTCCAAAAATCAAAATAAAAAAACCTCGAACAAGGTCGAAGTTTTCTTTCGTTACTAAAATAATATCAAATTATCTGTATACTTACAATCTTATTTGCTTCCCATTACGAATTGTTGTAGCAAAGCTACCAATCCCCAATCAACAACAGCAAAGAAAATAGCATACATCAAAGATGTAGCAATAACAGTCCAAGTATCACGTCTGTTTTCCTTTGCAGTAGGCCAAACGACCAATTTCATTTCTTTTTTTACACTACCAAAAAATTTAAATAATTTCATTTAGTCCTCCAGATTAGCGTGTTTCTTTATGCAATGTGTGTTTGCCACAATGCTTACAAAATTTTTTAACTTCAAGGCGTTCTGTGCGATTCGGATTCTCAGAAATTGTGTAATTTCTTGAACCACAAACGCTGCAAGCTAATGCTACTTTTCTTAATCCCATGAGTTTCTCCACATTCTATGCAGTCTGTATCTCATACATTATAGATTCTTAGGATCAAAAAGTCCATGACAAACGTATAACAAATTAAATGTATTCCATAATTTTTAGTCTACACCTATTAGCAGCTCTACCCAGTTGCCTTGTGTCACACATAGCCATTTCACATGCAATATGCATCTTTAATTCACCCAATAAAAATTGTAAAGCTATCAACTCAAGCTTACTCAATTCTTTAACCATCTCTTCAAAATGACTTGAAGTATCTAGTAAATGAACATAATTTCTGACAAATTCATTAGAGTTTTCATCAGTAATCACCTGCTCATAAGAACACGCTAATTGGTTGGCTTGCCTTTTAACTGTATTTTCTCTTCTAACGATATCAATAATATGATTTTTAAATTTTAATTTAAAAAAGCTACCGAATTTTGAACCACTCGTTCCATCAAAAATTTTACAAGTAGCGTAACAAACGATTAAAGCCTCCTGATACCAGTCACTCTGGTCATATAGACCTATTTTATACTGGAAATAAAGATTGTCTATCATCGGTCGATATCGTTCAACCAATGACTCCAATGCTTTGGAATTTTTATCCTCCTTAACTAAGTTTATAAGTGCTAGCTCAAAATTATTCATGCACTGTCTTCTCCCATTCATTAGTTTTATCGAATGGTTTTCCATATTTAAAGCTATCATGTATTCTATGCCGTTTTAAGAGAACATTTGTTTACAAAAACTTCGTTAGTTATTTTTTGTTAATATCTATGAAAACATTATTATACATAAAAAGGATTTCATCAGTTATCAATAGATGAAACCCCTTTCTCTTCTATGCATGTCTTGAAGCAAAAGCTTGATACAACAGTACACCAGTGGCAACACTAGCATTTAAACTTTGAACATGTCCAACCATTGGTATACTCAAGGTTTGATCTACCTGCTTAAGAACTAGTGGAGAAACGCCCTTACCTTCATTACCAATTACTAAGGCAATTGCTCCTTTAGCATTCCAAGTCCGATAGTTATCGCCTTCCATGGCTGTACCAAATACCCAGACATTTTCTTTTTTCAGATCATTAATTGTGTTAACTAAGTTTGTAACACGAACAACAGGAACGTGCTCAATAGCCCCTGTTGATGTCTTAGCAACGACAGAAGTCAATCCGGTAGAACGATGCTTAGGAACGATAATTCCATGTACGCCCACGGCATCAGCTGTTCTCAAGATTGAACCCAAGTTATGTGGATCTTCAATTCTATCCAAGATCAAAATAAATGGATCTTCATTTCTCTTCTTGGCTAGTTTAAAAATATCGTCTAACTCTGCATATTGATAAGGAGCTATATATGCAGCCATCCCTTGATGATTACCACCATTACTAATGTCATCTAATTTGTTCTTAGGAACTTCTTGGACAATTAGTTTACTACGTTTAGCAAGTTCAATAACTTCACCAATATGTTCACTCTTTAGTCCCTTTTGAACTAAGACCTTGTTAACACGCTGACCAGCTGTTGGTGATTTCAATAGTTCAACTACTGAATGATGACCAAAAACTAGTTCTACTTCTTCATTATCATCATGATTGTTTCTATTATTATTTGAATTTTTCTGCATCAGTTTCTCCCGATTCTACTTTGTCAATACACCATTGTGCGAGTTCGGCTACACGATCCTTTTGGCCGCTGACATCCAAATAACCAAATAGTGCTTCAAACCCTGTGGACATGTGATAAGTTACAACACTCGTATTTTTCGCTTTAGTGTACTTTTTAGCATTACGCCCGTTCTTATAAATACGTATTTCATCTTCTGACAGTACACCTTCTTCAATCATTAATGTGATTAACGATGCTTGTGCCTTAGCTGAAACATAATGTGTTGCTTTATTTTGTAACTGGTTAACTTTAGTAATATCTAGGTCTAACAAATGCTCACGAATAAATACTTCATAAACAGCATCTCCAAGATATGCTAAAGTCACTCCATTTAGTTGCTCAATCTTAACCATCTATATGCCACCGTGTTCCTTGAGGAGTATCTTCTAAGATTACTCCCATTTCCTTTAATTTATCACGTAATTCATCACTCGTAGCAAAGTCCTTATCGGCACGAGCCTGATCACGTTTTTCAACCATTGCCTGAATTTCTTCAGATAAGTCTTCCTTTTTACCAAATTGGATACCCAAAACACCGGATAAATTAGCTAACTCATCCAAAATGTACTGAACACTTCCAGCACTAACAGTATCTTTTGAACTGTAATTATTTGCTAACGTTACTAATTCAAAAATTTCAGTAATACCATTTTGTACGTTGAAATCATCATTCATTGCAACTTTAAACTTATCCGAAATCTTGTCAACTTCTGACTTGATATCGTCAGCATCACCATCAGCATTCTCTAATCTGAAATTCAAATTATTATAGGCTGTTTTAATTCTTTCATAATTATCTGCAGCTTTTTGTAAATTAGATTGAGAATATTCTAATGGACGACGATAGTGAGTAGATGACAAGAAAAACCTCAACACTTGTGGGTCTATTGTTTTAACCATGTCATGAACTGTAACGAAGTTACCAAGCGACTTACTCATCTTCTCGTTATTCTCAACTGTAACAAAACCGTTGTGCATCCAATAATTAACAAACTTCTTACCCGTTTTGGCTTCACTTTGGGCAATTTCATTCTCATGATGTGGGAATTCTAGATCTTGTCCACCACCATGAATATCAAACGTATCTCCAAGATATTTTGTAGACATAACTGAACATTCAATATGCCATCCAGGACGTCCTTCACCCCATGGAGAATCCCATTTAATTTCGCCCGGCTTAGCCTTTTTCCACAAAGCAAAATCAATTGGATCTTGCTTCTTATCAAATTCAGTTTCACCAACATGTTCACTGGCACCCTGAACTAATTGATCAATATTTTGATCCGATAACTCACCATAATGCTTGAACTTACGAGCACGATAAAATACATCGCCATCAGATTCATACGCATATCCTTTTGCTATTAGGTCAGATATGAAATTGATAATTTCTTTGATATTTTCAGTTGCACGTGGATTCACAGTTGCACGTTGAACATTTAATTTATCAATATCTTCAAAAAATGCTTTGATGAACTTATCAGCAACTTCTGGAACTGTAATATTTTCACGATTGGCTTCTTTAATCATTTTGTCATCGACATCAGTAAAGTTAGAGACAAATTTTACTTTATAACCTAAATATTCTAAATAACGACGAACTGTATCAAAAGCTACGATTGAGCGAGCATTACCAATATGAATGTAGTTATAAACAGTTGGACCACAGACATACATGTTAACCTCACCGGGAGTTAGTGGTTTAAATTCTTCTTTTTCACGTGTTAACGTATTGAATATTTTTAACATAGATTCTCCTTTCTACAAGAAAAAAGAGACTGAGGCAAAACGAAAGTTTTCCTTCAACCTCTTTTTTAAGATATGTAATTTTTATTTCATTTGATTCAATGTCTTATCAATATTTTCTAAGGCTTTATCTTTACCAATCAATTCGATAGCTTCTGCAATTGCTGGACCGTGCATTGTACGTGTGGCAGCAATTCTTGCAGGCATATAAAGTTTTCTACCCTTAACACCAGTATCAGCACGAACGCCTTGAATAGCAGCCATAATTTGTGTAGCTGTGAAGCGGTCTAGTTTTTCTAGTTTGCCACGTAAATCTTCAATCGCTGTGCGTGAATCATCATTTTCTAATTCAGCTTGTTCATCATCTGTTAAAACATCTGGTTGATTGAAGAAAATATCTGATAATTCAACAATTTGTTGAGTATATGACATTTGTGGCATGTACAATTCTGTCAAGTGTCTTACCCATTGAATTGTATTTGTATCTGGGTTAGCAGGAATACGTTTTGCTTCAATTAAGTTTTCAAGTACTAAGTCTGTTATTTCACTAACATCAGCAGTCTTAACGTATTGGTTATTGACCCATTCTAGTTTCTTTTGATCAAATTTAGCAGGTGATTTACTCAAACGATGTTCATCAAAAATCTTGATAAATTGTTTGCGTGTGAATAACTCTTCTTCACCAACTGGTGACCAACCTAATAATGTAATGAAGTTAAACATAGCTTCTGGTAGATAACCCAAAGCACGGTATTGTTCAATGAATTGTAAGATAGATTCATCACGTTTACTTAACTTCTTACCTGTTTCAGTATTAATAATAAGTGTCATGTGACCAAACTTAGGTGCTTCCCAGCCAAGTGCTTCATAAATCATCAATTGTTTTGGAGTGTTGGCAACATGATCATCACCACGAAGAACGTGACTGATTTCCATCAAGTGGTCATCAATTACAACGGCAAAATTATATGTTGGCATACCATCACGTTTTTGGATAACCCAATCTCCACCGATTGTATCTGAATCGATTGAAACCTTACCCTTAACGATGTCATCCCATTCATATGTTTTACCCTTTGGTACATGAATTCTAATAACTGGAGTCAATCCGGCATCTTTTGCTTCTTGGATCTTAGTTGCCTTTTCTTCTTCAGACATGCCAGCAAATTCATATTCATAATGTGGCATTTGTCCATTAGCTTCTTGTTCCTCACGTATCTTTGTAAGCTGTTCTTCAGTCAGATATGATTCGTAAGCTAGTCCTTTATCAAGCAATTCTTGAATGTACTTTTGATAAATATCTTTTCTCTCTGATTGACGGTATGGACCATAATTCCCACCGACATCTGGACCTTCATCCCAGTCAACACCTAACCACTTAAGGTTTTCTAGTTGACTTTGTTCGCCGCCTTCAACATTACGCTTTGTATCCGTATCTTCGATACGAATTACAAATGTACCTTTGTGACTTCTTGCAAATAGGTAATTAAAGATAGCTGTTCTAGCATTACCAATGTGTAAATGTCCTGTTGGACTTGGTGCATATCTCACACGAATTTTATTATCTGACTTGTTTGCCATTTCTATGTTCTCCCCTTTTATTTCTAGAATTGTTCTTAGAATTCTTATTGGCATTATTGGAATTCTCTTTAGAACTATTCTTCTTATTACTATTGTTGCCTGTGTTACCTTGGATACCATTCATTGAATGTTTAGGTTTAGCAAATATCATTTTACCAGCATCAGTTTGCAATGCACTAGTTACAACGACATCAACTGACTTGTCAATGAAGTACTTACCATCTTCAACGACCACCATTGTACCGTCCTCTAGATATGCAACACCTTGTTCTCGTTCAGTACCCTCTTTAATAACTTTAACAGTCATTGTTTCGCCTGGCAAAACCATCGGTTTCAAAACCTTGGCTAATTCATTGATATTAAGTACCTGAACATTTTGAAATTCACTTACCTTACTTAAATTATAGTCATTAGTCAAAACAGCGCCACCTATTTCTTTAGCTAATTTAAGTAATTTCATATCAACTTCAGGAATATTATCGTAATCTCTAGTCGTTGTTTCAATGTTAATTGTCGTATCCATTTTCATTTCGTTCAAAATATCAAGACCACGACGACCACGCTCACGCTTCTGGTTATCACTTGAATCAGATATCAATTGAAGTTCATGGACAACAAAATCTGGAATCATAATTTTTCCTTCAAGAAATCCGGTCTGTGCTAGTTGATGAATGCGTCCATCAATAACGACGGATGTATCAAGAATCTTATATGGATAAAAATCTTTTTTAGCTGAACGACGCATAATTTCACCATCGTAATCCATATCTTTTTTATCATCAGCTGACTCAGTGGCTTTACGTTTGGATAAAGAAAAACTCTTCCAATCATTGCGACGACTAGTTCCCATCCGAAACCCTAAGAATCCGAATATGATCATCAAAATAGGTGGAACTATATTTGCAAACATATTGTGCATCATATAGAACGGGATAGAAATAATATTTGCTAAAATCAAGCCACCTATTAAGAAAAGAGAACCAAATATAATCCAACCTGGTGAACGTGAATTCAAATATTTTTCTATTCTAGTATTTAAATCTGTAATGGGCTTTACAAATAAAAACGACAAAAAATAAAATATAATTAATCCAATAAGTCCGTTAACATAGCCGTTATTAAGTAAAAGAACATTACTTAAACCAGTAGCTATCCATACTGCTGGTAATATTGTAATACCTACGGCCAAGCCAAATAGTGCAAAGACCGCATTAATAATATATTTTCGCATATATAAATATATACCTCCTAATCAAATATTTTTTTCATTGCTTCTAAAACAGTACTTACGCCGATAATTTGAATTTTATTATCTTTGGCCCAATCACCTAAATTGTTTTTGGGTACAAATATACGTTGAAATCCAAGTTTTTCGGCTTCATTAACTCGTTGATCAATTCTATTAACTCGACGTACTTCACCAGTAAGGCCTACTTCACCGACGAAACAATCAGTTGCAGGTATACCGATATTTTTATAGCTAGAAGCAATCGCCATTGCTAAGGCCAAATCAATAGCTGGCTCATCTAATTTTACACCACCTGTTGACTTCAAATAAGCATCTTGGTTCTGAAGCATCAAGTTACAACGCTTTTCTAATACCGCCATGATAACTGATACTCGATTATGATCCAAACCAGTTGCTGTACGTTTAGCATTACCAAAAATAGTTGGTGTAATTAGTGATTGAATTTCGACCAAAATTGGACGGGTTCCTTCCATAGATACGACTACCGCAGAACCATTGGCATCCTTCAGACGCTCTTCTAAAAAGATTTCAGACGGATTAGCAACCTCGACTAAGCCCTTAGTCTGCATTTCAAAGATACCAATTTCATTTGTGGAACCAAAACGATTCTTAACCGAACGTAAAATACGATAGCTATGGTGAGTATCTCCTTCAAAGTATAGAACAGTATCCACCATATGTTCCAGTATTTTAGGACCTGCAATCGCACCGCCCTTAGTAACGTGACCAACCACAAACACAGTGATATTTTGCTGCTTAGCTATATTCATCAACTCCGATGTAACTTCACGTACTTGTGAAATACTACCTACTGCTGACGAAATTTCAGGCTCATCCATTGTTTGAATCGAATCAATGATTAAATAATCAGGATCCATGTCGTTAACAGTCTCACGAATATAACTCATATCGGTCTGAGGATAAAGATATAAACCATCTCCGTGAACTCCTAGTCTATCCGCACGCATCTTAATTTGTGAAGCACTTTCTTCTCCAGACACGTATAGAACCTTGCCACCTGTACTTTGAAGCTGACCAGCAACTTGAGTCAGTAAGGTAGACTTACCAATTCCAGGATCACCACCTATTAAAATCAGTGATCCAGGAACGATTCCACCGCCAAGAACACGATTTAACTCTGACAAATCTGTTTTTACACGTGGCTCTTTTTCAAAAGATACGTCGTTTATTTTGACCGGTTTAGCTTCTAAGTCACTTGTCCTGCGGCTAGGTGTTGCTTTAGCTGCTTCTGTGTGAGAATGTTCTATCTCCTCAACCATTTGATTCCAAGCACCACAATTAGGGCAACGTCCTAAATACTTTGGTGAAACATATCCACAGTTTTGACAAACAAATTTCGATTTTGATTTAGCCAATAAAATAGTTCCTTTCTAAATACATTAGATTCCAGATGAACCAAAACCACCTTGACGTTCTTTTAGTCCACCTGCATCTTCATCAGTTGTAAGATACTTAATAAAAATTCCTTGGGCTAAACGTTCGCCCTTTTTAACTTTATAATCAAATGGAAAGAAATTAATCAGTTGAATAAATAATTCTCCTTCATTTCCTTCATTATTGTAGTAATCCGCATCAACCACACCAATTCCATTAGGAATAGATAGTCCTCTTTTCAGTGGATTACTGGATCTACTAGCAATAATCAACACTTCATCATCTTGCATGTATGCTTTTACACCAGTTGGTACTAATACTGGCTTAATACTTTTTTGAATTTCGTTAGTTTTTGATTCGTCAATCTTTCCTTTGCCAAAAATAAATTTAATGACATTTAAGACACCAAACTTCCACATTGATGGAACAATAAAATCTTCTGCGCTCTCGATATCATACCCAGCAGCACTTTTAGTTTGACGAACAGGTAAATTGATTCCTTTATCTTGATACTTTTTTACAATTTCAAAGCCACGTTTTTTTGCCAAATCTAAACTCTCCCATTATCCATTAGATAAATAAAATAATAGCATTTAAACAATGATAAAACTATTGATTCGACTGACTTTCTTCTATTAATACGGTAATATTAAGATAAATAAATATAGAGAGAAGGTAGTTTATGGAAATAAAACATGAAGACGGTCGTTTTTTTATTGAAGAAGATGAGCTGATTGGTGAAATAGCATATTCTCCCGTCAAAGATGGGGTTATCTCAATTGATCATACTTTTGTAAATGAAAATTATCGTGGTCAAGGTATTGCTGGGAAATTACTTAACGAGGCTTTAGATTACGCAGAAGGAAATAATTTAAAAATAGTTCCCGTATGTTCATATGCAAAATCTGTCTTTAAAAATAAACCAGAAATACGCTATTTATTAACTGAAAATTACCAAAAACTCTTAGAGGAGGAACGTTAGTTGAATCAAGATGAATTAAAGAAAGCCGTCGGAGTTAAGTCCGTTGACTTCATCGAAAGTAACACAGTAGTTGGTTTAGGTACTGGATCTACAGTTTATTATATGATCGAGGAACTTGGTAGAAGATATCAAGCTGGTGAAATCAAAAACATCGTTGGTGTTGCAACATCTTCACGTTCTCAAAAACAAGCCGAGGGCCTCGGCATCCCTATGAAAGATCTCAACGATGTTGATCACATCGATTTAACAATTGATGGTGCCGACCAAATCGACAAGAACTTCCAAGGAATTAAGGGTGGTGGTGCTGCTCACTTACTTGAAAAAATGGTTGCAACTAATTCTCACAAAAATATTTGGATCGTTGATCAATCAAAAATGGCTGATAAACTAGGAAGTTTCCCATTACCTCTTGAAGTTATCCCATTTGGCTGTGAAAAGACATTTGCTGACTTAGAAGCAGAAGAGTTGCATCCTGAGTTCCGTTTAGATGACAATGGTAAGCGAGTATTAACTCACAACAAGAATTACGTTATCGATTTAAAAATGGGTGAAATCAATCACCCACATCTACTAGCCGATTGGTTAGATCATCAGGTAGGAATCGTTGCGCATGGACTATTCTTAGACTTAGTTAATACCGTTATCGTGGGTTATGATGACGGTCCTAAAGTTATTAAGGATGTTCGTTAATATATCAATAAATAAGGGAGAGATTTTATGAAGGAAATTACTTCAAAAGAACTAGAAAAATTTCAAACTGCCTTTGAACAAACACCAGGTTCATCCGCAATAAAAAATGCTGTGGCTAACAATGGTATTTTACAATCCAGCGAAACAATTGCTTCCAAAGTGGCAATGGATCCAACTTTCTCAGTTGAATTAGATACTGGTTCAGTATCTGACCAAAAGCAATCTGGATTATGCTGGGTATTTGCTGCTTTAAATACAATGAGACACCCTATCCAAGCAAAGTTCAAAATCAAAGGTTTCGAACTTTCAGAAGGTTACATGCTATTTTGGGACAAACTAGAAAAATCAAACTTCTTCTATGAAAATGTTATTAATACTGCTGCCCTTCCGGTTGGCGATCGTAAAGTTGACTTCTTAATGACAACTCCTCAACAAGACGGTGGTCAATGGGATATGATTATGGCATTGGTACAAAAATATGGTGTAGTTCCTAAGAGTGTTATGCCCGATACATACAGTAGAACAAAATCATCAGAACTAAATACTGTTCTTAATACAAAATTACGTAAGAATGCCATCACACTACGCGAAATGATCAATTCTGGTAAATCTGAAGAAGATGTTGAACGTGTTAAAGATGAAATGTTGAGCGAAATCTATAAGATTTTGGTGTACACAGTTGGAGAACCACCTACAAAATTCGACTGGGCATACCGTGATGATGACAAAAATTATCACAAAGAATCTGGTATTACACCACAAGAATTCTTCAAAAAGTATGTTGGTTGGGATCTAGATAGCTATATCTCAACAATTAACGCACCTACATCTGACAAGCCATACAATCACGTATATACAGTTGAAATGCTTGGCAACGTCTTGGGTGGTCGTCAAGTTCGTCATTTGAATCTTGAAATCAATGACTTCAAGAACTTAGCAGTTAAACAACTACAAGATGGCGAGGCTGTTTGGTTCGGTAGTGATGTTGGACAAAGTTCTGACCGTAAAATTGGTATCATGGATACTAATATTTATGATATCGAAGGATTATTCAACACTGACCTTTCAATGACAAAAGCTGAAAGATTAGACTATATCGAAAGTATGATGACACATGCCATGGTACTAACTGGTGTCGACCTAGACGAAAATGGTAAACCTACTAAGTGGAAGGTTGAAAACTCATGGGGTGAAAAAGTTGGTACTAAAGGCTATTTCGTTATGAGCGACTCTTGGTTTAACGAATATGTTTACCAACTAGTTATAAATAAAAAGTACTTAAGTGATGATCTTAAAAAGACATTCGAAACTGAATCTAAAGAACCTAAGGTTCTTGCTCCTTGGGATCCAATGGGTGCACTAGCTTAAAACAAATAATAATAATAATCTCTATAATTAGTTAATTCCAATATAGAGATTATTTTTTTACCTAAAATCTAATAACGATTTGATGCAGGCTCCTTTTTTTAGTTATCTCAATACCCTATAATGAAAATTATAATAAGAAGGAGTTGCACATATGAAAAACAATCAATTTGCCATTCGTCCAACTGACCTTGACACACAAATACAAGAATTACAGAATCTTCACTTTTTAACTTCTAATAATGAAATGATGGATAAACCTATCGACCTATTCACTGATTTTTTGAGATTAAGCTTTTTAAAGGCAAAATCCAAAGCGGCTTTTGAACAAAAACTATCAACATATATGGCAACACAAAATCAAGACTTACTAGAATATATCACTAGCAACAAAGAAATCTCGATTCAAGCATTTTACAATACAGCCTTGCAACTACTTAGATTTAATCCTGATGTAGATTTTTCGTTTGAAGATCCACTGAGTGCCATGAAAAAAATTCAATTAAAAATTGTCGATCACAAAACAAATTTCATGGGTCTAAATGAATTGAAGTCCGCTTGGTATTGGCTATTAGCCACACACAATAAGGACGGCCAAACCTTTATAGATTCTCTTGCAGCAGATGGTTACTTCGTACCCTTCTATGGTGAGATTGGAAGTCCATTATTATTTAACGGCAAATCTATGCCTGTTTTTAACCCTCACAAATTAATTCGTGAAGTCGTATACGTAGAATCTTCTCAGGATACTGATGAGGATGGAAAGCTAGACTTACTAAAAGCCGAAATACTTCGACCAGCTGAAACTGAAAATGGTCTAAAGGTTCCAACAATATATACAGCTAGTCCATACAATCAAGGTACCAATGATGAGACAGGCGATAAATTAATGCACAATGTCAACGTTCCATTGAAACACAAGGAACCCAATAATTTAGAATACAAAGATATTGAATACAAACAGATTCCAAAAAAATTACCCGATCCTAGAACTGTTAATGGACAAGTAGAAGTCGCTGAAGAGTCATTTGCCAGAGAACAATCTTACACGCTAAATGATTACTTCTTGGCTCGTGGTTTCGCCGTAGTTTATGCAGCTGGAATTGGTACAAAAGATTCGGATGGTGTTCGAACAACTGGTGATCCCGAAGAAACGACTTCTACTGTATCAATTATCGAATGGCTAGCTGGAAACCGTCATGCTTTCACTAATAAGGTTGACAACATTCAAATAAGAGCTTGGTGGTCCAATAAGTTGGTTGCCATGACTGGTAGATCATATCTTGGTACCCTAGCAACTGCCGCCGCAACTTCTGGTGTTGAAGGATTAAAAACAATCATTAGTGAAGCAGCAATTTCCAGCTGGTATGACTACTATCGCGATGGTGGACTAGTTATTGCACCTGGAGGATTTCCAGGAGAAGACGCCGATGTATTAGCCGAAGAAACTTTCAGCCGTCGACTTCAACCCGGTGACTTCAACAAAATAAAACCAATGTGGAATAAAAAATTAAAAGAAATCACTGAAGATCAAGATCGTAACACTGGTGATTACAATACATTTTGGGATGCACGTAACTATCATAAAAATTTCAAAAATATAAAGGCTGATGTTTTAATGGTTCATGGCCTCAATGATTGGAACGTCAAGCCTCGAAATGTTGAGCGATTATGGAACGGTATTCGTCATAACGACGTTATGCAAAAAATCATCTTGCATCAAGGACAACACATCTATATCAATGCATTCCGGTCAATTGATTACACCGACATTATTAACTTATGGCTAACACATGAATTACTTGGTGTAGACAATCAAGCAGAATCTATTATTCCTGATGTAATAATTCAAGATAATGTTAAGACTGAAACTTGGAATAGTTATAGCGACTGGAGTAATGACAACAATCCCAAAATTGAATATCATTTATCAAAAGATAAATTGATTACTGATGAAGTAACGAATGACAAACTCACCTTCAATGATCAATTAAGTGATGAATTATTTCATCGTTACGTAAATCATAACGATGAATGGCAAAAAGATTTAGTTGACATATCAAGTGATAAATTAGCCGACCATCGACTATTATTTACAACTAATAATATAGAAGAAAATGTTATCGATGGGAAAACCATAATTAATTTAAAGGTAGCTTCAAACCATAATATTGGTATGCTTAGCTTCCAATTAATTGATTATGGTGAAGCCAAAAGATTCAAGGCCTCTCCGACACTATTAGCACATAATGGATTAGCTGAAACTTATGATTGGCGTGAAGATGACCTAAGAGAATTCACATATGGACCAAAAACAAATTATAAAATGATAACTAAGGGTCATATTAACTTGCAAAATAGAGATAATACGTATAAAGTTAGCGACCTTGAACCAAATACTTTCTATCCAATATCGGTTGAACTACAACCTACATTTTATCGTATTCCTAAAGGTCACAAATTAGGTTTGGTAATTTATGCAACTGACTTTGGTATGACTGTTCGTGGCAATCAAGACATTAAATACTCAATTCAAACTGGCGAATCTAATATTTTGATCCCCACACATAAGGACAAAATTATTTAAACCAAAAATTGGTTTTAACATTGGTGACAGGGTTGTCTAACTAGACCAAAATTAAAAGGTTCCATGCAACCATTTCTAATGTTATAATCGCCGTTGAACTGTTTAATTTGGAGATTATTTATAATGGAAAAAAATCAATTGAATTCACTAAAAAGTAATCCCCATTCAAAAATGAGCTTTGCTGGATTCCTAATTGCTTTGGGAATCGTGTATGGAGATATCGGAACATCACCTCTATACGTTATGCACTCATTGATGGTGGGAAATGGCGGATTGGATAAAATGTCCACCGACTTTATTTTGGGTAGTGTATCTTTAATATTTTGGACACTTACTTTGGTTACGACCATCAAGTATGTGCTAATCGCATTGCGCGCTGATAACCGTGGTGAAGGTGGTATTTTTGCACTTTACACTTTGGTTAGAAAACGTGCAAAATGGCTACTGATACCAGCTATGATTGGGGGAGCCACTTTCTTAGCCGATGGAATGATGACGCCAGCCGTTACGGTTACAGCCGCTATAGAAGGATTAAAGGGTATCAAATTCAATAATAACGTGCTGATCAATAATCAGACACAAGTTATTATTATTACTTTGATTATTTTATCTACCCTATTTTTCATTCAAAGATTCGGAACTCAATTAATTGGTCGAGCATTTGGACCTATTATGCTAGTTTGGTTTGCTTTCCTTGGATTGATGGGAATTTATAATATTTCATTTGATTGGACAATTATTCGTGCCCTAAATCCATACTATGCGTTTGAACTACTACGCAGTCCTATGAATATCCGTGGTATTTTTATTCTTGGTAGTATTTTCCTAGCTACTACTGGTGCTGAGGCTCTATATTCAGATATGGGACACGTTGGCCGTCCTAATATATATACTAGTTGGCCTTTCGTTAAAATTTGTTTACTACTAAGTTATCTTGGTCAAGCTACTTGGTTGTTGAGAATCAAAGACAACGCAGCTTTACAACAAATGGGTTCGGCAATGAATCCGTTCTACCAATCAATGCCTGCTAATTTAAGATTATTTGGGATTTTACTATCAGCATTTGCTGCTATCATCGCTTCACAAGCCTTAATCTCTGGTTCATACACGTTAGTATCAGAAGCAACAAAGCTAAGAATTTTCCCACGTTTAAAAACATATTATCCTACAAATTTTAAGGGGCAATTATACATCCCTACAGTTAACTCCATTATCTGGGTAGTTTGTCTATTCATCGTTATATTTTTCAAGACTTCCGAAAACATGTCTAATGCTTACGGACTTGAAATCACAATTACAATGTTGATGACTACCATCTTGCTACATCAATGGCTATTAATGAAACGTGCAAATCGTTTCTTCACTACAATTATCATTAGCTTCTTCTTTATAATCGAAAGTATCTTCTTCGTTACAAACAGTAGCAAATTCATTCACGGTGCTTACATCACTATGGCTATCGCTGCAGTTCTTATCAGCGTTATGTTCATCTGGAGATATGGCGACCGCTTAATGGACGATAATACTTTCAGAAGTCATTTTGCTTCACTGTTGGCCTTTAAACATCAATTAAATGATTTAAGAAAAGATCCAAGTTACCCACTATACACAACTAACTTGGTTTATCTAACAAAGGTTCATGATGGATACCGCATTAAGAAGAATATTTTATATTCAATTCTAGATAAGCGACCAAAACGTGCAGAGGTCTATTGGTTCGTAACTGTAAACGTTACTGACGAACCATATACAGCCGCATATTCAGTTGAGACCTTTGACACAGACTATATGGTCAGCGTTCAATTATATCTAGGATTCCGTGTCGATCAAAAAGTTAACGTATATCTTAGACAAGTTGTTAACGATATGATGTCTAACGGTGAAATTAAGCCACAACCACAAAAATATACAACCATTCCTGATCGTCAAGTTGGAGACTTCTCATTTGTTCTTATAAAGGAAGTTCTTTCACCTGACACTAAAATCAGTGGAATTAAAAAGAGTATCATCCATGCTCGTTTAGCACTACAAAAATTTATTTCGCCTGCCAACTGGTTTGGATTATCATACAGTGATGTAATGGAAGAGCGTGTTCCATTAGTCCTTGGTAAAGTATCAATGAATCGATTACGCTTAGTACGTAAAGATCGTTCTGCGCTACAAGATATTCCAATTGATCAACCTATCGACGACGATGAAGATGAATAACAAAGCAAAAAGCTGATTTCCTTTTGGAAATCAGCTTTTTCATTTACGATTAGTTTTAATAACTTTTAATTTAGAGTCCATTTCATACACCAAAGGAATACCATTAGCGACTTCAACACCATCTATGTCTGTGTCACTGATATTCTCTAAGTATTTGATCAATGCTCTAATCGTACTACCGTGAGCAACAATCAATTGATTTTTACCATCTAATAACTTAGGAACAACGGTATCAAGATAATATGGAACTATTCGCTTGTATGCTTGAAATAAGCTCTCTGAGACGGGCATTACACGTGGATCAAGATACTTGTAAGGTCCAACCGAAGGATCTGGCTCACGCAACTTTGGAGGCATTGTATAATAACTACGACGCCAAAGTCTAACTTGTTCTACACCATATTCCTCTCTTGTAACATCTTTGTTCTGTCCTCTAAGAGCACCGTAATGGCGTTCATTTAATCTCCATGATTTAATAATTGGTGCATAATTAATATTCAAATCATCCTGAATAATATAAGCAGTCATGATGGCACGTTTTAGAACCGATGTATGAACACATCGAATATCCATATTCTGTATTTGTGCAGCAGCCTCATGAGCCTGATTAATTCCCTTTTGTGTTAACTCAACATCGTTCCAGCCAGTATAATCATTAGTTGCATTAGCTGTACTCTGTCCATGTCTTACCATGATAAGTTTTACCATATTCCGACATTACCAACTTTCTTGCAGTATTCCTTTCTATATTATCACAAAAAAATGAATGAAAATTCTTTATTGATTTTCATTCATTTTTTTATTTATATTTTTAATCTATCATTGGCTCGCCTAATCCTCTAGTACATTCAGCTTGCAAAGTAACATGTGATACTCCAAATTTTTCTTTCAGAAGTTTATCAACTTGATCATAAACAACCTCAAGCTGATCCATATTACATTTCTTTCGAACATTTATGTGTGCATCCAAAATAATAAAATTCTCATCTATCATCCACACATGAACATGATGAATTCCCACAACATCTGGAACTGTTAAGACAGCCTTCTTAACAGCCTCTAAATCGATCTCAGGGCTTGCTTCCATCAATATATTGATAGTTTCCTTAACAACATCAAAAGCTTCTTTAAGAAGCCATATTGCAATAATTATCGTAATTGCTGGATCAACCCAATTCCAATTAAATAAAGTAACAAAAATAGATGCTATAAACACCCCTACAGATGACAAGGTGTCGGATAACATATGTAAGAAGGTCGCTTTGATATTCAAGTTATTCTTCGAACCAGACCATAGTGCTAACATTGAGATCAAATTAGCTAACAAACCAATAATTGAGACGATCATCATTAGTGTTCCATTAATGTGTTGTGGAGTTTGAAATCTTCTAATCGATTCAATGATCATCAAAATAGTAATAATAATTAATATGCTGGAATTAACAAAGGCAGCTAGAATTTCCGCCCTCTTATATCCAAATGTCTTCTCTGAATTATTTTGACGACGTCCAATTACATTGGCAACATAAGAAATGACGATTGAGATCGAATCTTCTAGATTATGGATAGCATCTGAAAGAAGACCCAAACTGCCCGATATAATGCCTCCAAAGAATTCTGCAATGGTTATAACTAAGTTCAACATAGTGACAGCTAAGAACCTCTTACCAGTGATTTTTGTGTGATCCATGGCATCACTTCCTTTTGATTCCATCTTACCATTTTCAAAAAAAATGCAAAAAAAATAAGCCGATCTGACACTCGACTTATTTTATGAAAAATTTGTCCTTACTTAGTTACAGCTGGTTTAGCTACAACTTTGATTGGATGAGCTACATCAATAATATCAGAGAATCTATTTGTTACATAGTCTCTCATACTGTCACTAGCTTCTCTCTTAGAAACATTGTGACAAATGCGCTTCTTAGCAATACGTTGGCCTGTCTTATCTAAGAAATTGCATGTTACTTCATAATCACCATGATTACCAAAAAACAACATTATTGTGACCCCCTTTTATAAAATGATAAACACCCCTGATGTTTCGACCAGATATTTATACCACTTTCCAGAAGACTATACAACACCTTTTGATTAAATTTCTTCAAAAAAGTTTTTTAAGCAATAGTTCTTATTTTCCATGAAAAAAAATATGATATTATTGTTAATAAGTAGTAAATCGTTTACTTAAATATGTTTAGTTATCTTTGGAGATACATATCTTAGGGAGAAAATCATGGATAGACGTACTAATATGGAAAATAAAAATAATCGTTCTAATAACTCACAGAGCCGATCAAGCCGTAATATGCAACGGAGTAACAATCAAGGTAATAATTTAAGTCGGTCTGATCGTGGTTCAATGCGACGCCAAAATATGCCTTTTTATCAGAAAAACTCATTTATTGTTTCAATGATTATTGCAGCCATTGTAGTGATCGTTGCAGGTATAATGATTTGGCGTGTCAACACTTCTAGAGATACTACAAGCAAGCCAAATAACATTGAAAAAGTTAAACCAAGTAAGAAGAAAACTGCAAAAAAAGCAACTACTAAGAAAAAAGCTGAAAAACAAAACCCACAAAAAGCAAAAGATGAAACTAAAGACAAGCCTAATGATCAAAAAGAAGAAACCAAAGAAAACTCTGTTAACAATCCGGGAACTTATAATAAATTAAGTTATAATACTGATTGGTTTACCTTCAAATTATCAAATGACGTAAAATTAGTAAAAAATGCTAATGGCGAAGCCTCACTTTTAGTAAAATATAATTACACAAACAAAACTCAATCTGCACAAATACCGCAGCAAGTACAAGCCAACTCAATCATTCTAAAACAAGATGATAAACAGCTTGAACCTACATCAGCTACTGGTGATTATGCCGACTTAGTAAATGCCACAAACACTCAACAGGTACAACCTGGTAAGAGCTTTGACGGCGCCCTACTAGTCAAGGTTAATAATACTGACTCAGACGTTAATATGTACTTCAGAAATATCAAAACTAACGACTTAATGGACACTATGCAACCATTCAAATTGAAATAATAAGTCTGGGACAAAACTATTATTGTCTTTAAAAATACAGCATAAACGTGGAACCAAACATAGCTTTTTCTGCTTAAACCAAATTACTCCAGCAATCCAAAATCGGATTACTGGAGTAATTTTTTGCCTTAATGCTCGAAAGCTGAACATATTTTATCCCACTCTCAATTTACTATTAATCCTTTAGTTTGCTTACGAGCAATAATCACGGTCAATATTAACCAAATAATACAAACAATCAATGCTGACACTGAAAATTCCATCCTAGCTGCCTCTCTAAGCGTGCTCGGTGATAATAATGGGAACACGTCCTTGAGCATGTGCAAAGCCACTACAAGTAGCAAATTATTTGTTTTGACGTATATTGCACCTAACAATAATCCGAAGGAAATTGCAAAAATCACTTGAATTGATACATACCCAAAAGATATACTCCTTAAATTAATTAAATGCATTAATCCAAAAAGTACGCTGGAACCAATTACCGCGCGGTAAGCATTACCTTTAAATTGCCTTAAGAATAGTGGGATGAGTAATCCTCGGAAGCAAAATTCTTCAGCCAAACCCACTAGTATTGACATTAAAATAACATCAAATTTAAAGCTCATATCATCAACGTAAAACATTGCTACACTTGAGTATCCAACAAAGATGATTGTCGGCAAAGCCGTACTCAGTTGAGCAAGTATCTTACTAGGATTAAACCAATTTATACGTTGATGAAGCCAAAAATGATTAAATAAATACGCGACTAAAAAAACGATTAAATCAGCTAATCCTTGTTTAATATTAGCTGATAATCCAGACGGTATAATTACTGCCGAAAGATACAACATAACTGGAAATATCAACCATACTATAAATATTTCTAGAGGCGAAGATTTAAAAATTTTCAATTTATTTGCCCCACGATTTCTTTTTGATTAAGTTTAACATTTTTAATTATTTTTAAAAACAGTTTGACATGGAACGCGTTCGATATAGTAATCTAAAGACGTCGAGAACAAATCCTCAATATATTTTGAAAGATACTCACCCTTCAATGATTCTTTCAAGTTGATTATTTAAATAATGCAAAAATAATAGACGCCAAATGGCGTCTATTTGTTCTTTCTAGTGAATATATTCTTTAATGCGCGACCGATCACTTGGAAGAATCCTAGTGATTGGACAATGTCATTAGGATTAATATATTTACGAATAGTACGAAGTGCTTTTTTAGGATCTTTCGATGAAAATGTAAATAAACCATTCTTCTTAGTCTTAAAGGCATAGCGAGGAATCCACTTTCCCTTAAATATAACTGAAACTATAACCTTATCTACTTCATTCCAAGGAATTTGAATAAAATTTTTCTTATCTCGATCACTATAAAATTCAAATCCCTTATCTCCAATCATGATTTTACCATATTCAGATAATCCCATATGAGAGGTTCCATCAATGACAAGATCAGCCTTTGTATTGATTGATTGGACCATTTAATCCACTCCATTTCTCTGATGATTAATAATTAATCACATTATACAACTAAAAAAGGATGAACCCATAAGAGTCCATCCAATAAGGAGCCAAATGCTCGATTAAATTATTACATAATATGAATTACGTGAAGAAGAACACCGACTACGAATAGTCCAAGAATAATAACGATTGGTGAAACCTTCTTCTTTAGTAACCACATACAGAATAATGTTAGAAGCAAAGCAGCCAAACCTGGTACCAATTGATCCAAGTTATCTTGCAATGTTGTAACTTTGTGAGCTGTCAATGATAGACCAGCTTTTTGTTGAATAAGAGCTTCCTTAACACCTTGTGCACCTGCTGGAAGATGTGCCCAATCAATAAAGGCACCTTTGTCAAGTTTAACTGTAGAAACAGTTGGTGTGAACTTAACAACAACCCAACGGTTAATCAAGGATCCTAGAATAAACATACCTAGAATTGAAGCACCCTTAGTAATGTCTTGTAGCAAACCACCAGACATATCTTCTGTGATAGCTGAACCGGCTTTGTAACCTAGTTCTTGTGTGTACCACATGAATCCCATACGAATTGCATTCCATACAACGAAATAAATGATTGGTCCTAAGATACTACCTGTCATAGCTAGTGATGCAGCTAAAGCGCCAACAATAGGCTTAACAGTGAACCAGAACACAGGATCACCAATACCAGCCAAAGGACCCATCATACCAACTTTAACACCTTGGATAGCAACGTCATCAACGGGAGCACCATTAGCACGTTCCTCTTCAAGAGCCATAGTAACACCAAGAATTGGTGAAGCTAAGTATGGGTGACAATTAAAGAATTCCAAGTGACGCTTCAAAGCAGCGGCACGGTCTTCTTTAGTTGTATATAATTTTTTAAGTGCTGGAATCATTGAATATGCCCAGCCACCGTTTTGCATACGTTCATAGTTCCATGAACCTTGGATGAAAGTTGAACGCCACCAAACGGAGATTCTATCTTTTTTAGATAACTTTATTTCTTCTGCCATTTTTATTCTTCCTCCGTCCTAGTAATTATCTATAATATCGCCAACTGGATCACCGGTGTTTGAACCTCCACCGCCATTGTTTGAGCCACCACTCTTAGAAAGAGTTAAGTAGATCAAGGCAAGTGAAATACCGATAGTACCAAGTGCGATAAGTGTAAGATCTGTAACTGTAGCTAGAACGAAACCAATTGCGAAGAATGGCCATACTTCCTTAGAAGCCATCATGTTGATAACCATTGCATAACCAACAGCAACAACCATACCACCACCAATGGCAAGACCATCAGTTAGCCATGTAGGCATTGCTTGTAGCATAGCTCTAACAGGACCAGCACCGATTGCAAGAATCAATGCTGCAGGAATAGCGATACGAATACCTTGTAAACAAATAGCAATAATTTGCCACATTTCAATCTTTCTAAAACTACCTTCTTCAGCAGCTTTATCCATGATATGAACAATACCAGTTACGATTGTACGAACGATGATTGTTAGTAACAAACCAGCAACGGCAAGTGGAACAGCGATAGCGATAGCTGAAGAAACACCAGCCTTACCCTCGCCACCAAGTACCAAAATAATTGCAGAAGCAACAGATGCCAAAGCAGCATCAGGAGCAACAGCGGCACCGATATTAGCCCAACCTAAGGCGATCATTTGTAGTGAACCACCTAAGATCAAGCAAGGTACTAAATTACCTGTAACTAAGCCGATCAATGTACATGCGATAACAGGTTGATGGAAATGGAATTCATCAAGAATACCTTCCATACCAGCTAGGAATGATACTAGAACGACTAATACAATTTGAATAGCATTTAATTGCATAAGTATTAACCCTCCATAATAATTAAAAATTATTTACTCTTATTAATTTCTTCTTGAGCTTTATTTAAGATTGCATCCATGTTGTCCTTTGAGTCTGTTGGGACTTTACGAACATCAAACTTAACACCCTTATCCTCAAGCTTTTTGAATGTATCAATATCATCTTGGTCAAAAGCCAAAACCTTATTAGGTTGAACTTTACCAGTTGAGTGAGCCATTGATCCAACGTTAAGCTCTTTCAATGGCACACCACCTTCAATAGCACGTAGTGCATCTTGAGGTGTTTCGAATAATAGCAAGGCACGTTGACCACCAAAGTGCTTGTCGTCCTTAGCTAATTTGATCATTTGGTCAACTGGTACAACGTGAGCCTTAACACCAACTGGTGCAGCTTGTTGAATCAATTGCGTACGCAAATCATCCTTAGCAACAGCATCAGATACAACGATAATACGTGTAGGTGTTACTGATTTTGACCAAGCAGTAGCAACTTGTCCATGAAGTAAACGTGAATCAATACGTGCTAAGACGTAATCAAATGATCCAGGTTTACCAGCATTAGCGGAGTTGTCAACAGGTGCAGCAGCTTTAGCCTCTTTAGGTTGAAGAGCTTCTGGGCGAACCTTAACCCCTTCCTTTGCTGTTTCAATGATATGTGCAGCAATTTCTTGTGCACTTTCCATTGATAGACGTGAAGCATATGCTTCAATCAACATAGGTAAGTTCAAGCCGGCGACGATTGCCCACTTGTCCTTATGTGCTTCAAACAAGCCATTGACTTGGTTGAAAGGTGTACCACCCCAAAGATCGACTAGGAACAAGACTTGGTCTTGATCTTTAAAAGTTGAAATTGCTTCTTCAAGCTTTGCTTTTAAGTCATCAGGTCCCATATCTGGCATCAATGTAACGGCTTGAACATTCTCTTGTTCACCGAAAATCATTGAACCGGATTGTTTGATACCCTTGGCGAATTCACCGTGACTAGCAATGATAATCCCTACCATCTTTAATCCTCCTTATATATTTGTATGTATTAAATCGCTTACATAAGCTACCTTATGGTAACCAGAACACAAAAATAAAAATGAATTATTTCATAATTAAAACGCTTTAATGAGCTCACCCTTCATGTGAACCCTTTCATAATATCATTTTTTCAGAAAAAAAACACCATTTTAAACAAAAAAAATAAATTGGCACATAATTTGCCAACGGGCAAATTTATAAATATTCGTCTTTTTTTAGTTCATAAAATTTAATAATGGAGTAAAAACACTATAATATAGGCCATAAAGTAACCCACATAAGCGGTATACTCCAAAGTTCATGAACATTCCAATTAAATATCCTTACGTATTAGTATATATTGAAAAGACATATGATTATTCTTTTTTTCATATTTTTGTTCCGTTTATTAAGAAATAATTTATTTTTACATAAGATTGCTTCCGCATAGGATGGTATATCATTAATTTTCATATCAATTCAGTATTCTATTCCACTAACATAAGCTTTTTGAAAATTATTATGAGGTATTATTCTTGATTATGATAAATTATTTCATTGAAAATGGTGACTACTGAATAATTGTATTCAAAAGATATTTAACTTTTGAAGGTGTAAAATATCTGTTCAGGTAATCAAATAATAACTTAAAAGGAATTAGAAAATGAAAAAAGTTGGAATAATAATCGGCAGCAATCGGCCAACACGCATCAGTCTCCAAATAGGTAAATGGGTGCAATCACAACTAAATACACCAGAATTAGACTTTGAATTAATAGACTTAAAAGAAATAAACTTACCATTTCTCGATGAACCTGATCTGCCGGCTAATGGCAATTATAAAAATGAACATACTAAGCAGTGGTCCAAATTAATTAGTAGTTTTGACGGATTTATAATAATCTATCCACAATACAATTGGGGATATCCTGCTGTACTTAAGAATGCCTTAGATTATTTGTATAAAGAATGGGCAAATAAACCAGTTTCTACTATAGTATTCGGTTCACATGGTGGTTACATGGCTGATATGGCACTGAGCTTAGTATTAAAGGGATTGCACATGAATGTACTCAATAGCAAGGCCAGTCTTAATATCACTCCTAATAAACCAATTAATCCTGAAGTGGATTTTAAGGATAATAAATTTGCAATTGAACAAATTAAAAATGCATTTATTGAAGTTTTATCGCGATAAAGCAGACTACGGTATAAACATGCAGCATAAACGCGCGGTAAAACACAACTTCTTCCGTTTAACTACGAATACCCCCGCATTTACTTACGTAAATACGAGGGTATTCTAGGTTATACTCAGAAGTTAAACGTGTTTTTCCACGCTCTTTATTCTGCATTTAAGGCGGCCATTGTTATGTAGTTATATGGCTGATTGAAATGTGGCAAGAAGAAAATATCCAATAATTTAAGTTGATCAATCGTTACCTTTTGTTCAATTGCCAAAGAAAACATGTGAATACCCATAGATATATCTGCAGTAGAACACATTTGTGCTCCTAACACACGACGATTATCGGCATCGTAAACAATACGAATTTTGACTTCCGCATTTTCCTTCATAAATCCTGGCTTTTGGGTATCTTCAAAGTCAGTATATTTAACTTTGAAACCATTCTTTTCGGCCGCTGCAACTGACATCCCTGTTGAAACCATATTCAATCCAAAAATGGAAATTCCGTTTGAACCTTGAACGCCAGTGGCATCTAATTTAGTACCGCCAACATTATGACCAGCAACAATTCCGGAACGTACAGCATTCGTTGCTAAAGCAATATAAGTTGTCTTTTCAAGAGCATTTGAATAAATGGTTGCACAGTCACCAACAGCATAAACTGAAGGATCAGATGTTTGTTGATGATCATCAACAAAATATGCACCATTGCGGAATAATTCCAAATGATCCTTTCCAAGATAATTATTAGGCAAGAATCCAATAGCATTAATTACCAAATCAACTGGATATTCACCTTTGTTAGTTACAACTGCTTCTACTTTGCCATTTCCTTTGTATTCTTGAGCACGCTCATTAAAATGTACATCAATACCATGCTCAGTCAGGTTGTCGTCCATCTTATCAGTAAAATCTTTGTCGTAATAACTTGATAATGAACGATCTGCCGTATCAAATAACAAGACGTTCTTATTACGTCTCTTAACTGCTTCAGCAATCTCAACTCCAATATAGCCAGCACCAATTACAGCAACATTACGTACATCAAAATTGTCTAATAATTTATCGACTGTTTGACCATCCTGAAATAATTTTAAAAAGTGAATATTATCTAAATCAGCACCGGGAATATTAGGTTTTATTGGAACAGATCCCGTTGCCAAAATCAACTTATCATATTTTTCAACAAATGATTTGCCATCTAACGAATTGCAATAAACTCGTTTAGTGAAGAAATCAACTTTCGAAACTGAAGTCTCTAAATAAATCTTGGCTCCCTTAGCTTCAAAATCTTCTTTTTTCGTATAAAAAAGTTTCTCATATGAATCAATCTGGCGTCCAACCCATAATGCCGTTCCACAACCTAAGTAACTCAAATTACTATTTTGATCTATCATAGTTACTTTTTGGTCTGGATAATTATCTAATAAAGTATTTGCGGCTGCTATACCAGCGTGATTTGAACCAATGATAATCGTCTTTGTCATTATTTCACCTGCTTAATCCATCTATTATTAAGTTAAGAAAAAAAGAAGCTGAACCATCTACGAATGATATCCGGTCAGCTTCTTAATTTGAATTTTTAAATTAGTCTTCTGTAACTGCTGCGTTTGTGTGTGGCAAAATTGATTCTACTTCTGCGTGTGGACGAGGAATTACGTGAACTGATAGTAATTCTCCAACACGTTGTGCAGCTGCTGCTCCGGCATCTGTAGCTGCTTTAACGGCACCAACATCTCCACGAACCATAACTGTGACGATACCACCGCCAACTCTTTCTTTACCTACAAGTGTAACGTTAGCAGCCTTTACCATTGAATCCGCTGCTTCAATTGAACCGATTAATCCTTTAGTTTCGATCATACCTAATGCATCTGATTTCATTTTTTATTCCTCCTAATTTTCACTCTTAATAATTTTAATTTTTGTACCCGGTGTAACTCCTAGTGCATTGGCTTCTTCAGTATCAATATGTACCTCTAAGCCGGAATTCGCTTTAGCACGAATAATAACATCTGTTAATGTACCGCCTCTTGGACCATCAAACTTGATTGCAACTGATTCACCGTTTGTAACACCAAATCTAGCTGCTTCTTCTGGAAGCATGTGAATGTGGCGTTTTGCTACAATCACACCTTCTGGAATCTCAAGTGAACCTTTAGGTCCAATAATTGTGATCCCCGGTGTTCCACTTAGGTCGCCTGACAAACGTAGAACTCCTTTAACACCAAGCTTGAATGAATCTCCTTGAAGGATTTCTACTTGGGTTTGGGGACGAACCGGACCTAAGATTCTTACTTTATTGATCATACCTTTAGGTCCACAGATCATAACGCATTCTTTACTTGCATATTGACCTGGTTGAGACAAGTCCTTCAACTTAGTTAGTTGATAACCTGTTCCGAAAAGTTTATCTAATGCATCTTGAGAAAGGTGAATATGTCTATTTGAAATTCCTACTGGAATAGTTTGATCATTAGATGCCGTTGTCGTAGATGATGCGGAATTTGTAATTTTAGCTGCATTACTACTACTTGGGCTTAATTTCTCAAGAAGCGTACCTAATAATTCTTCATAATCTTCCACAGTTTACCCACCTTTCTTTATGCATTCATTTGTGATAATACTTTACGAACTACATCTGACAATTGTTTCAAATCATCATCTGAGAAGTCTTTCTTTGTCTCAGTTGTAGCTTGTGATGCCGGAGCTGTTTGACAGCTTGAACCTTCACAATCTTCATCTGCGCCAAAACTATCAACTAGTTCTGGATGATTGAATGTCTTATCATCCTCTAACAATGTAGTTACATCTTTAAGTCCATATGCAACTTCCTTGATATTTAATAGATGTTTAGGACTTACATTCTCTGATACAGAACTTCCACCATAAGTACCACAGCCCAAGGTAAAGGCAATTGGTAATCCAGTACTGATACCTGTACCACCTTGACTACCACCAGTATTAACAAGGATACGTGATGCTGGTTTGGCAGCAAATTTCAATACCATATCACGATTATTAGTATGAATACTCATCGTATGACCAATACCATTTTGTAGTAGGTCGATACTCAAATGACAAGCTTCTTCCCAATCCTTAACAACGTAGAATCCAAGAACAGTTGTAAGTTTTTCGTATGATAGTGGATAACCTTCACCTACACCACCTTGTTCCCCAATCAACAATGTTGCTGTTGATGGAACTGTGAATCCTGCTGCGTTAGCAATAACTTGTGGAGTACGTCCAACAAATTTTGCGTTCATAGCATGTCCACCATTCTTAAAGAGAACTTTGGTTGCCATCTTTGTTTCTTCAGGTGACATGAAGTATGCACCCTTAGCTTTCAATTCACTGATAACTTCGTCCTTATTTGCTTCTTCACAGATAATTGATTGCTCTGAAGCACAAATTGTTCCGTTATCAAATGTCTTACTTGCTACGATCTTAGCTACAGCGTCTTTAACATTAGCGCTACGTTCGATATATGCTGGAGAATTACCAGCACCAACACCAATGGCTGGTTTACCTGAACTGTATGCAGCTTTAACCATACCAGGACCACCCGTGGCGATGATCAACTTAACTTCTTTAGCATGCATCAATTCATTTGTTGAACCCATTGTCGAATTACCAACACAACTGATAACACCTTCTGGTGCTCCGGCAGCAACAGCTGCACGATTCATCATATCAGCTGCTTTTTTAGTACATTCAGCGGCTGCAGGATGTGGAGCAAAGACGATAGCGTTTCTTGATTTCAAAGCAATCATAGCTTTGAAAATTACTGTTGAAGTTGGGTTTGTTGAAGGTACAATACCAAGAACCAATCCAACTGGTTCAGCAACATCTAGAAGACCTTTCTCTTTGTCCTCATGAATAATACCTACTGTTTTTTCATCTTTAATTTGTTCGTATAGTAATGTTGATGCAGCGTGGTTTTTGTATGCTTTATCAGCTACCTTACCAAAACCTGTTTCATCAACGGCTGCTTTAGCTAAGCTAACAGAGAATTTTTCTGCTGCTATCTTCATGCTTTCAAGAATTGCATTCACTTGCGTTTCATTGAAAGTCGACATTTCAACAGCTGCCTTATGTCCTGCTCTTGCTAAATCACGTGCTTCTTGAATTGAACGTAAATCCTTGTCAAAGTTATTCATTACTGATACTCCTCTACTTCCTCAGGTCAATCTTTATTAAAGTAGTCGAACAATGCCTTAATAAGCTTCTCTTTATTGACTCGATAGATATCTTTTCTAGCTATCGGAAAATCCGAATGCTTCTTAGCCATGTTTCTTAGATCAACTACCTTCATGTTCTTTAATTCATCTTCAGTAATTGAACCTTCAGAAGTCTTTTCAGTCTTTGGAACATCTGCCGAATCAGCATTATTAATTGGATTATTTGTCGAAACATCCTTTGCTGGGTTTGCTTCTTCTGCCGATGGCTCTTCTGAATCAACTTCATCATGTTCATCAGTTACGTCCGAATCATTTTGGTTCGATCTGGATTTGACCTCGTCTATTTGACTTTCTGTTTCTTTCATTAATTCTTCTACATCATCTTCGTCTGATTTGATTGTTTCAGGTCCTTGTGGAAACAATCCCTCGATACTTTCATCAGGCCTTGGAATTACATGAGTTGAACAAAGTAATTCTTCACCGAGATTTCTGACTGCAGAATCAGCTGCATCTACAGCTGTCTTTACGGCGCCGACATCGCCAACAACTGTTACTGTTACCAATCCGCCTCTAACAAATTCTCTAGAGTGTAGCTGTACTTCTGCTGTTTTCAACATGACATCGAGAGCCTCGATTGAAGCAATCAAACCATGGGTTTCTACTAATCCTAATGCTTTCATCGCTTACTCCTTTAGACCAAATCGGCCCAGTTGGCTGGATACGTTGCATAAAAAATCTTTGCTTTATCTGGTGAACCCCATGTTACTTTGCTGTTCTTAGGTACAAAAACAACATCTCCCGCATGAGCAGTATAAGTAGTTCCGTCAATTGCTACTGTTAATGTTCCATCAATTACATAATCGATTTCTTCATAAGTTAGTTCCCAGTCAAAATGTGAATGATCGATTTCCAGGAATCCTGCACTTATATGTGATTCTTCTTTACTAATAATTTCCTGAAAATGAACGTTTGCATCTGGATTTCCTGTATCGAACACATCCATTTTGACGCTTGAACCATCGACGGTCTTTAATCCATTGCTATGCTTTTTGTAAACATAAGGTTTATCACTAGGTGTATCTCCAGCTAAGATTGCTCTTAGCATTTCCACGAGCGTCTCTTTAGTCAAATCATTTGGTAAGGCAACATTCAGAGGATTCACTTCTTGTGTTGCTGCTTCTTCAAACTTAAGATCTAAGGTATCTGCCATGTCTCTTGCTGAAGGAGTAATAATTGTGTTTTTACTGTCAATACAAATCGTCTGAGTGCCTTGTTCGTGTGCCTTCGTTACATCGTCAGCACATATCAATTTTTTCATAGCCTAGCCCTCTCCTATACAGATTCGCAATTTTCATCAATAATTCCGACAACAGCCGCATCAACTGGAATCGCATCATCTTCCAGCATTCTTCTTGCAGAAGATCCAGTAGTGATGATTACTCGATCACCGATTCCTGCTCCAATCACGTCACAGACTACCAATCGTTCCCCATCACGAGAACCACCTATTAATTCTGCAAGCATGAGCTTCAATCCATTCAGTCTGTCTGACTTTCTAGTTGCCCAAATATTATCGATTAGTTTGGCTGTTACCATTCTTCTTGAGCCTTACTTCCCTTTTGAATAGTCTCCATCGCTGACATTACTGATGCGGTATCACCGAAGATTGCTAGCATAATCATATTTTGTGGACATGACCCACGAATATCTTCAACAGTTACACCTACTGCTTTTTCTGCCAAGTCTGCTGCACAAACCATTTCAATCAGCTTACCTTGTACCAGACCCACTGCATCAGGAGTAGGAATTGCTTCCCTAGGTCCTGAACCTTTACGACGTTTTAAAATGGCAAGTGTTCCTTCACCAGGTGATTTGATAATTCTTAAGTCCATAGTGTTTCCTCCTATTCCTTTACATTAATTGATCCGTACAACTTAATGCGATTCCCAATGGTGTAACAAACATTGGATTAACAGGTTTAAATGTAGGTATCTTAGTTCTAGCTTCGATGATCTTCTCAAGTCCACCAAGACAAGCCGTTCCACCTACTAGGTATAATCCGTCAACATCGTATCCGTCGACTTGTTCTGTAATAATTGAAGCAATCTTTTCAATTACGGGTTTTAAAACTGTAATTAATTCCGGTTGATTCTTAGGGTCGCGTTTAAATAATTCTGCTTGATCAAATGGAAGTTTGTATGACCCAGCTGTTACCAAGGTCAAATGTGTTCCTCCAGTAGCTTCATCAGCTACCTTAACAACTCTTCCATCTTTAATGATTGAGATACCAGTGGTTCCACCACCAATATCAACAACCGCACCGTTTTTGATATTCAATACTAGATTTGCTGCTGTCGGCTCATCCAAAATATTTGTAAGCTCAAATCCGGCACTTTGTACAACATTTTTTATTGCTCCTCCGTCCAAGGTATCTGTCCCTGGAGGAATTGCTGATGCTGCGTAAATCAACTCTGTAGAAAGTTGCTCTTCCAGTTTTTCTTTTAATTCTCTAACTATCGTAATAGCACCGATGTAATCGACTACCATTCCATCTCTGACAACATCCGCGTAACGATATGCTCCAGCGACGGGTTGATAATTTTCATCCATTACTACCAATACAATACAGGCTGTTCCCAAATCTACTCCGGTGTAATAAGTCTTAGTCTCACTTTTAATTGGCTTCTTGATTACTTGTTCGAATTGGCTTACCAGCTCATCGCATTTTTGCATATCATTCGCTACCATCATGGCCTTCTCCTATCAATAAATGGATTTCGTTGTCGATACATTGAATCAAGCTGTCCAATGAATCACGTTGGGAATCTGTGGTCTTTCCTTTCAAACTTTCGGCAACTACTTGGCTGCGTTTTAGTTTGATCAAGATCTTCCCTTGTGGCGTAAGGAGGTTTTGCTTGTTTAATTGAGATTGTTCTTCCTTACTTGGAACAATTTCTTCTAATGAATCAACTACTTGGTCTTGTTGAATTTTCACAGGCATCTCAGACAGTGAAAAGATGCGCTGACTGGCTGCTAGATCGACTTCATTAGCCTTTAAAGCTGCATCTTGAAGTTCTAATTCCAACAATTGGAAGTTGTAATTCAATTCCTCAGTCTTTTTAGCAACGTCCTCAACTGTGGTCGCTACTGAATCAACTTTGGAGTTAGAATCAACTACTTTTATTTGATGATCTATCAAATATTGTCGAGCTCCAGGTGTTAATCGATCGTCAGAGGCAAGAAAGAATTTGGATAATGGTGTTTTTCTGTTTTCAAATTGAATGTCTTGCTCTGTTATGAAATGCATTAGAATCCACCTCTGCAAATTCTCTTGTACAACCCTTCAAGATCTTCTTTCTTAGGTTGCCTTGGATTTGTAAGTGTACATTTGTCTTTCATAGCTGCAGCAGCCATGTCTGGAATTGCTTCCATAAATTCCGCTTCGTCAATTCCACATTCTTCAATGTTCTTTGGAATGTTCATTTGTTTTGACATTCTTTGAATTCTGGAAATCAATAAGGTGACACTAGTTTTAGCTGTTCCTGATTGAACCCCCAACATCTTAGCTGCTTGTTGATACTTAGGTAATGCTGGTTCGCTATCTGTTGGCAAATCCAGTCCAGCGTTATAAGCAATGACATATGGTAATAGCATGGCGTTACATCTACCGTGAGCGATATGGAATCTACCACCTAAGGCATGGGCCAAACTGTGACTAATACCAAGTGATGCTTCACTAAACGCCATTCCTGCCAAACAAGATGCGTTATGAATTCTCTCTCTTAATTCAGCATTACTTCCATCTTTGTAGACATCTACTAGATCTTCCCAGATAATGCGCATTGCTTTTTCAGCAAGAGCATCTGTAAAGTCTGTGGCATCAGTTGAGACGTATACTTCAAGTGTGTGAGTCAATACGTCCATCCCTGTGTCAGCAGTTACACCAGCAGGTACACTTAATGTAAATTCTGAATCTAAGATTGCAATATCGGGAACCATTGATTCATCGACCAATGCAAATTTTCCGTTATTTGCAGGATCAGAGATTACAGCGAAAGATGTAACTTCACTACCAGTACCACTAGTAGTTGGAACACAGATCAATTGGATTTTTTTATCTTTCTTAACACCGAGATAAATGTGTCTAACTGATTTAGCTGTATCCAATGCGGAGCCGCCTCCTAAAGCAATGATTGCATCAGGCTCGATTTCAATTGCTTTTGCGATTCCTTTTGAAACAACATCAATACTTGGATCAGGTACAACTTCTGAAAATACTGCATATGGTGTTTTCAACTCATCAAATACTTTGGTGATATTGTCAACTTTGTGGGACTTTTCCATGAATGGGTCACAGATAACGAGTGCTCGGTTGATACCGAAGTCACGAATCTTATCAACTGCGCCATGTCCCGAATATATCTTTGTAGGCATTTTGAAACTTCCCATTTTTTCGCCTCCTCTCTAATTTAATAATTCGTTCAATTGTTCAAATTCTTCTGGTTTATCAAGATTTATAACGGCATTTATTTTGTTGATCCCTGTATCCAACAGTAATTGCTTTGCATATGAGTAATCATCTTCTGTGTATGACTCGCGATAAGTTATTACTCCGAATATGGGGACTCGGAAAACCTTTGCGAAGTTAGGTGGATAAGTACTCTTCAGTGCTTTCATTGGTTGGATAAACAATCCACACTTTGCTGTTTGTTGTAACGCTATAATGTGGTTATACATCCAGGGACATTCTAAATAATTATCAGGTACAGTAACTGTCTCTTTGCGATAAACGATATTGTCAACTTTTCTAAGTGGCACTTCCGATTGCTCAAGGTATGTAGCAATTGTCGCTTTACCGCTCAACCTCGGCCCAACGAGCATCACTCTCAGCCTCATGTCTTCGTTACTCCAACAACCTCAAAGCCAAGTACATCTCTAAATACTCGCAGAACCTCGGTCAAACTGACTTCAACGCTCTGTACATCTCCTGAGATAACTACTGAACCTGTGAAACGATCTAAGAACCCGACTGTGACATCAGCCGCCTTAGCAGCTGTATCGGCCGCAATCATCGCTGTTTCAAAGGGAGATACGTTGAGGATTCCAATGGCTCCTTCTTCTTCAATGCCTAAAGCTTGATAGACATCTTGAATCGGTGAAGCAATCACATGCGCCAAGGTAACTGTCTTACCTGGAATTGATTCTTCAATCATTCGTTGAGTGGTTTCTTCCTTGCTATCCACTACCATGGGAACCCCTCCTTTCCTTTGAAACTTTCGTTCTTAAACGGGCTTTTGAAATCCAACATCCTCCGCTTACTACGAATAACGAGTTTATCAACTCTGTTGATAATCACGTTATTCTAGGTAATGCTCAGACGTTCCCGACTTTCAACGCCCTCTCTAGTGACGAACAACTCTTACTGGGAAGTCATATTCTTTGATCCATCCTTCAATTCTTGTCAAATCTGCATCTGACAGGCTTGGATCTTCTTTAACTGGATAATCGATACCTAGTTGTCCATATTTAGCAACTCCTAGTTTGTGGTATGGAAGTAAATCGATACCGTGGAAGTTTGGCAAGTCTTTGTATGGCATCAAGAAATCAACTATTTGTTGGATTTCTTCATGACTGTCATTAACTTGTTTCAACATAGGCATTCTGATTTTAACGTTGTATCCTCTCTTGAATAATTCTTTCAAGTTAGCGAGGATCTTTTCGTTACTAATACCAGTTAATTCGTTATGTCTAACTGGATCCATGTGTTTCATATCGAATAAGAATAAGTCAATGTAATCTGCCATTTCCATCAAACGATCCATGCGACTGTGTCCACATGTTTCAATGGCTGTGTTAAGTCCATCTTCCTTGCAAGCCTTTAGAATTGCTAAAGCTGCATCGGGTTGAGATGTACACTCGCCACCACTCAATGTAACGCCACCGCCAGAAGTTTCGTAGAATGCATCATCTTCGTGAACTATCTTCATCAATTCTGATACTGTCTTGATTTCCCCTGTAATATGAAGGGCACTCATAGGACAAACCTCTTCACATTTACGGCAACCGTCACATGAAATGTCACGACGTACTTGGTGATTACCATTTTCATCAATGTAATGAATTCCCTTAGGACAAGCCTCAACACAGGCCATACATTGACTACAAATACTCTCTTTGTACATTACTTCGAATTTACGATTAAGGCCTTCTGGATTAGCACACCATCTACAACGTAGTGGACAACCCTTGAGAAAGATGATGGTTCGGATTCCCGGGCCGTCATACAGACTATATTTTTGTACATTGAAAACAAAGGCCTTTCTTTCTATCCGTTCTTTTTCTTGTGTATCAACCATACTTTCCCATCTCCAGCTCTAAAATCTACAATTGCGTAAGCATTGTACGACTAATAATTTCATCTTGAACGTCTTTACATAATTCAACGAAGAAGGCACTGTATCCAGCAACACGGACGATCAATCCACGATATTGTTCTGGATGCTTTTGAGCATCAATTAATGTCTTGTTATCCAAGTAGTTGAATTGCATTTGTCCACAACCTAGAGAATTTGCTGTTCTAAGTAATGTGATCAAACTTTCTTCACCTTCTGGTGTGTCCAATAATCCAGCCATGATCTTGTAGTTATGAACCATACCAATGTTCATACTGTCATTTGCCATCTTAGATACTGATTTAACAATTGCTGTAGGGCCTTTGTAATCTGCACCTTGTGTTGGACTGATACCATCTGATAATGGAACCCAAGCTTTACGACCGTTGGCTGATGCACCTGTCATTTGACCAAATGGTGTGTTGTTTGAGATTGACAATGTTCCGTGACTCAAGATTGAGTACAATGTGTGATATTGTCTGTGTTCCATTTCAGTAAAGTTAATTAGGTTAGCTGCAATAAGGTCAGCGTAATCATCATCGTTACCATATTTAGGAGCGTTCAAGCAATCTGTACGTACTTGATCGTATCCTTCGAAGTCAGCATTCAAAGCTTCGTTCAATTGATCCAATGTATATTTCTTGTCATCAAAGACTAATTTCTTAATAGCTGCCATTGAATCTGTGTATGTAGCAAGTCCTGACCAAACAACACCAGGTCCGAAGTTATACATTGCTCCTCCGGATGAAACATCTTTACCATGTTCCATACAACCTTCGTACATGATTGACATCAATGGTTTTGGAGCTAAGTCACGATGAACACGTTGTGAAATAACTGTAGCTACGTCTGTCCATTTTGTGATGTACTTAATTTGTTCTTTAACGGCGTGATCGAATTGATCGAATGTCTTGTATTGTGATAAGTCACCCAAGTCAGGTGTAACTTTCTTTCCGTACCATAGTGGAACACCATGATTAAGAGTTAATTCAATACAGATTGGCCATTGTGTATAAGCTGTTGATGTCCATTGATATAGACGACCTGATTTTTGAGGTTCAACACAGCCCATCAAGCAGTAGTCACGAGCATCTTCAATTGATACCCCTTTGGCTAACATGATCTTGATATGTGTATCATCGAAGTGACATGCTGGGAATCCCATTCCGGCACGAACAACATCTACGATCTTCTTAAGATATTTTCTTGGTGAATGAGCATGGATACGACATGCTAATGATGGTTGGTAAACCTTAACGTGTCTTACAGCATCCATTAATAGATATGTTAAGTTGTTAGTAGCATCTTGACCTTGTCTTGTAATACCACCGACACACATGTTAACGAATGGTTGGTAACCAGCGAAGAACTTAGAACCACCTTCACTTGTGATCCACATCATTTCTGACATCTTGATCAACATACAACCAGCAAGTTCAAAGGCTTCACGATTGTTCATACGTCCGGATTCTAGATCTGCCTTGAAGAATGGGTACATGTATTGGTCAACACGTCCGATTGACATACCTGTTTGGTTCTCTTCAACAACTAGCAATGATTCAACTGTCCAAACTGCTTGGATTGCTTCGTAGAATGTTTCAGGTTTGTGTGCAGGAACTTTAGCAGTAACTTCTGAAATCTTTTGAAGTTCAGCTTTACGTTTTGGATCTGTTTCTTTAGCAGCTTTTTCTGCAGCGTATTCTGACATACGGCGAGAGTAGATCATAACACCTTCTGTAGTATCAATAACTGACTTGTAGAAGTAGATCTTTTCGATATCATCTGGATTTTCATAATCCAATTTTTCAAGATGTTCCTTGGCCTCGTTTTGAATATCGAGCATACCCTTCTTCATCAAGATTACGTCGTATCCTGGGTTTGAATCTCCACCACCATTTAATTGGTGATATGAACAATCTGATACGAATGATTCACCTGATAATTCCCAAACACCGGCTTCACGGTATTGGTCTTCACAATATTCATCGACTGACTTGCCTTTCCAATATGGGAAGAGTTCTTCACGCATGATCTTCTTATCTTCATCTGAGATATAGAAAGGATCTTGTGGACGAGTACCAATTGTATCGATTTCGTCTTCCATCCAACGCCAAGCGATATCTGGTGAGAATGCTCCGGCACGAGGTGCTCCGTTTGGTGCACCAACGATTAATTCATTATCTTGAATTACTAGAGGTGCTGTTTCACAACAGTAGCGGAAACATTTAGCACGTAATTCAATTTTTGGCATACCAGGATTTTCTTTAGCAATCTTAGTAATGGCACGTGCACGATATGTTGTGATTGAAGGTACTTGATCCAAATAGTTTTCCTTCAATGCTTTCAATCTAGGTGTAATTCCGTTTGGAACTTCTGAACCAGTTTGATCATCTACATGATCTTGTCCTGCTACGATAGCTCCGTCTGAAGATTCGATGTGATCTGATACAGATGAGAACATCTTCATCAAAGCACTTCTTTCTTCTTGGCTTAAATCTTGTGTTGCTGCGGCGAGTTTAGTTGAAAATTCTTTAACGTCCATCTGACTCCCTCACTTTTCAAATTTATTGATCCATAATCTTTTTCAATACTTTTGCTAATAATTCTTTGTCCGCTGAAATATCTCTTTCCTGAGTTACTTCTTGAACTTGTACGTTATTACTAATATTTGGTTTCGTATATCCGATGTCTCTTTGATAAGTTAGGTCCTCAGCTACGACGTTCTTAGAAACAAATCCGCGTCCAGTAGTCAAACCGCCTAGAATCAATGAAACTGGTAATGTTGAATTTAATCCGATACTTGAGAAACTTGCTGGTCCATTGACAATCATTCTGCCAACTGGCTTCTTCAAAGCAAATTCTTTGATAACTTTTTCATCCTTTGAATAAATCGCTAAGGTATGACCATTTCTCTTTATCTTCAATAATCTGATACATTTTTCACATGCATGCATCCAATCAGGTTCTACATAGAATGTTAAGATTGGACACTTTAATTCATTGGTAAATGGATTCTCATCGAAGATGTATGGTTTCTCTGATACGAGAACCTTTGTATCTTCAGGTACGCTGAATCCTGATTGTTTAGCTAACCATGTGGCACTTTGTCCTACGAACAATGGGTTTACATGATCTTCATCTAAGAATAAGCTGCCTAGTAATTTTTCTTCCTCGTCATCTGACAAGAAGTGAGCTCCAGACTCCTTCATGTGTGACTTAACGTCATTGGAAACAACGCCTTCCGCAAGGACAAATTGTTCAGCTGCTGGTAAAAGTCCGTTATCAAATGATCGACTCTCTACAATTGATTTTGCTGCTTGAGCAATATCTGCGGTGTGATCAATGAAGACTGGTGTTGATCCTGTACCACCGTATATCATCGGTTTGTTGACTACATGATTGTTGTCAAAATATTTTGGAATACCGATATCAATTACGATTGAAGTATCTGGGTGAGCAAGTATTTGTGTAACACCTTCATCAGCTGTGTTTTCCATATAACCGATGGCTCCTTGTGGGAGACCGGCTTCTTGGCAAATGTGAGCCACTTTACTGTAAAATCTTGCAACAACTTTTTCAGTTCTTGGTTGTGGTACCAAGATAACCGTGTTACCTGATTTAATAGCAATCAATGTTGCATATAAACTGTTCAAAATAATATTTTCAGTTGGAAGTAGTACTGCAACGACTCCCAACGAAACACCAATCGTTTCAATTTGATTCTTGGAATTTTCCTTTAAGCTTCCGATAATTTTTTGATTTTTAAGCTTATCTTCTAGAATAGGAAGAAATTCTTCAAATAGTTTTAATTTGTCTTTCTTAATACCAGATTTTGTCTCTGCAATTTCCAAATCTACTAATTCAGGAATTTCAATGAGTATACCTGACATTAATTTATCAATTACTCGGTCAAGATCTTGTTGGCTGTATTCTTTCAAAAGAACATGGGCATCGCGCGCAGATTCGACTAATATCCTTGCTTCCTGGACTGACTTAAGATCTTTATCCACAAACTGCATACTGCCCAACTCCTTTTATTTTTCATCCAATAGGATGTCTAATGAGTAACGGTCGATAATCTTATTTAAATCTTGATGAGGGCTTGCAATAACAACTGAGCTATAAACTTCTGCTCCCATATTCTCGACTGCTTTAACCCCTGCCTCAACGGCTGATTTACATGCGGCCACATCGCCTTGGACGATTACCGAGATATAACCTGAAGCCGTATTTTCATAACCGACTACATCGACATCTGCGGCTTTGCACATTGCATCAGCTGCTTGAACTACAAAGACGAGGCCGAATGTTTCAATAGCACCGATTGCTTGGTATGTCTTCATATTCTCTCTCCTCGTACTTTACTGATGATCGATATCGTGAACTGATACGATATCTCCAACTGCTGGGATTGGTCTTGGAATGACGTTCTTGGCGGTTAATTTGCCAATCGCATCAGCGGCAACTGCTCCGGCTTCAACAGAAGCCTCTACTGCAGCAACATCACCTTTGATCATTACTGTTACTAATGTGGAACCGATGTTTTCATAAGAGATTAACTCTACATCTGCAGCTTTTAACATTACATCCGCTGCTTTCAAAGCTGGAACTAAACCAATAGTTTCAATGAAGCCGACTGCTTCTTCGCCTCTATATCTCACACCTCTGCCTCCTTACGCAACCCGATAACGTTTATCAATGTATTTTTCAACGGTACTTTTACCGTCATCAGTAATCTTGTATCTCATAATTAATTCATCATTATCATCTAACTCATAACTTGACATCTCTACCATTCCATTAGCTTCGAGTGCCATCAAATGGTCAAGATACATTTTTTCGTTAAATTGCTTTTCATTTCCATAATCGTCTTTTAAGGCTGCCATAACTGACTTAACATCGACTTCGTCTTTATCGAACATATAATTTAATACTGCTGTTCTGCTAGGTAATAACATTCTATGCATCCCCTTTTCTAAATAAATCTAAAGGATTCATTGTAACTACGATGGCTCCAAGGACGATGACAATTGATCCAATAACGATAGTTGCTGATAATGCTTGTCCTAAGAACAAGACTGAGAATAAAACACCCCAGAATGCATATGTAACATTAAGTGACATACCGATTGCACATCCAACCATTGAATTAGCTTTGTACCAAGTAACGAATGAAATGGCTGCACTCAATCCAGCGATTGCTAACCAAAGCACTGGTGATGGAGCTTGAATAGTTCCACCGAGTAATTTGATTCCGCCACCAATAAGTGGAACAACAATTAGTAATGCAAATAATCCTGAGATTAATTCACGTAGGTTAACTGCTACGTCAGTATCAATCATTGCGCCACCGAAACTCGAGAATACTCCTTCAAGTCCCCATGCAACTGCGGCGATCAATGCGCAAATAATTCCTAAAGTAAAGTTTGGAGCACCCTGTGGTTTAACAAAGTTAATAATAATTGCTCCGGCAACACACATTACCATTCCTAAAACAACACGTTTTGTAGGACGTTGCTTCAAGAAGATCCAAGCAAACAATGCTCCGAACAAACTGCACGTTGCTGAAATTGGAATTGCGTAGGCACCCGCTAATGCTAATCCAACAAGATAAGCACCATTAGCAATGGGGCCACCTAATAGGAATCCAATAACTAACATCATTCCTGGTTTAGTTTTCAATGTACGACCAAGTTCTCTCAAACGACCTTGTTTTGCGTTATAGAACAATAACCAAATTCCGGCAAATAAATCATTTAATCCTGATGCAACGAATGGTGCTGCCAGGATTCCTGCGGCACTTACTAGTGGATTATATCCACTTGCCACAACTACTAGAGTTGAATAAATACCATATGTCAACCCAGAAACTAAGCCGTTGGAAATTCCAGTTGCCTGGAATTTTTTACCAACAGCTTTCATTTTTGTATCCGCAGAAACTACGGAAGTGTTCATAAAGCTCTTTTCACTATTCATAGGAGTCCTCCTTATTCAGTAACGTTTACAGGTGCATTTGGAAGAATTGATTCTACTTCACCGTGTGGACGAGGGATTACATGAACTGATAATACTTCTCCAACTCGTTCTGCTGCTGCTGCTCCTGCATCTGTGGCTGCTTTAACGGCTCCAACATCGCCTCTTACCATTACAGTAACGATTCCGCCACCAACAAGTTCTTTTCCTATCAATGAAACATTCGCAGCCTTTACCATGGCATCCGCCGCTTCAATTGATCCTACCAAGCCTTTTGTTTCTACCATACCTAATGCATCGAATTTCATAATCGTTCCTCCTAGTTTGTGCGTTTAAAAACGCTTACATAACTTAACGATTTAAATATATGACCTACCCTTATGGTAGGGGTCAACAGCTAAATTAGCATTTGTGCATTTTTGCACAATCAAACTTATTTGGCACGATATTACTTTTAAATTATTGAGTATAAATAAAGGTAAATTAATGATGAAAATGCCTTTAAAAGGGCATTCATAAATTTTATAACTAATAAATAAAGTAATAAAATGCTCTTAAGTCCGGATTTGTAAATAAAAAAATAATTTTTTAATGACACTATTTTAGGAATAAAAAACGTATTTTTGAGATTAATTTTTAAAATCTAAAAAAATATTCCTAAAAAGTTTTTTCTCAGGAATATTTTTATAATCGTTGTTTTAACAGCATTTCAGCTATATTAAAAATAAAAATATACGCATTTTTAGCAACTATGTCCCTTAGGTCATGGTATTAACAAATATATATTAAAGGAATAAATATACCATTCTGTTTTTAGCTTTGACGCAAAATATGTAACAAAATTAATTAAAAAATCAGTTTTTTAAAATAAAGCATTATTTGGTGTTCTAAAAGCTATCCAAAACAAATAATCTAAGAAAAATATTAATTGTGATTTTTTCACTATTTACTGACTTTTAGCAAAAAAAATAAGCTTTGGGGTGTAACCCCAAAGCTTAAAAATTAGGTTCTATACTTTCTGGTATTGATGAATAATCAATACCAGTTTTTTTATTCCCTTTTAACACAAAAAGAACATCACTGTTC
>NZ_RHNU01000050.1 GCF_003946015.1 Companilactobacillus insicii
CCATTTTACAAGGTCTCAGGCTATGAGTCTTCTTTTATATTCTAAAACTGATGTTGCACTTCAATTGTAAATTCGTCGCCATAAAACAGACAAGAGCGAACGTCTGTTTTATAATGTTAATTGATTTGTATTTTGTTCAGAAGGGAGTTCGTTATGGCGACTCGTGTTGGTATTAGACAATTAGTGGAATTTGTCTTGCGAAAAGGTGATTTAGTCGAAAGCAAAGATAGTCAAAATACGGCTCTAGCTGGAGCACGAATTCATAGAAAACTTCAGAGTGGTCGCTCAAGTGACTATGAAAGTGAAGTTTATCTGAAAAAAGTTGTTACGATGAATGACCAAGATTATGTTATTTCTGGAAGAGCTGATGGAGTCGAAACGACTGATAATACATTACTGATTGAAGAAATAAAAACTTCTGATCAAGCATTTGAAGACATTTCGGAAAACACATATGACTTGTATTGGGGACAAGTGAAGGTTTATGGATATTTATTATTAGAGGACAATCCTGATTTTGATGAAGTTACTTTGGAATTGACCTATTTTCAAGTTACTAAAGAAAAAGTAACGCGTACTAAAAAGACTTTTAAACGATCCGAATTAACGAAGTTTTTTAATGATTTAATCAAAGAGTACGAGTATTGGCTAACTTTAAGAGCCGATATGCGACGTGATCGTAATGATTCTATCAAGGATCTGCCATTTCCATTTCCAGAATTTAGGACTGGTCAACATGAGATGGCTGGAGCTGTCTATAAAACTATTAGTTTACAAAAACGATTATTTGTTGAAGCACCTACCGGAACAGGTAAGACTATTTCAACACTATTTCCTGCTATCAAAGCCATGGGTGAAGATAAAATAGAACGACTGTTTTATTTAACCGCTAAACAAAGCACTCGTCACGTGGCTGAAGAAGCGTTGGAAATGATGGCGGGAGATGGACTTAAGATTAAGAGCGTCACTTTAACTGCGAAAGATAAGATACGTTTTCCCGAGGAACAAAACGTTCCGCCGGAAGATAATCCTTATATGGTAGGCTACTATGATCGCTTGAAACCGGCATTAAAGGATCTATTGACGCACGAAAATTTAATAACACGGACTGTAATTGAAGATTATGCTCATAAACATACAATTGATCCATTTGAATTTTCATTAGACACATCTTTATTTTGCGATGTGATTATTTGTGATTACAATTATTTATTTGACCCTTTAGTTTATTTACAGAGATTTTTTACCGAACGAAATTTGGAGAACTTCTTCTTGATTGATGAAGTTCATAACTTAGTCAGTCGCTCACGAGATATGTATTCAGCTGAAATATCTGATGCTTCTATAACGCCGTTATTAAAAAAAACTAAAGTATTTAAAACACAGGCTAGTGAGGATTTGCAAAAAGAATTAAAAAAAGTTCGTCGAGGATTCAAAAAATTATCAGATGAGTTAAAAGAAGAACAACTTACAGAGAAGATGACGCCGGATCCTCCGGAATCACTGTTACGTGTACTACGAAAGTTCACAGATTTTATGACCGACTGGATGGCGCAACAAAAACCATCTGATTTTTTTACTTCAGTACAAGATTTCTTTTTTGATTGCCTGACTTTTGTTAAAATAGGCAATCTTTATGATGACAGTTATCAGACGAGAATTGTAGTTGAAGACAAGCATGTAGTAGTTAAGCAGCTGTGCTTAGATCCAAGTGAATTTTTGGATAAGTCGTTGAATATGGGATCAGGGGCAGTCTTGTTCTCAGCCACGTTATCACCGATGTCTTACTATCAAAATGTCTTGGGTGGTGAAGGTAATAGTTTGGCTTATCAGCTTCCATCACCTTTTCCACCAAAACATCAAGCAATATTGGTTACACAATATATTCGAACAACTTATCGTGAACGTGAGAATAGTGAGTCAGCGATAGTTGCTAGCTTATATACGTTGATAGCCGCAAAAAAAGGTAATTACTTGTTTTTCTTCCCATCATATGGTTATTTACGTCAAATCAAAGAAGCCTTTGAGGCTGTACATCCAGGTATTAAAACTACGACTCAAGATACAGCTATGAATAATGAGGAACGCCAAAACTTTTTGAATCAATTTAAAAAGAACCCGGAAGAAACCTTAGTTGGTTTTTGTGTTCTAGGAGGAATTTTTTCCGAAGGAATTGATTTACGAGGTGATCGATTAATTGGAGTTGCTATTGTGAGTGTTGGTTTGCCTGGATTAAGTCCGGAGAATAATTTGATTCGTGATTACTATGATCAAGAGAATGGCAAGGGGTTTGCTTATGCATATCAATTGCCAGGTATGAATAACGTCTTGCAAGCAGCTGGACGTTTGATTCGTAGTAGTCATGACACAGGGATAATTCTATTATTAGATCAACGCTTCGCTAGTCGACGATATACTGACTTGTTCCCACCACATTGGCAGTATTATCAAAAAATTCGAAGTGTCGATCAATTAGGTGCAACCATCGATAATTTTTGGAGTCAAACGGAGGATAACAATGAAAACAAAACTGACTCGTAATTTAGAAAGCACGCTCTATCAATATTGTTATGAGCAGGGAGCGTATGTAGTAGAGGAAGTATCAATGCCTGATAAGAAGGGAATCGTTGATACTTTAAGTTACCAGCAATTACCTAATGGTGAGATTGAATGGCGTTGTTATGAATTAAAAGTTACTAAGTCGGATTTTCACTCCAAGGCCAAGTTATCGTTCATTGGAAATTACAATTATTTTGTTTTACCACAAAAATTGTATGAAGAGGTAGCTGAAGAAATACCTTCTCATATTGGTGTTATGATCTATCGAGCTTTTGATAAGAAGGCAGTTGATTTGGCTCCCCAAACATTACGTACACCAGGTTTTTTGACGATTGCTAAAAAAGCCCAATATCAAGAGTTGCAAGTTGATGAAAAACCATTAACTGCACATTTTGTAGCGTCGTTATTTCGCGAGGTCGATAAGGCTAAACGGGTAGAAAAAGGGCTACAATTGTATTCTGATGATCAATTATTTAAAGAAATGAAAAAACGAGCTAAAAAGGGTTACGATGTCTACAAACCAAATCACAATGTATATGATCGATTTGTGGAGGATGTTCAAAGCGATGCTGTTACAGCTCTCCAAGAGGAATTGGATGCTAGAAATGCGGAGTATCAAGGGTTAAAACTAAAATTACAAAGTATACAGCAGCCTAATTTGGAGGATAGAATATGATCTATTATCCTTATTTGCGGGGGCGAATGTACGACCTGTTGGCCTTAAGAGAGTTGTGTGAGCATGAGCAATTGGGTTCAAAGATCGTTCCCATTATTGAACCAGTTAGAGATTCCAAGGAGTTACAGCAAACAGTAAATACCTTTTGTGAACATCAACAGCCATTTAGTTTAATTGCTAACCCACAAGTTAGTCTTTATGGATTGAATGGGGATGCTAAGTTACATCCACTACCAGACTTATCAGAAGCTTCATTTTTTCATCCAGGTGCCATTTTAGCTCCAGATTTTAGTAGTGATTTTCTGAAAACAAAAAGCAATCAAACTAGCTTTCTGATTGCTAAGAACTATTCTTTACTGAAAGCATATAAAAATACAAGATTGCTTAAAAAAATCAACGATGTTTTTATTCCAGAAGAAGCACGTTTACATCAAATTGTAGGTGATAAGGCAATTTCTCTGACAGATCCGTTAGCATTTGTTGATCACGTTGCTGACTATGCGTTACTTGATGATGAATATTTTCAACCAGCTAGTTGGTGGCAACAAGTTGATAATTATCATGGCTTTGGGGATTATTCGATGGTTGGTAGTCACTACTTTGATAAAGGAATGCCATCACGAGCAATTGCTATACATATTATTTATGTGACGGCTGATGGTAGTTTGAGAATTCATCATTTCGTTTCAGATAGTAACGAAACTATGGGTGGCCAAAAGAATAAGTTCTTTGAATCGTTGAGTAAATTAGTAGAGTGGGCACCAGCTCATTTGAAGGGATTAAACGACACTCCCGCTTTGCACGAATTGTTAAATTATTATAATCAGACTAAATTTCCAGGCTTAGGCAATGTAAAGAAGTTATCATTAATGCATCATTTTCAGTTGATGAATCGATTGTTAGGTATAAAAAAATAAGGTATCGCCAAGCGGCGATACCTTATTTGCTTACTTCAATTTTTTGATTTTGTTAAATAATTCGCCACCATTATCAGGTGTAGCAGAATCCTTATTCAAACCAATATCATAATCAGAATCTTTCATAGCTTCAACTTGTCCCATCAAGTAACCATTACCAACTTGTGAGAAGAAGTCATGATTAGTTGTTCCAGTTGAAATACCGTTCATAACAATTGGATTAACGTCTTCAGCATTACCATCTGGGAACAATGGAGATTGTCCCAAGTTCATCAGGGCTTTATTAGCGTTATAACGAAGGAAGACCATTACTTCTTCAGTCCAATTTGTTCCCTTGTACAATTCATTAGTGTATTTTTCTTCATTGTCATAAAGTTCATACAACAAATTGTACATCCAATCTTGCATTTTTTCTTGTTCGTCGTCGGATAATTCGTTGAACCCGAGTTGGAACTTATATCCGATATAAGTTCCGTGAACTGATTCGTCACGAATGATCAACTTGATGATTTCGGCAACATTGGCCAATTTGTTATTACCAAGGTAATACAGTGGAGTGTAGAAACCTGAATAGAATAAGAAACTTTCTAAGAAGACACTGGCTACTTTCTTTTGTAACGGTGAACCGTTTTGGTAAATGTTATTGATGATTTCGGCTTTCTTTTGTAAGAATTCATTGTGATCGGTCCAGTCAAAGATCTCTTCGATTTCTTCGGCAGAATTCAAAGTACTAAAGATTGAGGAGTAACTTTTGGCATGAACAGATTCCATGAATTGAATATTATTGAAGACTGCTGTTTCAGCTTGAGTACGAGTATCCTTTAACATAGCTTCGATACCATCTTGTGATTGCAATGTATCAAGCAATGTCAAACCACCGAAGACGTGTCCAACGACAGTTTGTTCAATATCACTAAGAGTTCTCCAGTCGTCCATATCGTTAGATAGTGGAATACGTGTATCTAACCAAAATTGGGAAGTTAGTTTCTCCCAAGTAGCCTTATCGACCACATCTTCAAGTTTGTTCCAGTTCATGGCTTTGTAATACGTGTCAACCATTGTTAAATCCTCCTAAATTGAGCAGCTTTCACATTCGTTGCTTCCGATTTCATCGTTGTTTTCTGTAAATGTACGGACGTAATATAATGACTTGATTCCCTTATAGTAAGCGTAGTTACGTAGAATACTTAGATCACGTGTCGTTTGCTTAGGTTCTGTCTTCCATTCATAAATTCCTTCAGGGATGACCGAGCGGACGAATAGCGTCAAACTCATTCCTTGATCAACGAACCTTTGTGCAGAAGCATAAATATCAATTACTTTACGCATATCAGTATCATAAGCTGACTTGTAATAACCAATTGTATCATTACTTAATAGTGGAGCTGGGAAGTATAATTTACCATTCTTCTTCTCTTGACGTTCTTCAACTAGGCGAGTGATTGGTTGTAAACTGGCACTAGTATTGTTGACGTATGAGATTGAACCATTTGGAGCAACCGCTAGACGATAGGCGTTATATAAACCGTCGCGTTGAACGTTTGCCTTTAAGTTAGCCCAGTCATTTTGATCAGGGATTTGGATACCCTTGAATAGCTCTTTAACTAAGTCTGATTTAGGTGCAAAGCTTTCTTTTAAATATTTATCGAAATATGATCCGTCAGCATAGGCTGATTTTTCGAAATTAGCAAAGGTTTCCTTGCGTTCTTTGGCAATATTGTTACTTTCAACTAATGTCCAATAGTTAAGAAGCATGAAGTAAACACCGATAAATTCGATAGATTCTGGAGAACCATATTCGATATGGTGTTTAGCTAAGTATGTGTGTAGTCCCATGGCACCAAGACCAACAGAATGGCTCATTTTATTACCGTGAGCAACTGAAGGAACAGCAGTGATATTTGAAGCATCACTGACAAATGTCAAAGCACGGAGCATTGAACGAATCGACTTACCAAAGTCAGGACTTTCCATCATGTTCAAAATATTTGTTGAACCAAGATTACAACTAACATCAGTACCAAGTTTTGTATATTCTTGAGCATCATTTAATTCTGAAGGAACTTGTACCTGTTGGATCTCTGTACATAAGTTACTCATGATGACTTTACCATCAATAGGATTGTCACGGTTAACTGTATCGATATTTAGAATATATGGATAACCAGATTCTTGTTGCAATTTACTAATTTCGTCTTCAAGTTCACGAGCTTTTATTTTATATTTTTTAATTCGATCGTCAGCAACCATCTTGTCATACTCTTTTGTGATATCAACGTATGAGAATGGAACACCGTAAACACGTTCAACTGAATAAGGGCTGAATAAATACATATCTGAATCATTTCTAATTAGTTCGTAGTACTTATCAGGTACTATAACACCAAGTGAAAGAGTCTTAACACGAACTTTTTCATCAGCGTTTTCTTTTTTAGCGGATAAAAAGTCAATAATATCCGGATGGAAGACGTTTAAGTAAACGGCTCCGGCACCTTGACGTTGACCTAGTTGATTACTGTAACTGAAACTGTCCTCTAACAACTTCATAACTGGCAAAACACCAGATGATGAATTATCGATTCCCTTAATAGGTGAACCTGATTCACGAAGATTTGATAGAGTAATACCGACACCACCACCAATACGTGATAGTTGAAGTGCAGAATTAATTGTACGACCGATACTATTCATGTCATCTGTTACTTGTAATAAGAAACAAGAGACATATTCGCCACGGCGTTTTCTACCAGCATTTAAGAAAGAAGGTGTAGCGGGTTGATAGCGTTGCATGATCATCTCGTTAGCTAAAGTTGTAGCTTGTTCTTGATCACCGTGTGCGAAAAGTAAGGCGTTAAAAAGGATTCGCATTTCGTAGTTTTCTAGATACATATCGCCATCATTGGTTTTGATAACGTATTGATTGAAAAACTTATATGCAGCCATAAATGACTTGAATTGGAAATTTTTATTTAGTAATGATTTGTAAAGTTTGTCGATGAATTCAAATGGATATTCAGCGATAACTTCTTTTTCTATATAATCATTGTCGATCAAGTAGTCAATGTGTTCTTTAAATGAATCGAACTTCATAGTATTTGGCTCGACATTTTCGGCGAAGAAGGCTTTGACAGCTTCTTGATCCTTGTTCAACGGAATTTTACCGTCAACAGGAATATTGATTTCATTATTTAGCTTGAAGTAACTTACTTTATTTACATCTAGATTATTTAGTCCCAAAGTTATTCACTACTTTCTTGAAGTTTTCTACGTCTTTATTAGTACCATTGAATTCAAATTCGAATACCACTGGAACTTCCAGTCCATGGGCAATATCTCTTGCCGTGTGGTTGTACAAAGAATTGAAATTTCGATTCCCACCACCGGCTAGACCCACACAATTTGTGGCATTGTCCTTATATTGTAGGAAATCAACGACTGGATCCATCATATCATCGTCGTATGCCGGAACGATGAGAATAAAAGACCGACCCATTTCGTGAAAAGGATCGGCGTCAGATATTTCATATCCATTTAGACCGGTCTTATTGACGAAGCGCCGTGTTTGGCCGGTAATTGAGTAATAGGCTATGTCGACCATTAGTTAGCTAGTTCTTTCAGGCTATCTGGACGGAAACCGACTATTGGGTCACTATTTGCGGGCATAACTACGGGCACACTTTGGAAGCCTTGTTCTTTTAGCATATCAAGGTATTTTGGTTCTTGATTGATATTGTGTTCTTCAAAGTTAATGTTATGTTCTTTTAAGTATCTCTTTGTCATTTTGCATTGCATGCAGTTGTTTTTGCTATATACGATTACGCTGTTCATAATAATTCGCTCCCTCGAAATGTGATTCATTCACTAGTATAAAACATTCAATATACCAATACTAGTAATTATTCTTGTGAAAATACTATATATTGTGTTTTATTTTAATTGGTATACATCATAGTGTGGCTATAAAGACTGTTCTAGCGGTTATTGTCTAAAGAATAGTGTTTTGATTTTTATTATATTTGGTTCTTTCGTGGTAAAATTACCGTAATGACTATTATATGTTTTTCAGTTAAAATTACAAATGTTGAAAGGCAATAATTTTAGTAGGGAGAAGATTATGAGTTCTTGGAATTTTGTGGGAATAATCGCTTGGATCATAGTTATTGCACTGTTGATCTTCGTGGTATTTAATATTAGAAATCGCCATTTAAAAATATTAGTTGTCCAAAAAGATGGTATAACTTGGAAGACGATCTTAGTAGATTTGTTGGAAATTATTGTAGTCATCTTTGCGGTAAGTGCAATGCTATATGTAACCTTGTTCTCAAGAGTGGACTTGAAGGACAAGAATGATATTGCAATGACTTATAAGTACGAACCAATGATTGTACAAACTACTAATGATGGTCAGGGTTATTATGTAAAGATCGACAAAAAAGATAGGCACAGTGACAACGATGTTTATCAATATTGGGTAAACAATTCTACTTATACAGTGTCGAGTCACAATGCGACTATTTCTGATGCAACATTGCCATTCAATGTATCAGGGATGCGTATGAATTGGCCAATGGATAAGATTAAGAAGATGGATTCTAAGTATCAATATGCCTATGTAATTACAGCACAAGCCAAATATAAGAATAATTTTGTGAATGGCTTGGGACTTAAAGCAGGTCGTTTTGCAGTTGAATACCGTGTATTAAGAGTGCCCGCTCGTTCATTTATTGATGTAGAAGCACAAAAAGAATAGTAAATAAAAAATGGAGCTATGACATAATTGCCATAGCTCCATTTAGCTTTTAAATTTTACTTTTTGATTTTTTTGATACTTACAACGATTTTGTTATTTAATTCCATTTTGTTGGTATCATCTTTAGGATCATTTTTTACAATTTCCATTAAAGCTGAGTGTTCGTAGACCTTTTCAACTTTACCTTCGAATGGATAATCCATATCTTCATCCACCTTGCACTTGTAAACTTCTCCAACCTTTAAATCTTCTATTTTCATATGTATAAATCTCCTAGGATTTTTTACTTAACAGACTAGTATAATAATATAGTAGAAGAAATAATTCAAATAAATAGGATACATTATGAACAAAAAAATTATTGTAATTACCGGCGCTAGTGGCACTGGTAAGACAACCATCAGTCAATATTTGAAAAGTAAATATAATATTCCTCCGGTTTTAACGCACACAACTCGTGCCCCGCGTGCAGGTGAAAAGGATGGTGTTGATTACCATTTTGAAACGGATGAAACATTTTCTGAAAATCATTACTTAGAGCAAGTAGAATACTCAGGCTTTCATTATGGATCATCTGAAGAGAGTCTCAATCAGACTTGGAAAAGGGTCGATATTGCTAGTATTGTCGTCGATACCGCTGGTGCTATTTCCTATAAGAGAAAATATAAAGATGCGGCCGTTGTTATATTCTTGGAAGTTGATCTTGAAACAGTGGCACATAGATTACACGAACGAGGCGATGATTCTGATCGCTTAAATAGACGAATTAATAGTGAGGAATTTAAGCGAGATCTTAAAATTCCGGATGAATTAAGGGGTAAATCCTGCGAAATTGTTAACAAAGATATCAAAATAACCGAGGAAAAGGTCGATAAAGTCATAAATGACCTCTAATTCAAGTAATTTGATTATTCACAAAAAGGCTACCAATGCCTATCTAATAGCATTGGTAGCCTTTTTATTTTGTGAAATAGAAAGTGTAACATTCTTATACAATTACTGTAACAATTCTGCAACATTCAGAGTGTATTATAGTCATCGTTGAGTGATAAGAAAATAATATTTAAGAAAATTTAAACAATTAAAAAAACAAACCATTACGGGGGATTTCAATTTTGAATACTAAAGTTAAAAAAAGTCTAGTTACATTTACAGCAGCCGCATCATTAGCAGTTACAGGATTAGGTGTTTCAAACGCCGCAACTACAGTTAAGGCTGATACAGCAACACCTGTTGCCGTTCGTACAAACAATATGGCAATTCTTTATTCTACTGCTTCATCAGATGCTAAGACAACTGGTCGTGCACTTGCTGCAAATACTGACTGGTCTGTTGGTAAGTCAGCTACAGATGCTTCAGGTAACACATTCTATTACGTAGGTAAGAACGAATGGGTTAAAGCTACAGACGTTACTGACACAGCAACACTTACACAAGCAGCTACAGAAGATTCATCACAATCACAATCTGATGCTGTTATCAATACTGCTAAAAAATATTTAGGTACACCTTATGTATGGGGTGGTAAGACACCTTCAGGTTTTGACTGCTCAGGTTTCACATCATACGTATACCAAGAAGCAACTGGTAAGAGTATCGGTGGATACACAGTAGCTCAAGAATCAGCTGGTACAACAGAAGCTGTATCACAAGCTTCAGCCGGAGATCTATTATTCTGGGGTGGCCAAGGTTCTTCATATCACGTAGCTATCTACCTAGGCAACAACCAATACATTGCTGCACCACAACCAGGCGAATCAGTTAAGATTTCAACTATCTCAGGTTACTTCATGCCTTCATTCGCTGTTAAGGTTCTATAATACAAATTCAAAATTAAAATCGATCGCTTAGACTGCCTGAGGGCAGTCTTTTTTTGTATATTCTGATAGTATTAGAATGAAATTAAACTTTAGTGAGGCTCATTATGGAAAAATTAATTGAAGAAGCACTTAATCTGATTAAGCCAAAAATGACAGTTAGTTTTGGTGGTGGAAGTAATGTCGGTAGACTAATAAAAGAAGTGGCACATAAAAATATTGATATCACAATTTGTACACCATCAGAAGTTACGAAGAAGTCGTGTCAAAATTTAGGCCTTTCAGTGATCGATTTAGCTCAAGTCACACATATTGATCTGGGATTTGATGGTTGTGATAGTTTAGATGAGAACTTGAATGTCTTAAAAAGTAATGGTGGAATTCATACGTTTGAAAAAATTTATGCGCAGTTAGCTGATAACTATGTGATCCTAGCTCCAAAAGCACGTTTGAGAGAAAAATTGAATCCTGAAGTATTTTTGAGCTTAGAGGTTATTGAAGCTGCGGTTCCACAAGTGTGTTCTTTGGTCACAAAATTGGGTGGTAAAGCTGATGTGCGGCAATCAAATGATATCGCTGGTATGGTGAGAACTAGACTAGGTAATGGTTTGGTTGATTGTACATTTGATAATTGGGATAACATTGAAAAGATAAATCAACAATTAAGTGAATTTAATGGTGTAGTGGGAACTTCATATTTTCATGATCTAGTCACATTGGCACTGTTATCAGATGGTAATCAAGTTATTATTAAAGGAAGTTTAAAATGAAAGCAGCATATATAGATAGAACTGGCGCGTACAATGAAATAAAAATCGGCGAGTTACCAACACCAAAGATAAAAGATAATGAGATTCTGGTAAGGATAGATTATACATCGGTCAATCACGTTGATACCTTTGTCCGTGCAGGTGGATTTGAAACAAATATGAAATTTCCATTTGTTATTGGTCGAGATGCAATTGGCACGGTTGAACAAGTTGGTTCTGCAGTTAACAAGTTCAAAATTGGAGATTATATCTGGACGAATAGTATGGGATATGATGGTCGTAATGGTGTAACAAGTGAATTAGCATCAATACCGGAATCACGTGCATTTAAGGCACCTGATGTTGACAAAATCAAGTTGATTGCGACGCTTCATTCATCTGCGACTGCTGCGATAGTCTTAAACGATATTTTTGAAGTAAAACATAATAAAAATATTTTGATTGAAGGTGCTGCGGGTCATGTTGGAACTAAGTTAGTACAACTTAGTAAACTATCAGGTTTGAATGTTACTACGACTAGTAATTCCAAAGATTTTGAACGATTAAAGAAGTTAGGTAGTGGTCAAACAATCGATTATCATACTGATATTTCTGAAGTTCCTGGAATGTTTGACTATATAATAGATACTTCTGGGAAGGTCAGTCTTAACAAAAGCCTCAAAAAGCTTAATCTTTATGGACAAGTAGTCTTAATTACTTCTCCAAGTGATAATCAATTTAAGTTTGATGTCAAAGAATTTTATACTAGTTCGAAATCTATAAAGGGGTTTGTTATCAGTCACGCTAAATTAGAGCAAATACAAAAAGCCAGTAGGGTATTAAACTACTGGCTTGATCGTGGATATTTATTGGATGATGATTATGAGATATTGCCACTTGAAGACGCCTCTAAAGCACATATGATGCTTGAAAAAGGAACCGATGGTGGTAAACGTCTGGTATTAAAAGTTAAGTAATTTCAATCAATAATGAGCAAATTTTACCGTCATCATCGAAACGGTAGTAGTCGAATCCATGTAATGCAAAAATAGAGCCATCGCTCTTAAGGCCTGCGACTGACCACTCTGTTTGATAGTAATTTTCGATAGTTTGCGTGTTAAAGATATGCTTTAATTTTTTATTACGGTTAAAGAAGGATTTGAAGAATGCGGCTGCTTCTTCTTTATTAGTGGCTGTTTCATTGCAACCGGAACGAATTGCGACATTGTCAGAGAATAAGTCAATTATATCGTTGACCGCTTGTTCATCGTCCGAAGCAAAGTCGGCAAGTTCAAAATATTTTTTGATTGTTTCTTTATTTTTATCCATAGTCTTATTCATCATAATAATAGACACCTTCTTACACTAGTTTGAGGCTAAGTATAATCAGATTCTGTGAAAAAGCTAACAAAAATCCTCGAGAAAATATTATTTTTTCTCGAGGATTTTTATAATTATATTAATTAGTAATTTCTTTTATTTTATCTTGAATTTTGTTCTCATTATAGGCCAATAATATCAAAAACATTATGACATAAAGTGCTAATGGGATGATTGCAAAATTCAGATTTATAGCTGAAATTGTTGTGGCTGATTGCGGTTTGTTGGAAACATATCCAGTTAGCTGTAAGGATTCGGCTGTTACCAAACCACCCAATCCTAATCCTAGATTAACTCCAAAGTCGTCAGTAGAAGCTAGAACACCTTCAGCCTGAATTCCCATAGCTGTACCATAGCGAATTGTGTCGGCAATCATAATTGATACTAATCCAATTATGAATCCGTTACCTATGGAGTTTACAAAAATACCTACAAATAAGATTGGCATGTTTTCTGTATATGCAGCAATGGTGATGATCAATTGGCCAATGAATGCTGTGGCGATACCGGACAGCATTGTATGCTTTTTACCAATTTTTCCAGAGACATAATAAATCGAAACGACTCCAATCAAAGCTGTTAGAGTAAAGCTATTCGCAAGCGAAACCATGCCTTCATTTTTCAGAACGTACTTGAAGTAATAAATAATAGTTTGATTTTTGATGGCTGTAGTCATCCAGTATAGGAAGATAACAATTGAAATAACCATCCAAGGCTTGTTTTGCTTCATCATATTCCAAACTTCTGACAGTGGTTGGTGATTGATCTCGTCATTAGTGTAACGTTCACGAACGTGGAAGAATGTATTGAGAATTAAGATCAATGATATTAATCCAAATAGAGCAATTGTCAGTAGGAATCCTTTTTGCTGATCACCTTTGCCAAAGAATGCTACTAAAGGAATGGTGAAAGTTGCAACGATAATCTGAACGGAACTACCAAAGAACTGTCTTATTACACCTAATAAGGTAGTTTCTTTTTCGTTCTCTGTCATAGTTGGCAGGATAGAAGTGATTGGCAAGTTAACGGCAGTGTAAAAGAAGCCTAATCCTAGATAAGTTACATATGCCCAAATTAATTTGCCAGAATGTGGCAAGAAGCCTGGAGTTACGAATGTCAAAATGGCGAAAACGACATATGGAAATGAGAACCATAGGAAGAATGGACGACTCTTTCCCCATTTAGAATGAGTATGGTCGATCATTACACCAATAAGCAGACTTTCAAAGACATCAGCTGTACGTGCGACTACGAATAGAATAGCGACTTCGTTAGGAGTTAAGCCAAAAACATCAGTGTAGAAGAAGAGCAGATACATTGTCATCATTTGAAAGACAAGATTATCCGCCGCATCGCTTAATCCGTAGCTAAGACGCTCTGGTATAGATGTTACCCATTTGTTCATATAGCGCCTACTTTTGTGCGGTTAGGCGACGGTATATTTCTGCTCCGACAACATCGTTAGTCCACATCCAAGCGATGTGACCGAGTGCCTCAGATATGTGTTCTTCGGTTGGTTGATCAGAAGGTGATGGCACTGTCTTCATCATTGGCATGATTCCAATGTGAAAGGCGACCCAAATGGCAAGTCCAAAGATGGAACCAGCACCTACTCTAATATAAGGTTTGTATTGAGCTAGTACTTCGTAAATAATGGCGAATGAAGTTGAGAAGCCAAAGTGCATTAAATAGCTGACCCAAGGCAGTTTTTCACCAGAATAAGTATAAGTAGCGTGAGTGATTTTTTCAGGTATACCGAATTGCTGTAGTAATTTTTGTGGTGGGTTAGTAGAATTACGTTCAGCAGTTCTTGGTGGTAAGATATTTTCCCATCCCAATTTAACTAGTCCAGAAACAACCCCAGCTGCAGTACCGGCAATAATAGCAGCTTTAAGATTGTGTTTTTGCTCATGTGATAATTTCATAATGTGTTAATCCCCCTTGAGTCATATTTTCTTCATTATAAAACAAGATTCTTGATAACTCAGGTGATAGGTCCTGGCTATTCATAATTTCTTCATACTTTAGTACTGATTTATTCGTAGTTTCCTAGTTATTTATTCATAATAAGACGTTATTATTTAAGCATAGTCAAAAAGAAATAAAGAGGTGACAGGATGGACCGAAAACTTTAGTATTAAGTTACAACCCCGTATAAATATTTTCTTAAAAACTCACAATTACACAAAAATAGATAAAACCCTTTTAAATTTTATTTAATCCCCCCTTAATTAAATAAAATCCCCCTATATAAAAAACATATACACATAAAAATATATTTCCCCCCTGATATATATTTTTAAACTAAAAGAGTCTGGGACAAAACTAATATCTCAGATAATACTTAGTAGAAATAACTGATATACGGTTATTTCTACTATTTTTTTGCCATTCTAAATGGAATTGGTGGGGTATTTTCGC
>NZ_RHNU01000051.1 GCF_003946015.1 Companilactobacillus insicii
GAACAGTGATGTTCTTTTTGTGTTAAAAGGGAATAAAAAAACTGGTATTGATTATTCATCAATACCAGAAAGTATAGAACCCGATTTTTTTAGTCAATAGCTATTAATAATTTTCTTTAATTCAGCGATGTATGAATGTTTCAATTCTTCTGGGTAATTGATTCTGACATTCTTCCCAAGTCCAATGAGATAATCAATCATATAATTAAACTCGTCACGATTGTATCCACCATACATGATGTTTTTTCCATGTTCGGTTTTTAAATACATATTGGGGTAGTTATTCTTTTTGAATAATTCTTTTCCCAATGATGTTAATTCACATTCGAATTGAATATTGTGATAGTTATTTTCATAGTTTTGTTTGAATTTTTTTAATTCAAGGTGAGTGTAAGTGGAAGCCAAATCGTTGTTTATTTTACAAGATTGAAATTGATCACAACGATAAGTTCCCCATTTCTTTGTCACGATATCTATAGCATCGCAAAACCATATACCGTTACGATATAGAAGATTAAAGATTTGTAACTGTTGCTCGTTATTATGGATTTTGATATCAATAATTTTTTCGTTCACAATAGATTCTAAAATAATATTAAGAAAATTGGATTTACTAATTGAAGGAATACGATAATAACTGACGCTTTCCTGCAGTTTAGAAACATAATCTTGTTGTGGACTAGGCAAAGTCGCAAACAACTTATCAAAGATATGTTTATAAGATTTTTCAAATGGTGTTGCGGATAAGAGAGTTAGTGCTTGAATGGCGAAGAAAATAGCACTTACTTCTTCAAGATTGAAAATAACTGGAACTAATAACTCTTTTTTTATAAGGTGGTAACCTCCATGACGTCCATTTTCAACATAAAAGGACAGTCCCATATTTTCTAATTCGGTGATGTCGCGTAAGGCAGTTCGTTTAGATATTTTAAATTCATTGATTAAATCGTTTATTTGAAAAAAGTTTTTACTACTGAGAAAAATTAATTCTTGATTGAGTCGTTCAGCCTTATTCATAAAATTTACCTCGAATTTTTATAAAGGTGTCATTAGTTGTCACCATTAAATTGTAGAATATGGTTATTGAGAAAGAAAGAGGATAAGTTATGAAAACATTAATTATTAACGCTCAACCAGATTTCAGAAACGGTGATCATTATTCTATCAAACTGCAACAGAGATTTTTACAAAGATATAAAGAAGTATTTTCCGATGAAACAGTTGATCTTATCAACCTTTATGACATGGAAATACCACAATTGACGATGGATCAACTATTGGGTATTTGGGAAAAACAGTCAAATCATATAAGCTTGAGTTCAGAAGAAATGCGGATTTTTCAAATTAATCAAAAATTGATTGAACAGTTCAAAAGCCATCATCGTATCGTAATTGTTTCACCATTGCATAATTTTAATGTTACTTCGAAAATGAAGGATTACATCGATAATATTTTAGTTGCTCATGAGACATTTAAATATACTGCCGATGGATCAGTTGGGTTAATGACAAATGATTATAAGGTGATGTTACTTCAAGCAAGCGGTTCTATTTATACTAATAATGACCGTTATACGCCATTGGAGTTTTCGAGAAAGTATTTGCAAGGTATTTTTGAGGAGCTGATGGGATTTGATAAATTCTCGATTGTAAGAATTGAAGGTTTACAGACTAACGGCGTTGATATTAATCAAGCCGTCCAAAAAGGGATGCGGGAATTAGACGGTGAATTCAATAAATTTTATGATCTTTAAAAAAATGTCACCAATCAAAAAGGGAATGTTTGACTCTTATGTCATTCATTCCCTTTTAATTCACTTGACCATTCAACCAGTGAAGTAATATATCCGCTATTACCCTTTGTTGATCATCATTACTTATATCGGCTTTATTATCGCCTTTTTGCTTACCGTAGCTACCGAATCCAGCGTGATTTCCACCATTGATTTCAACGTAATCAGTGGACTTAGGTAGTAGCTTCTTAGCCTTTTTGTAATTTGTTTTATTTAACACACCGTCGTTACTGGCAGTGATCGATAGCACTGGTTCTTTGATATTTTTTAGATTACCTTTTTTTTCAGGATAACTGGCTAAGAAGAATACACCCCTTAGTTCTTTCTTGTTTTTTGCTGCATAACGAGCAGCCATTGTTCCACCTAAAGAATGGCCGCCAATTATGTATGAATGATTACTTTGAACCCTTTTTGCCGCGTTGGCATCTACTACAGCTAAGTTAAGAGGGAACTTAGCAATATAGACTGTATAGCCGTTTTTTGCCAAGATAGATGCCCAGATACTGTAGCTTCGTGGTTCGACTAAGGCGCCTGGATAAAATATAATAACAGGTTTGCTATTATCTCCTTGAAATTTGTAAGTGTCATCTACAAAAGTACTGTTTTCAGAAGCGTTGCTAGCTTCTTTAGAAGGCTGATATTCAATTTGTTTAGCAATTAGAAATGCTGCACTTGTTAAGACAATTAGTGTTATAGCAATGCCTATTAACCACTTGAAGATTTTTTTCATGTTAGTCATTTCCAGTCTTGTAGTACTTGTATTTATAATTATATTGTATTATCTTGTTTTGGTTTAAACAATTGAAAAACATACTAATTGTTAAATCTTTCTTTTAAAAAATTAAATCGTAATCAGACGGAATAATTATATTTGAAAACCTAGTTAGAAAAGTATTATATATTGATAAATCAAATAAAAAGAGATGTTACTAGTAAAAATACTAATAACATCTCTTTATTTAGCTCTATTTATTGGGCAAGTAGGGTTCGAACCTACAAATTGCGGATTCAGAGTCCGCTGCCTTACCGTTTGGCGATTGCCCATTGATATCAATTGGTTAACAATAAAATACTAATAAAAAACATTATTAAAGTCAAGTTAAAATATGTGAAAAAATTGGTTAATAATGGTATTTAATAATGATTCTTGTGTTATCTTTATTATGGGAGTGATAAAAAATATTGTGAGGTGAATATATGGATAACAGCGAGATATTAGTAACTACAACTGAACGTATTCCAGGTAAAGAATACGAAATTATCGGTGAGGTGTTTGGATTAACGACTCAGTCGAAAAACGTAGTCAGAAATATTGGTGCAGGCTTAAAGAACATCGTTGGTGGTGAAATTAAAGCATACACTGAACTACTTTCAGAAGCTCGTGATATAGCGATTGAGCGTTTACGCCACAATGCACTAGAGATAGGGGCTGATGCTGTAGTGATGATGAGATTCGATTCAGATTCAATCAGTGCCGACATGGAAACAGTTGCTGCTTACGGTACCGCAGTAAAATTTAAGTAAGGTGAGATTAAATGTCATTGGAATATAACAAAAGTTCTCTTTCAGCTTGTACAAGCATCTTAATTGGTAAGAAAGCCACAATTGATGGTTCTACGATTATTGGAAGAAACGAGGATTCACAGGCCTCATGGCCTAAGCATTTTGTGATTCATGAACATAAAGAGTTCGAAGATGATCAAAAGTTTGTTTCTAAAGCTAATGATTTTTCAATAGATCTACCTAAAACTCGGTTTAAATATTCAGCTACTCCTGAATGGACTTTCAAAGAAGGCTTATTTGAGGAAGATGGTTTCAACGAATATGGGGTAGGAATGAGTGCTACTGAAAGTGCTTATTCAAACCAACGTGTCTTAGGAGTTGATCCTCTTGATGAGAATGGTATTGGTGAAGAAGCAATGATCACCGTGGTTTTGCCATATGTAAAAACAGCTCGGGAAGGTGTTTTGCGTTTAGGTAAAATTATAGAAGAGCACGGAACTTGTGAGACAAATGGTGTTCTCTTCTCTGATAAAGATGAAGTCTGGTATTTTGAAAGTGGTTCGGGTCACTATTGGGTTGCACAACGGATTCCCGACGACAGTTATGCCGTTGTTGCTAATCAGCTAGCAATTCAAGAAGTCGATTTTAATGATTCAGACAACTTCTTATTCAGAAGTGATTTACAGGAATTTGTTAATGATAATAGTTTGAATCCTAATCGTAGTAGTTTCAATTTTAGAAATATTTTTGGAACACATACTCTTTCGGATGAAATATATAGCACTCCACGTGTATGGTGGGGTCAACAACAATTTTCTGGGAAAACTGATGAGAGTCCTGAAAGTGAAGAATTGTCTTTCATCAAAAAAGCAAATCGACTATTAAGTGTCGATGACGCACAAGATTATTTAGCATCTCATTACCAAAAGACGGAATTTGATCCATTGAATAATGGAGCTGATAATAAACGTTATCGCCCAATTAGTTTAGCCAAAACACAAGAGTCACATATTTTACAGATTCGTCCTGACATGAGACCAGAAGTTGCTTGTGTACAATGGCTTGCAATGGGTGTAGCATCACAAAGTATTTATGTGCCATTCTATATGGGTATTACTGATACGCCTGAAGAATATAAGATAGGTGAATTGCCATATGATAGCAAATCAGCTTATTGGACATATAAATTGGCTGGTGTCTTGTTAGATGGTCATTATAAAGAGCTTGGCAAGGATTACCAAGCAAAACAAAAAGATATTAATATCACTCTCCGTAACATGTTGCGCGATTTTGATATGAAAGCCTTGAGCAAAGACTCTGAGGAATTACCTGAATTTTTAACTGAAGCATCGTTTAAGATGTCTAGAACATCACTTAATGCATATAAAGAATTAATTGCACAGTTAATTACGGACTCGACTAATTTTTCGCCTCTGAACTTTAAGACAGATATGAATTTATAAATATTTGAACTTTGAAATAATAATAAGGGGATTATAAAAATGGATGATGGTAATTCGACCAAGAAGACTATTACATTATTTGGTTTAATAATGATGATCTTCTCGGCGATTTTCGGATTCGCTAACACAACTGTTGCTTATGAACAGATGGGATTAGCAAGTATTATTTGGTACGTATTCGCGGCTGTATTCTTCTTCCTGCCAGCAGGATTTATGATGGCTGAATATGGTTCTGCCTTTAATGAAGCAAAAGGTGGTATTTATTCTTGGATTGAAGGAGCTGTGGGACCAAAAATTGCCTTTACCGGTACATTTATTTGGTTAGCATCTTGGGAAGTTTGGTTAGTTTCCACTTCCACAAAGGTTTGGATTCCATTAGCAACAGCATTTGCAGGTCATGATACAACTCAATCATGGGGTGTACTTGGACTTAGTGGAACGCAAGTTATCGGTATTTTGGGACTATTTTGGATCATTTTTGTCACAGCATTCTCTAGTATGGGAATGGACAAGATTTCTAAAGTTTCTAACTTTGGTGGAATCATGACAATTGCTCTAAATGGTATTTTCTTCATTTTGAGTTTGATCTTGTTATTTACTACAGGCTTCCACACGGCTGAACCTATTACAGGTATGGATACATTTATCCATTCAGCTAACCCTGCATTTGCATCACCAATTGGTATGGTTTCATTCATCGTTTATGCTATATTTGCATACGGTGGTATGGAGTCAATGGGTGCCGTTACTGATAGTATGAAGAATCCTAAGCGTGATTTCCCACGTGGTATTTTGATTTCAGCTGTTGTCATTGCTATTACATATTCACTAACTATTTTAATGTGGGGTATTAGTACTAACTGGAATCAAATATTAGGTAAATCCAATGTTAACTTGGGTAATATTACTTATGTTATGATGAGTAATCTTGGTTATCAATTTGCTGATAGTATTGGCTGGAGTCATGCAGCCGCAATTACCACCGGTGAATGGTTAGCCAGATTTACCGGTTTTGATATGTTCGTCTTGTACATGGGTGCATTTTTCGTTCTAGCATATTCACCATTGAAGTCGTTTATTTTAGGTACACCAAAGGACTTTTGGCCTGAAAAGGTTACAAAGTTGAACAAACATGGTATGCCTGCTAACGCAATGTGGATTCAATGTGCCGTTGTTGGTATCATGATTATTCTTATTGCTTTCGGTGGTAGAAATGCTAAGCAACTTTATAATGTTTTAACGTTGATGGCTAACGTTTCTACAACTATTCCATATCTATTCTTAGTTGGAGCATATCCATTCTTCAGCGTGAATAATAAGATTGAAAAGCCATATGTTTTCTTTAAGAATAAGAAAGCCATGTGGATAGTTTCAATAGTCGTATTCATTGTTCTTGCACTTGCAGTCGTCTTTACATTAGTACAACCAATCATTGAGCATGCATACATGGATGCCTTCTGGACTATTATTGGACCAGTTGTCTTCGGTGTGATCGCCTTGTTGATGTTTGATAGGTACGAGCGCAAAGAAAAAGCAAAACAAGCGGAAGATAATGACTCAGACGTTAATTTAGGATAAAAATTAAGGACAAAACTCAATTGAGCTTTGTCCTTTTTTATTGCTCTGGAAATGATTCACGTACAAATAATTCTGGTTCAACCGTTATATGTGCTGGTAGTTTATCATTTTTATTTTCGATCTTTTTCATTAATATTTTAATTATTTGGTTTGCAATTTTATCTGATGGAACGTTAATAGTCGTGATTGAAGGAGTTACGTATTTTGTGAAATTACTGCCCAAGGTGCCTATGGAAATAATTGATAATTCGCTTGGTATTTTGATATTTTTTTTATTAAAATAGTAAACCATGCTTAGTGCTATAACATCTGATTCACAGAATATTGTATCGGATTTATTTTTTTGCATTATATATTTTTTTGCCACATCAATACCCTTATTGAAGTCATTGACGGCATATATTATGTTTTTTTGATTAATTTTAATACTTTCGTTTTTGCATTCCCTTATAAAGTCTTTTGTACGTTGGTTTGATGCAGTATATGTATCTTTTATACCTACTACAGAAACGTTATCCTTTTTTGCCTGTTTTAATAAATTAACTGCCATTAGAGCAATACTTTTTGAATTAACATTAACAGTTGACAGCTTTTCAGATGATCGATTAATTAGAACGATTGGAACCATAGTTTCGAGCGATTCAAGAAAAGAGACATCCTTTTGTGAGGGACCACCTACAATAACACCGCTAAATGAATTATTGATGATTTCTTTAGAGTTTTTTTCTATATAGTCATTTTCGTAAGCTTTAACTATTAATTCACAATCAAATTTATTTTTGTGAATCTGCATATTTATATCTGTCAGAATATTTGAAAGCAAATTAGTTCTAGTATCAAAGGGCCAATATAGAGCAATTTTTGGTCTATTTGCTTGTGAATATCTTAAACTACGAGCATTTGAATTTGGTGCATACCCTAATTCATTTACGGCATTCATTACTTTCTCAATTGTGGAGTCTGATATACTTCGTTCATGAGCTTTACCATTAACAATAATTGATACTGTAGACATTGAAACGTTTGCTAGCTGAGCAACATCTTTTAATGTGGCCATTATAATTTAACCTCTTGTATGTTATTTCATATGACAAATATTATAACAGAAATAAAATGATTGTGAAAAAATTAATCAGTTGTTGACATTTCAAACTTTAGGATTTACACTAAAGTTGTTCATTTGGTACAACGTTGTACTAAATGCTTTTAATAAAAAATAGGGTGAAGGTTATGGAATATAATATCGTAATTTTACCTGGAGATGGAATCGGTCCGGAAATAGTTAAAGAGGCCGAAAAAATTTTACAAATTTGTGCAAGCGCTTACAGTACAACGCTAAACCTAAAAAAGTATTGTGCTGGTGGAGCATCGATTGACAAATATGGAACTCCATTAACAGATAAAGCTTTTGAAGCATGTAAGAAAAGTGATGCAATTTTACTAGGTAATATCGGGGGGGATAAATGGAATGGCTTACCAATTGAGAAAAGACCTGAAAGAGTTCTTTTTAGATTGCGTGGAGAGTTAGGTTTAAGTGTCAATATAAGGCCAATTTTTATCAAGCCAAGTTTGATTAGACAATCGGTTTTGAAAAAAGAAAGACTAATTCATGGAATAGATACTGTTTTTATTCGAGATGTAACTGGTGGAGAATTGCCATCAGAAAAGTATCAAGGAGTTGGAAAGTTTGGCAAGGAAGCATTTGATAAAGATTATTATAACGAAAAAATAATTTTAGAGGCCGCAAATTGGGCTTTCAAAATAGCTTCTCAACGATCCAAAAAATTGCTTAGTGCTGACAAAGCAAATGGATTAGTTAGCTCAGCGTTATGGCGTTCGATATTTAATGAAAAAAGTAAAGAATTTCCATCAGTTAAATTTGAAAGTAAATTAATTGATGACACTGCAAGAGATTTGGTAAGCAATGCTTCTGATTTTGACGTAGTGGTAGCTCCAAATTTGTTTGGTGATATTATTTCAGACGAATTAACCGGCATTGTTGGTTCAAAAGGTATTCTTCCTGCAGCTACATTAAGTAATTCAGGAAAAGGTATGTACGAACCTAATCAACTACATAATACTGACATTTCAATAGTTAATAAGAATATTGCTAATCCTATCGGAATTATTTTATCCACGGCTTTAATGTTTCGTTATTCTTTGAATATGAATGATGCAGCGAAGAAGATTGAAAAATCTGTTGATATTGTACTTAATAACGGTTTTGCAACAAAGGATATATATGAGGAAGGTAAAAAATTAGTTAGTACGATTGAAATGGGAGATTTGATTTCAATTGAATTAAAAAAACTTTTGGGAGAAAACAAATGACAAAAATTGAAAAAATTCTAAATGGAAAAAGTGGAGATACTGTTAATATTATTCCCGATTATTACGCAATAAATGATGGTGAAGGTTATAAGGCTGCGTATAAGGTGTATGAAAGTGATTCAATTAAATATCCAGAAAAGGCTTTAATTGTTATTGATCATGATGTTCCAGCAGGAAATTCAGAAAGTTCCGTAATTTTTGAGAAATTGGTTAAATTTTCTAAGAAGTTTGATATTAAGTTTATTCAGGCAAAGGGTATAACTTATTCGATACTATCAAATAAATTTGTAAAGTCACAAAATATTATTGCTTCCTGTGGTTCACATAATTCTATATATGGTGCTAAAGGAGCATTAGGTTTACAAGTCGGTGAAGATGAACTTAGCAGTATTTTAACGAATGGTAATTTTGAGTTCAAAATCCCTGAAACGGTTCTCGTTGAATTAGACGGAAAATTAAAAGATGAATCACCAATTGATTTATTTATAAACTTTTTAAGTGAATTTGGTAATGAAATATTTACAAATAAGGTTATTGAATTTACTGGTGATGGATTAAATGAATTGTCTAAAGAAGCATTGACAGTGTTGTGTAGTATGGCAACTAGAACTGGAGCTATTACTGCATTGGTAAATACTGATCCAGTGGGAGATTATTCCAAAAAAGAAAAATTTGATTTGGGACAAGTTAAATCAGCCATTGCAATGCCTGTAGAAAGTAAAGATTCAGATTTTGTAAGTAAAGATGCTAACGATTTAAAGGGACAAGAGTTTAATGCCGGATTTATTGGTGGATATACAGGTGGAAACATTGAAGATTTGCGCCATGCTGCATCGTTAATGAAAGAGAAACATATTGCTTTTGGTTTCAGATTAAATATTTGTCCAGCAACGAGTGATGTTTATTTACAAGCATTGAATGAGGGATTAATTGATACATTTATTGACTTTGGTGCCCAAATAATTGCTACAAGTGACAGAAATGTAACCTTACAAGGTGCTGGTGTTGTTGGTTCTAAAGAAAAGATTATAACTACTGGAAGTTATAACTTTTCAGGATGCTTAGGTTCAGATGATGCGAAAGTTTATATTGGTTCAGTTGATAATGTGGTTCGTATGTCATTGGATAAGAAGTTATAGGAGGATATGATTATGGAAAAAGTATTTAAGGGTAGAGTTTGGAAAATGGGCGACGATATTGATACTGACACAATTATACCTGGTCGTAGAGGAACAATTCCTGAAATGAAAGAAATGGGTAAATATGCTTTTGAATTACTAAGACCTGAATTTGCCAGTGAATCGAAGGACGGTGACATCATCGTTGGAGGTAAAAATTTTGGTTGTGGATTTTCAAGAGAGCAGGCGGCATCAGTTATCGCAATAAACGGTATTAAAGTAGTTATTGCAAAATCGTTTGCTAGAATTTTTTTCAGAAATGCCTTTAATAAAGGACTTATTCTTATCGAATCTGATGGAGTTCAAGATGCTTGTAAAGATGGAGACACAATGGAAGTTGAGTTAAACAAGTGTATAAGAGTCAATGGTCAAGAATTCCCAGTTAAAAAGATACCTGACAATTTGCTACAAATTGTTGAAGATGGTGGATTGATAGAAAGTATTAAAAAGAGAAATAGAGCCTTAAAACAAAGAGAGGTTAACTAAAATGGCAAATACATTAGTAGAAAAAATATTAATGAAAAATACAGGTATTAAACATGTTGAGGTTGGTGACATAGTTATATCACACCCTGATATGTTCATGGTTCATGATATTTATACTCCTTATTTATATGAAACATTAAAGGAAATGGAAACTGAAAAATTAGATGATCCTGATAAAGTCACAATCATGTTTGATCATTGTTTGCCGACCGCTGTAGCTAAGAATGATTCGGTTCATTATGATGCTGGAATTAATTTGAGTAAGAAATATGGCATTAAAAAAGTTCATATTGGTGAAGGAATTTGTCATACATTGATGCATGAATATCATTATGCTAAGCCAGGAACTGTCGTTACAGCCACTGATAGTCACACTACTACTTATGGTGGTGGCGGATGTTTCTGTACCGGAATTGGAACAGCAGAAATGGGTGCTGCACTAACAACTGGAGAACTATGGTTCAAGATTCCTTCAGCTATTAAAGTTATTTTAAAAGGTAAATTTAAAAAAGGTGTCTATGCCAAAGACCTAATAGAGACGATATTAGGTGATATCAGATCTGATGGTGCTCAATATAAGTCGATTGAGTTTACTGGTGAAGGTGTAAAAAATATCAGTATGGAATCTAGATATACAATTTGCAACATGGGATTGGAAGCTGGAGCTAAATGTGCATTGTTCCCAGCAGATGAAAAAACAGCTGAATATTTTGATATGGATTTGAAAGATATTGAGTGGGTAAAACCTGATGAAGATGCCAAATATGAACGTACTCTGGAATATGATTTGGGTGATATTCAACCAAGCTTATCATGTCCACAAGGGGTAGATAATGTTCACGGTATAGATGAAGTAAAAGGTAAAAAAGTTCAGGAAGTATATATTGGTTCATGTACAAATGGAAGTATTGAAGATTTAGGCGTTGCAGCCAATATTCTTAAAAATAAAAAAATTGCACCATATATGAAATTAATTGTTGTTCCAGCAAGTAATACCATTTTTAAGCAGGCTATTGAATTAGGATATATTCAAACCTTTATTGAAGCTGGAGGTGTAATATCGCATCCATCTTGTGCACTATGTTGTGGGATGCCGTACGGATTATTATCAGATGATGAGGCAATTTTAAGTACAGCCAATAGAAATTTTATTGGAAGAATGGGTACAAAGAAGTCACTAATTTATTTAGGCTCTCCAGCAATTGCTGCAGTTACAGCTTTGAACGGTGAAATTTCTGATCCTAGAGAATATTTAGAAGCAGAGGCATAACATTATGACTGAAAAAATTTCAAAAATTAAAATTGGTGGTTTAACATTAAAGTATTTTATTCCATTTTTTTTAATTTTGCTGATTGCTACATATACAGGAACACTGAATAATGACGTTATTGGTCCTATTGCTTTCTTGTATTTATTTGGTGCACTGTTTATGTATGTTGGCGGGATTATTCCAATATTTGGTAGTTATATGGGTGGTGCTGTTCTATTGCCTTTGTTTGGTGGATCAGCATTGGTTTACTTTGGTCTTGTACCAAAAACATTACAGAGCAATATTTCTGGGGTAATGAGTTCAGGCGCAGTGAATGTATTTATTGCCGCAATTGTTGTCGGTTCTATCTTGAGTATGGATAGAAAAATGTTATTGTCTGTAACCGCTAGATTGTTACCTTGTATTTTATTTTCGCTATTAATTGCAGTTATTTTTATGTATATAGGATGTATCGTCACTGGAAAATCTATTTTAGATGGTATTTTTATGGTAGGATTACCAAATTATACTGGCGGATCATCTGGGGCATTAGTTATTGTTCCAACGATTTATGCTGACTTTTTCAAAAAAGCAACTGGTGATTATGCAGGTAAATTCATTGTCTTTATGAATATATCTAATTTGATTTGTGTATTATTTGCAGGTGTATTAAATAAATTAGGAAATAAGTATCCTAAATTAACTGGTAACGGTGTTTTGATGCGCGGTGGTTCTGCTTCAGCCAAGGTAGAAGATAAAGAAACTCATACAATGGATAAACACTTGAAAATGCTTGGTACTGGTCTAATAGTTTCTATAGTTTTCTTGATTTTAGGAAATATTTTACAAACATTAGTTCCACAATTGAATTTTATTGCTTGGGCAGCTGTACTAGTAATTATTGTAAAAGCATTAGGAATTCTTGACGAAAATATTTGTCGTAGTAGTGAATATTGGCAAAAATTTATGCTTGGAAACTTCTTGCCTTTCTTAATTACTGGAGTTGGTATTGCATCGTTAGACTTGAAACAATTAGTTTCCTATTTCACGTTAAGCAACTTTTTGATTATTTTCCTTGGTGTGTTGGGAGCTGTAGTTGGTTCATTACTAAGTGGAATGGTTTTCCATTTCTATCCTATCGATTCCATGATCGCAATTGGCGCCAACATGGGAACTGTTGGTGGTAGTGGTGCTGTAGCAACATTATCAACTGCAAAACGTATGGATCTCATGCCATTTGCTATTATTTCAAATAGAATTGGCGGTGCTTTAGTAGTTGTATTAATAAGTTTATTGTTACCATTTTTTGTATAAAGGAGAAATTTAAATGAGTAGTATTTTAGTTTATGCTCCACGAAAAGATGAAATGCCATATTTTCAAAATTATAAAATTGATTCTTCTATTTCAACAGGATACGTGTCAGATGAATTGAATTTAGACAGTGTAGAAAAGTCTGAAGGATATACTGCAGTCTCGATTCCGGGAAGCAACGTAGTTGATGAAAAAGTTATTCAAGAATTGCATAAGAATGGAGTTAAATTCTTGGCTGTACGTAGTATTGGTTTTAACAATATTGATCGAAAAGCCGCTGAAGAAAATAATATTAGAGTCTCAAATGTTACTTATTCAACTAATAGTGTTTCTGATTTTGCAGTAATGTTGATTTTGATGAGTTTAAGAAAAGTAAAATCTATTATTCAACGTAATAATGTTCAAGATTTTTCATTGAATGGATTACAAGGTAAAGAATTACGAAATTTAACTGTTGGAATTATTGGAACCGGAAAAATTGGTGAAACTGTAGCAAGAAATTTATCTGGATTCGGTTGTAAGATCATAGCTTATGATTTATATCCTAAGAATGATCTTGATGACTTATTATCATATGTATCACTTGATGAATTATTGAAACAAAGTGATGTCATTTCATTACATGTACCTTTATTTGATTCCAATTACCATATAATAAATAGTGATAGTATCGATAAGATGAAAGATGGAGTATGTTTGATTAATTGTGCACGTGGGGAATTGATTGATACTGATGCACTTATATCAGGATTGGAATCTGGAAAGATTGGCTCCGCTGGATTAGATGTCATGGAAGGAGAGTTAAATATTTTCCATTCTGATCATAAATTAGATATTTTACATAATCATAATATTTCAATTTTGAGATCATTTTCTAACGTTATTTTGACACCGCATATTTCGTTTTACACTGATCAAGCAGTGTCAGATATGGTAAATAATTCAATGAATTCATTGGTTTCATTTATTGAAACTGGGGAAAGTCCATTAGAAATTAAATAAAAAAAAGAGTCTGGGACAAAACTAATATCTCAGATAATATTTAGTAGAAATAACTGATATACGGTTATTTCTACTATTTTTTTGCCATTTTAAATGGAATTGGTTGGGTATTTTCGC
>NZ_RHNU01000052.1 GCF_003946015.1 Companilactobacillus insicii
GGCATAAAAAAATCCACACCATTTCTAGTGTGGAAATTGCTCTAAGATGTCTCACCAATACTATTTGACATAGAGCCAAAAAAGGGAGACTTGACATTTTGTCACAGCCTCCTTTTTTATTACTCTAAATCATAAAATTTTAAAGTTTAGTAGTTTTCTTTGTTTTTCCTTCCCAATCAGAAAAACGTCCGTCTAACCATTTGACGTCTTCGAAGCCCCATTTTTTTAGCTTAGAAGCAGCACGTACACTAACTGATTTACGGTCATCATACAGATATACAGGTAGATCAGGTCGCAATTCTCCCTCATTGTACTTCAATTGAGAATATGGCAAATTACGAGCACCCAAAATGTGTTTGGCATCAAAACTATTTTTTTCTCTTAAATCGACGATTTGAGCTTTTCTCATTGTTGATTCAAATTCTTCATTACTAATAGCGCCGCCCATTTGTTTGCCTTTATATAAATAATAAGCCCATGTTCCGACCCAATAGATCAAGAATCCAATCACAATGACGTACAAAATCACGTTAATAACTTGCATTAATAAAACCCCTAACTAACTTTTAATCAACTTTGATCAATGATGCAGCGCCGATAACACCAGCACCGTTACCAAGACTTGCTAATCTAACTTCAGTTGAATCTTTAATAGTTGCAAACTCATTTGCACGCATTGCTTTTTCAACTTTGTTTAGCAAGAAATCACCAGCAGCTGAAACCCCGCCACCGATAACTACATACTTAGGATTCAATGAATTAGCAATATTTGCCAAAGCAAATCCTAATGAATCACAAACATAATCAGCAACGATCATAGCTAAATCATCACCAGTTTTAGCTAAGTCAAATACATCCTTAGCTGAAATATCTTGACCATCATCAAGCATGGCCTTCAATTCAGAATCACCGGCATACTCAGATGCACGATCTCTAGCAACATGTACAATACCAGTTGCAGAAGCAATAGTTTCAAGACAACCTCTTTTACCACAAGTACACATGAAACCATGAGGATCAACTGTAACATGTCCAATTTCACCAGCAGCACCATTAGCACCGTGCAATAAATTACCATTGGCGATAATACCACCACCAACACCAGTACCAAGAGTTACAAAAACAACATCATCAGCGTTGTTACCAGCACCCTTCCATCTTTCACCAAGTGCAGCAACGTTTGCATCATTTTCAATTGTTACAGGAATACCTGTACCAGCTTGAATATCTCGTACTGGATAAACTGATTCTGTCCAGTTCAAGTTAAATGCTCCACTAATAGTACCTTCTTTGAAGTTGATAGTACCAGGTGAACCTAAACCAATACCACTAAATTGATCAGCTTTCATATCATACATCTTAAGATGATGATTAATAGAATCAATAATATCAGGAATAATTAGCTGACCGTCAGAAAGGATATTAGTTTCAATACTCCACTTTTGTTGGATATCTCCTTCAGCAGTTAAAATTGCAAATTTAATTGTTGTACCACCAAGGTCAACACCGATTAATTTCTTATCTGTCACTTTGATCTTTCCTTTTCTTTTTTTTCTTCTTTTCTGTGCTCAGTCTTTAAGACCATTTGAGCATTAATAAAAGCTTTTTTTTCAATCATGCCATTTTCGTACAACTTCTTAACTTCAATAGACATAAGTTCAATATCCCACATTCTCTTACCTAAATGAACAAATGTACCAAATTTTTTTAATAATTGTTGTACGTCATATAGCGTTCTAAAACTCATTTCATCCATTAGACCATCATACCCTTTATATACATATAATAAGAAATAACAGCAATGATTACTAGAGCAAGTATTCTAAAGATTGGTTTTGGCCGTTTGATTCCAGGTAATCCCAAAGCTAGTCCAGTCAAGAAGCCACCTATTGCACCACCAATGTGTCCCCAAATATCAATACCTGACATGGTTAAATCCAAAGCTAAATTGATTACAATAAGCCCTAGAAAACTTTTGCCCAATTCACCTAGGAATCTATTTTCTTTGTAAATAATTGCCAACGCTAAAAAGGCGGCAAATAATCCAAAAAGTGATGTACTAGCACCAGCAGATATGGCATTGACCGATCCAAAAGCAAAACTAGCTAGATTTCCCATTATTCCACTTATGAAATAAATGAATAAGAATCTTACATGTCCTACCATTGGTTCTAATATTTGACCAACGTAATAAATTGAAAATCCGTTCATCAAAATATGTAAAACACCTATATGAACGAACATTGGTGTAATTAAGCGCCACCACTGTCCTTCTTGAATTAAGTTAGTAGTTTTAGCACCAAAAACTAACAGGGTATTAATATTTTGTGAACCGCCTGAAATAGTTTCAGCTGCAAATATACCCAGAGTAAAGATTAGCAGAATCCAAGTTGCATATGGTTTTTCTTGTCTATAATTCATTATTCGTCCTTAGCCACTGAAATAATTCGATCAATTGGCTTATCTAGCACATATACAGGCCATTGTGTTTTTATGTAATATTGACGTGAAAGTGCTAGTGCAACAGTTTTAGTTGGATATAGTGACAAATATCTATCATAATATCCGGCACCAAAACCTAATCGAGCTTTTTTATCTTCCGAAAATGCTAATCCTGGTGCAATAATTAATTCTGGTGGATTCAACACATCAGTTTGATAGTCTAACGGCTCTTTAACTCCAAATGAACTAGTTTTTAATTCAGTATCTTTAGTGTATCTAACAAAAGTCATCGAATAATCTTTGAAAGTTTTTGGTATATAAACTTCCTTGCCTAAATCCCAACATTCTTTAATAATTGGAAAAGTAGGAATCTCACTACCCATACTTAAAGTAATTCCAATACTCTTAGCGGCCTTGAAATTACTATCTTCAAATAATTTTGAATAGACTTCATTAATTTCTTTTTGTGCCTGATCAGATTTCATGAATTTATCCATAATATCAATTTGTTTTTTTCTGAAGCTGACTTTATCCAAAAGTTACCTCCCTAGTAAAAAAAAACAACAGGATTTTTACCTGTTGTTTATTTTGTTTCGCGATGCAATGTAACAACACGCTCACGTGGGCAATATTTTTTAAGTTCTAGACGATCAGGGTTGTTACGCTTGCTTTTGTTTGTTAGGTATGTACGTTCATGGCATGATGTACATTCCATTGTTATATTTACTCTCATGTTTGGAACATCCTTTCATATAATGCTTAACTAAAATTCAACTAGTCAAATATACCATTATTATCAACATTTTTAAAGTGTTAATTTAATTTTTGCTCTGACCAGTCATTTTATAGTAATCCGTATAGATTTGTTTTGCAACTAATTGTGGGTAATTCCCATTTTCGCTTGTTAAATTAGGGAATACGATTGCCATAGAAATATTAGGATCATCATAAGGACCAAACGATACCAAACTAAGTGTGATTGTTTCAGGTGGATCAGGATTATTGGGTTCATTAGGATTGTAATAGAAGGATTGCGCAGTACCAGTCTTAGCAGCTACTGATGGTGTTAAGTCCTTCAATCTTGTCGCCGTCGTCCAATACTCTGAACCGTGGACAGCGTTGTACATACCTCTTCTAACAACATTCAAATCAGCCTGAGTAAATCCAACCTTATTCAATATAGTTGGTGTAGTAACAGATTCTATTGCCCCTCTAGTACCGTCATTCTTAGTTTTTTGAATAGACTGTACTAAATACGGCTTTAACCTGTACCCGCCATTGGCAATGGTCGAAATATATTGCGCCATTTCAATCAATGTGTAGGCATCATAGTTTCCGTAGGCTAAATCCAGTGCAGAACCAGTCTTCAATTGACCTTGACTATTTCTAGTCGTACCTTCAATACCAGTGGTTTCACCAGCTACATCAATACCAGTTTTTACACCTAATCCAAATTGATTAAAATAACCTCTCATGATTGAAAAAATATTAGGATCCATAGTCATAGATACTTTTGGTACATATTTAGCTTTTGCCTCTTTCATCGCTAAAGCCATCATATACTCATTAGAAGATACTTCTAGAGCTTTTTCAGCACTCAAGCTACTATAAGTACCTATCGGGTAAACTGACTTCTTAACAGCACTACCTGGAAGATAAATAGGATTATCAGGTAAAGTATTATTAGTTGGTGTAATAACACCATCCATCAAAGCTCCTAAAACGGTGGCACCCTTGACAGCAGAACCCATAACGAAGGTTCTATTTATAACACCTAAGGCATCTTCAGAAGTCTTTCCAGTTTGTGGGTCATTTCGAATACCGGACATCGCTAAAATAGCACCAGTCTTAGGATTTTCGACAACTACGTATGCACCATCAGAATACTGAGTAACACCCGCTGCCTGAGCTGCGGAATATTGTGTTTTCAAGGCACTTTGAACTTTCTTTTGGAACTTAGAATCAATAGTCAAATTAAGATTTCCACCTTTTTGACCACTATATACTAACTTGCTCTTCTTTATTTGGTTACCTGAGCCTATTTGAACTTCACGTTCGCTCTTAGTTCCGGAAAGAATTGTTTCATAACTCTTTTCGAGGTAACTTGTACCAACACGATCATTTCGTGAATAACCATATGCTAGCATTGTATTCAATTCATCGTCAGGAATACCCTGTTGTTCCGTTGATACGCCACCAATAATACTAGCAATCGATTTACCTTGCGGATACTCACGATTCCAGTTAGTTCCAACATTAATACCAGGTAATTCAGTTAAATGTTCACTTACTTGCGCAATTTCTTTAGAGGTTAAATCTTTATCCTTTAGGAAAACTGTCGAAAGTGAATAAGCTGAACTCATTTTCTTAAACAATGTAGCTTTAGATTGATCAGCTTCATTTAAATGCATACCGATTCTTTTTAAATATCTAACTTCATTATTATAAATTTGAGCGTTCGTTAAAGCATCACCATTGGAATCTCTGCGCCATGATTTAGGCATTTGTTTAGCCACTTTAGCTTCTTTTCCAGGAGCGGCCAAAATATAATCAGCTTTGTCTCGATCTGACAATGTTTCCTTTTCAATTGAAACGTATTTAGTCAAGCGATTAACAATTGTATAAATATCACTAGACTTAACACCCGAGCTCTTCGTATAAGTAATTGCACTTTCTGTCGAGTTACCTACTAGCAAGCGTCCTTTCGAGTCATAAATCATCCCACGTGGTACACTTCCTGTCATTACTGTCTTATCTGTACGATCTACTTCAGCTTCAAATTTACCACCATAAACGATTTGCAAATATGCTAACTGAGCAACAAGTAGAGCGAACAACGCAAAGACAATAAAAAAAAGCAGGTTAAGTCGAAATGGGATAGTAGACTTAGCTTGACTACCTGTTCTTTTCTTTATTATATCCAGTACTTTTCTCATAGGTTTCCCTTCAAAATACTATAAAGCATTATTCATTAGATTTAAAAATATACTTAGGTCCGTCTAGATCAGGGTCATATTCAACCTCTAGATCATAACGTGCAAAAAACCAGGTATCAGCATCGGTAATATAATAAGTAATTCCATCAATAACTGTACTTGATTCAGGATTTACAGGCTTTTCCTTACGCATAGCGATAGAAAAGCCTTCATGAACCATTGTTTTGCCGTATACCTTACCATAGAAATGTACACCATCACCGGGTACTAAGTCCAATTCATCTTTGAACCATTTTTGTGCTTTTTCTGTCAATTCAATTTTCATCTTTTGTCCACCTCATTTAACGTATGAACTAAACATAGCAGAAAACGATTGCACTATGCAACTTCTACGGCTTTGATAGTTATATCATAACTACCAACGGGAGTTTCAACTGTAACAACGTCACCAACATGTTTCCCCATCAATGCCTTAGCAATAGGTGAGTCATTTGATATCTTACCTGAATCTGGATCTGATTCAGCAGAACCAACAATTGTATATTCATCTGGTTCTTCACCATCTTCTTGTACAGTAACTTTTTTACCAACTGAAACTTCATCGTGAGCAATATCATCAGTATCGATCACATTAGCGTATTGAAGCATTTCAATAACTTGTGAAATACGTGATTCAACAACACTTTGCTCGTCCTTAGCTGATGAATATTCTGAATTTTCTGATAAGTCACCAAAGCTTCTAGCAATCTTAATACGGTTAATAACTTCTGGACGTTTAACCTTCTTTAAATCTTCCAATTCTTCTTCAAGTTTTTTCTTTCCTTCTGCTGTCATTGGGTAACTTTTTTCTGCCATTTTTAAATCCTCGCTTTTTTATAATCTTTATTATTTTAATCTCAAAATGTCATCTAACCGCAAGATTAGATGACATTTGCTATTATATACAAATTTTAACTATTGTCCTAATTCAGCATTCTTTGCTTCGTGCTCGGCAAGAGTATGTGAATAATAAACTTTTCCAGTCTTCAAGTCAGCAACAAAGAATAAGTAATTTTCATCTCTATCGGACGGATTAAGGACCGCCTCTATAGATTGTAAACTAGGTTGGTTAAATGGTCCAGGACCATAACCAGCATGCTTATACAAGTTATATGGTGACTTAACACTAAGATCTTTATGATACAACTTAGTCTTATGTTTATTCAATGCATACATTACAGAAATATCAGATTGAATAGGCATATTTATATCTATACGATTAAAGAACACTCCTGCAATCTTCTTACGATCTTTGTTTGTAACACCTTCACGTTCAGCCAATGAAGCTAATGTCAAAACTTCTTGAACAGTTAGTCCCTTTTCTTTAATAGTTGCATAATAAGGTTCCATCTCTTGATTTTCTTTTTGTACCATTTGATTTACAAGTTCCTTAAGTGTCAATCCCTTATATACACCATAAGTAGCTGGGAACAAATATCCTTCAAGATGATATCTAACGTTCGTCTTAGCCATAGTCGAGTCTAACAATTCAGGATACTTCTTTTGAAGTGATTTAAGGTAACTTTCATTCTTCATTAACTTTAAGAAATCTTTCTTCTTAAAACTAGTGCTCTTTTGAATTTGATCACCGATCTGATCAATAGTAACACCTTCACGAACTAGAACTGTGTTAGATGCTGTTCCAGTTGGCTCGGCGCTTCCACCCTTTTGAAGTTGTTTTACGACTTCACTCAATGACATCGACTGTTTAAACTTATAATATCCTGCTTGAAAATCAGTATAATTCTGAGCTTTGATATAGAAATTAAAAACTGCTGCACTCTTAATAACCTTATCTTGCTCTAATTGTTTGGCAATTTCTTTACTTGAAGAGCCTATAGGAACTCTTACTACTACGTCTGATTTGTTATTTGCATTATATGGCTGCATTGAACTATTAACATAGTTAAAACCAATAATAGCAACGACCACTGCTAATACTGCAATAACTCCTACGACCCAGTATGCAATACGATTAGCAACCGAACGTTCCTTAGCACGAGTCTTAATTTTTTCTTCCGACTCTTGTTTTAATGCTTCTTTTTTTTCATCCTTTTGGCTCAAGACACAGCCTCCCGAGTTAATTTAATTAGAATTATACCATTAGTTTGAACGCAATTATCTAATTTCTACATTAAATTTTTGAACTAAACTAGCTTTTACACCATCAAAAGCCTTTTCAACAGTATCATCCGTTAAAGTATCCTCAGGATTTTGGAACACTAAATGATACCCTAGTGATTTATGATTTGGCTTGATGTTCACACCTTGGTACACATCAAAAATATTAACATCAATTAGATACTTACCGCCATTGTTAAAGATATCTTTAACAATTGAACCACTTTCGATGTCTTTATTAACTAATATTGCCAAATCACGACTAATACTTGGATACTTAGGCGCTGTCTTAGCTTGTACATTCTTTTTAGCCATGCCGAATAGTGTATCAACGTTCAATTCAAATACAAATGCTTCATCAACATTATGTTCGTTTTGGTAGTCTGGATGTAGTTTACCAACAAAACCAATGGATTGTCCATCTGCTATTATTTCAGCAGTCTGACCGGGATGCAAGTTAGAAATTTTATTAGTTGCATGATATTCAAAATTTGCATCTATATTTGTAAATGATAATAATTCTTCTACAATGCCTTTAACATCGTAAAAATCAACTTTTTTAGATTCAGTATTCCATGAATCCAACGCAATATTACCACTAATTGCACCAGCAATATATTCAATTTCATCAGGACGATCAAGCCCTTCAGTACGATCAAAAATTCTTGCTTGTTCAAAAATACTAATATCATTATTATTTCTAGCTTGATTATATGAAATATTATTAACTAGTCCCGGTATTAAACTAGTTCTTAAATATTCATGATCTTCTGTCATTGGATGCAATAGCTTAGTGTAATTTGCTCCAATAATATTAAAGTCTTCTGCCTCTTTTTTATTCATCAATGAGAAGTTGATTACTTCATTCATACCTTGACCCAATAATACATTACGCAATTTATTACTAAATTCGCGTTTTGGAGAATAACCACCGGATGTTTCCATACCAGTTGGTAAAGTTCCCTTCAAATTCTCATATCCATAAATACGAATTACTTCTTCAACTAAATCAGCTTCAATACTCATATCCCAACGTCGTGTAGGAATAGTTACAGTAACGTCATCATTATCTAATTCTGCATTAAAACCAAGTCTATCAAAAATATTCATGATTTCTTCTGACGAAAGTTCAAGACCCATTAGATGATTGATATGAGAAATTTTTCCTTTAATCACTGTTGGCTTTGCTTCAGTTTCAATTCCAACTAACTCATCAGAAATTTCACTTGCGTGAGCATTCTCATCAACTAACTGTGTTGCACGAACTAACGCCTCTGAAACAGCGCCATTATCAACACCCTTTTCAAATCTATTTGATGCATCTCCACGAAGATCATGTCTCTGAGCGGCTTTACGAACAACTGATCCTTCATATACAGCACTTTCAAGAACAATATTCTTAGTTTCATTAGTAACACGAGCATCAATTCCGCCAGCAACTCCCGCTAGTCCAAGAATTTGATCTCCGGCAGCAACTACCAAGTCATTTTGATTCAAAATGGTATTTGTATTTTCTTCATCATCTTCATTATTTAACTCAGTTGAGAACTTCTCACCAGACCTAGCATTACGTACTGTGATGTGCTTGTCTTGCAATTTATCAAGATCATAAGCTTGAATAGGTTGACCATATTCGATCATTACATAATTAGCAGCATCAATTACATTATTAACTGGTTGAATATTTTGATTCCACAAACGACGTTGCATCCATAGTGGACTTTCCCCAACAGTTATATTTTTCAAAGTTCTAACTAAAAAGTCAGGAACTAATTCTTTGTTCTCAATATTAACGGATAAATCATTTGAATCAACAACTTTTGATTCATCAATCGATGGTTTGGTAAATTTAGGCTTTTCATCATAAGTAGCACCAATTTCCCACGCAGCACCATGCATCCCTAATGTGTCAGCACGATTAGGTGTAATATCTAAATCAACCATATCATCGTTTAATCCTAGAGCTTCGAGTGCATCAGTTCCGGGGGTAATATTTTCGGGGAAAACATAAATTCCATTTTGATAAGCTGCTGGAACATACTTCACTGGAACTCCAATTTCATCTAATCCACAAATCATGCCGTTTGACTCTTGACCACGAATCTTTCCACGCTTAATTCGCTTACCTTCTGGTAAATGTGCACCATGTAAAGCAACGATGACATACTGATCATTTGCTACATTAGGAGCACCACAAACAATTTGAATATCCTCATCTTCACCAACATCAACGGTTGTAATGTTCAAATGATCTGAATCGGGATGTGATTTGATGCTCGTAATATGACCTACAACTAATTTATCTAACCCCTCTCCATTATGTACTGGACTAGATTCAATACCAGTTAATGACACTTTATTCGCCATTTCCTCAACAGTATGAGTTACCGGAATATATTCTTTTAACCAATTAACGGAAATTTTCATTATCTTAATTTACTCCTTTGAATTGTTCTAGGAATCTTACATCGTTCAAATAGAAATCACGAATATCATTAACACCGTACTTAAGCATCGCAAATCTTTCAGGTCCAAGACCAAATGCAATACCACTATAAACAGTAGAATCAATTCCTGACATTTCAAGAACATTAGGGTGACTTAATCCAGCACCTAAAACTTCGATCCAGCCAGTATATTTACATATGCGACAACCTTCACCACCACAATTGAAGCATGAAACATCAACTTCAACACTAGGCTCAGTGAATGGGAAATAACTTGGGCGGAAACGAATTTCACGATCTGCACCAAAGACATGACGGCACAAAGCTTCAAGCGTACCCTTCAAATCGGCCATTGAAACATTCTTATCAACCACTAGACCTTCAATTTGGTGGAATTGATGTGAATGAGTTGCGTCATCATCATCACGACGATAAACAACACCTGGCGATATAACCTTCAAAGGACCTTTTGAAAAGTCATGTGACTCCATGTCACGACCTTCTTGAGCAGATGTTTGAGTACGCATTAATAATTCATCAGTCAAATAAAATGTATCTTGCATATCACGTGCTGGGTGATTCTGAGGTATATTTAAACGTTCAAAATTATAATGATCTTCTTCAACTTCATGTCCAGCATCAACACGATAACCCAATCCGATAAAGAATTCCTCAATATCTTCAATAGTTTGATTCAAAATATGTCTAGTTCCATATTTATTTGGTTGTGCGGGAAGAGTCACATCAATTGTTTCTTCTTCCAGTTTTTTAGCAACTATTTTACGATTTAATTCTTCCATCTTTTCTTCGATGGCAGCTTGAATATCTTTTTTAACATTATTAGCTAATGTCCCGATTTCTGGACGCTCTTCCACTGGAACATCTTTCATACCACGGAGTGCCTTAGTAATTGGACCTTTTTTACCTAATAAGTTCACTCTCAAATCATTTAATTCTTGAATTCTTTCAGCACGCTTTGCGTCATCAATACCACTAGCACGTAAGTCTTTTAATTTATCGTTTAATGACATTCGTTCGTTCCTCCTAAAATAAACATAAATACAAAAAAGTCCTCGTTCCAAAAAAGGGACGAGGACTCGCGGTACCACCCTAGTTCATACCTAATGGCATGCACTCAAGGGTTTTATATAGTAAACCAACCTTCAAAACTCAGAAAGTGAATTCATTACTTTGTTTATTAGACCTTTTCAGCAACCGGTCCTTTCTGAAATAAACTCCGTAAATACTATTTTTCATCAACGTTTTTACACATATTACATATATCGATTATACAAAAGTTTTAAAGTTTAGCAAGTTTTAAATAGATTTCAAACCATACATAAGTACACCTGCAGCAACTGCAACATTAAGTGATTCTGCTTTTCCCAAAATAGGAATATAAATATTTTGGTCTGTTACAGACAAAACATCTGTACCAAGGCCATGAGCTTCATTTCCCATAACTAATGCAAAATCATTAACTTTGTCTAGTTTATTGTATGGCATTGCTTTGTCGTTAACCTCTGAACCATAAATTTTCAATCCAGAATTCTTAGCAATTGTAATTGCCTTTTGTAAATCCATTCGATAAATTGGCAAATGAAATTGACTTCCTTGCATTGACCTTTGAACCTTTGGCTGATAGAAATCTGCCGAATTTAAACTGGTAATTACACCAGCATACCCTGCCGCATCAGCAGTACGAACAATTGTACCAACATTTCCTGGATCTTGAACATCGTCTAAAATTACCCATTGGCCTTTCATTTCAGTCAAATCATCATTATCTTGTACTTTAACAACCGCAAAAATACCTTGTGGTGTTTTTGTTTCAGATAAAGATTGTGCCACATCTTCAGAAATACCAGTTGCAATATCATGATATTTCTTTACAAGACGATCATTTTCATTTTTTTCGGTTACTAATAGTTTAACAATTCTTTGATCATTAGCATCCGCTTCGCGTACTAAATGAAATCCCTCGATTAGATAAGTACCGGTTTTTTTTATGTATTTAGTTGCTGAAAGTTTAGTAAGTTGCTTAATTTCATCGTTCTTTTTTGATTCGATATATTTCATTGGATTCATCCCTCTTGTTTTCTATTATATAATGTTAACATATTCAATGATTGAGGTGATACGTATGAAGCATCTTTCCATTAATGTTTCCGGCTTAGTCCAAGGTGTTGGCTTTAGATACTCAGTATTCCAACTTGCAGATCAAATGGGTGTAGTCGGAACAGTAAAAAATGAAATAGATGGATCAGTTTCAATTGAGGCGGAAGCTGACGAAAGAATTTTATATATATTTTTAAGTAAAGTTAAGGCTTCACCCTCACCCTTTGGCAGAGTTGACAAAATGGACTATACTTTTTCAGATGACGTAAAATCTTACAAAAAATTCAACGTCATTGGTTGAAACGTCAATTAACTTAACGTATATTACTTTTATATGACTAAAAGGGTGGTTTATAAGTGAATAAAAAATTTGTCAAATATATTTCAGTATTATCACTTGTGGTAGTTCTGTCGTTGGCTATCACTGGTTGTGCGCAGCGAACTGGTGCTAATCTACACGCTCCAACAGGCGGACCATATGGTGTGATTTATAAATGGATCGGTACTCCCTTCCAAAACTTGATTCTTTCTACTGCCAAAGCTATCGGTGGTAAAAATGCATACGCTTGGGGAATCATTATTATCTCATTCGTCGTTCGTCTAGTTCTATTGCCACTTTCCTTGAATCAACAATACAAGTCAACAGCACAGCAAGAAAAAATGCGCGCTGTTCAACCACAATTAAAATTAATTCAAGAAAAGCAAAAAGAAGCTAAAGATCCTGCAACACAACAAAAAATCAGCAGCTTAATGATGGAAGTTTATAAAAAGAACGACTTAAGTTTAACTGGCGGATTAGGTTGTTTGCCATTACTTCTTCAAATGCCAGTCCTAATTGGTATTTATCAAGCCGTACAATATTCAAAAGAAATTGGTGCTGCCACATTCCTATCAATTCCACTTGGTAAATCAAGTATGGTAATTACAATTATCGCTACATTGTTCTACGTTGTTCAAGGTTATATGTCATTACAAATTGTTCCTCAAGAACAAAGGAAACAAATGCAAACAATGCTACTAATGAGTCCTATGATGACATTCTTCATCTCAATGATTTCATCTGCAGCATTAGCATTGTACTTCTTGGTTGGTGGTATCATAATTGTTATTCAACAGCTAATTACAAATTATATTATTATGCCTAAAATCAAACGTGAAGCTGATGAGCGTTTGAAACATAATCCTGTAACTGTTGTTGTTACTGAAGAATCATTAAACAAGATTCTTGGTGCAAGTTCAGGAAACAACTCACCTAGCTCAGACACATCTTCTACATCAGTTGATGATGATGACTCACATAAGTTACACCAAAATATTCGTGAGTTGAATAAGGGTAAGCAAAACAGACCCAAGGATTAAATTAAGGGCGCTTCGATAATTCGAGGTGCTTTTTTTAATGACGAATTGTCAAATCAAATGCAACGATTGACCTAAGAAAACTTCTGCCGGTGACTTCCAGCCTAAGACCTTGCGTG
>NZ_RHNU01000053.1 GCF_003946015.1 Companilactobacillus insicii
CGAACACAGAAGTTAAGCTTCTTTACGCCAAAAGTAGTTGGTGGGAAACTACCCGCGAGGATAGGAAGCTGCCACGCTGTTCATCATTATTCCGGATTAGCTCAGTTGGTAGAGCATCTGACTGTTAATCAGGGTGTCGTCAGTTCGAGTCTGACATCCGGAGTTATATACTTAGGAAAAACCTAGGTGCACCAGATATTACATCTAGTTCATAAGAATTAGATGTATTTTTTTATAAAAATTTAATTTTTATATAATCTGCTTGTACCTTTTCCTAATCATGGAGAGTTGTCCGAGTGGCTGAAGGAGCATGATTGGAAATCATGTATACGGGTATTGCCTGTATCAGGGGTTCAAATCCCCTACTCTCCGTTGTAATATAGAGCTTTGTTCATTTAGAATGAAGTTCTATTTTTTTATTCAATATTATTAGGATCAATAAAAGTAAAGATTAAAAAAACTTAAAAAAAATACTCACAAATAAAAATATTATGGTACAATAATATTCGTAAGTTAATTAAATGTTATGCGCCTATAGCGCAATTGGATAGAGTGTCTGACTACGAATCAGAAGGTTGTAGGTTCGACTCCTACTAGGCGCATTGTTGTTATCGTTAAAGCTATCAGTGATAAATTTCACTGGTAGCTTTTTTTGTTCAATTAAAAAGAGCAACCATTTGGTTACTCTTATGCTTCGTTTATTGAACTTACAAATTCTTGATAATCATCTTCCTCACCAGTCTCTGATATTTCTATATTATCTAATTTAGATGAGTGAAGATCGTTTTCATTAATCCTTAATTCATGTGTAAAAGTAGCATTACCGATTAAATGTATTTTGCTATCTTCCTTATGCGCCGATAATTGTACATTAGTTTTAACCATACCGCCGGGATTATAAACTGTGATATCTTCATCAGGATTGAAGTAATCGCCGTTAAGCAATGCAAATGCTAAGCTAGTGGCTGACATACCAGTTCCACAGGCATTTGTAAAACCTACGCCACGTTCATATGTTTGGACAAACAATTTGTTGTTATCCAATATCTCACAAAAACTTACATTAACTCCCTCGGCAAAATAAGGATTGGGGGTATTGAGAGCCTTTCCGAGATCTCCCAAGTCATCTTCGTATATTTCATCAACAAAACTAATTAAGTGTGGGTTAGGGACTGCTATAGCTGTAAATTTTTGTCCTTTAATAAATTCTGGGATTTCTTCATCGACTAATTCTAGTTTGTTCTTGTATTCAAATGGGAGATCATCTTTTGCAAAGGAGATAGGGGATATCTCAACACTAAACGCAGGAACGTTGGTGTAAAAGTCAACCGATTTTTTAACCTCTAGGTTAGTTTCGAAAGTTTCTATTTTGAAAGAAGACTTACTGAATTTTTCAGATAAGTAACGACTTACAGTCCTTAATCCGTTACCACACATTTTTGCCTCGCTTCCATCAGCATTGATAACTCGCATTTGCCCTAAACAATCTGTAAACTGCGAGTCATTTACGACCAACAATCCATCAGCACCATTTAAAATTTCATTTTCAGGAGTACAAATTTTAATAGCTAGTCTTTTTAGTTCATCATCAGATAACTGATTATTTAATTGTGTTTGATCTAATATAAAAAACTGATTTTCAGATCCGTGGACTTTGAGCAGTTGAGCCATTTCTTTCACCTCAATAATTATTTAGTCGAAAAATGTATCATAGATATTTTGTACGGCTTTATTAGCATCTTTTGCTTGTGTACCAATCATAATAGAGATGCGCGATGCGCCTTGGTTTATCATATGTACGGCAATATTGTTTTGTGTAAGAGAATCAATAATCAATCCGATTGTATTAATATTGTGAGCAATTCCTTCACCAACTACCATAATAATTGCATAATCATCTATCCATTCCAAATAATCTGGTTTAATGGTAGATCTGATTTCAGCACATAGTTTTTTTATAGTTACATCGTCCAACTTACTTTTGTCAAAGATAACAGTTAAGTCATCAATACCTGATGGCATGTGTTCGTATGAGATCCCATACTTGTAAAAAATTTGAAGTAGTTTTAGCGTAAATCCGACTTCTTTATTCAACAAATACCGATGCAAGTATAATGCGGAGAAACGCTTAGAACTTGCTATACCAGTAATTAAGTTTGCTGGATCAAATAAAAATTGCGAAGGTACTATCATTGTGCCTGGTGCAGTGGGATTATTAGTGTTCTTGACGTTAACAGGTACTTGTCCTTCAACCGCCGGTATGATAGCTTCATCTTGAAAAACCGAGAATCCGGCATAAGACAATTCACGCATTTCTCTATACGACATTTTTTTTATTGCTTGTGGATGATCTACTACGTGGTTGTTAGCCACATAAATTGCATCAACATCAGTAAAGTTTTCATATAGATCAGCCTTAAATCCACGGCTAAGTATAGAACCAGTAATATCAGATCCACCACGTGTGAATGTATAAATTGATCCATTTTTGCTGTACCCAAAGAAACCTGGAAAAATGATTTTAGTGTCATCAAATTTATATTTTGCTAAGTTTGTATATGTTTCAGGCAAAACATCAGCATTGTTAGGAGACCCTCCTAACAATAATCCAGCGTCCTTAGGGTTGAGAAATTTTGCCTTTATACCTTCATGATTCAGAACAGCAGCCAAAGTAATTGCACTTAAGTATTCACCATGAGCTTTAAATGCTGCTAGTAGATGGTCGTCGTCTACAAATTTTTCGGTAGCTAAATTTGTAAGTTTTTGTTGTATGATTTCGATTGTCTCGGAATCTAAATTGTAAGCTTCACAAATTTCTTTATATCTACCGACTATTTCATTATATGTGTTTTTATAGTCTTCATTATTTAAGACATTGTTTGCGTATTTTATTAATAGATCGGTAACTTTAATATCGCCATAAAATCTTTTTCCTGGAGCGGATGTCACTATGACTTTTCGGTCTTTATCACTACTTACAATGTTTATAACTTTTTGGAACTGTTCACTATCCGCTAACGAACTACCGCCAAACTTGACGACTTTCACATCAATCACCTCATTAATTAATTAAAAAATTAATACATTTTTAATGTAGAGTTTAGCATTTTTATGCATTAAAACAAGATAAATGTTTAAATAATTAGAAAAAATCGTAAAAGTGATTAATTAACCTTGACGTATTATTAGAATTGTTATAATCTTTTAAGCAACAAAACAAAAGAGGTCGCAATTGACATTAGTAAATAAGTGAGTCACTGCAAGGCATTGAACTTATTGAAAGGGGAAATTGCCGAAGCGTCAGATTTGCAGGATCTGATGTGCTGGGACGTGTTAATAAGATGACATGGACTGTCATGGCAAAATGTCGCCGTGGTGCGCTTATGACAAATATGATGCAGAATAATTTTGATTTTGGATCTCTTTGTTTTAAGCAAAGGGATCTTTTTTTATCCCATCTCTACAAAAAGAAAGGTTGTTTAAAAATATGATTAGTAGTGATTTAAAGAGTTCCAATGGACATTTGATTATTGGCGGTGTTGATAGTGTTGATCTGGCACACAAATATGGGACTCCATTAGTTGTATATGATGTTGAGCAAATTCGTCAAACGATAAACGACTTTCGAAAGAGTTTTGAAAAAAATTATTTTAAATATCAAATTAGTTATGCAAGTAAGGCATTTGCTACAGTAGCAATGTATCAAGTTTTGAAACAAGAAAATCTTCATACAGATGTTGTATCAGGAGGGGAATTGTTTACAGATTTAAGAGCCGGTTTCCCAGCTGATAAGATTAGTTTTCATGGTAATAATAAGTCATTAGAAGAATTAGAAATGGCTGTTGATAATCATATTGGTGTTATCATAATTGATAATTTTTATGAAATTGAATTATTAGAAAAAGTTTTGACTGAAAAAAATACTTCAATTAACGTTATGTTGAGACTAACGCCTGGTATTTCAGCTCATACTCATAAATATGATCAGACTGGACAAGTTGATAGTAAATTTGGATTTGATGTTGAATCAGGTCAAGCTGAAAAAGCTTTACAGTTGGTTTTAAAAAATTCTAATATGAATTTAATTGGTATTCACGCTCATATCGGTTCGCAGATTTTTGGAATCGAAGGATTCACGATGTTAGCACACAAAATGGTGGAGATCTCAAATGAGTGGCATCAAAAGTATAATTTTACTCCGCAAGTACTTAATCTTGGTGGCGGTTTTGGAATTAGTTATACGGCTGATGATGAACCTATTGGAGCTGATGTGTTTATTGAACAAATTACTAAGATTGTTCGTGACGATATTCAGAAAGATGGTTTAGATTTGCCAGAAATTTGGATTGAACCAGGTCGTTCGATTGTTGGTCCAGCGGGATATAATTTATATACAATTGGTTCACGCAAAGATATTCCGAATCTTAAGTCATATATTAATGTTGATGGTGGTATGGGAGATAATATTAGACCAGCCTTGTATCAAGCAAAATATGAAGCAGTCGTTGCTAATAAAATGGATGACAAACTTATACAAGATGTACATGTAGCTGGTAAGTATTGTGAATCAGGAGACATCTTGATAGACTCAGTAAAACTACCAGATGTTGAACCGGGAGATACATTGGCAATGCTAGATACTGGTGCTTATGGATATTCAATGGCATCAAATTATAATCGTAATCCACGTCCAGCAGTTGTTTTTGTTGAAGATGGAAAAGATAAATTAGTTGTGAAACGAGAGTCATTTGAAGATTTAACTAAGTTAGATTTAAGTTACTTATAAATTGGTATATATAATAGGTTGAAAAAATTGGAGGAAGTACGATGAGCAAGATGAATGCTGAAGAAATTATTAATTACATTGGGAATTCAAAGAAGGTAACTCCTGTTAAAGTTTTTGTTAAAGGAAATGTTTCAAAATTGAATGTTCCAACAAACGTTAAGTCCTTTTTGAATAGTTCAGCCGGTGTTCTGATTGGCGATTATTCAGAGATTAAACCTCTATTGAATGAAGTTGAAGATTACTATATCGAAACTTTAGCTCAAAATTCAGCTGTTCCAATGCTTGATATTAAAGGTATCAATGCTCGTATTGAACCGGGTGCAATCATTCGTGATCAAGTTGAAATCGGCGATAATGCAGTTATTATGATGGGAGCAGTAATCAATATCGGTGCAGAAATTGGTAATGGGAGCATGATTGATATGGGGGCGGTTCTTGGTGGTCGAGCAATTGTCGGTAAGAATTCTCATATTGGTGCTAATTCGGTACTTGCTGGTGTTATTGAACCAGCATCTGCTGATCCAGTACGAATTGGTGATAATGTAACTATTGGAGCTAATGCAGTTGTTCTAGAAGGTGTTCAAGTTGGTGATAATGCTGTTGTTGGTGCTGGAGCTGTGGTTACGAAAAACGTTGCACCCAACGAAGTAGTTGTTGGAATACCCGCCAAAGTAATTAAAGTTAAAGATCAACAGACAACTGATAAGACACATATTGAAAGCACATTAAGGAAGTTGTAATTATGGTCTTGACTGAAGATGAGCTGATTGAAATAAGAAGAAACCTTCACCAAATACCAGAACTTGCATTACAAGAGAATGAAACGCATCGATACCTAAAAAGTATCGTTCAAAAGTTTCCACAAGATCATTTAAAAATAAAAGAAGTATCAGAGTTACCAACTGCGTTATTAGTTAAAGTGTCAGGCAGTGATCCTCATAGAACAATAGGTTATCGTGCTGATATGGATGCTTTACCAGTAACTGAGAAAAATGGTCTTTTATACGCATCTAAACATCCCGGAGTTATGCATGCTTGTGGTCATGATTTACATATGACTGTAGCCTTAGGAATCCTCAGTTATTTTTCAGAACATCAACCAAAGGATAATCTTGTATTTTTCTTTCAACCTGCTGAAGAGAGTGAAAGTGGTGGCCGACAAGCTTACGACCTCGGTGTTTTTAATGGAGAATATCAGGTTGATGAGTTCTACGGGTTACACGATAATGCTGAACTAGGATCAGGTGTAATAGGCTGTCGTAATGGAACATTATTTGCCGGTACAACTGAGGTAAATGTCACAGTACATGGAACTAGTGGACACGCGGCTTATCCTCATGAAGCGAACGATGCAATTGTTATTGCATCTAATTTTATTAGCCAAGTTCAAACGATAATTTCTAGGAATATTGATCCAACTAAATGTGGAGTTATTACATTCGGTAAGTTGAAAGCGGGAACGATTAGAAATGTTATTGCGGGAACGGCCAGAATTGAAGGCACGATTCGTGGTTTAACACAGGATATGATTGAATTTATTCGTAAACGGATTGTAGAAGTGGCTCATGGCTTGGAAGTATCTTTCAATGCAACAATCAATCTTGAATTTAATCAAGGTGGATATTATCCGGTTGAAAATAATTCGAAATTAACAACTAAATTTATTAATTATATGAAGCAATCGAATGCCAAGTACCAAGATATGGAACCGGCAATGACTGGAGAAGATTTTGGTTATTTGTTAAATAAGATACCTGGAACAATGTTTTGGTTAGGGGTCGATAGCCCAGGGTCATTGCACTCAGCCGATTTTTTGCCAAATGAAAAAGCAATTAAAGATGGTGTCGAAGCATTTACTGGCTTTTTAAATTACCGAATGAATTCGGAGGAAAAATAGATGTTAGAAAATGTAGATTTAATGACCGCAATTGTCACCCCACTTTCGGATGATGCAAAAGAAATTGATTATAATGCGCTAGAAGTTTTAACAAATCATTTATTGGATACAGGTAGTAAAGGATTTGTGATTGGTGGTACGACAGGTGAGACTCCAACTTTGACAGAGGTTGAAAAATTATCACTCTATTCACATTTTGTTGAAATTGTAAATGGACGTGTACCAATTATTGCAGGTGTAGGTAGTAATAGTACTCAGTCAACTATTGATTTTACTAACAAAGTTGCCGCAATCAAAGGTATTGATGCTGTTTTAGTTGTGGTTCCTTATTACAATAAGCCCAATCAACGAGGGATGATCGCTCATTTTCGTACGGTTGCTGATAATTCGCCTTTGCCGGTAATTATTTATAATATTCCTGGTAGAACTGGCGTTTTGATGGAAAAAGAAACAGTTGTGGAATTATCAAAATATCCAAATATCAATGGTATAAAGCAATGTAATACTATTGAGGATCTAGAATATATAGTTGAACATACTGATGATGAATTTGCCGTTTATAGTGGTGAAGATTCTCAGGCACTGCCAGCAAAGTTATTAGGTGCTAATGGTGTTGTTTCAGTCGCATCACATATATATGGTGAATTGATGAGTGAAATGTATCAACAATTGGATGCTGGTGATTACAAAGCAGCTGGTGCAATACAGCGTGAATTAACACCTAAGATGGCAGCATTGTTTATGTATCCATCGCCGTCACCAACTAAAGCAGCTTTGAATGAGATTGGTTATCATGTTGGTGGCTGTCGTTTACCAATTCTGTCACTTAATGACGAAGAAAAAAACGTACTATTCAACAAGTTAGATATTCAGGAGGTAATCAAGTGATAAAAATAATCGTATCCGGGTTTAATGGATCTATGGGACAAAAAGCCGTTAAGATGATTAAAAGTAATGATAATTTTAAGCTGGTCGGAGTTTTTAATCCTGTTATTAAAGATTTATCACCTTCAACCTATGGATTAGATGATTCAGTTAAGGTTTATAATAACTTATCACTCATTGATGTTAGTGCGGATATTTGGGTAGATTTTAGTATCCCAACAGCGGTCTTTGAAAATACCAAATTTGCAATTGAACATGATTATCGTCCAGTTATTGGTACTAGTGGATTGAGTGAAGATCAAGTTGCTGAATTAAAGTCATTGGCTGATAATAGAAAACTTGGTGGCATCATTGCTTCCAATTTTGGTATTTCAGCAGTATTAATGATGAAATTTGCTCAAGTTGCAGCAAAGTACTTTGATCAGACAGAAATTGTTGAGACGCATCATCAAGACAAGTTAGATTCGCCTTCAGGAACTGCGTTGAATACGGCTCGTTTGATTCATGAGGTTCAACAAAAAGATCAGACTGAAAATCCTAATGAGTCTGATCCACTTGGAACTCGCGGTGGCGATTATCATGGTATAAAGATTCATGCCATTCGCTTGCCAGGTTTTATTGCTGATGAAGAAGTTATCTTTGGAAGCACAGGTGAAAATTTAATTATTAAACAAAGTACAACAGATCGTGAATCCTTTATGAAGGGCGTCCAATTAGCTATCAATGAGGTTATTTCACGTGACGAGTTGATTATTGGATTAGAAAAAATTATTTAACGGAGATGTTTAAGATGCCAGAATTATCGAAGAGTGTAGAAAATATAGAGAATGAATTAGTCAAGCCATTTGGAGAAAACAAGATTCTTGCTTTCAATTCAAAAATTGTAGGAATACCAGGAATTGTTAAGTTAACACTAGGTGAACCAGATTTTAATGTTCCAGAACATGCCAAACAAGCTGCAATTAAGAGCATTGAAGAAAACCAATCACATTACACTCCTCAAAGAGGAATTCCTGGATTACGTGATGCAATTAGTAATTACCTAGCAACTGATTACGGTGTTAAATATGATCCAAACACTGAAATCATTGTAACCATTGGTGCTACTGAAGCACTTTTTACATCTCTGTATACAATTCTTAATCCTGGTGAAAAAGTTATTGTACCAACGCCTACATTTTCGATGTACATGGATGATATCAATTTGGTTGGTGGCATTCCTGTTGAAGTTGATACTTCCAAAGATGGATTTAAAATAACTCCCGAAAAACTTAATAAAGTCATCGATCAAGAGGGCTCAGATGTAAAGGCATTGATTATCAACTATCCGGGCAATCCTACTGGTGTTATTTATACTAAAGATGAATTAGAAGCTTTGGCTGATGTAGTCCGCGATAAAGGCATTTATGTTATTTCTGATGAGATTTATAGTCAATTGGTTTATGGAGAGAAGCACGTTTCTTTTGCAAGTGTACTTCCTGGTCAAACAATTCTTATCAATGGATTGAGTAAATCACATGCTATGACTGGATATCGTATTGGATACATGGCTGCACCTAAAGGATTTATTGATCAAGCTGCTAATGTCCATACACTTACTATTACATGTCCATCAAATCCAGCACAATTTGCAGCAGAAGAAGCTTTGAAGAATGGTCATGATGATCCAGTTGAAATGCGTAGAACTTACGAAGAACGTCGTGACTTTATTGTGGATGCCCTTAATAAAATGGGTTATGAAACTGTTAATCCAGAAGGTGCATTCTATGTATTTCCTAAGATACCAACTGAAATTAATATGAGTTCAGAGGACTTCTGTTATAAATTAGGTAAAGACGGCAAAGTAGGAGTTATTCCTGGCGACGCTTTTGGTGATGCTGGTGAGGGGTATTTCAGAATTTCATATGCTACTTCTATGGCAGATATTAAAGAAGGTATGAAACGTTTGGCAGAATTTACCGATAAATTATTACAAAAAAATTAATTAAATAAGGAATTTTGTTATAGTATAGTAGTTATATACAAATGAGAATAGGAGAGTACGTTATGCCAAAATTAGATTCATCTGTTAAGAATGTTGTAAATGAAACAATCGCACCATTGGGAATTTCACAGATTAGATTTTTTGCACAGAAATTTGCAAAGATTCCTGGAATTATCAAACTAACATTAGGTGAACCAGATTTTAATGTACCTGAACATGTTAAAGAAGCGGCCATCAAAAGTATTGAAGATAATGATTCTCATTATTCAGAACAACGTGGCACTATGGGACTTAGAAATGCGGTATCAAGTTATTTGAAGAAACAATATGATGTTGACTATGATCCAGAAACGGAAGTTATTGTAACTATTGGTGCTACTGAGGCAGTATTCGTTTCTCTGGCAGCAATTATCAATCCAGGTGATAAAATAATTGTTCCAACACCTACATTTGCTTTGTATTTGCCAATAATTAAGGTTCTAGGTGGTATTCCGATTCAAGTTGATACTACTCCAGATAATTTTTGTTTAACTGGAAAGAAATTGGCCGAGGTCATTGAACGAGAAGGCGAGGACAATGTTAAAGCATTGATCTTAAACTTTCCAGGTAATCCAACTGGTCATGTATATTCACAAGAACAACTAGAAGAAATTGTTGATGTCGTTAAGGATAAACCAATGTATGTTTTGTCAGATGAAATTTATGCTGAATTAACATATGGTCGCAAACATGTTTCTCTAGCTAAATTACTCCCTGGAAAAACAATTCTGATTAATGGACTGTCAAAATCTCATGCAATGACGGGTTATCGTATCGGCTATGTAGCTGCACCTGCTGATTTTGTTGTAAATGCTGGTAAAATGCATGCCTACACTGTAACGGCTCCATCGAATCCGGCACAGTATGCTGCACAGGAAGCATTAGAAAATGGGATCGAAGATCCAGTTGAAATGCGCAAGATTTATCAAGAACGTCGTGATTACATCGTTGCACAATTGAATGACATCGGTTATAAGACATTATTGCCAGAAGGTGCATTTTATACATTCTCTGAAATTCCTGAAAAATTTGGATTAAATGATGTTGATTTTGCAACTAAGCTTGCTGAAGAAGGAAAAGTTGGTGTTACACCAGGTTCAGCCTTTGGTAAGGGTGGAGAAAACCACTTCAGAATGTCTTATGCGTCATCAATGGAAGATATTCAGGAAGCAATGAAACGATTACGTGCATTTACAGACAAGCTAGAAAATTAAAAAATATAAAGGATGAATATTATGAGTGAAGGTTATGAAGTAGCTATTTTAGGTGCAACGGGTGCCGTGGGAACTCGTTTAATTCAACAATTGGAACAATCAACAATACCTGTTTCAAAAATTAAATTGTTGGCATCCAGCAGATCTGCTGGTAAAAAGCTTCAATTTAAAGGTGAAGATGTTATTGTTGAAGAGGCTAAACCTGAATCCTTTGAGGGTGTGGACATTGTTCTGGCATCAGCTGGTGGATCAGTTTCGAAGAAACTATTACCCGAAGCTGTTAAGCGTGGCGCTGTATGTGTTGATAACACTAGTGCATTTAGAATGGACCCAGACGTTCCGTTAGTTGTACCTGAAGTTAATGAGAAGGCCCTTTATAATCATCATGGTATTATCGCCAATCCTAATTGTTCAACTATTCAAATGATGGTTGCACTGGAACCAATTAGAAAAGTTTTTGGTTTAAAGCAGATTATTGTTTCTACATATCAAGCCGCATCTGGTGCAGGTCAGAGTGCTCTGAATGAATTATATAGTGAAGCTCAAGATTATTTAGATGGTAAAGAAATGTCTGCTGATATTTTTCCAACTAAGGGTGATAAAGAACATTATCCATTGGCTTTTAACTTATTACCACAAATCGATGTGCTTGAGGATAATTTATATTCACACGAAGAGTGGAAGATGATTCATGAAACAAAGAAGATTATGCTTGGAGATATGAATGATCCAAAGATTAAGGTAACGGCAACATGTGTCCGTGTCCCTGTTCCAATTAGTCATGGTGAGTCTATTTATATCGAAGTTGAGGATAAGGAGAATGCCACAGTTGATGCAATACGTAAGTTGATCGACGAAGCACCAGGTGCAGTCCTTCAAGATGATCCTGAACATCAAGTATATCCACAACCAATTAACGCAACCGGTAGCCGTGATACGTTTGTCGGTCGTATTCGTCCAGATCTTGAAAACAAAGGGTCATTTAATATGTGGGTTGTTTCTGACAATTTACTGAAAGGTGCTGCCTGGAATACAGTACAAATCGCAGAAAGATTAGTTGCTGATGATCTTGTTGAAGTTAAATAGTATTTATTAATTGGGTCTTGTTTGGTAGCATGGAGAATATGGGCTCTTTGTCAAATAGTATTGATGAATGATTTTTGGCCTATGGGCATCCTCAATGAGGATGCCTATTTTTATGCAC
>NZ_RHNU01000054.1 GCF_003946015.1 Companilactobacillus insicii
AAAACTCTATCTATAAACAGACAAAACTCTATCTATAAACAGACAAAACTCTATCTATAAACAGACAAAACTCTATCCATAAACTCCTGTATTCCCTGGGAGAGTAAGGCGCAATAGGGGTCTAAAAGAGGTTTAAAAGAGGTTTATAAAAGAGGTATATAAGAGGCACCACTGTACGAGGGCAAAACCTAGAAGCAAAAAACACAAAGGAGTGAGCCAAAAACCGGCTCACATTAAACTCCAGTCGCTATGCTCCTTGCGCCTCACTCTGTTCGTTGCCTAAAAGGTGTGGCAAGCCACATTAATTCGGGCGCTGACGCCCCGAACCCCGTCCAAGCTGAGCCAGCTTAACCGCTTTTTCACTCGCCGTTAGGCAGGAAAGCAAAGTTTTATAGAAACTTTGGCTTTCGCCAATTCAGTGTTAAGACTGGTTTAGAGCTGTCAATTCCTTATGCTCCCACGCTGTGCTCGTCCGCTACCATTGACAGCAAATAGTTAGCTTTTCTAAAACTTGATAAAGATTTAACTGCTATGTCACTTTTTAAGGGCCTTATTTTTTGTTCTCAGCGATTTTAAGGCTATTTATATACAATTTATACCAAAGCAAAAATAAAAAGCCCTCAGCGGCTTTTTAGAGGGCTAAATAACAAAGCCAGGACGATTAATAATATCTTCTTGTCTTTTTTGTAAAATATAAGTATATAGGGAATCATACAAATTCTTTTTGATCTCGTCAGGTTCATTGACAGAAGCTTCAAACAATTCTTGAATATCAACTTGCCAAGGATCAGCAAGCATTTCATCAATTGGCTTTAATACTTTCTTTTCGTCCATCTGAGTTACTCCTAACATTAGCTAATTATTTCAGGTTTAAATTAAAGGCATCTTTTTATAGTTAGTTATTTAAAGATTGTGATTAAGTTTAGAAAGAAAAACGGTGTAAAGCAATTAAAAAGATTTGTTTGAGCGCAGCGAAATCTAATACAATTTTTGGGATATCGAAACACGTCAAAGTTAGTTGACGTGTAAGTGCACATTGAACTAAAAAAAAAACCTTTTATTTTAATGATCAAGTTAGCTATTTTTTAGCGTCATTAAACGGAATGAAATGAGTTTAATGCGCACTTACACCCTTGACAAGTGTCAAGGGTAGATTTAAACCCCATTTTGATGGGGTTTATTTGTATTAGAAGGCTAACGCCAACTATCACAAACCTAGAGTTAAATCTTAAGATTAATCAATCACATTACGAAGGATCCAATGACTATAAGCAAGACGGGCACCGGGAGTTATTACCCAAGGGTGATTAATTTCGAAAATTTGAATTTCAGTTGCTAAGTAAAGTGGCGTCTTACCATGATTAAAAGCAAAAACGGGTTGCGGAAAATCAGGCTTACTAGCAACTTGATGAACACTTTGACGAGAGTTCATCTGCCAGCGAATTTTTAAATCTTCACGCGACAATAACTGTGGCAGCTGTGTTTTTTCAAGTTGAGCTTGTTGCTGCAACTTTTGTGTAAAGGCTTGTTTAGTCTTGTTTTGATGCCAATCATCAAAAAGATCATACTTGTTTGATTTAAAATCTAAATCCATAAAGCCAGCCTCCTAACCAAAATCAATTTTATCCAGCATCGTTTCAGTACTAGCCTGGTCTAAGCCTAAATAAGCTAAAGTCATTGCTTCACTGGAATGATTTAATAAGTGCATGACCAAACCAATATTATAATTAGATTGTGTGTAGACGCGATAAGCCCCGGTTTTGCGCATTGTGTGGGTCCCTAGATAATTAATTCCTAACAGATCGCCAACCTTACTCATAATTTTGTAGAACTGTTTTTCCGTGATATGGCGCTCGGGGTGTTGAATGGAAGGAAAGAGCCACTCAGAGGCTAGTCTATGATCAAGTAGCCATTGACGGTACAATAAGAGCTCTGTTTGAACTGGTTTAAGATACAAGGTATTAGGCTTACCCGTTTTTCGGTCGTGAATGAACGCATTTTGTTTAATAGCACCGTCCGGATTAAAAATATCGGTTTGTTTTAAGCGCATGACATCACTCACTCGCAGTAGCGTAGCTTTGCCAACTTGAAAAACTGTATAGTTACGCCGGCCAGCTTTAAAGTTGTTGAGTAAGGTATCTTGAACCTCTTTGAGAACGTTTGAATCTTTGATGGGTAAGACAACTTGTTGCATGTAAATCACCTCGCTGGAGACGTAATCCCTTGGTACAAGCGGAAGTGTGAAATTCACACTTCCGCTTGTACCAAGGGATTACAAAATAAAATGTTTGCCTTTTGATAGCAAATAGGCTATCATATAAATATGAAAAAAATAGAATTTGATTATTATGACTGGAATGAATTTAAACAATTTTTGGATCAATTACCTGATAAAGACGCTGCCAAATTAATTGCGACCATTCAAAATATTGAAAATAACGGTCTAATTATCGCAGAACGTCAATTATGGGTTAAAAAACTAGAAAACAATCTCTATGAGATTCGCTCTAAGAGGGCTTCAAATATTCAGAGAGCTATCTATTTCCAAGTACAAGGGCCTCAGTACTTAATCACCAATGCGTTCACTAAAAAAACGCAAAAAACACCAGAGAGTGAAAAGAAGATTGCTCGGAATCGACGAAGCCAGTATTTTAACAAGGAGGATCAACAATGAGTAAAATTGATGAATATGTTGCTGAAAGAAGTAAAAATAATCCTGATTTTGCAAAGCTCGTTGAACAGGAAAATATCAACTTAGAGGTAGCGATTAAAGTTCGTGATCTCCGTGAAAATATGGGTATGAGTCAACGTGAATTTGCTAGTCTAATTGGTAAACCACAATCAACCATTGCTAGAATTGAAAATGGATCAATGAATGCTTCGACTAAGGTATTGTCTGAGATTGCTCAGGCAACTAATCAACGATTAACAATTCAATTTAGCCCCACAATTTAGGGCTTATTTTAACAATGTTTTTTAGGGGCTATTTGAAAATCAAATAGTTGCAGTAATGATAAAAACACAATACAATAATTGTAATACGATAGTAAACATGGAAGGAGGAAGCTTATGAGTAATGCTATTATTAAAAATAAGACAGTTTCAACTCGTGTAACACCCGATATTAGTGAACGGGCTAAAGCTAATCTAGCAAAACAAGGATTAACTATTTCTGAGTATATTCGCTTATCCTTGGTTAAGGCGGCCAACAATGAAGTTCGTTTAATTAGCTTTTTAGATTCTCCAGAGGCTTTGACTGCTAAAAAAGAAGCAGAAACTGGTCAGGTGAAAAACATTGGCTCACTGGCCGACTTTGATGATTGGATCGATAAGTTAGATGCAAATTAAACAGACCAAGTCTTTCGAACGCGAATTAAAAAAATTAGTGAAAAAGCACTTTCCGATAACTGTCTTGAAACCTTGTTTAAAAGCAATTATGGAACAAGATACACTTATTTTGAAACGAATCAAAGATCATGCGTTAAAGGGTAAATGGCGTGGCTATCGTGAATTTCACCCTGCTAGGTATGGAAGTTATGGTAAAAACTATGATAGCTGGATTGTTATTTATCAGCTAGATCATAATGAATTAGTTTTGTTGTTGGTAGCCACTGGCTACCATGAAATCTTGAATCAATAGCTATAGTTTAGGGGCACTTATAAAAAAATAAATTAAAATAGCCCCCAATATCTAACCGGTAGATAATGGGGGTTGTTTTAACAACGTTTTTGAGGGGTTATTTGTGAATTATAGACCCTATATATTCATAGCCCCTTTCTGTTTGGTGTTAAAGTATTAGTCATCGATGTCATGCACTATCTTGTTTAGCTCCGTTTTGATGGAACTGGAAATATTTTCTAGATTGAAATGATTATATATTTCTTTATCCTTAAGCATCCTTTTTTGTGCCTTATTTAATTTACACTCATTGTTACCCACTACCCATTCATCCTTTGTACGTATAAAGGGGTTTTGCGCACTTTCCTTTAACGCGTTTTGAACATCTTCATAAGGTAAATAAAATTCAATTGTAGATTTATTTAATTTTACAATCTACCATATAACGTCTCCATCTTTTCAAAACGACTTAATTCTACGGGCTATAAATAACTTAATTTGCCAGTGTATAACGTTTCAGATTAAGCTACCACTAAGTTATAATAACCATATCGAAAGGAGATCAATCTAATGAAATATACGAAAACCAAAGCAGTATTAAATCAACTCGTTGCCGATTTGAGCCAGATGTCAATGATTATCCATCAGACGCATTGGTACATGCGTGGACCCAACTTTTTGAAGTTGCACCCTTTGATGGATGAGTTCATGGAAGAAATTGACAGCCAACTCGATGTCATTTCTGAACGGCTGATTGCGCTTGATGGCAGTCCTTACTCGACCTTAAAAGAAATGGTCGAAAACACTAAGATTCAAGACTGGCCTGGTGAATGGGACAAAACAACCCCAGAACGCCTCGCACACCTAGTTGATGGCTATCGTTACTTGGAAGACCTTTACCAACACGGCATTGAAGTATCCGATGTTGAAAAAGACTTCAGTACCCAAGATATTTTCATTGGTCTCAAAACCGCAATTGAGAAGAAAATCTGGATGATTCAGGCAGAGCTTGGGTCGGCGCCGGAAATTGATGAATAAAATAATATTAAAAAATCGGTAGGCTTATGGTAGATTGTAAAATTAATCCGAACGCCCATTTGGATATTGGACAGCCCTAGTTCACAAAAGGTTTCGATTTTAATTCGTTCGGAATAGGTTATACTAGACAAAAGATCAGCTCCTAAAAGATGGGTTTGTGGTAAACACCATTTTAAAGGAAGCTGATCTTTTTTGTCCGAACAGCGTTCGGATTAATTTTACAATCTACCGATTGTAAATATCCGGCCAAAATTTTGACAATACTTTCTTTTCTGATATTATTTTAAGTGTTTTTATTAAAAAAGGCGGTGCATATAATTCAAAAGAAAATAAACTTATATAGTCTTGTAATGTTAGGAATCGGATCATTAATAGGTTCTGGCTGGTTATTTGGAGCATGGGAGGCTTCCAAAATAGCTGGTCCAGCTGCCATCTTATCTTGGATTGTTGGGGTTCTTGTCATTGGTATAATTGCTTATAATTATGCGGAGTTAGGTACAATGCTGCCAACCTCTGGATCTATGAGTAAATTTGCAACATACTCCCATGGAAATATGCTAGGCTTTATGTCCAGTTGGGCAAACTGGATCTCCTTAGTCGCTATTATACCTATTGAAGCTATAGCAGCTGTTCAATATATGGCTTCCTGGCCATGGAGTTGGGCAAAATATACAAGAAAAATGTTTGACAATGGAACTATAACCATAATAGGATTATTTGCTGTTTTTACTTTTATAATTATTTTTACTTTAATCAATTATTGGTCTGTTTCATTCTTGTTAAAATTCACCAGCTTTATATCGTTGTTCAAAATAATAGTTCCTATACTAACAATAGTAGTACTATCTTTGAGTGGATTTCATCCACAAAATTATGGTTCCTCATTTCAGGAGTTTATGCCTTACGGGTCGTCATCAATATTTGCAGCAACGACATCCGCAGGTATAATATTCTCCTTTAATGCATTTCAAACAGTTATCAATATGGGAACAGAAGTAAAAAGACCTAGCAAGAATATCACATTAGGAATATTCTTATCACTACTTATAAGTGCAATTATATATATACTTTTGCAAAGTACATTTATTACATCTATAAGTCCTGGTATTATAAGTAAATATGGTTGGAACGGAATAAATATGAATTCCCCATTTGCCGATTTAGCAATTCTTTTGGGTGTCTACTGGCTTTCAGTCCTCTTATATATTGATGCCTTTATTTCTCCTTTTGGAACTGGTGTTTCATTTGTAGCTTCTGCAGGAAGAGCCCTTTCAGCTATGACTGAAAGTAGGCACATTCCAAAATTTCTAGGGAAAATTAATCATAAATATAATATTCCTAGAGTTTCTATGGTGGTTAATGCTATTTTAAGCATTTTATTAGTGTCAATATTTAGATCATGGGCTACATTGGCAAGTGTAATCTCTACATCAACTTTAATTTCGTATTTAACTGGACCTATAGTCCTTGTTTCATTAAGAAAAATGGGGCCAAATTTTAAAAGACCGATGAAAGTAAAAAGTATAAGAATAATTCCTCTTATTTCATTCTTAGTAACATCATTAGCAATTTATTGGGGTATGTGGCCTACAACTATAAAAGTAATTGGTATAATAACGTTGGGACTTCCTATTTATATTTTTTATGAATTTAAAATAAAAAATAGCGATATAAAAAAAGATATATTAGGTTGTGCTTGGTTTATTGCTTACTTAATTTTCATATCTTTAGTATCATATGTGGGGAGCTCGGACTTCAATGGCCAAAATTTAATCAAATATCCATGGGACTTCTTAGTAATAATTATAGGTTCTGTCATTTTTTATGCTTGGGGCATCAGAAGTTATGAATACACTTCTTCATTTGAAAACGCTAAAAAAATAAATAAAAAAATATAGAATTGCTCATATGGCTTTCCTCATCTCGTGCAATCTAATGTCAATTATAGCAATGGCTACACACGACTACCCATAAAAATACCCGAAACGATCTTAGAAATCGTTTCGGGTCACTTATTTGAATCGGATTTTAGGCCTTATTTGAAGATGTTTCTGGGCGATCCGTTAGGGTACAATCTAACGGATCAATTTTTGAAAGTTTATCAGTTAGTAATCATTGAGCCACAAGCTGTAGCCATGTTGTCAATATCGCCGTCCCAATCATTAACAGTATCTTGCTGAGAATCCAGCGTTTCTCTCCTGCAGTATTCTCTACTGGAGAAATATTAGACAGAGGAAAAGACAACAATTTTTTGTGCCGAAATTCTAGCATCATCTGCACAATGGTTAAGATAACAAACAAGACAATTGATGTCCACAAAATCATTACACGGACACTATCGTCCAAAGAAATTATCAGAAAATCGTTTATTGAATAGACTATCCAGCCACCTAAGAAAAACACCAATGATAAAATCTTTGTTGTGCTTTCCAATTTGACTAATTGGTTCACCTTCTTAAATAAAGTTGGATTTTCACCCAGATATTTAGCTACTTCTATATAGGCTTCACTACGCTTTTGATGCGCAGCTTGTCGCCGTACCAATATTGTCAAAAAAAGAGAACTTAATAACACTGTGAATCCAAGCACACCAAGCATTAATTGTAACAACCCCAATTAATCGCCTCCTTAAAAGCTAAGCAGCAATGAATGTCGCTGGTAATAGTTTAGCAGCCGTTCCAATCTAAGTAAACATCATAATCGACAAGTCTATTTGTCGATTCACTTGTCGATGACTTGTCATTGTCAAAGCCCATCAAATCCTTTATGTTTTTGACATCTTGGACGTTCAAAAAGTATCTATTGCCTTCCTTATTTGGTGTTTTGCTTGGCGATAATTTGGCGATAATTTGTTGAATTCTTTGCTTTGAAACGCCCAATTCATCAGCAAGTTCTCTAATAGTTTTAGGCATGATTTCCAAACCCCTTTCGGAGTTCAGCAAGTGCTTCTTGTCTTGCTTGATCTCTTATTTTTTTATCGTGCTCGGCCTGTTTATCAGCCAGTACCTGTTTTTCAGTAGAGCCTAAAGTTAGCCCCTTAACCTTGTCAATGGCGCGCCATTTTTCCTGTTCTGTTAATTCACCATTATGCTGAATGTTAAAGAGTTTTTGACGTTCATCTTGAAATTGACCTTGTGAGAAGTCGTTAGCGTCTTTCTTTTCAGGCTTCCAAGTAAAAGAATACCCAATCACTGGTTTCCCGCGGCCTTTACCATATTTTTTTCTAACCGTTAGGCCTCTAAAAAGAGGCGTAAGTTCCTCTTTGATGGGTTTTAAAACGGATTGATTTATATTGCTACTTTTATAGCTTTTAGGGACATCTAATAGCTCGTTAAAGTCTGCAACTGAAAAGTAAGCGTACCCAGTAGTTCTAAATTGTTTTAGTAACCGAAACATGGTTTTTGCGTAGCTACTTTTTAAATCTCTGAATTCTGATAAAGCATAACGAACCCAACTTTCCAGCTCATTTAATAATTTTATAGCTTTGGGGTAAATTTTAATATCAACATAAGGATCATCAGCATGGCCGTTTATCTCAAATTCGGTAAACATAACAAAAAATTCACGATGCAGCCCATCTTTACTACGTCTTCCAAAGCGTAAGCCTAAAATTTTTTGATAAGTACTTTCAATATCGTCAATAAATCGGTTATTTGCTGTAGGTTTATATGCACTTAATTCTTTTAATTGATCAAATGAAAACCTTACAGTTTCGTCACCCTTGTCACGCATTCTAGAAACTATTGAGAAGAATAAATTCATTTCAACAGGAGTGAATTTTCGAAGTGGGATTGTATTTAATTCAGGATCATATTTAACAATTTCATTACTCAAATGAAGCACCTCTTTTAATGAATATGGTTTTATGAATATATAATACTACAAAACTCTATCTATAAACAGACAAAACTCTATCTATAAACAGACAAAACTCTATCTATAAACAGACAAAACTCTA
>NZ_RHNU01000055.1 GCF_003946015.1 Companilactobacillus insicii
TTTTAATCTTCAAAAGTTTAATCAGAACTGGATTACTAATCCGGTCTAAATCTCTTATAACCAAACTTGAGAAAGAAACGAAATTTTTGATTTCTCGTGGCGTTTTTTATTTGTTCAAATCTCATTTATTATTCAGATACTTTAGCAATTCTACCTTGTTCTATATATACACTCAAAATACCAATATCAGCCGGATTTACACCACTGATACGACTAGCTTGAGCAATTGTTTGTGGATTTATCTTGCTCAACTTTTGAACAGCTTCAGTAGCTAGTGATGGAACCTTTGTATAATCGATGCGATCAGGAATTTTTTTCGATTCCATCTTCTTCAAACGTTCTATCTTCATTTGTTCCTTCTTAATATATCCAGCATACTTAACAGCTATTTCAACTTGTTCTTTAACACGACGATCAACTGGACCTTCATCAGGATTACCAATCATATCGATGATATCTTCGTAATGAACTTCCGGACGTTTCAATAAGTGATCAGCCAAAATACCATCTTTTAGCCCCTTCAAATTATGAGCTGTCATAAATGGTTCTGCCATCTTAGGAGTGATCATTTTACGGCTTAGACGCTTCAATTCTTCTTTTGTAGCGTTACGTTTTTCATTGAATTTTTCATAACGGTCATCATTTATAAGTCCAAGATCATAACCTTTATCAGTTAATCTCAAATCAGCGTTATCATGGCGTAAAATCAAGCGATACTCGGCACGACTAGTTAGTAATCTGTAAGGTTCATTTGTACCTTTTGTAACTAGATCATCAATCATAACACCGATATAAGCTTCATCCCTACGCAAAATAAACGGATCCTTATTTTGTGCACGCAATGCCGCATTTATTCCGGCCATCAAACCTTGTCCGGCAGCTTCTTCATATCCAGAAGTACCGTTCATTTGACCTGCTGTAAAGAGATTTTTAACAACTTTGGTTTCCAAATTAAGTTTCAATTGCCAAGGTTCGATAACATCATATTCAATCGCATAACCTGGGCGCATCAACTTAGCGTGTTCCAAACCAGCAACTGAATGCAACATCTTTAATTGAACTTCTTCAGGCATTGATGTTGAGAAATCACCAACATAATACTCTTCGGTATCTTTACCCTCTGGTTCAAGGAAGATCTGATGACGTGGCTTATCAGCGAAACGTACGATCTTATCTTCAATTGAAGGGCAATATCTAGGACCGACACCCTTAATAACACCAGAGAACATCGGTGCACGACTGAGATTCTCACGAATAATCGAATGAGTTGTAGCGTTAGTATATGTCATCCAGCATGACAATTGATCCTTCAAATACTGTGAATCAGGAGTTTCGAATGAAAAATGATTAGGTTCTTTATCTCCTGGTTGTTCTTCTGTCTTATCAAAATCAATTGTTGATTTGTTAACACGTGGAGGTGTACCAGTCTTAAAGCGTGTTAGCTTGAATCCATGACTTTCTAAGTCTTCTGACAGTTTGATTGATGGAATGCTGTTATTGGGACCAGATGAGTAAGTTAATTCACCAATGATGATCTTACCACGTGAAGATGTACCAGCAGTTAAAACAACTGACTTAGCGTGATATCTTGCACCGGTAGCTGTAACAACACCTTTACAAACACCATCTTCAACAATGAGCTTCTCTACGATTCCTTGACGAAGTGTTAAATTGGGTTCTTTTTCCAAAGTTTCCTTCATCATACGGTGATATAGATTCTTGTCAGCTTGGGCACGCAATGCTCGAACGGCTGGACCCTTACCTGTATTCAACATCCGCATTTGGATATAAGTCTTGTCGATGTTTTTACCCATCTCACCACCAAGGGCATCAACTTCTCTAACAACAATTCCTTTAGCTGGTCCACCAACTGAAGGGTTACATGGCATAAACGCCACCATGTCCAAGTTAATCGTTACTAAGAGTGTTTTTTGACCCATGCGGGCACTTGCTAGTGCAGCTTCAGAACCAGCATGTCCGGCTCCTACAACGACGACATCGTAATTCTCTGAATCAAATTCCTTTACTTGCATTCTTTCACCTGTTTTCTATTTTCCTAAGCAGAATTGTGAGAATAGTTGTGTTATCAATTCATCTGGATAACTCTCACCAGTTATTTCACCTAATGTATCCCAACAAGAAGTCATATCGATTTGTACCAAATCAATTGGCATCCCTGCCTCAATACCTGAAATAACATCATTTAAATTAACCTTAGCTTGACGTAATAGCCCGGCTTGTCTAGCACTAGTGATGATAACATCATTACTGCTATCTTCAATACCAGCATTAAAGATTTTACCGATAGTTTGCTTAATTGTATCGATACCATCGTTCTTAATTGTATCGATACCATCGTTCTTAATTGCCGATGTAACGAGAATAATATCGTCATTTTTTAATTGCTTAACGTCATCGGGCGTTATAACGGGTACTAAATCATTTTTGTTAAAGATAATAATTCGGCACTTATCTTTAGTAGCGTCCAATAACTCAATATCATCATCTTCAAGCTTACGACTAGAATCGAGTACTAAGATTACTAAATCAGCTTCATTCAGAGCCTTAATTGAGCGTTCAACACCGATTTTTTCGACCTTATCCTTGGTATCACGAACACCAGCGGTATCAATCAGCTTCAACGGAACACCATCAATATTAACGTATTGCTCGACAACATCGCGCGTCGTACCAGCGACATCTGTAACGATAGCCTTGTCTTCATCTAACAATCTATTCAATAGGCTAGATTTCCCAACATTTGGCTTACCAACAATGGCTGTTGCTAATCCATGTTGTAGAATCTCCCCAGAATCAGCTGTCTTCAACAAACTATCAATATTAGATCCAACTAATCTGGCCTTCTCTAGTAACATCTTGGTCGTCATTTGTTCTGTATCATACTCTGGATAATCGATATTTACTTCTACTTGTGCTAAAGCATCCAGTATTTCTTGACGCAAGTTTGAAATCAAGTGATTTAAGTTACCATCCAATTGATTTACCGCTACTTGCATAGCTTTGTCAGTTTTGGCACGAATCAAGTCCATAACTGATTCAGCCTCGGTTAAGTCAATACGACCATTCAAGAAGGCACGCTTTGTAAACTCGCCCGGCTCAGCCATTCTAGCACCTGCACCAATCAGTAGTTGCAATACTTTATTAGTTGGCACGATTCCACCATGAGTGTTGATTTCAACAACATCTTCACGTGTAAAAGTTTTAGGTGCGCGCATAACAGATACCATAACTTCATCAACTAAGCTGTTATCAGTCGGATCATAGATGTGTCCATAATTAATAGTGTGCGTTGGAACTTTAGCTAGATTCTTTCCCTTATAAATCTTTTGGGCAATTTCGACCGCCTGATCTCCAGAAACACGAACGATTGAAATACCACCTTCCCCAGGTGGGGTTGAAATAGCTGCGATGGTGTCATATTCAGTTACTGTTGCCATTTTGATCTCCTTTGAATTTGATTATTTAAACGAGTTGCGGAAAGGCAAACCTCTGCGCTTACTACAACTAACACATGCATCGTTTCACGATACCTGTATTAGTCTATGTAATGCTCAAGGTCTTAACTCCTTTCCTCCACTCTCTCTGTTTTAAGGCACAAAAAAAGTGCATAATCCGCCTCAAAAAGACGGAAAAGCACTTTGACTACTTTTTCTATATATAACAATTTTTTCAAAACAAATTTCTAAAACATCTTAACCACATTTGTTCAAATTGTCAATTATTTACGACGCTTGTAAACACGTTTCTTAGCTTTTCTAAGCTTACGCTGTTTTTCACGCTCTGCTTCTTCCTTTTCTCTACGCTCACGACGATACTTGAACGGATTTTGGAAAGCCAATGTCTGAAGAACTTGGAACGCATTAGTAACAACCCAGTAAATTGTAATAGCTGATGGGAATGTTAAAGCTGGAACAAAAATAAAGATTGGCATAACATATGTCATCAATTTTGTTGTAGCGTTTTGCGTTGGCTGTGAGTAGCTGGAAATATACGTACTCAAGAAAGTAAATGCTGCAGCTAAAATAGCCATAATGTAGTAAGGATCGGCCTTACCTAGTTGCATCCACAAGAAACTACCATCACGCAATTGCGTAGTCTTATAAATTGCTTGATACAAAGCAAACATAACTGGCATCTGTACGATCAAAGGCAAACAACCAGCTACCGGATTAACTCCAGCTTCACTATATAGTTTCTGCGTTTCTTCACGTAGTTTTTGTTGTGTATCAACATCTTTAGCAGAATATTTCTTTTGTAGCGCCTGCATTTGCGGCTGAATCTGCATCTGTTTATTCATACTTCTAATTTGGAACCAGTTAAGAGGCAATAGAATAACTCTAATTACGATAGTAAATAGAACTATCGCCCAACCATAGCTGTTCCCAACAAGCGATGCTAACCATAGAATAAATCTTGAGAAACTATAAAGGACATAGTGATCCCAAAATCCAGTACTGCTACTAGTAATTGGCTCATTTAGGTTGGAACAACCGGCTAAAACTAGAACCACACTCAATAAGAGTGCAACACCTAAGTATTTCTTTAAGCTTTTTTTATTCACCTTTTACACCTATAAGTCTATTTATTTTTCTTACCCTATAATCTTACCTAATTTTAGTAAGTGTACGATATTTTTTTTCGTTTCAAACATGTCCAAATCAACAGATGGTTTTCTAGCAATAACCAGAAAATCTAATTCTGCTGGTATTTCAGGTTTTAATTCCAATAGAGATTGGCGCACGTACCTCTTGATACGATTACGTCCAACGGCAGTGTGGGAAACCTTCTTACCTACTGAAAGTCCAACTCGAAAATGTTTTTGACCCTCTTTGGGCATCTTATACAAAACAAAATTTCGATTTGCGAATGACTTTCCTTGTGAATAGACATATTGGTATTCATTTTCTTTTTTAATTCGATAACTTTTTCTCATATGTCACCATAGTCTCTTAAGTTGTAATAAAAAAAGACCACCAAAAATTAGTGATCCTTCAAAACTAAGCTGATAATACTTTTCTACCCTTTTTGCGGCGTCTTGCAAGAACCTTGCGACCATTACTTGTACTCATTCTCTTCATGAAACCATGGACGCGTTCACGATGACGCTTCTTTGGTTGAAATGTTCTCTTTGTAGTCATTCAATAAACCTCCTGACTTTAAACTTTTAAATTAAAATATCACTTCTTCAGACAATTGCTCGTATATAATACCATGCTTTTCGTGTAATTTAAATACCAAATTTTCTATTAGTAGGAGATTTTATCAGCTTTTTTGCTTTTTTAATCTTGTGGATAATCTGTGGATTAAGTTATCAACAAAAGTTTTACACAAGATGCTCCACATACTTTTCCATCGATTTTTTTTGCTGTGAATGAGTTTTCCACAGGTTTCAAAAGTAGTTTACAACCAGGTCAAATCCCTTGTAGAATAGGCATATATCCTAAAACGTTCTGTGGATAACTGTGTTAATAACTCCAAATGTCCACTAGTTTCCACAAGATTGTTATTTTCAAATAAACATGTTGTTAAAAATATAAAAATGTATTTTCCACTCTGTGGATAACTAAATAAACAAAAGTATTTAATTTAAACGTCTGTTCTGTGGAAAACTATTTTATACAATGATAAACTATACAATGTCTTTTTTCCGGGAAAAATCTAAAAACAACTACGATTGGGGGTAGATCCGTGCAAAATATAAATAATTCATCCGATTCTGAAATAAATGACTTTTGGGATTATTTAACAGAAAAACTGAAAAAAAGTTTAACCCCAGTCAGTTACACAACTTGGGTCGGAAGTGCAAAACCTTTATATATTAAAGGAAATGACATCCATATAACTGTTCCAACTGAACTTCACAAAGATTACTGGGAACGACATTATGCCGAAGATATTGCTATGTATTCATACCAATTTAACGGCATCGAATTAAACCCCGTTATCGAAACCGAAGACGAACACGCTAAAGCTGATCAACCAATAGAAGAAACACCAAAAAAGGCTGAATCAACAAAAAAAAATGAGGGTCATGTTTTTCATAACTCTCATTTAAATCCTAAATACACATTCGATTCTTTTATTACTGGATCTGGCAACCAAATGGCACACGCCGCAGCACTTGCCGTCGCAGAAGAACCAGGTGTTATTTACAATCCACTATTTATTTATGGTGGCGTTGGATTAGGTAAGACTCACTTGATGCAAGCGATTGGACATCAAATGATCAAAATCGATCCCGGTGCTAAGGTCAAATATGTAACTAGTGAGACCTTCGCAAATGACTTCATAAACTCAATTCAGACAAGAACTCAAGATGATTTTCGTCAGGAATATCGTAACGTAGATCTACTATTAATAGATGATATTCAGTTCTTCGCCGAAAAAGAGGGTACACAAGAAGAATTCTTCCATACCTTTAATGAACTTCACGACAACGGTAAGCAAATCGTTATGACATCAGATAGGCTACCTAATGAAATACCTAAGCTTCAAGAAAGACTAGTCTCTCGATTCAAGTGGGGATTATCAGTTGATATTACTGCGCCTGACTTAGAAACAAGAATCGCTATTTTAAGAAATAAAGCCGAAGCCGAAAAACTTGAAATACCAAACGATACTTTGTCCTACATCGCTGAACAAGTAGATACAAATGTTCGTGAACTAGAAGGTGCACTAATTCGAGTTCAAGCTTACTCAACTCTAGAAAACGCGGACATAACTAAATCAGTCGCTGCGGATGCATTGAAACTCTTCAAGCTATCAAAAGAAAAGAAGGGACTTTCAATTGCCAATATCCAAAACAAAGTTGCTAAATACTATCATGTTTCAATAAATGATCTAAAAGGTAAGAAGCGTGTCAAAACGATTGTTGTTCCAAGACAAATCGCAATGTATCTATCCAGAGAATTGACTGACCGTTCACTTCCTCAAATTGGAATGGAATTCGGTGGCAAAGATCATACGACAGTAATGCACTCATGTGATAAAATAGCCGAATTAGTCATTAAGGATGACAATATTAAAATGGCCGTCAACGAACTTAAGGATGAATTAAGAAATTAACATGTTAATAACTATTTAATTTTCAAGAAGTTATCCACAGCTGTTAATAACATTATTTTTTCAACAGCCTCTTAAGGTTTTCTAGGTTTTCCACAGAATCAACAGCACCTACTACTACTACTATTTATATATTAATTAATTAAAATAAGGAGTTCGCAAATGAAATTTTCAATTGATCGATCAAAATTCGTTAATCAAACTACAAATGTCCAACGCGCAATTTCAACAAAAACAACTATTCCAATATTAACTGGGATGAAACTTGACCTAACAGAATCTGGCTTAACAATCACAGGAAGTAATTCAGATATTTCAATTACATCATTTATTTCTGCGGATGAAAGTGACAACGATTTAAAAATCGAAAGTACTGGTTCAATCGTTTTACCTGCTAGATTCTTTAATGAAATCATCAAGAAACTTCCAGGAGACAATTTCGAACTTGAAGTTTTGAATAATAATCAAACACTAATTACATCCGGGGTTTCAGAATTCACTATCAATGGTTTGGATGCAAATAATTATCCACATCTACCAGAAGTTGAAACAGATAACCAATTAGTTTTTCCAACTGACTTATTTAAGGAAGTCGTTAACCAAACAGTTATTGCTGTTTCAAATCAAGAAAGTAGACCAGTACTAACTGGTGTTAATTTCATTATTAATAATGAAGGATTGACTTTAGTCGCAACAGATTCACATAGACTTTCTCAAAGAAAGATCGATATCACTAGTGAAGAAGAATACAACTTAATTATTCCAGGTAAGAGTTTGACCGAATTAGTTAGAACAATCAGTGATTCAGTTAAGGAAATCTCAATGTCAATTTCTGAAAACCAAGTATTATTCAGTTTTGACAATGTAATGTTCTATTCACGTCTACTAGATGGTAGATATCCAGAAACTGATCGTTTGATTCCAGAGGACTCAAATACTAGGTTGACCTTTGATACTTCAAATCTTCTTGCATCAGTTGAACGTGCCTCACTACTTTCACATGAGAGTCGTAATAATGTTATTAAACTAGAAATCAAGTCTGCCAATAAAAAAGCTACATTGTATGGAAACTCACCAGAAGTAGGTACAGTTGAAGAAGTTCTTGATTTTGAAAATCTGGATGGAGAAGATTTGGATATTTCCTTTAACCCTGATTATTTGAAGGATGCTTTAAGATCATTCGGTAGTAACACAACTATTGAAATGAGCTTTACATCACCACTTCATCCATTTACATTACGTCCAGTGGATGATAAAGATAACTTTGTACAATTGATCACACCTGTTAGAACGTTTTAAACACGTGTTGATGGATGAAAAATAGCCCAGAACATTTCGTTCTGAGCTATTTTTTTAGGCTCTATGTCAAATAGTATTGGTGAGACATCTTAGAGCAATTTCCACACTAGAAATGGTGTGGATTTTTTTATGCC
>NZ_RHNU01000056.1 GCF_003946015.1 Companilactobacillus insicii
TAGAGTCATCATCAACTTGAATAATCAAATTGATGATGACTCTATTTTTTTATAACCAAACTTGAGAAAGAACCAAAATTCCTTAGCTTCACTCTCTTTTTTTTGGTTATCTTTTTGGGCAAGTTTAAATTGCCTGATTTTTTCAATAATATTTCTATTGTTATAATTAAAGATCCATTTGGATGAATAATAGTTGAATAATCCAACCACTAGTTGATCAATTGCTTTAATGAGAATGTTATTGAATGGGAAGATCAGAACCGCTACGATCATAAAAACATCGTCGAACAACAATGAAAATAATCTCGAGACGATAAAGTACATTCCCTCGTTAAACATCTTTTTATAATTTCCCATTTCGGTTTTGAATACGAATATTTTCGTTACAAAAAACGAAAATACATTTGAGATAAACCACGCAATTGTATTGGCAAGCCATAAAGTAATGCCAAAGTTGTTGTGCGAAAGGTCAAAAATAATGATATTTATGATAGATGCAAGAAATCCAAATAGACAATACACCGCAAAATTACGATGTTTCCTAATGAAGTTCATTGTTTAGTCGTCCATTTCTTTAGCTTTTTCTACGATATTCTCTGCAAACTTATCCAAGTCATCAATATCAGCCTGTTCAGGGGCTAGTTCAACATAAACAGGATCTGATCCCTTAGTTGCTCCAATTTCTTCAAAAACGTTCGCAAATTCATCGACTGCACGACAAAAATCCTCATAGAAGTGATCCCCAGAACCACATGCTCCGTAAATTTTTCCAGTTAAATCAAGGTCCTTCATATCTTCGAAGAAATCCATTGCTTCATCTGGAACAACGCCGTCATCGTATGTATAACTTGCGATGACACAGATGTCGGCGTCTTCAAAATCTGAAGCGTCAGTTTGGGAAACTTCACTCATATCAACGTCCATACCCAATTCTTCAAACTTTTCTGTTAGGACGTATGCCATATCTTCATCGTTACCGGTGATACTAGCATAAACGATTTTTACTTTTGTCATATCAATGCCTCTCAATTTACATTCTTGGGATATTATAGCAAAAATAGACAACTATCTAAATGAAAATACCGGACAATGTTATAATAATACCGACTTTATTTTTTTTTGAAGGGAAATGCAAAAGTTGATTACATTAAAATCTGCACGTGAAATAGAAGGTATGAGAAAGTCTGGCGAATTATTAGCCAACGTTCATATCGGTCTAAGAGATATTATCAAACCAGGAATTTCTTCAATGGAAATTGAAAATTTTGCTGATAAATACATAACTGAACATGGTGGGAGACCATCTGAAAAGGGATTTGAAGGATACAAATATGCAACTTGTGTTTGTGTTAACGATGAGGTTGCTCACGGTATTCCTCGTAAGAACCTGATTCTTAAGGATGGTGACGTTCTTAAGGTGGACATGACTGTTAACTTAGACGGTTACGAAAGCGATTCTTGCTGGACATATGCCGTTGGAACATTATCAGATGAGGATAAGCACTTAATGGACGTTACTCACAAGGCTCTATACTTAGGTATTGATCAAGCCGTTGTTGGTAACCGACTAGGTGATATTGGATATGCTATTCAACATTATGTTGAAGATGAACAACATATGGGTGATGTACGTGATCTTATTGGACATGGTATTCAGCCTACAATGCACGAAGCACCTAATGTCCCTCACTATGGTGAACCAGGACAAGGTCTACGCCTTCGCGAAGGTATGACTATTACCATTGAACCTATGGTTAACTTAGGTACTTGGGAAATAAAAGACAAGTTCGTCAAAGCTGATGGTTGGGAGTATTTCGTATCTGCTGATGGTTCTAATTCAGCTCAGTACGAACATACTATTGCAATTACAAAGGATGGTCCTAAGATTCTTACATCTCAAGATCCTGAATTTGATGCAAAATATCTATTGAAATAATGGTGAAGTAAATGGACGAAGATAAAAATGAAGCGATACCTGTGTTTGCCCAAAATATTCCACGACACAAAAAGTTTATTGAGTTTGTGAAATTAATTGTGCAAGCTGTCGGGGATGCGAATATACCAATGGCATCTAAAGCTGTTACGTATTATTTGCTATTATCTTTATTTCCGGCCTTTATTATTGTTGGAAACTTAATACCATTATTGCATTTAGACAGGCCAACAGTGGTTTCTTATGTCGAGTTTATCTTGCCGGAAAACTTGCATGATACATTTATACCTGTAATTGAAAAAGTCATTACTAGTTCAAATACAGGAATTTTGTCAGTTGGTATTATTGTTGCTCTATGGGCAATTTCCAGAGGATTGAATACAGCTCAGTTGTCGATGAATCAAGCTTATGGTTTGGATATTAATAGTTTGTTCGTTAACCAAACTTTTCTGAATTACATAATACGACGTGGATTAGCGTTTATTATGACTTTTTTCTTGATAATAATTGCTGTGGCAGTAATTATTGTTTTTACGTTTGGGCAAACCATCTTAAATTGGCTTATAAGTTTGATTGAAGTGCAAGCTTTGCAAACCGCGCTAGATGAATTTATGAGATGGAAATGGCCGTTAGCTATTGTTATAATGTTCTTGATCGTTTTTGCTTTATTTTATTTTTTACCTAATGTTCAATTAAAACTTCACTATGTCCTATTAGGGTCAGTTATTACGACTGCAGGAATATTAATTTTGTCACAATTATTCTCTTATTATCTTAAGTATTTTGGATCCGCATGGGATAATTATGGAACGATTGGTGCTATTATTATTTTTCTACTATGGATCAACATGTCGGTTACCATTTTTCTTTTTGGAAATGCCGTTAATGTTGGCTTTGCTGAAGCAAGTAAAGGTCCATATTTGCGTAAGAATACTGGTCGTTTAAGTACATATTTGAAGATGCATGAGAATAACAAATAAGGAGATAAGTAATGAAAGTAAGAAAAGCTATCATTCCAGCCGCAGGATTAGGAACTAGATTTTTGCCAGCAACTAAAGCACTAGCAAAGGAAATGTTGCCAATCGTTGATAAACCAACTATTCAATTTATCGTTGAAGAGGCAAAAGCTTCAGGGATTGAAGATATTTTGATTATTACTGGTAAGAATAAGCGTTCTATTGAAGACCATTTCGATGCTGCTCCTGAATTGGAACAAAATTTGGAATCAAAGAATAAAACTGATTTATTAAAAGTTGTACAAGATACTACTGACCTTGGTGTTAATTTGTACTATAGTCGACAAGCACATCCAAATGGCTTAGGTGATGCGGTTGCACAAGCACAATCATTTATTTCAGGTGAACCATTCGTAGTTATGCTTGGTGATGATTTGATGACAGATAAGGTTCCATTGACTAAGCAACTTATTGATGACTATGGAAAGACACATGCTTCAACAATTGCTGTTATGAAGGTTCCTGACAAGGATGTTTCAAAGTACGGTATTATTGATCCTGAAGGTCAACATGCTCCTGGGTTGTACAACGTTAAGAACTTCGTTGAGAAGCCAAAGGTTGAAGATGCACCTAGCAATCTAGCAATAATTGGACGTTATTTATTAACACCCGAAATCTTTGATTTGTTGAAGACTCAAAAACCCGGTGCTGGTAATGAAATTCAATTAACAGACGCAATTGATCGTATGAACAAGGTTCAACGAGTATTTGCTCATGAGTTCAAGGGTGAAAGATTCGATGTTGGTAACAAGTTTGGTTACGTTAAGACAAACATTGAATATGGATTGACTCATCCAGAAGTGAAAGATGAATTGAGAAAGTATATCTTAGACTTAAGCAAGAAGCTTGAAGTTGAAGATAGTAAAGATAAAAAATCTACTAAATAATTAGCCTAACAAAATACAATCATCAGCTACTCTGAATCCGAAGAGTTGTTGGTGATTTTTTTTATCGATATAAAAGAGAGGTAATTCGTAATAGTTTTTTTTATTTAGTAATAAAAGAAATTCCCAATTTTTTATACCTTTAAGTTTATCGGAAGTTTTTAAATAAATACCGTCGCTTTCGATCGATAAATCCACAACGGCTTTTTTTTCTTTGTTTATTTCAATATAAATTCTGTTATTTCGATTAAAATCATTTAACAATAAGATTAAATCAATGATTCTCATAAGATAAACACCATCGTTTTCATTGTTTTATTTCGTCATATAAATTATTATTAAGGCTTAGAGTAATTCTACCAAATGAGAGGGTACAAATTTATGGATTCAATTGTAATTATAGATGCAAAACGAACTGCTATTGGTAAGTTTCGAGGAGAATTTGCTGATGTTTCAGCAGTTGAGCTAGGTACACAGTTAGTAAAAAAACTTTTTAAGATGAATAAGATTGATCCTAAATCAGTTGATCAATTTATCTTTGGAAATGTTTATCAGGCTGGAGCAGGCCAAAATCCTGCCAGACAAATAGCCATTAACTCTGGGGCTTCAGTTGAATCTACTGCAATGACGTTGAATCAGGTATGTGGTTCAGGTATGAAGGCAGTTCATGAAGCAACAAATGCCTTGCTATTAGGAGATGCCGATATCATTGTAGCTGGTGGTATAGAAAGTATGTCAAACGCCGCCTTTTACGCCAATCGAGTTGGAAAATTGGAAGCTAGTGATCAACAAGGTGATACTTTATTCCGTGATGGATTGTGGGATGCATTTAATAACAAACACATGGGTATCACAGCTGAAAATGTCGCACAAAAGTATGCTGTAACTAGACAGCAACAAGATCAATTTGCATTTGCTTCTCAACAAAAGGCTGCAGAGTCAATTGATAAGTTGAAAGATGAAATTGTTCCTATTGAGGTTAACGGAGAAGAAATCACTAAAGATGAGTCAATTCGTGCAAACACAACTCTAGAGAAAATGGCAACTTTAAAACCAGCATTTGAAGAGGGTGGAACAGTTACAGCTGGTAATTCATCACCATTGAATGACGGTGCAGCAGCACTAATTATGATGACGAAAACTAAAGCCGATGAGTTAGGTTTGAGTTATTTAGCTGAGATAACTGGTTATACAGAAGTAGGAATCAATCCTAACTTTATGGGTTATGCACCTTATTATGCAATCAACAAATATGCGGACAAATATAATATTGAGCTTGATGATGTTGATTTATTTGAAATCAATGAGGCTTTTGCTTCTCAAGCAGTTGCTGTAACTCGTGATCTTAATTTACCAGCTAATAAAGTCAATATTCATGGTGGTGCAATTGCCATTGGTCATCCTTTGGGAGCTACTGGAGCAAAGTTGATTGTTTCATTGATAAATGCTCTACATAGCGCTGATAAAAAGACAGGTATTGCTTCTATTTGTATTGGTGGCGGTATGGGTATGGCATTAGGAATTAAATTATCATGAAATTATATGAATTGACTGATGACGAGCGTATTAACTACTTATTGAAGAATAATTATATTAATGCTAAACAGGCTGATTTGTTAAGGTCACGTGCACCGCTATCACAAGATCTGGCTGATAGTTTAAGTGAAAATCAAATCGGTATGTTTGGGCTGCCATATGGCTTTGCTACTGGCTTTACGATCAACGGCAAAGATTACGTTGTTCCAATGTCAATTGAAGAGCCATCTGTGATTGCTGCCGCATCAAATGGTGCCAAGAGAATCAAAAATAGTGGTGGCTTTACAGTTTCTGTTAGTGATCATATTGTTTATGGTCAAATTGTTTTGGAATCAATTACTGATGATACTTTAGAATTATTAAATGACAATTATGATGAAATTATTAAGCTCGCCAATGATGCTCATCCCAGTTTAATTAAACGTGGTGGTGGAGTGCGTTCATTAGAATATCATAAATATGATGATATGTTGGAAGTTGAAATCGGTGTTGATACAGTTGATGCTATGGGTGCCAATATTGTTAATACAATTCTTGAAAAAACATCAAAAAAGATTTCAACAATGACAAAGTGCGATGTTCTATGCAGCATTTTGTCAAATAGTGGAGCAGGGCAGTTAGTAAATGCTGAAGCTAATATTGAATTCGAGCAGTTAGCCACAAGATCGATGTCAGGACAAGCTGTTGCTGAGAGAATTGTGCAGTTAACAACGTTTGCTCAGAAGTCTGTTAAACGAGCAATAACTCACAACAAGGGAATTATGAATGGAATCGATGCTGTTATATTAGCAACTGGAAATGATTTTCGAGCTCAGGAAGCAGCTAGCCACGAATTTGCCAGTCAATCTGGGCAGTATCAACCATTAAGCAGTTGGCAAATAATCAATGGTAGTTTACATGGAAAACTCACATTACCAGTTGAAGTCGGTAGTGTTGGTGGAGCAATTAGTTCGATGCCAATGGCTCAATTGAGTCTAGCTATGATGGGTATTACGGACAGTAAAGAATTACGTTCAATAATTGGAGCTGTTGGATTGGCTAATAATTTATCAGCCTTGAGAGCTTTGGTGACAACTGGTATTCAAGCTGGACATATGAGCTTACAAAGTAAATCTTTAGCGGTGTCTGCTGGTGCAGAAGGTGCTGAGATTAATCTTGTCGCAAGCAAATTAAATAAAGAAAAAAATTATTCGTTAGACAATGCAAAAAAAGTTCTGAAAGAATTGAGGAATAAATAATGGATGTTGGTATTGATAGACTTGGATTTTATACACCTAAGAAATATATCGATATAGTTGAACTTGCGAATGAACGTGGAGTTGATCCAGACAAGTTTACAATTGGAATTGGTCAGTCTAAGCAAGCTGTTCCTGATATATATCAAGATGCGGTTACGATGGCTGCTGAAGCAGCTGATAATGTTTTGGATGATGATAATCGTAGTGATATTGGACTGGTTATCGTTGGAACTGAAAGCAGTGTTGATGAATCTAAAGCTGTTTCAGCGTTTTTGATGGATTTATTAGAACTACCAGAGGACGTTCGTGCATTTGAAATAAAAGAAGCTTGCTATGGAGCTACGGCTGGTCTACAAATGGCATATAATTTTGTAGCAATGAATCCTGATAAAAAGGCATTAGTTATTGCCAGTGACATTGCTAGATACGGTATCAAGACACCGGGTGAAGTTACTCAGGGCGCAGGCGCAGTTGCGATGATCGTAAGTAAGAATCCCCATATATTGAAATTGGAAAATAAGTCAGTTTATATGTCACGCAATGTTGGTGATTTTTGGCGTCCAACATTTTCTAAAACAGCTTTTGCTCGTGGTAAGTTTTCAAATGAAATCTACGTTGATTTCTTTACAACTCTTTGGAAGAAATTTCAAGATAAGTATGGTGTAACAGCTGATGACTTTGATACGATGTTATTCCACATTCCATATACCAAAATGGGGATGAAAGCACTACGTACTCTTGATGGCAAGATTCCGGATGATAAGTATTCTGAGTTAGTCGAACACTATCAAAAGAGTGTGGAATTCAGTCGTAATGTTGGTAATTTGTATACTGGATCGCTTTACTTGGGATTGATTTCATATTTGGTAAATGGTGAAGTTAAACCAGACGAGAAACTAATGTTATTCAGTTATGGTTCAGGTGCCGTTGGTGAGATATATAGTGCCGAAGTTGTTTCGGGATATGAGAAGTATTTAGATAGTGATTTCATTAAACAAGAACTAAAAAATCGTCAAAAAATTAGTGTTTCCGATTACGAAAACATCTTTTCTAAGGGACTTGTAAACGGCGACACAACAGCACTTTCAGATGTTCATGATAAATTCTATTTAAGTGAAATAAAAGAAAGTGAAAGATTATACAAAAAGGTTAATTAAAAATGGGCTCTTTGTCAAATAGTATTGATGAATGATTTTTGGCCTATGGGCATCCTCAATGAGGATGCCTATTTTTATGCAC
>NZ_RHNU01000057.1 GCF_003946015.1 Companilactobacillus insicii
TGGTAGCTAAGTATTCTGAAAAGATTGCCAACCAACGTAAGGACTATATCCATAAAATCACTACCCAAATAGTTAAAAATTATGATGTCATAACGATTGAAGATTTGAAATCTAGCAATATGTTAAAAAAACATAATCTAGCTAGAGCCATTTCTAATCAATCTTGGAGAATGGTCAGGACAATGCTTGAATACAAGTGTGAATGGTATGGTAAGAAACTTATTGTTGTAAATCCGTTCAAGACAAGCCAATACTGTGCCGAATGTGGATATGACGATGGTAAGCATGAATTGGATATTCGCCAATGGACATGTCCAAACTGTGATTCAGTAAATGATCGTGATATTAATGCTAGTAAAAATATACTAAACAAGGGCTTGGAACAAGCCTTAGTAATATAGCTATGACCAATGCCAAAGGACTGAAATGTCTGGCGGTAAGTCAAGCGTTCCTAGAAGCTCGACACTTTAGTGCCGAGTAGTTCACGAATTGAGTCACAGAAGAGTGGATTTTCATAACTTTGGTATTCTCACTCTTCGTCATTTACCTGATTCCATTAAATTAGATGACGAATACAAGAAACTAAAAAAAGACCATACAATTGAACAAATTGCATGGTCGATCATTAAAAAATATGATTTATAGATTCTTGATTCTCATAATTAACTTTGCTAACTCACTGCGTTTATCTTCTGGCAAGGTAGACAAGTAATTGATCAAGTTTAATGTGTCAGGATCTTGTAAGTTCTTATTCAAAAAGAAATCTGATAACTGCAAATTAAGAGCACGTGCAATATCGTTAAGTTTTTGAATCTTGATATTATCCAATTTTCCACGTTCGATTATTGAAATCAAACTAGGTGATGATCCGGATTTCTCGGCTAGTTGCTCGATAGTCATATTAAGAGCTTTTCTTTGCTTACGAATTATTTTGCCGATCTCTTCAAGCATGAAGTTCCCCCAATCATTGAATGTAGTATGTGGTTTCAATATTAATGGAATTTTTGTACCTATGAAAGATTAACACATATGTGTTTAATTGTATAAAAATATATTTCTGTACATAATATGTACATATTATGTCGTACAATTAGTGATTACCACTTAAACAGCCAAAATAACCACTTAGTCAGAATCTATATACAGGTCAATCAGTATGTGATGTAATACTTTTAACGAAAGGGTTGTTGGAAGTGAAAATAAGGGTAGATATTTCGTCAGATTATTCTGAACGTGAGATTATTATCAAATCTCCGGTAGAGGACGACGAGCTAAAAGATTTAGTTGATCAGATAAAAAGAATGAATAATGAATTCAGTCAAATCAGTGGATATATTGGTGAAACTGTTTATCCATTAAAATTAAATGATATTTTGTTCTTCGAAACTAATGATCGTAATGTTTATGCTCACACAACTAACAACGCCTTTTTGATTCACTATCGTCTTTATGAATTAGAAGAGAAACTACCGGGTAAGTTTATGCGAGTATCTAAATCATCAATTTTGAATTTGGATGAGATTGTTTCGTTAACTAGATCGGTGACTGGTAATTTGATTCAATTCAGGAATACTTACAAGACATTATATGTTTCAAGACGATTTTTGAAAGAGTTGAAAAATAGACTAGATAAGAGGAAGTTTTGAAGATGAAAAATAGAAATGGATTATTCTGGGGCTTATTCATGTTATTGAGTGCTGGAATTCTAGTTGTTAGTCAGTTGCACTTGATAACTTATACTTTTACTTTTTGGACCGTGGTAGCGACAATTTTTCTTGTCGCAATTTTGATTAAGAGTCTGGTTTATTTTATGGTTCCAGGAACTGTGTTTTCGTTAGCCTTTTTGGCAATCTTGTACGCTAAACCCTTAGGAATTACTGCAATTGTACCTTGGACGTTATTGGGGGCTGCATTACTTGTGTCAATTGGTCTCTCACTAATACTTCGCCCTTTTTTGATGAAGCATCATCCCTGGATGAGATATGGACATCACGGTAATGATTGGCATAATCAGAGGATGTACGATAGACATAATCATCGTCCGGACGTAAGAACTGATAGTCAGTCAGATATTAACGTTAGTGTCAAAATGGGAAGCAGCATCAGATATGTTACGTCAAAAGATTTTAAGGAAGCTAATATCAACGTATCGATGGGCAATGCTAAGATTTATTTTGAGAATGTTGAAGTTGATGATACGGCAACCATCAATGTTGATGTATCGCTTGGTGGAGTCGAGTTATACATTCCTAAGAATTGGAATATCGTAAAACAAATTGATGACAGCAACATGAGTGGAATTTCGGAAGAGGGAATTCCTGAAGTTACTGAAGATAGTCCGGTTGTTACAATACATGGATATTCTTCATTGGCTGGATTGAAGATTTATTATATATAGAGTAAAAAGATGAGTCCTTAACAGAGCTCATCTTTTTTATTTGAAAATAACCAAGTAATTTATAGTATCATTGAGACAAAGTCTTATTTAGGAGAGTACATATGAATATTAATATGTGGGATAAATTTACTAAGAGTTCATACTTTTCAACTTTAGATAGTTATGACAGTAATGAAGTTAGATTTATTTTGAATAATTTTCTGGAAGTTGTTGAGGAAGACGGGTGTGATGATATTTCCAAAATAGATGATGTACTAATATTTGACATATTGATGTCGATTGCGGAAGAGTCAGCTAAAGATCCTGATTTTGAGTCATTTATGGTATTTAAGTCGTTTTACGATGTCGTAAAAGCATTTTTAGAGTTTGCTTCATCAGAGAAAATAATACATATTAATAACCGAGATTTAAAACGCTCATTTGTAAAGTTCGAGAGTGATGTAGGATTATCGAATGATTCTGAGAAAAATGACCCAACGTTACCACAATGGCTTGAGTATGTGTCAAATGATATCTCACAGTATACTCAACAGTGGGTAGATGATTATATAAAAAGTCCCGAGTGGAAGCACCGTGATAAGGGTGTTACGGAAGAGCTGCTACGCACTGTCATGTCTGCTTTGACTGATAGAGCATATGATGAATATCGTAAAACTCCAAAATCATGGACTAAGAAGGCCATTCATGGAGTGTTGACAGGTTATCTTGTAAGTAACGTCGGGATAAATACTGATGATTATCAATATGTTGTGCCGGCTTTAACGGGGTTATTAACTTATGTTGGTGATCAAGGACTTGTTAATGAAACGAAAATAAATAATTTTAAACGATACTTAGCCGCAAGTGAATCAGAAATGATTGATTTAGCCTCTGATTCAAATAATTTTGGACCTTCAAAAATGGTAGCGAACAAGATGATGGAGCAAGGTATAGATTTTGACGATGAAAAATCTGTACAAGCATTTATTGATCAAGTTAATGCTAATGGTGGAATAGATAGTTTAAGAGATGGTATGTTTGATGATTCTTTAAACTCACAGTTAGGCTCCGATGATTCCATTGTGTACGACCCTGATCCTAAGCGAGAGTATCTTGAAATGGAGCATTTAGATAGCTTAGGTAATAGATCTTGGAGTCGTGATATAGCAATAAGTAATCATGAGGATGGTGTTCAATATGGGATTAATCTGTGGAGTGATCGAAACTCATATAGCATACCGTTAAAATTCAAAAAGCCTGATGTTATTTTATTTGTTAGTGAAGTAACTGATGTATTATATGCTCAACAATTAGAGACACCGGATAATTGGTCAGAAGCAGCGTGGAAGGAATTCGGAGAATGGTTAAGGAAAACTAATAATAGCCGTCAATACAATGATATATCACAGTTGTTTACATCATTGATTCTTATGTTGTCTGATGAAGATGTTCTATCAAATCGAATAGCTAAGAAGATTATTTTTTCATTGCAGACTAAAGTGGTCTCATTAGATAATGTAAAAATGGTTAAAGGAAAGTTAAAAAAGAAAAAGCGTAAGTAGTTATTTTGTAAGTTGTTGGAGGAAAATGACTAATGACAAAGATTGATTTGGCGGATGTTAAACTCAGAAGGGAAATACCAACTGACTATCGTGAAACAGAGAATGTCGTGCGAGAGGCTTTTTGGAATCAATTTGAGCCAGGCTGTGTCGAGCATTATTTAATGCACGTAATGAGGGATGATCCTGATTTTATTCCAGAACTCGATGTAGTGGCAGTGTATAAGGGTAAGATAATTGGTCAGATTGCATATATGAGAAATAAAGTCGTAGCAGATGATGGTACTGAGTATCCAGTTATTGGAATTGGCCCCATTTGTGTAACGACTGAGTATGAGGGTAACGGAATTGGTGGCAAGATGATTTCGTATACTAAAGAAATTGCTAAAAAAATGGGATTCTCAGCGATATTATTGCAAGGTGATCCAGATTATTATTCGTTAAAGGGATTTGTCCCTTCTAAGCAATATGGTATTCGTACATTTGATAACAAGTATGCGGCTGCACAACAGATTAATGTTATTTCTGAAGATGATATGAAGGATATCTCTGGTAGATATGTTGAATCGGATGTTTACTTCTTTGATAAAGAAAAAGTCGAAGCATTTGATGAGGGTTTTCCTAAGAAAGAAAAAATTAAAGGAATTAGATTACAAAATAAAATACTAGAAATAGTTAAGATGGTTGAACCATATGAATAATAATAAGTTGATGTTATTCTCTCTATTAATAATTATGATTGTTAGTATGTTGCTTAACAATTTTTTTTGGAATAGAAAAGCTGATAAGACAAATTATAAAACGATGGGTAATATTGTTTCTGTTATCTGCATAGTATTAATCATCTATAGATTGTATTTCTTTTAGATAAAATGAAATAGTTAAGGTGGTTGAACCATATAAATAAAAAGACAGCATTTGATAAATAATAAAATTTATCAATGCTGCCTTTTTATTTAATAATATTAGTTTTTATTTTATCCATTGGGATTTTACGATCGGTGAATTTATCCGTTGTTTGACCTAATGTTATTGCAAAGATAGGTTTGAAGAATTCAGGAATAATTCCTTCTGGGATGGAAGATATACATGCCATATTATAGTTGGCTCCAATACCTTGATCTTCAGCAGCCAATTCCATGTTGTGGACAATAGCGCCGGATGAAATGTATTCCATGTGACTAGGATTCTTGGCTGAGACCACGATAACAGTCGGAGCATCATAGATGCCGTTTAGTTTGGATAAGATACTAGAATCTTGAATTACTGTAAGACGATAATCATCGTAATTGCCCATACCAACGGGACCTGCATTGGCCGCAACTAGAATTTTGTGTAACTGTTCGTCAGTAATCTGTCCGGAATACTCACGAATAGCTTTACGTGAATTAAGCATATTTAATGTTTCCATAATTGACACTCCTTTTAATTACACATATATCATAAGCCATTTTAATCTAGAATGATTAATAAGTTAAACTTATCGATTGATCAAATAATTGGAATTGGTCGTATCGTTAGTAGATTGTAATATATACCTCGAATAGAAATACGGAGGTTATGTATCAATGAATAATTCAGTAGTTGTATTATTTGGAGCTGGCGCAATCGGTGAGGCAATTGTTAGAAGGGTCTCATCAGGTCGTAGATTGTTATTAGCTGATTATAGTGAAAATAAATTATCAACAATGCAAAAAAAATTACAAGAGGCAGGTTTCTCCGTTGAGACAATTAAAGCAGACCTTTCTTCAAGAGATTCTATTAAAGAAGTAGTTTCTAAAGCTCAATCTATGGGAGACATTATGGGGTTAGTAAACGCCGCAGGTGTTTCTCCATCTCAAGCTAGTGTTAAAGAAGTTTTGAAGGTTGATCTTTATGGAACCTCTGTATTGTTAGAAGAATTTGGAAAAGTCATGGCACCTGGTGGATCAGGAATCGTTATTTCCTCACAATCAGGACATCGCTTGCCAGGATTATCAGTTGAAGATAATAAGGCATTAGCAATGACCCCAACAGAAGAATTATTGGATTTGCCAATTTTACAGTCAAATAATATCACTGATTCTTTAGCGGCGTATCAATATGCTAAACGTACAAATGTTTTGCGAGTTGCAGCTGAATCAGTAAAATGGCAAAAGTGTGGAGCTAGAATCAATTCAATTAGTCCTGGAATTATTATGACACCTTTAGCATTGGATGAATTGAACGGCCCTCGTGGTGCTGGATATAAAAAGATGTTTGATTCAATGGTTACTAAGCGTCCGGGTACACCAGATGAAATAGCCAGTTTGGCAGAACTATTGATGGATCGTCGCAGTGCATTTATCACCGGTAGTGATTTCTTAGCTGATGGCGGAATTACGGCTCAATACTGGTATGGCGATGTATCAGAAGTTAGAAATTAAAAGGAGATAATTAATATGAAAGCAGCATTATTCGTAGAACCAGGAAAAATGACAGTTACGAATACACCTAAACCAAAAATCGAAAAATCAACTGATGCGATTATACGTGTAATTAGAGCCTGCGTTTGTGGATCAGATCTATGGTGGTATCGTGGAATTTCAAAGCGTGAGCCAAATTCTTTAGCTGGTCATGAAGCAATTGGTATTGTCGATGAAGTAGGATCAGATTTAAAAAATATTCAAAAAGGAGATTTTGTTATTGTCCCATTCACACATGGATGTGGTCATTGTGCAGCTTGTCTTGCAGGTTTTGATGGTGACTGTCTTAATGGACCTAAGGGTGGCAATGGTTACCAAGCAGAATATGTTAGGTATGAAAATGCTGATTGGGGATTAGTAAAGATTCCTGGTAAACCAGAGGATTATTCAGACGATATGCTTAATAACTTTTTGGCATTAGCTGATGTTATGGCTACTGGATTTCATGCAGCAACTAGTGCTGAAGTGAAAAAAGGAGATGCTGTTGTTGTCATGGGTGATGGAGCAGTAGGCTTGAGCGGAGTCCTTTCATCTAAACTACTTGGTGCAAAGCGTATTATTGCTATGAGTCGTCATGAAGATAGACAAAAACTTGCTATGGAGTTTGGTGCTACTGATATTGTTCCTGAACGTGGGGATGCAGCTGTGCAACGAGTTATGGATTTAACTAAAACTGGTGCTGATGCAGTTCTCGAATGTGTTGGTACGGAACAATCTGTGGATACTGCTATTAAAGTAGGTAGACCAGGAGCAATTGTTGGACGTGTTGGTGTTCCACAAAAAACAGAAATGAATACTAACGATTTGTTCTGGAGAAACATTGGTTTACGAGGTGGAATTGCGTCAGTAACCACTGATGATAAAAAGATTTTATTGGATGCGGTTTTGAATGGTGAGATTAATCCGGGAAAAGTGTTTACTGAGAGATTTGATCTTGATCATATTCAGGATGCTTATAATGCGATGGATAAACGAGAAGCAATTAAATCGTTGTTAATTATTGATAATAAATAATAGTATTAAGATATTGGAAATTAATTCCAGTATCTTTTTTTTTGTTTAATTTAGTACAATTACATTAGAAAAAGTAATTTATTAAGAAGGAAAAATGGCTCTTTGTCAAATAGTATTGATGAATGATTTTTGGCCTATGGGCATCCTCAATGAGGATGCCTATTTTTATGCAC
>NZ_RHNU01000058.1 GCF_003946015.1 Companilactobacillus insicii
GTGCATAAAAATAGGCATCCTCATTGAGGATGCCCATAGGCCAAAAATCATTCATCAATACTATTTGACAAAGAGCCTAAAAATTTTATTGATTTAGAGTCTTTATTTAATTATTTATTATTTAATTGGACATGCTCCACTTTCACAATCAGATTGATCAACAAGTGCAATATCTTTCTTGTCATGATTATCATTCATTTCGGCAAATTTCTTAGCAACATTACCATTAATCATTGATTCACGTTCTGTATAAATCTTCTTGTTAATTGGTTCCTTAGGAGCTTGCTTCAACTCGCCACCACTATATGGAAGTAGTGAAGTTGACTTTGTTGTATGTCTATATTGATACATCAATGGTGCAATTTCCTTAGCTTCATTAGGTTGGAATGTAACTGTACAACTTACAGCATTGTCTGACCAATATGTTTGCAAGAATGCTTGTGTAGCGAATTGTTCAGCAATCGAAACATTTCCCGCCGAAGCAAAGTTAGGATTATCAGCATTAACGGCTTTAACTGGGAACTCTACACACATCGTGTGCTTTGTATAAATATCAGGTTCAATCTTATAACCACATGCTTTAAGTGCAGGTAGTAGCGGATCACTGTCTTGGAATCTGATTCTTTGAATCAAGTAACCAGCGTAATGGAAGTGCATTCCTTCAGAAACACCTGCTAGTTTTGCAACAGTACCTGATGGTTTAACAGTTGTGTGTTTGATTGAAGTATTGCAGTGCAATTCGTCAGAATACTTCTCATCTGATTTAACTACAGAATGATACAAATCATCGAATCTTTTGACAATTCTTTGATCATAGATAGGCTTCTTAATAGCAACACCGTCTTGATCTTTAGTATCTTCAAAACCAGCAACAACACGATTGCCAAATGTATTCAAGATCCAATCTTGAATACCTGACATAGAAACACCAATACGGCGATTCTTTTGAATAGCTTTACGAGAAACTTCCCAATCATAGTTACTAAATGTAACACGTTTTGTATATCTGGCTGCCAAAGCAAAGGCCTCTTCCAATTCCCATCCCTGCTTCTCAGCAATAACTGGGAATACTTCAAACAAGTTGCAAGGCTCACCGTTACTCAAAGAAATCTCACCACATGGATTAGTTCCTTCGACAGCATCGTCAATTCCTGGTTGATAACCATCCGCAATACGACCATAATTACGTGACAATTCTAGGTTAACAATTCCTGGTTCACCATTATGAACAATTGAATCAGCAATCGGTTGATACTTTGTAAATTTAGAATCAACTGAAACACTATTATTTGATGCCCAGCGGTGATGATATAGTTTTTCTTGATCTTGTTTCATAGTAATAAAGTCGTTGTCTGTTGCTCCACCAAGTGCCAATTCAGCTGAGCGACGAACATTACCAGCGACAACTGTTTTACCTATCAAATTACCCATATCAGTACAATCAACTGATGTTAACTGTCTTCCTACGGCATTATTCAAAACTTCGTTAATATCAAAAAACATTTCAATCAATGGAACAGGACCTGATGCTGTACCACCGAATCCTTTGATCTTAGCACCCTTAGGACGAATATCAGTAATATCTAAGACAACATCGTTCACATCTTCAGAATTAGTGGAGGCAAAATGAGCATCGACCATATTGGCATTTCCAATTACCCAACCTTCACGTGTATCCGGTAGTTTATAGAAGCGATTGTCATCAGCAGCATGATCTTTTAAGTACTCTTCACGATCAATTGCACCTGCTTTAATAGAATCTTCATAAGAAGCGCTAGATTTGCTAATAAGGACCTTCAAGTTAATCTTCTTATCAACTACTGGCATTTTCTTCATGTTGTCAGGAACAACAGAAAAACCAACACCGCCACCCTTCATCAATTGATCGAACATAAATGAAAATGGCATTGATACAGCAACTTGATTCTCATCCAAATAACTAGGAAGAATATGACTGTCACCATACTTCTGTGGTCTGATAGCAATGAACCAACAATTATTCAAGGCATCTCCGTTACGATCTTGATATTCAGTACCTGAAATCCAAAGATTTCTACCTGAAGGAGTTGCTGCTAATCCATAAACTAATTTATAAAGTTCCTTTGCTTCATTAACCAATCCTTGATACTGTTCTTCAGTTAACGAATCATCTTTCAAACGGGGATCAAGATTGATGTTACCCTCAACCACACGTTTAACTGTTTCTGACCAATTCTCAGTACGTCCTAATTCTGGAATCCAACGTGCATAAGTACGCTTGTAAGTGACCCATCCGAGCTCACCCCAGTGTGGCTTAACTGTCTCTTTTATTTCATCAATAAATTCATCATCTAATTTGATTTTTCTCAGTAAGTTCATCATATTGCTTCACTCCATTTGTTTGTAAATAACACTATATACGGTATCTCATCTCGGATTATATAACAAGATGTGGTATTTGTTAAACAAAGTGGTGAACCTGATTTTTTGAACCGTAATTGGCGTCAATCGTGACATCCATAAATTTATTTTTCTTTTAAAAAAATTTAGGAATTAAATTTTGATATAATCTAATTCAATTTAGACTGTTTTGAATCTGCAATTACCATTCTAATATGTTTATCACGTGATAATCAATGATAAATTTAATTAGACCTTTTTGCTAAATTTCAAGTACTTGACAAGAAATTTTCTCAATAAAAAAAGATGAAATCCTATTGACTTCATCTCCATATCTCTGTTACCTAGCTCCCAATATTAAATTTGGAATGTTTAAATATCAGTTGTAAATAATGTATTGTAAGGCCTATTAATAGCCCAATCAATGCTGGTAATAACCAATCCATACCAAGTTTTGCAAATGGCAAATAAACTTGATCCCATTTCAAAATAAACTGTGACAAAGGCTGTTTAGAAATAACAGCAGGTGCCGAATTTAGTGCATCTAACAAGGCTGGAACTATAGTAAATCCTGTCGTTAGTCGATAAACTAGAGGATTTCCATCAAATAATGGTGACCCGATAGATAAAATAATTAATGTAATCGCCAATGGATATAAAAACATAAGCATCGGTGTTGACCAAGCAATTATTTGTTGCAAGCCAATATTAGCTATCAAAAAAGATGTAATACATGAAATTAAATTCCAAGTTCCATAAGAAACACTTGGAAACTTGTCATGTAATGCTTCTGAAAATGCTGATGTCAGCCCAACTGCAGTGGTCAAACATGTTATGGTTGCCATAATTGCCAAAATTATTTCTCCTGGTGTACCCATTAAATAATTCGATATTTGTGATAATCCAATTCCTCCATCAGCTGAAATTTTAAAATGTGTTAATGAAGTGGCACCAATCCAAATCAAGCATAAATATATAAATGCCTCTAGCGAGATACTAAGTAAACTCGATTTTGCGGCTGTTTTAGCTACCGAAACCGGATCACGTTGACCTAATTCCTTAATGGAGCTGACAACTACTATTCCAAATAACAAGGCCGCTAATGCATCCATTGTGTTATATCCTTGTAAAAATCCATTTAGAAACGAACCACTCTGATATGCACCGGTAATATGCTCCACAGATGCGCTTCCCATAGGATGTATAAATGCTATAGCAAAAATAATTGCTAACAATATTAAAAATACTGGATTCAAAATTTTTCCGATTGAATCAATGATTCCACTAGGCTTACGTGATGCCCACCAGGCAGTAGCAAAAAATAATAACGAGTATATCAGTAAATACCAGTGTTCCTGACTAGCTGCTACGTGAGTCGCTATACCAATCTCAAAAGGTGTGGTAGCTGTTCTAGGAGTTGCAAATAGTGGTCCTAAAGTAGCACACGTTAGAATCATAAATGTAACGGCATAACGGTGACCAATTGGCTTGGCCAAATCATAAATGCCCTTAGACTTAGTGACGCTAATAGCAATTATTCCCATTAATGGCAATAATGTTCCCGTCAATAAGAATCCCAGTCCGGCACTGAACCAATGCCCACCTGATAATTGTCCTAAATGAATTGGAAAAATTAAATTTCCTGCACCAAAAAACATTCCAAAAAGCATGGATCCAATAATTATATAATGTTTAATCGATAATTTTTCATTCAAATATTTCATATACATTTCTTCCTTTCTAAATGAAAAAAACGCCCTTTGAAAATCAATTAAGATTTTCAAAGGACGCTTTTGCGTGGTACCACCCTTGCTTCATGAGGTTCTTACAAACTTCATCTCTTCACGTATAAATTATACGTAGCACAATAATGGGTGCACCCATGTAATGCTTGCTTACGTTCGCATAACCAGCTCCATGGCTACTTTCATCGGATTACAAATACCACTTCTCAATTAGTGCGGCTCCCTGTAATTTGTTGAATTCAACTACTTCTCCACTTAATAGCTGATATTTCATTTATTTTTAATGCCGCAAGAATAAGTCCTTAATAATTACTTGTCAACGATTTTAAACTGAAGCTAAAATTGTTCTAGGGTACATTGGTTACAATTAATGGATAGCATCTTAAATATACAAAAGGTATAAAATATAAACATGGCACTATATTCAATACAAACAACACTATGCTAATATATAACAGTAATTTATTCATATATTAATTCAATATTAGGAACAAAACTTTTTCTTATAGAATTAATGTCCACAAAAAGGAGAAAATCATCGCTAAAATTCAAAGTGTCATTAGTAAGATAATTTTGTCATGCGTTGCAATATTTACTAGTATGGTATTTCTATTAATGCTGACATATTATCATCAAAATTTCTTAAACCAAGGCGCGGCAAAAAATGTCCTTATCTTTTTATTCTTTCTTGCCATTATTACATTATTCGGATACATACTGATTCGTATTAGAACCGACAATAAAAAGACTAATAACATTATACTTATTTCGTTGTTAACAATATTTGGAGTGACGGCACTTATATGGGCCTTGAGCGTACCAAATGCACAATGGAGTGATTTCGGTAATTTTTGGAGTCGTGCTCCAGGATATTTCCAAGGTGACAAACTCTACCAGACTGATAATGACTACTTCTCCAAATATGCTTATCAATCTGGCTTCATGGCTTACATTTTAGGAGTTATAAAGATATTTGGTTATAACATAATCGCCGTTCAACTACTAAATGTTATCTATCAAGTACTAATACTATTGGTCACATACTCATTAGCATACAAAATATTTAATAATATAAAAATTGCTCGTTTATCCGTCCTATTATTAATGATTGATCTAGACTGGTTTGCTTTGAATAGCCAAGCTGATAATCAGTATCTTGGTTCGCTTCTATACCTAGTTACTTTTTGGTTATTATTTCAAGACAAAAATTGGAGTTACATTTTAGCTGGTGTTTCATTAGCTGCGGGATGCTTGATTCGTCCAATTGGTCCCGTTATTATTGCTGGTATCATAGTATATGCTCTTATTTACATCCTAATGAAACACAAAAATTATAAATCCGGATTCAAAATTCTGCTTACTTTAGCAATATATTTCATCCTATTCACTCTTGCTGGTGTTGGTATAAAAGCTTCTGGTATCAATGAATATGGATTATCAAATCATGATCCGGAATGGAAATTTTTAACTGGTTTGAATTATCAATCTGGTGGAACTTATTCTAATGAACTTAATAAATTTATTGATCCAAGTAAGTCCCGTGCTGAAATGAGCAAAGTTGAAAAGAAACAATTGAAAAAAGAGATTAAATATCTTAATGATAATAATGCCTGGATCAAGCTTTTTATAAACAAGACTCAGACATTATGGTCATCAAGAACACTGGCCACAGACTTCACCAATTACTCACAGAACCACTCGCAAAAGACAGTTGAAATAATTAATTATCTAGCGTACCTAGGTTCAATTATTCTAATAATATTTTCGTGGATTGGTTCCCTAGCAATGTTCAAAAATAAATTCGATGACAGATTTTATTTACTACTACTACCACTTATGGCATTTGCAGTTGCCAATCTGATAATCGAAGTACAAGGCCGCTACAGAATTGAATTTTTGCCAATAATTGCCATTATGGCAGGTTTGGGTATATATAAACTCATCTCAACAATTAGTGGTTATTTCATTACAAAGCGCAATTAATAACAAAAAATGCCCTCCACATTTACTAAGTAAATACGGAGGGCATTTTTTGTGGACTCGAGGTTCTGTTATGTACTTTTTTTATTTTTTTCTTTTCTTAACAAATAACCAGTCAAAGAAGCAAATAGTGCACATAAGAAAAACATAAACAAACTAAATTGAGAATCAAATCCCTTAAATAATACTGCACCAATCGTAATAACTAAAATAATTCCACACCAAATCCGAAGGTAGTTAACCATTTTCATAACAATTCACCTTCTATATTTGTATTACGGCTGAATTATATTCTGATGTTGTATTAAAGGCAATTAAACAACATATGTAGTTGCTACCCACTCATTCGTAGCAACTCGACGATATGTTACTCCATTATATTCTCTTGTTTTGTCAGTTTGCCAGTCAGTGTTGTTCATCAAAGCACGGTTAGTTACTCTGGCAAAAGTACCATCAGTTCTAAGTGCCATGATAGGAACATAATCACCATTAGAATTATTTACACGCAATACATTGGCTGATGAGGAAGAATTATTATTATTACCAGCATTTGTATTGCTACCTGTATTATTATAAACACTGCCAAAGTTCTTCAAGTTATTGTAGTACGTGATGACTAAGTCATTAAATTGATCCATACTATAACCCATAGAAGCAAAGAATCCTACTGGATCAGTATGAGAAGTCTCATGATACATCTTGCTTACTTGATCATGTGATACGACAGTTTTTCCAGGGATATCTGGTAAGTTGTATTGAATCAACTTAGCAGCAACATAATATGCATCATTTGCAATTGATCTAGCAAATGCATCTTGTGTATGTGTCTCACACAATTCAACTTGAATGTACTTATTATTAGCAGTAGGACCAGCACCCCAAACACCATAATCTGCACTGTGAATATTAATAATTTCATTATTATCCACAAAAGCATGAACATAACTTTGAATTCTTGGCCAGTCACGATTGAAAAATGATACTTCATTTTCAGCTGTAGCGTTGTAATCAGCAGTTTCGTGAACAACGACACCTTCTGGTTTACCAACACCATTTTCATAACCAAACCAGTCGTTAAAAGTACCTTCACGGTATTGAATTGATACTGGTTGTATCTTGTTACTTATAATGTAATCATTAACCGTTTGAGCCTTTACTTCAGTAGAGTTACTTGAAATAAGTAATATACCAAAGAACACAGAAATCAAGCTCAAAAGCCAAAGCACATCCCTATTTATTTTTTTACTCATATATATTATTCCCCCTAGTTCTTCCAATTAAACTATACCGCGTTAATTATTACATGATATAAAGATTTGATTACATTACAGTTACAAAACAAATAGCCTGATGCTGAAATCATTGGGTCTAAACTTTCTGGTATTGGTGAAAGCCAATACCAGTTTTTTTATTGTCTAAATTTCTGGATAGAAAAAGGACC
>NZ_RHNU01000059.1 GCF_003946015.1 Companilactobacillus insicii
GGCATAAAAAAATCCACACCATTTCTAGTGTGGAAATTGCTCTAAGATGTCTCACCAATACTATTTGACATAGAGCCAAAAGTGCCTCTGACTATTGTCAGAAGCACTTTTTATTTGTTCAACTCTAATTGCATGTGATCGTAAAGATGACTTCCAATATATATTTGACCTACCTTCTTAAATCCAACTTTGTCATAAAGATGTCTTGCAGGTTTATTAGTAACATCTACATTTAAACTCATGATTTTTTCTCCTCGCTTACGGATTAGTTCAATGAGTTCCTTTAATGTTTTAGTCCCAATTCCCTTGCCTTGCATATCTGGAGCAACAGCAAATGAATCAAGATACCATTCCCCTGGCCAAGCTTCCTTGTCAGTAAAAATACTATCCTTTTTGATTCCATGTTCGTGCATGATTTTTACTAATGGAGCGTCTATTCCATCTTCCAATTCTTCAGGATAACCAACAGAAATAGCGCCAACCTTACCATCAATCTCGTTAACCAAAATGTGATCTAATCCATAACGATAATCAGGAAGTTCAAAACCTTCACGAATAATTTGTGCCATCGTATCATTACCAAGTTCTTTGAAAATATCTAACTCCATTTCGTCAAATATTTGAAATAGTGTAGGTAATATCTGATCGATGTCCCCTTCTTTTGCATATCTAAACATACTTTCACCTCAATAACATAATACATGAAGTTGTGATAATTACCAAATTAGACAAAAAAACACCCAAACATGGGTATTTTAACGTACGGCATTCTTCATGACACGTTGTATTTCACGTTCTTGATCTCGCCTCTTAATAGTTTCACGTTTATCAAACTGACGTTTACCTTGAGCCACACCAATCAAGACTTTTGCGAATCCATTCTTCAAATATACTTTCAAAGGAATCACAGTAATTCCTTTCTCTTGAATAGTTGAAGAAATCTTTCGAATTTCTTTTTTATGCAACAATAACTTACGATTACGTAATGGATCATGGTTGAATTGATTGCCTTGATCATAAATGGCAATATTTACATTTTCAAGCCACAATTCACCATTTCTTGCTTGAACAAATCCATCACGAATATTTATCTTACTTGCTCGTACGGACTTTATCTCAGTACCCGTGAGAGAAATTCCCGCCTCATAAGTGTCTAAAATACTGTAATCATGACGAGCCTTACGGTTGTTAGCTACCTCATTAGCAGCCTTTACGTGATGCTTCTTCATTTATCATCACCGACTTTCGTATTTACCACGTCTTCTATTGTTTCCATTACCATTATGTCCGTGGCTATTATTACCACGACCTCTGCCACCATTAGAATGGCTGTTTGAATGACCATTTCCACCGTGACGACGATTGCTTCTACTGTGACTTCCACGGCGCTTAGCAAACTCTTCTTCACGTTTCTTTGCTTGTTCTGCCTCTTCAGGTGTTAGAACTCTCTCAAAGTCAATTTGACGATGCTCAACATCAGCGCGGATAAGTTTTACTTTAATAGGTTGACCAACCTTGAAGGTCTTACCGGTTCCACGCCCATGCATTGACATACTCTTCTCATCATACTCATAATAATCGTCTTTCATATTAGAAATATGAATCAAACCTTCAACGGTATTGTCCAATTGAATAAACATACCGAAGCTTGTAACTGAGCTGACAACAGCATCAAATGTTTCGCCAACTTGATCAGCCATGTATTCGGTCTTCTTCAAATCATCTACCGCACGTTCAGCATCGATTGATTTTCTCTCACGACCTGAAGTGTGATCACCGATCTCTTTAAGTTTTCCGCCCCATTTGGCTTGTTCATCATCAGTAAAACCATTTTCAGCATAGCTATGAATCATGCGATGAACCGTCAAATCAGGATAACGACGAATTGGAGATGTAAAGTGAGTATAATACTTAGCAGCCAAACCAAAGTGACCCAATGGTTCATCAGAATATCTAGCTTGTTGCATACTTCTCAATAACATGATCGTAACAACTGCTTCTTCTGGTGTACCAATTACTTGAGCAAGAACACCTTGGAACATCTTAGGACTGATATCCTTTAAATTACCGTGAACATCAATACCCATGGCGGCGACAAATTCAAAGAACTTTTTAACTTTTTCATCATCAGGCTTTTCGTGGACACGATATAGGAATGGAACGTGTTTCAAATTATAGTTCTTAGCAACTGTTTCGTTTGCTTCCAACATAAATGATTCAATCATTCGCTCAGAAGTTCCACGATCACGTAATTGAATATCAATTGGCTTACCATTATCATCTACAATGATCTTAGCTTCTGTTTCTTCGAAATCAATTGCACCACGTTCATGACGCATCTTAAATAAAATGTCATGTAATTCTGACATGTCTTTTAACATTGGCACTAATGGCTTGTATTCTTCGCATAGTTCAGCATCGCCATCTAAAATCTTATTAACATTATTGTATGTCATACGATACTTAGACTGAATAACACTTGGATAAATATCATACTTTTCAACTTGACCAGAACGATTAATTATCATATCACAAGTCAAAGCTAGTCTATCTTCACCAGGATTCAGCGAACAAATCCCATTAGATAATCTAAATGGAAGCATAGGAATAACACGGTCTACTAGATATGTACTTGTACCACGTTCGTAGGCCTCTTTATCAAGTGCTGAACCTTCAGTTACGTAATGAGTAACATCAGCAATATGTACCTCAAGATGGAATTTACCATCGGCTGTTTTTTCAACACCAACAGCATCATCAAAGTCTTTTGAATCATCCCCATCGATTGTAATGACCATATTATCAGTCAAATCATGACGTCCTTCACGGTCGCTATCAAGTACATGATCAGGAATCTTTTCAGCTTCCTCAAGAACTTCCTTAGGGAATTCAGGATTAATATCATTGTCAATAACGATAGACATGATATCAACACCAGGGTCATTTTTATTACCAATGATTTCTAGTGCTGTTCCTTCCATGCTTTGTGGATGTTTATCATTTGGATACTCATCAATAGATACTTGAACCATATCGCCCATTTGTGGGTGCAGACCCTTATCTGAAATGAATACCATGTATGAAGCCAATTTCTTTTCATGACTCTTAACATAGCCATAGTGACCAGACTTCTCTACTTGAGCATCACTATATGGATGGAATTCACCAACAATCTTGGACAATGAACGTTCAATGATCTTAGTTATTTCTCCTTCAGGTCCTTTATCGATCCACGGGTTAGAAGGTTTAGTAATCTTCACTTCAACAGTATCTCCATTAACGGCATGAAGTGTATTGTCCTTAGCAACAAAGGCATCTGGTTCTACTTCATCGTATCTAACAAAACCAAAACCCTTATCATTTCCCTTAAATGTACCTTCAAGTACTTTATCAGGTTGAGACATTTTGAATTCATCTTTATTTGTAAGAGTAATCTTACCCTCACCTTCAAGAACGGCAAGAGCCTTAACAACACGTTTAAATGCTGAAGCTCCATGCATTCTCAAAGCATCTTCAATTTGTTCAGAAGTATATCTTCGTTCTGGATTATTTCTGAAAAATTCAAGTATATCTGCAATTAATTTATCTTCTTTATCAGGCATTTCTATCCTCAATATTTTCTAAAAAGTTTAGCACATCGCCCTCCAATTCTTTATGAGCACGATTAATTGTTAAAACATGACCTGCATCATACTGATGTAAATCGGCTGTCTTAACTATCTGAGCTACTTGCTTAGCAGCTTCAGGATCTACCAATTTATCTCTCGTACCTTGCCCTATAAAATAAGGCTTATCTATTTCAGCTAATTTATTACCCACATTACTAGTTGTGTTTCTAATATCCATCAACATCGCGTCAATTTTTGAATCAATCACATGCAAGTTTTCATATTTTTCGATTTCAGAAACTTCTCTGACCTCGTAAGCTTTTTCTGCATAAGTCATAAACGCATTTCTAACATTTTTAAAGTCTTGCGACAAAACTGGTGAACCAAACACTCCACCGGCTTTTATTTCAGGAATGCTCTCTACGGCTTTAGTGGCGAAAATAGCTCCAAGTGATAACCCAAATATATAAATATCTGTCTTACCATGACTCTTCAAAAAGTCTACGGCATCATTAACTTGTTGCCACCATACATCTGGGCCTCCAAGATTCAAAATATCCATAGGTTCTGTAGTACCGTGACCCATAAACATTGGAGCATACGCTGAAAAATTATTACGTTCCAACATTCTACCCATTAATCTCATATCATTAGATGTTCCGGAAAATGAATGTAACAAAACCACGGCTTTTTTTCCAGAATCAAAGAAAAAGGGTTTTGGTGTCAATATCTTCAATAAAACCACTCCTTATAACAAAAAACCTCCTGAGCAACTTTGTTTAGTAGCTTCAGGAGGATAACTTGCTTAGTGTGATGATAAATATACTAATACTAATGAGAAAACAAAAAATAGCACTAGTAAAACATAGGTAACCTTTACCATGAAGGCTTCAAAACCACGTTTCTTCTGGTTGCTGAACAAGTCTCCACCGCCACCTGACAATGCATTCAATGCATCTTGCTGTTTTGTAGGCTGCATTAGTACAGCGATAATTATCAAAATAGAAACAATAATTAGTAAAGTTTCAATAACGTTATACACCCGTAAAACCTCCGTTCATGGTGTTAAAAAGCTAAAATCACTCCTAAAACAATAACACAAAATAAGTCAAAATTCTAGTCAATTCCATTAATCAAATGATTTATCTCATCACGAATTTGAACTCTTTTAGCTGCGTTGACCATCATAACTATTCGATCACCAGCTTTAATAACAGTGTCACCCTTCGGAATAATCTGCGTTTCTCCACGATAAATAGCAATTATTAAAATATCTTTTGGGAAAGGAATATCGCGTATATACTTACCATCAATAGTACTTCCTTCAAAAATCGGCATTTCCAATCTATCATTGAACTTACTTACTCGATTTAAATAATTATTATCAATATTTAAACGTTCCTTCAATGATTCATAAATTGGGGCTCCATTAAGCATATCTACTACTATGTACGCCACTAATGATAACACAGCTAGTGGCATTAAGTGTTGTAGTGACCCAACCATTTCTGTAACCAAAATAATTGCGGTAAAGGGAGCCTTACCAATACAGGCAAAATATCCAGCCATAGAGAAAATAATTAAATTGCTTTCAAAACTAACTGGCAGCAATCCAATCTGATGCATAAAGACCGCATAAATAGCTCCGAGAATTGCACCAAGGTTCAAAATAGGCAAGAAGATTCCACCTGGTAACCCTGATCCATAAGAAACCATCGAAAATACGAATCTCAGAACAAACAACCCAATCAATACTATCAAGCTGAATCCCCAACCATTTAAGCTAGTTATAATGCTGTTACCACCACCAATGAACTGTGGAAAAGCCATTCCAATTGGCAATATTAAAATAATAGGAACCAAACCTTGTAAATAACGAGGGATGTGTAGACTATCGTATAAAGATGGCATAACTAATAAAGCCTTTTGATATAGTCTTCCAAATAACCCTAGAACAATTCCCAACAAAACTAAATGCCAATACATACCTATCGGCATACTTTCCTTGTATGGTATATCTAACACTGGCGTTAATCCAAATACATATAATGCGACCAAGTTAGAACTTACTGCACTAGCTAGAGCTGTTACCCAAACTAGTGGAGAAAAGTTATGATAAATTTCTTCTAAAACAAACATTGCTCCAGCTATCGGTGCATTAAAAGCTGCAGCCAATCCACCAGCTGCACCACTAGCTATTAAAACTCTGCGGAATACACCAGTTTCATTTGTTATCTCGCTAAACCCTTGTCCAATCGCTGATCCCAATTGGATAGATGGTCCTTCACGTCCCAAAAACAAACCTGGTCCTATACTAAGGATGCCTCCGACAAACTTAGTCCAAAGAATTGACCACCAGTTCATTTCCATTTCACCAGCCAATTGTGCTTCAACTTGTGGAATACCAGATCCAGAAATATTAGGTTCTTTCTTTAAAAAGACAGCAACTAATAATCCCATTGCTCCTAATAGTACCAATATAGCCAAAAATATAATCACATTATGGCGAGCAGCAATATATGCACCTTGAAAAATTGTTAATAACTGACCTATAGACCAACGAAACATACTAACAACTGCCCCAGATAAAATACCAACAATGATACCTTCCAAAGTGAGTTTTAGCTTATCGTTGTCTGCCACAACTACTTTCATGAAATTCCCCCTAATATTGAAATTATACTCCAATTTTTTAAAGAAAAAAAAGCAGTCTTACGACTACTTTAATTGGTTCTATACTTTCTGGTATTGATGAATAATCAATACCAGTTTTTTTATTCCCTTTTAACACAAAAAGAACATCACTGTTC
>NZ_RHNU01000006.1 GCF_003946015.1 Companilactobacillus insicii
GGCATAAAAAAATCCACACCATTTCTAGTGTGGAAATTGCTCTAAGATGTCTCACCAATACTATTTGACATAGAGCCGATATTTTTTCTTGGTATAAATCAAGAAAAATATCTAGCCTTTTGATTACGTTCAATTTCAAATAATATAGCACTTGTTTATTGATTTAGTTACATCACATAAAAAATAACAATCGGATTACTGGAGCCATTGGTCTTAATGCTCGAAAATTTACCATGCCTTGTTGCGCTCTGTTTTGAAAAATCAGTCAGTAAATGATTGATTTAGTTTGTTTAATTCACCGTTATTAAACTTGATGTCGTCTAATTGAGCAGAGTTATCGTGCATAATGTCAGTTACTTTTTCAGTTAAACTATCGATAGTATTTTGATCTGAACCGTCTGGGAAAACACCAACAATCAAGTAATCAATCGATGCTTTATCGTTTCCCCATGCCACTGGATCCTTAAAGGTTAGTGTCATTGTATGAGCACGACTCTTTTTATCGCTTGTCGTGAACATGAATACAGCACGATCCTCAATGATAGTATTGCCAGCAGCTGCACTGGCAAAAATACTACTTTGAATGTTTTGCTCGTCTACGTTGAACTCTTCGGCAGTCTTCTTTGCAGCGAGTTTTAGAGCACTCATTTGGTTGTTATCCTTTAATTCGACGTTAGCAGTTGTATGATTTTTTCTAAAAATTTTGAACATAATGAATATCTCCCTTGCATTTTTTTATAAATTCAATGAAGTGTTTCGACATGTCTTAACTTCTCTACATGAATTATCATATTCTATCGAACCCGTTTCATAGCAAGGGAAAAGTTCAAATTCTTTTAATAAATTATTTATCGAGTGATATATGAAACTAGAATAGCAAATTTTAGGCAATCGCTGGTATTATTTTAATAATCAATATAAAGGAATAGATATGAATAAATTTGCTGGAATGATAATAATGATGATAACTTTTATACCATTAACAGCGTGCTATCAAAATGAAACTAAATGTACTAACGATTCAATTAGAATGATCGATAGACGTAAAAATGACTTAAAAATTTCCGATGAATCGGTTTTAGATATTATTTATACAAATATTATTTTTAACATAAATGAATCAAGAGACTTGATATCTTACATGGATGATAGGAAAAGAAGGAACAACAAATTGAGGCGTAATTCTGATATAGTTATACTGCGAGACAGGATACCTTTTCTAATCGATTATTGTGATATCCATTTGAAAAATCTAAAGTATAATAACAATTGGCACCGTTATAACGGTTGTGTAGGGGAATAATGAAAAAAATCTGGGGAATTTTTGTGATACTTTTGGCATCTGCCATGTTAGTAAGTTGCGGTAGTGGTCATAATACTGACGGCCATGTAATAAGTGGTGAAAATGCATCGTTAAAACATAAAGTAAAAGTTAATAAAAAGTACTGGAATAAAATAACTGATGATGCCGTAATAGAGTATTTACCAAGTGAAACTAATTTTGATGAGCTTTTTCCAAATACTTGGCATGATTTTAAGGATAAGAATAATTATATTATTGAGGGTACCATCGTTAATTATGAAAAGATGGAACATCGGCCTTTTATAATTCAAACTAAAGCAACCATTCATGTTGATAAGGTAATAGACGGCGGTAAAGCGTTGGAAAATCAGTACATTGCTACAACTTTTCCGACGGGCTTTGCCTTTACTCATGATGTAGAGTCTAGTGTTGACGATCAGCTGAATAATAAGAATACAGAAGTTTTATACAAACAAACTAGTTTTCCATTACCTAATATTGGTAGTCATGTAATAATGGGTATTAACTCTAATAGAAAAAAATTTGAAAAAAATAAAGCTTTGAAAAAGGAAATGGCCAAGTATAACCTGAATGGATCAAATTCATACTTTATAAATGATCCTAATTATAACTTTTGGATTAAAAATAGTACTGGTAAATTTGTAGTTAATAATTTGGACATTAGAAATATGAAGAAAAACAATCCTAATTATGACAAGGTATATAGTTTAGTAGAATTGACTAAACAGTTAAATGGTAAGGTTAAGTAGTTCATGATATTATTGATTCAAAAGGGGTGAGGACAATGATGTATTCTTCTAGTTTATTAGTAATTCTACTTATTGGTCTAGTATGGTATTTAGCCTCAAACAAGAGTAACAGTATAGGAAATAACAAGAAACTTATTCCAATTATTCTAGGTATTACGGTTATAGCAGTACTGGCAATTACAGTGGTACCAATGATTGGTGGATTTGGTATGTATCATGGAATGGGTGGATACGGTATGAGATGTTGGTAATTATATAAATATATACATATAAAAGTGTGGTCTTATTTATGAGACCGCACTATTTTTTTGTCTAAAAATCATTAGTTGATATATCAAGCAAGTATTTGTGTACAAAAAAAGGATATGTAACTTATTTTGTTGTTTATAAAAACGATAGAATAAATCTCGAAAGCGGTTACACATAGGGAGGAATAAAAATGAAAGATGTGACACCTAAGAGTGGACTAGAGAATTCAGTTGGCCGAAAAAAAAGATCTAAATTCAGACAAAAATTCTCAAATAACGGTCCATTCATTATCTTCGCGTTGCCTGGTGCTATTTGGATGGTATTTTTCTTCTACATCCCAGTATTTGCCAACGTTGTAGCGTTTAAGGATTTTAAGTTTTCACCAGATGGATTCTTAGCCAGTCTTGCACAGAGTAAGTGGGTAGGATTTCAAAACTTCAAATTCCTATTCTCATCCAATGCAGCCTGGTTGATTACGAAGAATACTCTTTTATATAATCTAGGTTTCATTACGTTAAATCTAATTATTGCAGTTTTCTTCGCCATTGTTATGAGTGAGTTGAGACACAAGAAGTTAGTTAAGACGTATCAGACTTCAATGTTACTACCTTATTTCTTATCTTGGGTTATTATCGCCTACTTCGTTATGGCATTCTTAAATCCTGAAAAAGGATTACTTAACTCAATGTTACATACAGATATAAATTGGTATGCGGAACCAAAATATTGGCCATTTTTCTTATTAATGTTAGGGACTTGGAAAGGAATTGGGTACAACAGTATTCTGTACTTCGCTACAGTTATGGGAATTGATCCTACATACTATGAGGCTGCCATGGTTGATGGTGCTGGCAAGTGGCAACAGATTAAAAATATTACAATACCACAATTGCTACCACTTATGACTTTAATGACCATCTTAGCAGTCGGAAATATTTTCCGTGCTGACTTCGGTTTGTTCTATACAGTTCCACAGAATTCAGGAGCTCTTTATAATGTTACATCAGTTCTTGATACGTATATTTATAATGGATTGACTGCTACTGGTGATATCGGTATGTCCAGTGCTGCCAGTTTATACCAATCAGTCGTTGGTTGTATCTTACTTGTTTCTACAAATATGCTTGTACGTCGCGTTGATAGCGACTCAGCACTATTCTAAGAGGTAAAAAAATGAGGAAAAAGAAAGCTATTGAGGATGTTCAAGTACGTGCTTTTGGTAAGAAGACGGATTTGTTCTTTAATATCATAATTGGTCTTTTCGCTATTACTTGTATCTTGCCGTTATTCTTCGTAGTAGTTATTTCATTAACTGACGAGAATACTTTGTCACAATATGGCTATCAATTGTGGCCTAAAAAATGGAGCTTTGCGGGATATGAATATCTTGCAACCATGGGTGGAGAATTAATGAGATCACTCTGGATCTCCGTTATCGTTACAGTCTTCGGTACGATCATTAATGCTACGTTTACTTCTACATATGCGTATGCAATTTCTAGAAAATCTTTTAAGTATCGTAAGTTCTTTACAATCTTTTGTTTAATCACGATGCTATTTTCACCAGGTATGGTTGCCAACTATATTGTTGTAACTAATTTGCTTAATTTGAAGGATACGCTCTGGGCCTTGATCTTACCTATGGCGGTCAGTCCGTTTAACATTATCGTGATGAGGACCTTCTTCAAACGACAGGTTTCAGAATCCATCATTGAATCGGCACGTATTGATGGTGCTAGTGAACTAAGAATCTTCTTACAAATTGTTATTCCTTTAGCTGTTCCGGGTATTGCAACGATTAGTTTGTTTGCGGCTTTAGGTTACTGGAATGATTGGTTCAATGCTTTACTTTACATTTCAGATGATAAGTTAGTTCCACTTCAATACTTGTTGATGAAGATTCAAGCTAATATCGAAATGTTGACACAAAACTCTGGTGCGGGTGCGCAATATGCCGGCGGTCTTGCAGCAATTCCTAAGGAAGCTACACGAATGGCGATGGTTGTTATTGCTACATTACCAATTGCCGCTACATATCCTTTCTTCCAAAAATACTTCGTCCGTGGTCTTACCATCGGTGGTGTTAAAGAATAGGAGCAGATCATGAAGTCGTTTAAGTGTACGAATCTTAGTGCAATAGAGATTGAAGAGATAGAGTCAGTTGTTGATCATTACAATATTGAGTTGAACAAGTTTTCTAATATAGCTTTGTGTCTAACTCCAAATAGTGAAGAGAATGATGAATTTCGAATTAATCATAACGATAAGTTCTTGAATATAACGGCCAATAATTTGACGGGTATCAAGTATGGGTTGTACGAATTAAAGAATACGGAATATAAGCATTTAGATTTATCATATTCAGCCGATTTACATGAGAGAGCAATAATGGTCGACTGTGGTAGAAAATATTTTTCAGTTGATTTTTTTAAGCATTTGATTGGGGAAATGTTCATTAATAGAATGAACACTTTGCAACTGCATTTTTCAGATAATGAGGGTTTTCGGATTGAATCTGAGAAGGTTCCTGAAGTTGTTTCTGAGCAATTTTTGACTAAGAAAGAGATCAGAGAGATTATTGCTTACGCTCACAAATTTGGAATACAGATTATACCAGAACTTGATAGTCCGGGACATTTAAAGCAGATTTTGTCCAAGTATCCTCAGTATCAGTTGAATAATTCCAACGGATTGAACATTGCTGACGAAAAGGCAATTGAGTGGTTCCAAGGTATTTTAAAAGAATATTTTGAACTTTTCTCTGATAGTAAATATTTTCATATCGGAGGAGATGAGTTCGTTGACTTCAGCAAGATAGATGACTACTCAGAGCTGGTTGAATATGCCAAAAAAGAAATTAGTTCTGATGCAGGTGGAATAGATACGTATCTACGATACTTGAATAAAACTGCTGAATTTGTTAAGCAAAATGGTTTCATTCCCAGAGTGTGGAATGATGGATTATTTAGAAGAGAGTATGAATGTAAGAACACTAAATTAAGTCCTGATTTTGAAATAACTTATTGGACTAAATGGAACCAAAATATGGCTCCAGTTCAAAAGTTTATTGACGAAGGATATCAAATAGTAAATTATAACGACGGTTATTTCTACCACGTTCTGGGTGAGGCGGCATCATACAAGTATCCTTCACCTCAGAAGATAGCTAGGTGGCAAATAAATGAATTTCCAGAATATCAATACGTTGATCAGGCAGGGATGAATCAGGTATTGGGACAGTCGTTGAACGTTTGGTGTGATAAGCCTGATGCTCAAACTGAAAATGAAGTTTTTGAAGCGTTAATTAAGTGTATGCCAGTAATATATGGAAAAGAATGGTGCGTCAAGAATAGTTAAATATCAAGGGAATAGGTGGTAATTATGAGGAAATCTGTAAAGTATTTATTGAGTTCTATATTAGTCCTAATAGCTGTTATAGGACTTAGTGGATGTAGCAGTAAAAAAGAATCCAGCAAGGATTCAGTTCCAACAATATTGATGTATCAAATTGGTGATAAACCAAAGAACTATGATACTTTGATGGCTAATGCCAATAAGATTCTTGAGAAAAAAGTAAACGCCAAACTAAAGATTCAATACATTGGTTGGGGTGACTATGCTCAAAAGATGGCGGTTATTGTTTCATCAGGTGAAAACTATGATATTGCTAAGGCTGATAACTATGTGGTTAATGCTCAAAAAGGTGCATATGCTGATTTAACTAAGTTGTTGCCAAAGTATGCTTCATCAGCATATAAGGATTTAGATGAAGCTTATATTAAGGGTAATAAAGTTAATGGCAAGCTCTATGCTTTCCCAGTTAATGGTAATGTTTTTGCTCAACAAACACTTAGTTTTAATAAGAAATACTTGGATAAATTAGATATGAATTCAGATGATGTAAATTCATACAAGGATCTAGAACCTTTCCTAGCCAAATTCAAAGAAGATAACCCTAAGAAAGTAGCTTTAGCAACAGGAAATATGTTCAGAATTGCCGAGAACTTCGATTATATTTTAAGTTCTGAATTACCATTTGCTGTTGATTACAGTGAAGGTGCTGATGGTAAAACAATCATTAATCCTTATGACAGTGAAAAAATGAAGGAAGATATGCGTGTTATTCGCAGCTTCTACAAGAAGGGCTATATCGATAAAGATGCTGCAACAAATAAGACCGGTTATCCTTTGACAACAGATAATTGGCTAGTTAGACAAGAAACACAAGGTTCATTAGGAATTGGTAACCAAGCACTGTCAGAAGCAGCGGGTAAGGAAATGGTTTCTAGATCAATTACTACCCCAGCTAAGACTAATACTCAAGCTCAAATGTGTGACTTTGTTATTAATAACGCATCTAAACATAAGATTACTTCATTGAAGATTTTGGGCGAAATCAATAGTAACCCTGAATTATTGAACGGTTTGGTATATGGTGTTGAAGGTGAAGCCTGGAAGAAAGTTGATAACGATCGAATTGAATTATTAAAGGGTTACAAAGATGGTTACCACATGGCTGCTTGGAACACAGGTAATGCTGATATTGTTTATAATACAAAAGATGTAACAGATGAAATGATTGAACAAAAGAAAGAAGATACAAAGAATGCTGTTCAATCACCAGCTCTAGGATTCCAATTTGATTCTTCAAGTGTAAAGACTGAAATCACTAATGTTTCAGCTGTTATGAACAAATATATTGCTGATCTTAATACTGGTACAGTTGATCCTGATAAGACAGTTCCTAAGTTGGATAAGGAATTGAAGAGTGCTGGATACGATAAAGTTCTTAAAGAAATGCAAAAACAATATGATGAATTTTTACAAAAATAATAGGGGGACCATTCGATGAAGAAATGGGTTAAGTATTTATTCGGATTAGTGCTTTTACTATCTGTAAGTGTTGTTGCTGTAGCATGTGGAAATAAGAAGAGTTCATCTGGCGATGGTGATACACCGACACTTTTAATGTATCAAATTGGTGATAAACCAAAGAATTATGACACTTTGATTGCTAATACTAATAAGGTTCTTGAGAAGAAAGTACACGCTAAGCTTAAGATTCAATATATCGGTTGGGGTGATTATGCTAAGAAGATGCCCGTAATTGTTTCATCAGGTGAAAATTACGATATAGCTAAAGCTGATAATTATGCGGTCAATGCTCAAAAGGGTGCATATACTGATTTAACAGAGATGCTTCCAAAATACGCTCCAAAAGCTTATAAGAATTTAGATCCAGCTTATATTAAAGGTAACAAGGTTGATGGTAAATTATATGCATTCCCTGTTAATGGTAATGTTTATGCCAAACAAGTAATTACTTTCAATAAGAAGTATTTAGATAAGTACAATTTAAGCATTGATGATATTAAGTCATACGATGATTTAGAAGCTGTATTTGCTAAATTCCACAAAGAAAACCCTAAAGTTCAAACTTTCTCAATGGGACAAACATTCAGAGCTGCTTCAGACTTTGATTACCCATTGACAGACGTTTATCCATTTGCGGTTGATGTAGTAGATGGTAGAGACAAAATCGTTAATCAATATGATTCAGAGAAGATGAAGGGTATTCTAAGAACACTTCATAAGTACTATCAAGAAGGTTATATTGCCAAAGATGCTGCAACCAGTGTCACTGATTATCCAATTAGTGGTAATACATGGTTTGCTCGTCAAGAAACTCAAGGACCTTTTGATTACGGTGACAATTTATTAACTATTACAGCCGGACAACCATTGGTATCAAAAGCCGTAACACCAGCTATCAAATCAGCTGCTCAGGCACAAATGTGTAGTTTTGTTGTAAGTAGTTCATCTAAGCATAAAGAACTTGCAGTAAAGGTACTTGAAGAGATCAATACTAGTCCTGAAATTTTGAACGGTTTAGTTTATGGTCCAGAAGGCGAAGCTTACAAGTATGTTGATGACAAGAAACGTGTTAAATTACTAAAAGGTTACAAAGAAAAATATCACGTATCTGCTTGGAATACTGGTGATAACAGTGTAATTACACCAACTGAAAATGTAACTGATGAAATGATCGAAACACGTGTTAGTGATACTAAAGATGCGATTGATTCACCAATTTTAGGTTTCCAATTTAAGACAGATAAAGTAAAAACAGAATTAACAAATATCTCTAATGTAATGAACAAGTATATCTCTGGCCTTAACACAGGTACATCTGATCCAGACAAAGTAATCCCTAAGATGGACAAAGAATTAAAAGATGCCGGATTTGATAAAGTTCAAAAAGAAATGCAAAAGCAATATGATGCTTTCTTAAAAGATAACAAGTAGAGATCGATTAGAGATTGTGGTTATTTCACAATCTCTTTTTGCTTTGAGATAGAAATTAAATATGTATACTAAACAGTGTAAATATGATTAAGGGGAATTCTCATGGTTTCGAAATCCATTCAAGTGCTCTTTATAAGGATATATACGATAATCAAATTGAATTTGATTTTTTGGGTCTTAGCGTTTGCTGGCGGAATAGTTGCGGGTGTTGGCCCCGGAATTTTAACAGTTAGTGAATTGTATTATACTCACGGATTTGATTACCGTGAGATAACATTTAAGTCAGCGTGGTCTAGTTTCAAGGGCAATTTTAAAAAGGGCAATACGATTTTTTGGACTTTTGCAGCAAAGGAATTATTTTTGTCCTATAGCCTCTATATGTCAGTGCAACTGCAAGGACCGATTTTTATCATAAGTGATTTTGTGATTATTGCGATGCTGTTATTGTCGATTTGTTTGTTTTGGTACGTAATGAACATTCAAAGTGGCTTTGAGATAGATTATCTTAATTCTTTAAAACTGGCATTCGCCCATTTCTTTTATAATTTTTTTGATAATGTGAAAGAAATTATCGGCTTAATTGTCATAATCGGTGTAACTTATCGCTACAAAGGCTTGATTTTGTTTGCTAGCATTAGTGCCATGATCTTAATTACGCATGCGATTGGAAAGAACTGGATCAAACATGTAGATGAAGTTTATAAATGATGAAAAAATTTGTTAAAAGGTTTTTTAAACACCAATATAACTTGCATCGAATAATGTATGTTTATACTCGAATATTAATGGCAACGGTCACTGTTGTATCACTGATTCTTTTAGGAGTTGCTGTGTCCAATATTAAATTTCAGTCCAATCAATCGTTGTTAATTGGCTTGTATAATTCCGCGGATATTATGTCTGACCAGCAAGCAGAGGTTAACAAGTTTGCTAGAGATTTGTCTGATGATCCTAGTCGTGTTCGCAATTATCGTGATTTCTTCTCGTTGAATTCTGAAGATTATTTGAATAAGAGCCAAGATGATTTTTCTGGTCAAACCTTTTATTATCTACCGACTGTTATGTATGATTTCTTTGATCAAAATAGTAGCTTGAGGAAAGTAACACTTAATGAGAATAGTTCTAAGGATAGCATGGTTATTACGCCAGATAATATTGGTGGAGAGAGAATCAAAGCAAATAACGTTCGAGCTGAAGGATTGTACTATACAGCACCGCTAGTTGATAAAACATCTTTGACTAATTTTGGTTCTGTATTAGTTAATTTTTCACCGCAAAGAATTACACAACGTTTTGATAGATTGAGTTTTAGCAAGGGATTGCAATTTTTAGTTTTGTCAGATACTGGCCAAATCCAATATGGATATAATCTTGATAATAGAATGAGATCTAGGAAATTGAAGAACGCTTGGATCGGTCAAAATTACCAATTTATTTCCAAGGATCTTAGGCAAAACTATTTTATTAAAGGCCTTAATATGACGGGGAATAGGTATATTTATACTTTGATTCCTAAGCGGGATGTTTATTTAAAAATGTTTATTTGGTCGTCAATGATTATAGTTCTGGCAATAGCAATTGAGTTATTCCTCAAATGGAGCTTTCGTTGGGTGTTCAAATACTATAATCAAGAATTATTGTGGATGACTGATTCAATGACCGCTATATCTAATGGTGAAATCGATGCTAGGTTACACGTTCCTAGGCAAGCTGGTGAGATTCGAACCTTAGCTGAAGGTATTAATACGATGCTGGATGCAATTGACAAGTATGTTTTACAAATTTATCAATTAAAGTTAGCTCAAAAAGACGCTAATTTGAACGCTTTACAGTCACAAATAAACCCACATTTTTTGTATAACACATTAGAGTACATTCGCATGTACGCTCTGAATGAGGGCAAAGATGAGCTGGCGGAAGTGGTCTTTAACTTTGGTAGTTTGATGCGTAATAACATTAGTCAAGAAACTAATGTCCCACTGGAACAGGAATTTGATTTTGCTGAAAAGTATAGTTATTTATATCAAATGAGATATCCGGATCAAGTTTCATATCAGTATTCGATTACTAATGAAGTGAGAAAAGTAGTGGTTCCCAAATTCATTATTCAACCGTTAGTGGAGAATTATTTTAAATACGGTTTGGATTTGACTAAGATTGACAATGCAATTCATGTCTCTGCCTTTGAAGAAGGAGATAATTGTGTGATAAAAGTTGAAGACAATGGTAAAGGGATGTCTGAAAAAGAATTGGAACAATTGAAGACACATTTGGATTCAGATATTGATGCACTTATTAAAAATTCTAAATCTGTTGGGATAGCTAATATACAGGCACGTATGCAGCTCCGATTCAATGGAAATTTTGATTTAAATATTTATCGTAACAAGTATCACGGAATCACAATACAAATGTCGTTCAAATTGAGGTGATCGTATGTACTCAGTAATGCTAGTCGATGATGAGTATATGATTTTGAAAGGTTTAGAGAGAATAATTGATTGGTCAGAATTCGGCTTTGAAGTCAGTGTAACTTGTAAGAGTACGGTCAAAGCGTTGGAATATTTGGAGAATTCATCGATTGATTTAGTGGTTGCAGATGTGAACATGCCAACTATGACAGGACTTGAGATGATTGAAGCTGCTAAACAAAAAGACATTCCTTTTGAGTTCGTTATTTTATCAGGCTATCAAGATTTCGAATACGTTCAACGTGGTTTGCAGATGGGTGCAGTTGATTATTTGCTCAAACCAATTGATTCTAATAAGTTGAAGGATGTTTTGACTAGGATTAAATCCAAATTGGATGCTGACAGTATTTTAAAAAGTAAGTTGTCTAAAATTCAAAATATAACTATGCAGCAGTTATTATTGAACAGGTTGAACGATTCGGAAAAGAGTGAGTTCCTGGATAATTATGGAATATCCAATGATATTATCGAATCCGGAATTACCGTTATCGCTTGTAATCGTCTGAATAATTTTGATAAGATATTAGAATTTTGTCATAAACAGAATCAGCCGTTGTTGTATACAGATGAGGATACATTATTTATCGCTTTTATTGGCAATAATGGTAGTTTGATCAAATTTATGCGTTCATTGGAAAATCTGCAATATATTACCGGCGAGTCTTACATTACCGTTGGATCGAGGGTAAATGATTGGACCAGCTTAACTGAAAGCTTTGAGCAATCTAAGAAATTAGGATCACTTTATAAGTTTTATACGCGTAAAGATAATTTCTTGAGTAATCAAACCAGAATGGATTGGTTAAATCAGGCAACTGTACCGAAGTTTACATTGTCAGAGATTCGCAGTGCGCTTAATGAAAATGATTATGAATCATCAATTGAAATTTTGAGGAAGATTTTTTCAGAGTTTTCTAAGAATGCGATAAATCCTAGTTATGCTAGGCAGATGGCCTTTTTGATCTTCTTAGAAATTCATAAAAAAATGGACTTGTCAGATGACGAATATCAGGACATAGTGGTCAGAATTAATAAAGCATCCAGCTGGAAAAAATTGGAAGATTTATTAGTGTCAATGATCGATGAATTGATAGATATTCGAGATAATAGTGAATTCCTGTCTTTGAATGTTCAAAAGACGATTGAAATAGTTAATCGTGAATACAAAGACGATATTAACTTATCGTTGATTTCTGAGCGATTACAATTAAATACCAATTACTTAGGACAACTTTTTAAGAAAGAAATTGGTGAGAGCTTTGCTAGTTACCTCAATCATTACCGTATTAGCAAGGCAAAGGATCTATTAGGCAATAGTCGCATGGGTATTGCAGATATTGCATTAGAAGTTGGTTACGTTAATACTGGATATTTCTTTAAGAATTTTAGGAAGATATCTGGTTTATCTCCAAAGGAATTCCGTCAAAAGATTCACGAAATGTCTAATTAATAATGAGGATAGTTAAATGAACAATTTGGGCTTGATCGATATTGGTGGTACATCCATCAAATTTGCCATTTGGCGAAACAACGAATTAGAGAAACTACCAGCGGTAAGTACACCGGATAATCTGGAAGAATTTTATCAGATTCTTACCAATATGGTTAATAAAATGAAGAGAGAAACTGGAATAGTTGGTGTAGGCATCAGTTCACCTGGAGCTGTTAATAAGGCTACAGGCGTCGTTGAGGGGACATCAGCAGTAACGTATTTACATGATTTTGATATTCTTAGTTCTTTAACTAAGAGGTTTGGTCTTCCAGTGAGTATGGAGAATGATGCTAACTGTGCTGCTTTAGCAGAATTGGAAGCAGGGGCAGGTAAGCATGCTGATAGTCTGATATTTTTGATTTTAGGAACTGGTGTTGGTGGATCAGTAATCGTTAATCACCAGATTTGGCATGGTGCACACCTTTTCGGCGGTGAGTTTGGATTTATGTTGGTAGAAGACTATAAGACTTTGAGTAAATTAGGAACGGCTGTTAATGCTGCGTCTAGATATAACGCTTCTCATGGCACAAGTTATTCAGGAAAAGAGATATTTGAGCTTGCTAAGTCTGGGAATATTGATGCAGAACAAGAAGTAAGAACTATGTATCAAGCGTTAGCTAGAGGAATTTTTAACTTACAGTATAGTTTTGATCCAGAATTAGTAGTAATTGGGGGAGCAGTGTCGAATAATCCAGATTTGATACCAGCGATTGAAGAAGAGATAGAGAATATTAGAGATGAAATTACAATAGCGTCTATCAAACCTAAGTTAGTTACCTGTAAATTTACGGATGGAGCTAATCTACGTGGTGCGGCTGTTGATTTTTATCAAACATTTAATACAAAACAGAGCGTGGAAAAACACGTTTAACTTCTGAGTATAACCTAGAATACCCCCGTATTTACGTAAGTAAATGCGGGGGTATTCGTAGTTAAACGGAAGAAGTTGTGTTTTACCGCGCGTTTACGCTGCAAATTTAATGAATTTTATAGTTATGTTACAACCTCTTTGTGCATTAATTTGGTAGAAGTATAGCGCGACTAATAATTGTTCCACCAGCAATTATTTGTTCGTGAGTAAGATAGTTTTTAGAAACTTTTTCACCGTTGACAGATTCTAATTGATTAAATTGATTTTGTGGAAGGTTGTCCTTAACCACAATAGTTGTTTTTAAATCATGAGGTAATTTAATGGTTATTTGATCAAATTGAGGTTTTCCCAGTATATATTGGTTACTTCCAGGACAAACAGGATAAAAACCTAATGAAGAGAAGATGTACCATGCAGACATTGAGCCATTGTCCTCGTCTCCAGGATAGCCATTGATACCATCATTGAACTTGTTCATCAATTGATTGACCAATATAGGAGTATATTCAGGCTTGTCAGTGTACATGAACAAGTATGGTATGTGGAAGCTAGGTTGGTTGGACAATGCCAATTGACCAAAATTTAGTTGGGCCATTTCAGTCATTTCGTGAATTTCCATCCCATATCCACCTACATGAAATAGTGGTTTTTGATTACATAACTTTATTAATGTATTTCTGAAACCATACTTTTCAGAGTATAGATTTTTCAGCCCATCAATGTCATGAAAAACGGAAAAACTATTTTGCCAGGCACTACCTTCCGTGTAATCTGTTCCCCAGCTGAGTGCATCAAACGGTTCTTTAAATTTGCCATTTGATAGTTTTGCCCGCATTAATCCAGTATTTTTATCAAATAAGTTTTTATAATTTTGTGATGATTTAAAATATTTTTGATAAATATCCCTTTCGTTTAGAATTTTCGCAACTTGACTGATACAGAAGTCACTATAAGCGTAATCGAGCGTATTGTTCACACTTTCAGAATACTTATCTGCCGGTAAATATCCATAACGGTCATAGTCATTTGTACCTTGTCTACCGAATTTATCATTTTTTGTCTGTTTAGTAGAACTGTCAATCATTGCTTTTAGGAATAATTTTAGTTTATTTCTTTCAATCAATCCCTTTGTGGCAGCGTCAGCAATCACAGCGTCTATTAGTGTACCCGGCATCATGCCTCGTTCGTCTGGAGCAAGCCATTTTGGCAAAAAGCCACTCTCTAGGTAACTATTGTAAAAACCATCTAGCATTTGCTTCATTTCGTTAGGGATAAGTATTGAAAACAAAGGATAAATAGTTTTACTAGTATCCCAGAATCCATTATTCATATATAAATAACCGGTTTTAACATCATTATTGTAAATATCATAATGAATAGGTTCGTCGTTATGGTCCAGTTCATAGCACTTTTGAGGGAATAAGAATACTCGATATAAATTATGATAAAAAGTAGAAATTTTTTTACTATTTTTATCGCTAATATCTACTAAATCGAAGAAACGCTGCCATTCTAATTTGGCAATGTTTTTTGAGACTGTTAGATCGGAATTTATTCGAGAAAGATTTAATATCACTTGTTCAGCACTTATGAATGAAGCTGCCAGTCTAACGTTCAGTTCGCCAATATTACCGAATTTGATCAGTACAGTTTTACCGTTATTGTTATCTATATGCTTTGTTTCTAAGATATTTGATGAAAATTCGAAGCAAACATATTCAATAAAATGCTTGCTAAAGTCTGAATGGTAATTTTGAACCCGCAGTGTGATGCGATTGTTTGTTACTTCGAGATTACTATCGCCAGGAATTTTGATCAGTAAACTATTATTCATGTTTTCGTAACGATAGTTAACGGTGGCACCATATGTGTGAGGCACTAATTCCGATGTGACGTTATAACGCTGGTCAAATATTTTTAAATAATTAGGTTGGAAGATTGCTTCATCAGGATTATAAGACCCACTAATATAATTCAAATCCTCAATGTCATTTAATCCACTTGTAGCGATGAAGCTAAGTTGTTGAAAGTCACCAATCCAGGGACTAGGTTGGTGAGTCAATCTAATGCCGCAGTAGTTGTGATCGATTGGAGAAAAGAACCAAGAAGTATCTTCATCGGTTGTTTGTGCACAAAAATAATTCATCCCAAAGGGAACTCCTGTGTAAGGTAAAGTATTCCCATGTGAGAAATTTGAATTATTGTTAGTACCGTGTCGGGTGTCGATATTTTCGATGTTCATTTCAGAACTCCTTATTTTGTAGATTGTCGACTTATTAATTTAACAGGAATAGTTATTGTGTCGGGTACAACAAAGTCAGGATCAGCAATCTCGTTTAACAATATTTCAGTTGCTTTTTGACCTATTAAATTGAAGTCTTGATTTATTGTAGTCAGACTAGGATAGCTAAGTGATGCCGCTTGGATATTATCGAATCCTACTATTGATATTCTTTCGGGAATTTCGATTTTTTGTTCGTGAAGATAATTGATAATGTTAATTGCGACAACGTCATTTTCAGCAACTATCCCGTTGATTTTGCCTTGTACGATATTGTCAGAAATAAGTTTAAGATCACTTTTTTTGTTCAATGTAATTAGTGGAATATCAGTATGAATATTTTGCTTTTTTAGTGTATTTAAAAATCCTAAATAGCGAGAGCGAACAGATATTTCTGATAGTGATGAGTTAGCAATGAAACAAGGTTTCGTACTACCTTTTGTGACAGCCTCAGTAGCTAATTGTCCACCGGTTAGATTATCTGGCATTACGCATGGCAATGGGAAATTTAGAATTTTTTTATCTAATAAAACGACTGGTATTTGTTTCAAATATAGTGAGCTTAAAATACTAATATCTTCGCTAACATGATTGACGTAGTAAAGAATACCAGCCACGTTTGTTAAGTTTTCGGGGTAGTATTTTTTGAATTCTTGATTACTAATAGTTTTCAAATGATATTCATTTGTATTATTTATCGCTGCGAGCACACCGCTCATATAGTCACCAAATTCGTAATTATTAGAAAATGGAATGACTAGTAGTATTTCTTTGACATGAATATCTTCAGAAACAGAGTTTTGGATGACAATTGTTCCTTTACCTTGTTTACGGGCAACTAACTTATCTTGTTCCAATTCGTTTAGAGCACGTTTAGTTGTTATACGACTAACTTCATATTTACTGGCTAATGATAATTCACTAGGAAGTGTCGATCCTATAGGATATTTTTGAGAAAGAATATCTTTTTTTAGAGATTGGTATATCATTTTATACTTAGGTTGCATGGCTATCCGTCCTTTACTTTACTGAATATAACATAAAATAATTAAAAAACAACTAGTAATTTGTTACCGCTTGCATTATACTTTCACTTGAATATGATATATCAACTTATGGAGGAGAATAATGAAATTAACACAACCAATTAAGGATTTTATGGAAGAGGTATCATCGAAAGCCTCTAAGACACCGGATTGGTCCAAAGTTTTTGAGGTTACTTACACTAATACTTGGGAAACGGCTATAAAAGAAATGCCTGAAAACGGTACTTTTGTTCTAACTGGTGATATTCCTGCTATGTGGCAACGTGATTCCACTTGTCAGGTACGACCTTACTTAGTTATGGCGCAACAAATCCCTGAAGTATCTAACTTGATATATGAAGTAGTGAAGAGACAATTTTTTAATATGAATTTAGATCCATACGCAAATGCCTTTAATGCTGAGGCCAATGGTGCCGGTCATCAAAGAGATTTGACTGAGATGACACCTTGGATTTGGGAACGCAAATTTGAAATAGATTCATTGTGCTTTCCAGTTCAGTTGTCATATCTATTGTATAAGAATACCGGAAGAAAAGATCAATTTGATGGACAATTTGTCAGTGGAATAAAAAAAATGTTAAAAGTTTTTGAGACAGAGCAGCATCATAATTCCTCTGATTACCGTTTTGAAAGAACCTATGATCGTCCAGAAGATACTTTGGTAAATGACGGGAAAGGTAGTGATGTTGGATATACGGGAATGATCTGGTCAGCATTTAGACCGAGTGATGACGCCTGTGTATATGGATATTTAGTTCCAGCGAATATGTTTGCGGTGTTAGTGCTTGATTATATTCAAGAAATATTTACTGAGATCATACCAAATGAAGAAATTTGTAATAAAGCAGCGAATATTCAACGAGAAGTAAGAGCTGGTATTGAAGCATTCGGAACGACGATTAATGCTGCTGGTGAAAAAATTTATTCATATGAGACAGATGGTTTGGGACATCATCTTATTATGGACGATGGTAATGTTCCAAATCTTCTAAGTGCTCCGTATTTGCATTATGTATCAATGGATGACCCCACGTATATAAATACACGGAAGACAATTCTTAGTTCAGAGAATCCTTATTTTTATGCTGGTAAATATGGACAAGGGTTAGGTAGTCCGCATACTCCAGCTAATTATATTTGGCATATTGCAATGTCTGTTCAAGGGTTAACCCAATCTAGTCAAGAAGAAAAGGCTAGGTTATTACAGAATATGGTCGATACAACTGCCGGAACTGATATGATGCACGAAGGCTTCGATGTGGATGATCCAAATAATTATACTCGTGAGTGGTTCTCATGGGCGAATATGATGTATTGCGAACTATTCCTCAACTATTACGGATATGAAATTAAGGAGTAATTTTAAAATGAAGAAGAAAAAAGTTTTTGTAGTTTCACACAGTCATTGGGATCGTGAATGGTATATGGGTTACGAACATCATCATATGAGACTAGTCCAATTGATGGATGATTTATTGGATCTCTTTAAGACAGAACCTAGATTCAATAGTTTTCATCTGGATGGTCAAACAATTATTTTAGACGATTATTTACAAGTAAGACCAGAAAGAGAAGCTGAAGTTAGAAAATATATTGCGGCTGGTAAGTTAAAAGTTGGACCATTTTACATTCTTCAAGATGATTTCTTGATTAGCTCAGAATCTAACACAAGAGATATTTTGATCGGTGCACAGGAGTCTCAAAAATGGGGTAACAAAGTTAATTTAGGTTATTTTCCAGACACTTTTGGTAACATGGGACAAACTGCGCAAATGATGAAATTGTCCGATCTTGATTTTGCGGCATTTGGTCGTGGAGTTAAGCCAACTGGTTTAAATAATCAAGTATTTGAAAATGAAAATTATAGTTCTCAGTATTCAGAGATGTGGTGGAAAGGTCCCGATGGTTCTAAGATCCTAGGTCTACTATTCGCTAATTGGTATAGCAATGGTAACGAAATACCAGTAGAGCGTGATGAGGCCAAAAGATATTGGAATCAAAAATTACAAGACGTTGAAAAATATGCTTCCACAGATAATTTGTTAATGATGAATGGTGTTGATCATCAGCCGGTTCAAAAAGATGTAATTGAAGCTCTTGATGTAGCTAGTGAATTGTATCCAAATTATGAATTCATTCATTCTAATTTTGATGATTATTTAAGAGCTGTTTCACAAGATGTACCAGAAGACTTATCATCGATTGATGGTGAACTAACGAGTCAGGAAACAGATGGTTGGTATACATTGGCCAATACGGCTTCTAGTAGAACTTATTTGAAGCAGGAAAATACAAGTGTTCAAAGGCAATTAGAGAATATAACTGAACCATTAGCAGCGATTGCCTACAAAGGAACTAATGATTATCCTCATGATCAATTAAAATATGCTTGGAAAACATTAATGCAAAATCACCCACATGATAGTATTTGTGGATGCTCGGTTGACGAAGTTCATCGAGAAATGTTAACTAGATTCGAAAAGGCTAGAGAAGTGGGTGCTTATCTAGCTAAAGATGCACTGAACATGATTGCATCAAGAATAAATACAGATATTTTTGATACCAACAGCAAACCGTTCGTTATTGTTAATACACAAGGTTATGAAAAGAGTCAGATGGTATCGGTTGATATTGAGTGGGACAGAGCACCGTTTTCAGAAGGTAAACCAAATGATCAGTATGAGTCAATACAGGCAGAATTAAATAACTTACCAGAGTTAGAAGTAGTAGATAAACACGGCTATAGTATTCCGTTTGAACTAGTTAATGCCGAAACTAGATTTGATTATGACCTTCCTGGAGATAGATTCCGTATTCCATATATGGGATTATTTATAACTATTCGCATTCCTGTTGAGAATTTACCTGCTATGTCTTGGACAACGCTAGCATTACAGGAAAAGTCTCAGGCTGTTGTTAAGTCGGATAATAAGTTGTTTGATGCGAATAGTAATGCCTTAGAGAATAATTGGCTTAAAGCAACTATCAATCCAAATGGTAGTTTGAATATTCTTGATAAGAAGACTGATCGTACTTATGATAATCAGCTTGTTTTTGAAGATACCGGTGATATTGGTAATGAATATATTTATCGTCAATCTGCCGATAATAAAACTATTTATTCATCTGATAGTTCATGTGAAATAAAAGTACTAACTAATAATGAATATGAGGCTCAAGTTCAATTAACACAAGAAATGCAGGTACCAGTATCAGCAGATGAAAGGTTAGAATATGAACAAAAATCTGTGATTGATATTACTGAAAGAACAGCCAGACGTTCTAATGCATATCGAATAATCAAGCTCTCAACGGTTATTAGTATTAATAAGATGGAAGATCAACTTAAATTTAAGACGACCTTTGATAATAATTGTTTAGATCATCGTATGAGAGTATTGTTCCCTACCAATTTAGATGCTGATACTAACAGCTCCGAATCAATCTACGAAGTAGTAGAAAGAAATAATCGAGTGAGTGATTCATGGAAGAATCCAACTAATCCTCAACATCAACAAGCTTTTGTTAATATTTCTGATAAACGTGGCGGCGTTACGGTTGGTAATTTTGGACTTAATGAATACGAGATATTACCAGAAAATAATACAATTGCTGTTACACTATTACGTTCAGTCGGTGAAATGGGAGATTGGGGTTACTTTGAAACAAAAGAAGCTCAGTGCCAAGGAATTCAGAGTTTCAATTTTAGTATTTCATTTAATGATGAGACTGAGTCTAGTCGTGTAAATAGTTATATGCAGGCCCGTAATAACCAAGTCTCATTACAGACAATTCAGACAGATATACATAAAGGTGATTGGAAGACTAGTCATTCTGTTTATAAGTTAGAATCCGATAATTATGTGATCACTTGTTTCAAACAGGCGGAAGATGGTACGGCTGATATAATTCGTGGATACAATGCTACTCATAAGTCTGAGTCCATAAAACTGAATGTTGAAGCTGATAAATTACAAGTAGTTAATTTATTAGAAGAGCCCTTAAATGATATATCCAAGGATATACTTAATCCAGCGGAAATAAAGACTTTCAAAATCAATTGGTAAGTGGTTTTTGAACAAATCAACTAAAAAGTATATCAATTTTTTGGATACTTTGCCGTTTTTATGAAAACGTTTCTATCATATTCTTATTATCGTAAAGAATAATAATAAAGGACGTTAAAAAAATGGTAGAAATCGACTTAAATCACATATATAAAAAATACGCTAATGCAGAAGAAGAAAATTCTTATGCTGTTTCAGATTTTGATCTTCATATCAAAAATGAGGAATTTATAGTTTTTGTTGGACCATCAGGTTGTGGTAAATCAACGACATTGCGTATGATTGCTGGTCTGGAAAGTATCACTGAAGGTGAATTAAAGATCGATGATGAATTAATGAATGATGTTGTTCCAAAGGATCGTAATATTGCCATGGTTTTCCAAAATTATGCTTTGTACCCTCATATGAGTGTTTTTAAGAATATGGCGTTTGGTTTGAAGTTACGTAAGTATGAAAAAGAAGATATCGAACAACGTGTTAAATATGCCGCCGATATTTTGGGATTGACGGAATACTTAGATCGTAAGCCTGCTGCTCTGTCAGGTGGTCAAAGACAACGTGTAGCATTGGGTAGAGCTATTGTCCGTGATGCACCAATATTCTTGATGGATGAGCCATTATCAAACTTAGATGCCAAACTACGTGTAAGCATGCGTGCTGAAATTGCAAGATTGCATCAACGTCTTCACACAACGACTATTTATGTTACTCATGACCAAACAGAAGCTATGACTATGGCTGATAGAATTGTTGTTATGTCAATGGGTGAAGTACAACAAATAGGTACTCCACAAGAAGTTTATGTAACGCCAAGAAATAAATTTGTTGCAGGATTTATTGGTTCTCCAGCAATGAACTTCATCGATGTAACGTATAAAGACGGAGTTATTACTGATACGGAAGGATTAAAAATTGCCGTTCCAGAAGGTCGTGCGAAGGTTCTTGAAAAACAAGGTTATAACGGTAAGAAGATGACTCTTGGAATTCGTCCAGAAGATATTCATGCCGAGGAAGCCTTCAATGAAACATGGCCTAACTCAGTTGTCGAAGCTGAAGTTGTTGTTTCAGAATTATTAGGTGCAACTTCGATGTTATATTCAAGAGTTGATGGAACTGAATTTGTTGCAATCGTTGATGCCCGTGATTATCATAAACCTGGAGAAAAAGTTAAATTATCTTTCGATATCAATAAGGCTCATTTCTTTGATATCGAAACAACATTAGCAATTCGCTAACACTCAAGGAGGCAATATATGGTAATTGATCAATTATTAAAGATGTATCCCAGTGCAAAGGTCGTTACAAGTCCAAATTGGAATGATCAATTAGTGTTTAATTACCATATTGCTGATAAGTGGATATCAATATCTAAGGATGATGTTGACGATAAGCAGAATAAATTGCTGAATTTAATTAGTGATCATGCAGAAACAGAGATTATTAATAGTTGGTGGCAATTTTTGAATCATAGAAGTAGTGAAATGCCACTGGCTTCTAAAAAAATAGATAAAATTAAAGTTGTTCAATTTCATGTTGATGATTTAGAATCATCAGAATATTCGAATCAATGGATTAGAGCTTTTTCGTCTTTTTTTGAAAGAGTAGTTGATTCGTTTTGGGTAAATTCTGAATATGGGATACTGATTTTAAATAATTCAGAAGTATTTATGGAACATTCAGAATTAGTTTCAACGGTACAGTTACTGGACGAAGATTTCGGCACAAAGTCGCAAGTATACATTGGACAAACTTGGCCATTGGATGAGAATGTACCAGAGATATTTAAATTGGAGAAACGAATTTTTTCTCAAAATGATGGGGATCCTGTTAGTAACTTATCTACAGATGTTATATCGTTCATGTTTAATCAAAGTTTGGCCAACGAAAAGTTATTTATTACTTTAAAAAATATCATTACTTCTAATTCAGAATATATTTCAATGATTAGATCTTTATATATCAATCAGAATAATATTGCCAAAACATCAAAAGATCTGTACGTTCATCGTAATACATTGTTATATCGCATTGATAAGTTCAATCGCGAAACGGGTCTGAACTTAAAATCAATGGACGATTTAGTACTCTGTCATTTATTACTTTGTTAACGAGAAAGAGGTCAATATGATTAAATTCCCAGATAATTTTTTGTGGGGTGCAGCTGCATCGGCGCCACAAACCGAAGGCCATAGTTCAAGTGATGGTAAGTCTCCAACGACATGGGATGAGTGGTTTAAGCTTAATCCTGAAAAATTTAACGATGGGCAAGGTCCGCAGAATACTTCTAATGTGTATGAGATGTACAAAGAAGATGTCGCCAATATGCCTAAAGTGGGGATGAATTCCTATCGTACTTCTATTTCGTGGGCCAGGTTATTGCCTGATGGTAAAAATTTAAATGAAGAAGCAGTTAGTTTCTATCGTTATTACTTTCAAACGATGTTAGATAACAATATTGAACCCATTATAAATTTGTTCCATTTTGATATGCCATGGTGGTTGATGGAAAAAGGCGGATGGGAAAATTGCGATTCAGTTGAAGCATTTGCTTTCTACGCTAAAACAGCTTTTGAACAATTTGGAGATTTGGTTAAAACATGGTCAACATTTAATGAACCGCTGGTTCATATTGAGTGCGGATATTTGTATCAATTTCATTATCCAGCAATTGTTGACTTTAAGAAGGCTGTTCAAGTCGGATATCATACACTGATGGCGCATGTTTGTGCAGTAAGGGAATTTAGGAATAGTAATATTGATGGAAAAATTGGTATTATCTTAAATGTCTTACCTGCATATAGTCGTAGTGATAGTGAGGAAGATTTAAAAGCAAAAGAGGCAGCTGATTTACTTAATACGTATAGTTTCTTAGATCCAACGGTTCTTGGAGTGATCCCTACTAAGTTGGTTGAACTTTTAAGAGACAATAATTTAACTCCAGACATACAAAGTACCGATAAAGAATTGATCGCCCAGAATACAGTCGATTACATAGGATTGAATTATTATCAGCCTAGGCGTGTTAAGGCACCATCTAACAGTCAGCATCCAGCTAAGATGCCAAGTGATTTGTACGAAAGTTATGATTGGCCTGATAAGAAAATAAATCCTTATCGAGGATGGGAAATTTATCCAGAAGCATTGTATGATGTTGCTATAATGATGCGAGATCAATATCATAATATTCCTTGGTTTGTTAGTGAAAACGGTATGGGAGTAGCTGATGAACAGCGTTTTAAGGGAAAAGATGGAATGATAGATGATCAGTATCGAATTGATTTTATGAAAGAACATTTAGAATATCTTCATAAGGGTATAGAAGCAGGTAGTAATTGTTTCGGATATCATGTGTGGACTTATGTCGATTGCTGGTCGTGGCTTAATGGCTATCGCAATAGATATGGATTGTTCAGTGTTGATTTAGAAAATCATTACAAACGAACCATGAAAAAAAGTGGTCTGTGGTTCAAAGAACTTGCAGATAACAATGGATTTTAAATTAAAAAGCAGGATGTTTTCTGATATCAGAGAATGTCCTGCCTTTTGGTATACAATATGATTATTAATGAAATCACTTTTAGAAGGAAAATTATAATGTCCCCAGATAAACAAGTTACCAGCTATCTAGATAATTTAGGTATTGAATACAAAATGATCGAGCACCCCGCTGTATATACTACAGAACAGGCAGATGAGTACGTTAAGGGAATGGATGTAGCTCGGATTAAGTCGATGTTTTTGACGGATAAGAAGAAGCATAATTTTTATCTATTTATTATGGGTGATGATCATCGTCTTGATATGAAAAAGTTTGGTGAAGTAGTCGACGGAAAAGGTATCAAAATGGCTTCTGAGAAGAGTTTAAAAGATAAAATGAATCTGAGTGCTGGCATGGTATCTATTTTTGGCTTGCTAAATAATAAGGATAAAGACGTTAAAGTATTTATTGAAAAGAAAATTGCTCTTGATGGTTATATGACATTCCATCCTAATGACAATACCAAGACAGTCTTTATTAAAGCTGAAGATATGTATAGATTTATTAAATCCCTGGGATACGATTATCAAATAATTGATCTATAACGCCGTTATGGTCTGCTAGAGATTATCTAATTTTAGATAGTCTTTTTTTTAGCTGTAATTTGTTATCAAAGCTAAAAATAGTTCACTATCAATTTTTGTGAAATCGCTTACCATTATTTTGTGAGATGAGAAAGAGAAAATGAAAAAGGAAGGGATGGTGCAAAGTAGGGGCTCTTTCGTTACATCTTAAATTAATAATTACAAAAAATGATAAGGGTAATCATATGAGGATGAAGAAAAATACAATAAAAAAGACGTTTTTCCGTAGTTTGATTTTTGTAATGGGATTAATATTGGCGCTAGGTTCAGTAGGTAGTACAGCTCAAGCGGCAGTAACAACTAATAATAACAAGCATTTTATGGTTTACTATCGTGCTTTGCGTGATAAGACAATGCAGGGTGTGAATACTAGTTTGCCTGATGAGAACTGGATCACTATGAGTGATATACCATATGGTATTGATATCGTTAATGTATTCAGTTATGTACCTAAAGGTCAGGAAGCACAAGCACAACCATTTTATGATGCATTGAAGAATAAGTATGCTCCAGAATTACACGCACGAGGAGCTAGATTGGTTCGTGGAATTGATTATGGAGAACTATTAAAAATAAAATATGCTGGAGATTTCCCAACTGAAGAGGAATTTGATGCATACGCTAAACAAATGATAGCTGAATTCGTTGATTCCATTGGAATTGATGGGTTGGATATCGATATGGAAACAAAACCAACTGAAGATGAAATAAAAATTTCAGATGGTGTTATCAAAGCTCTATCGAAATATTTAGGACCTAAGTCTGGTACTAACAGACCATTCCTATACGATACAAATGCTTCAAATCTAGCACCATTTAAAAATGTTAGTGATTCTTTTGATTTCTTAGCTTATCAACAATATGGAAGTGATAATGTTCGTACGGATAAAGCTGTTAGTGATTACTCAGGTGTCCTACCAGCTAGCAGATTTGTTCCTGGACTAACTTTCCCAGAGGAACAAGATCCCTCAAATCGTTGGTATGATGCTACAGAACCATACTTGAACAGTAATTTTTATAAAGTGGCAAATTACGCTGATCAAAATAATCTTGGTGGAATGTTTGTCTATGCATTAGATCGTGATGGAAGAACATATGATGCATCTGATTGGACACACATCAAACCATCTAACCTTATTTGGACTAAGACAGCAATTATGCAAAGTGGTGGCGAAAGTGTTGCAAATGCCAAAGAATATGCCGACCATTTCTGGAATCGTGTTAAATATACGGTAAGTACTAAAGATGATATTACTGCACAAATTATGAATGCTAAGACTATTTATGATGTTAACAAAGTCATCCTTGGTAAGGATTACGGTCAAGGTATCAGTTCAACTTATGATCCAATCCTAGAAAAAGGATTGCTATCCATTAATACGGCTGAGTTAATTTCACAATTGAATACTGCTGATAAATATTTAGAACATTCAAAAGACTATGACAGTGCTAAAATTGCTGAATTAAAGAGTGTTAGAGATAAAGTAGCTAAGGGTTTTGCTGGAAAATCATATACACAAGTTCAAGTAGATTCATGGACTTCGCAATTGGCTACAGCTAATAATGGTCTGCTTGGATACTCAGAGACAAAAGTCAAAGGTATCGTAGATACTAAATCAGCTGATAGTTTGAACAAGTCATACGTTGAACTATATGATATTAATGGTAAGAAGATTTCTAATCGTGGCTTACAGCCAAAAACTGCATGGGCATTCGATAGAAAATTAACTAATAATAAGAATGGCAGTGTATATTATCGTGTAGCAATTAATGAATATGTTAACGAAAAAGATGTAACTGTACGCAATGGTAATTCAGTTGGCAATTTAACTAACATTGAAAAAGTTAAAGGTGTCTTGAACGTTGATAAGTCACAAGCTGGATATTCATTATACAAACAAGACGGTTCATTAGTTGGTAATCGTGCTTTAGCAGGTGGTACTAACTGGGTTGTTTCTGCTAAAGCAAGCAGTGCTAATGGTAATTTATTTTACAAGGTTGCCAAAAACGAATGGGTAATGAGTGGCAATGGAGTTTCATTTAACTGATTCATTTTGATATGTCTACTCCCTGGATATAAAAAATAATCAAATAACGAGAGAGTGGAACAAAACATGTTCAGCTTTCGAGCATTAAGGCAAATTACCCCAGTAATCCGATTTTGGATTGCTGGAGTAATTTGTATTAAGCGGAAAAAGCTATGTTTGGTCCCACGTTTATGCTGCATGTTTAAGGACAATAATAGTTTTGTCCCAAACATTTTGTGATGTTTGACAATTTGTAAAATCGAATATGTAAAGAATAGATGTTCAAAATACTGTAGTCGGTTGGGACAGTAATAATTATTGTGTCAAATAAAAAGCAAACAACTTATTAAATATTATTTATAACTTTATGAACTTGCAAATTAACAGTTGTTTTCACTAAACATATGCAAATAAACGACTATAATAGAGATTGTACAATGAAAGTTGTATCAATTAGAAAGGAAGCTTTAAGTATGGCTGCAGTAGTTGAAAAAAGAAGTTTGTTAGATGAAAAAATGAGTGAAGTTTATGACTGGAGTGACTCAGATCTACCAGTTCGTGATGCCCTTTGGGATCATTTCATGGAAGCATCAAATCACAACACTGATAAAACTGAAGCAGAAGTCAAACCTTACAATGATATGAGTAATGACGAATTGAAAGGTAAGGTTGAAGCAGTATTGAAGGCTTAATCATACGACCCTTGATAATTGTTAACAGACCGTAAGGTCTGTTTTTTTTATGTTAAAAACATTAAAGGACAGGCTTTTCGGCCTGTCCTTTAATATCTTAATTTTAGAAATTCATCAATTGATTCAATAGTTCTTTGGCTGATTCATTCAGGCTATCTTTTGATTTGTCATAACCTAGATGGGTATAAATTTCGCCCACGTAAACTTTATCTTCATATAATTTTTTAAATACTTTGTCGATAATTGGACGAGTTTTTTCTTCTTCCTGAACTGGTCCAAAAGGATTAGCAAAGAATGTTGTACTCATACCGACTTCGTCAGTCGTGCCAAGAGCTTTTCTCTTTCCAGAAACGAATGTTTCCTTAGCTTGAGATTCATCGGCAAATTGATGCAAGCCAATTTCAGCGTCATAGTTGTTAGCATAAACCCACATATCAATGTTGTGATGTTCAACTACGCGTTTATAGGTATTGGCTGGTAAAATTACACGAGCATTTTTCAATTCAGGATTCAAATAAATACCACGATCCATATTATTGAAGGCAACTGAACTGCTCAAATCATCTAAACGGACAAAAGCACCCGTTTCGGTTCCTTGAGCATAAACATTACCCTTTTCATCGAATGCAAAGCTACCCATATCATCAAAAATAGTTTCGATATCTATGATTTTATCATCAGCGACTTCTTGCAAAGCCTCAATAGATTCGGACTTTCCGGCACCCGAATCACCGAAGAAGACAACTGATTTTGTTTTACCATTGGAAAAACTAATACGAACCATTGAACCGTGAATTGGTAGGCGGTTCTCATAGATCATGTGAAGATTGTGTAATGTTAAGCACATTTTTTTCATATAGCCAAAATATGTAGTCTTGTCATTATAAGGAACTTCACCAACCCAGATGTCGTTAATTTCATCATGATAATAGTGGGAAGTATTGCCTTCAGTCTCATCTAACCCGAATAGTAAAATTTCGTCAGGCTTTTGGCCCTTAATACTTGCTTCATCGGCCACATCGAATAAGTTAGCTAGGGCTACGCCGCTGACAAAATAGTCACGTTGGAAGTAAATATAGGCAAGACTTTCACCGATATGTGCAGGGAAGCAGAACCAGTCATTTTGTGTTCCATTGAATTTTGAAATAGGGTTATTTTCAACGGCACTGAATACACCCTCACGTTTATTAGACTTTGTGTGCATCATCATAGGTGGACGGAGCATTAAGGTATCCAAGAAACGAATACTCTTTAGACCCTCGTATCCAGCCGGTGTTGGCCACTCAATTGATTGAGTTAATACACAGGCATTAGTACCAGCATTTACCTGACGATATGTACGATTTGCGAATCCTTGAACTTTTTCTTCTATGGCACGATATAAGTGTAAGACAATTTCATTGAAGTGATTGTCAATGTTCATGAAGTCGTTTTTGACGATATCACTATTGTGTTTGTTGATAAGAGAAACTCTGAAGTATGAACGATAATATGAGTATAGATCTTCAATACTCTTTAAGATCAGGTCGTTATCATATTTCCCGTAAACATCTTTATTATCAATTAAAATTGCTTTCAAGGTATTGATATAATCTTTTGGATCTACTCCTTCGTAACTGTTGGTCAATGATTTTTGACTTTCGTCTAAGTAGAGCTTTACAAAATTGTAAAAGCCTTCACTATTGATCAATTGGAATATATCTTGAACGTACTCCTCGTTATAGTTGATAACTGCTACCGAACGATCAGGATTCATATAAAATGCCCCTGATTCTACAGCATTTGATGTTTTAACCATGTAGTAAGTTCTCCTTTCAAATTATGAGCTTAAATAATATTTTAAAACAAAACTCTTGAAACTTACACAAAAAATTAAATAAAAATTAAAATTTTCTAATAAAAGGCTGATGTGATAGTCTTTTTAGGTATAAAAAACTTTTTTATATAAACGTCAAAATAAGTAACATACACACTGTATACAACACATCAGACAAATTATCAATAAATTGATTTTTAAATTAAAAAAATTGCAATATAGTTTTAATGATGATATATTCATACACATAAATTGATCAGTAGTTCAGTTGGTAGAACGCGTGACTGTTAATCATGAGGTCGCTGGTTCGAGCCCAGCCTGGTCAGTAAAAGCGAGTCCACAGTGAGTGGACTCGCTTTTTTTACTACTCTTTACTCTCTTCAACTAATCCATCGAAGAATTTTTGTAATGATACTTTGCCACCGGTACTACGCTTGTTTTCCAGAAATAGCATTTCATTTCGCACATTACGATATTCGTACAACATGTTGGAGTACTCTACAACTATTTCATCACCGAGATTGTCGATTGAGATATTTGCAAGATTAGTCAATCCTGTTTTAACCGAACGACGTATTCGTTGTAAAAGAACTTTGCGTTCTTGATCATTTATATTATATTCGTCCTCTAAGTTAACTTCGCTAAAACTTAGTTTTTTAGTAGTCATAATTTGAGCTAGTGACATTATGTCGGAAGCTCCTTTTTCGGAAGAAATTCCGAGATAAGTCAAAATGGATCTCACTTTTTCTTTTTGTTTGTGACCGTCATCAACTGGAGTGGCGGGAGAGTTACCACCGATCAAAGATTGAATGCTAGATAATTTTCGTTCCATTTGAATGTTTTGCGTTACTTTTTCGACAACAGTTTTGACTTCAATCATATTGATTGGTTTGTCGATGAAGAATTCGATACCAGCTTCATACGCTTGTTCACGTAAGTCGTTATCACGTACCTGAGAGATCATAATGAACTTTAGACTATTTTTTGATTGTTTAAGTTTCTTAATTAATTCGATACCACTAATGTGAGGCATTAGTAAATCTACCAATACTATATCGACATCCAACAACATGATTTCTGACAGTGCTTTTTCAGCATCAGTTGAAATACCTACTACGTTATTATTCATGTTTTTATCAATAATACGATGCAAGATCATAGTGACCGATTTATCATCATCCACAATATAAAAATTCATTCGGCATGTTCCTCCTGAAGTAGTTTGTTCTTATTAAGTGTAACTTTGAAATTAGTCCCCTTGTTTAATTTTGAATCAACTTTAATGGTTCCGTCAAACTGTTCTTTTACTAATAATGCCACATGGGATAGACCAATTCCACGATAAACATCTCCGGATGCATTAAACTTAGTCGTGAATCCTGGCTGAAAAATCATATCTTTGGTTTCTTCATCCATACCAATTCCGTTATCGGAAACATTTAAAATTACTTGGTTATTTTTATCCTCGACAGTCAATCTGACTAAACCATTCGGTTTATTGTCCAAAGCGTCGACTGCGTTAAATATTAAGTTAGAAATAATGGATACTAAGTAGTAGTGATTAGGAATGACCAAATCGAGATTATTTTTTACCTCTATAACAACATTGGGATTTTTTTGTTTAATGGACTCACGAATGTAGTTGGTAATAACCTTTAAAACATCGCTTAGCATCATTGGCATATCATTATCAGATCCGAAGTAATCTCCTAAACCTCGAATGACGTTTTGATAATCTTTTTTGATTTCGTGAACATCACGAGCTATATCAAGAGCCATATCTTGTTGTTTTGGATCGGCATGTTCATTGTGCAAGTCTTGATTTAACAAGTAGGCATTTTTCATAACATTTTCTATCTCAGATATGTTTTTTCTCATAAAATAAACTTCGCTTTTGACTGAAGCAGCAATCCAAATGAATTGATAGTAACGTTGTTCATGCTTTTCTTGTCGAACCATTAGTGTGAAGTAATGATATAGGAAGGCGAGAAGACAACTAATAATTGTTCTAACTAAAGCGGTAATGAAGATAATTTGGAATAATCTATAAGTATAGTGCGAGAAGTCAGTTAATAAACTTATTTCAAAGAAGTTAGCTACGTAATCGCAGATTAGAATTGTTAGGAAAAAGGAACTATTATTACGAACACCACGACGCCAATATAAAAAATAATAAATAATTCCATAAGTAATGTAGAAAACCATGTCGGTAATAACAAATTGAATGATTTTTTCGATACTGCCATCATGACTAATGAATAGTAGAAGACCTCTGAAGATAGGTGAAGCCATCGCAATACAAAATGAGAGTTTGATAGGATTCAAATCGTCATTAAAATATAAAAATATTGGTAAAAGTAATGCGGCTAAAGTTAATATAAATCCTGGTGCATAAATTTGAAAATTAACTTGTGATGCCAAAGCGATGGAAGTGGCTGCTATCAGGGTTCTACGCCATCTTCCCTGCATAATAAAATTATTACTTGTAAACAAGTGTAAACACCTCCAGAAAATAATTTATAAAGAAATTTGAAGTTCTATGAAGTTTTGTGAATACGCTTACTAGAATTGGACTTGTTAAATATCGAAGGAGGAATTCACAAAATGTTCAATTTACGTAATCGTAGTTTTTTGACACTATTAGACTTTACACCAAAGGAAATGGGATACCTACTAGATCTTTCTGCAGATCTTAAGAAGGCTAAGTATGCAGGTACAGAACAACAAAAACTTGCTAAGAAGAATATTGCTTTGATTTTTGAAAAATCTTCAACAAGAACTCGTTGTGCTTTCGAAGTTGCCGCTCATGATGAAGGTGCTCAAGTTACATATCTTGGCCCTACAGGTACACAAATGGGCAAGAAGGAAACTGCTAAGGATACTGCCCGTGTTCTTGGTGGAATGTTTGATGGAATCGAATATCGTGGATTCTCACAACGTACAGTAGAAACATTAGCTAAGTATTCAGGTGTTCCAGTTTGGAACGGACTAACTGATGAAGATCACCCAACACAAGTTTTGGCTGACTTCTTAACAGCTAAGGAATGCTTAAAGAAACCTTACAACGAAATCAACTTTACATACATGGGTGATGGACGTAACAACGTTGCCAATGCTTTGATGATCGGTGCTTCAATCATGGGAATGACATTCCACTTAGTATGTCCTAAGGAATTGGATCCAGCTAAAGAATTGTTAGACAAGTGTGAAGCTATTGCTAAGAAGACTGGCGCTAAGATCATGGTTACAGATGATATCGACAAGGGTGTTCTTGGTTCAGACGTTATCTATACTGATGTATGGGTATCAATGGGTGAACCAGATGACATCTGGAAGAAACGTATCGATCTACTACAACCATATCGTGTAACAAAGGATGTTATGGCCAAGACAAAGAATCCTAATGCTATCTTCGAACACTGTCTACCATCATTCCACAATACTGAGACAAAGATCGGTCACGAAATTTACGAGAAGTACGGTTTGAAAGAAATGGAAGTTTCTGACGAAGTCTTCGAAAGTGATCAATCAGTTGTATTCCAAGAAGCCGAAAACAGAATGCACACAATCAAAGCCGTTATGGTTGCTACATTAGGTGAATAAAGGAGAAAGTAAAGAAAGTCTGAATTACAGGCTTTCATTACTTGTTTATGGAGGATAATGAAATGTCTAAAATGGTCGTAGCTCTCGGTGGAAACGCCCTAGGCAAATCTCCTGAGGAGCAATTAAAACTAGTTAAGAATACCGCTAATTCACTTGTTGGGCTAGTTGCTGCTGGTAACAAAGTTGTTATTAGTCACGGAAATGGTCCTCAAGTTGGACAAATAAATTTAGGAATGAATTACGCTGCTGAGCATGGTCAAACAGCAGCATTCCCATTCCCAGAATGCGGAGCAATGAGCCAAGGTTACATTGGTTATCATTTACAACAAAGTCTTCAAAATGAACTTCACAGAAGAAAGATCGAAAAGGACGTTGTGTCTGTAATAACTCAAGTTGAAGTAGACGCAGATGACTCAGCTTTCCAAAATCCAACTAAGCCAGTTGGAGCATTCTACGACCAAGCTACTGCGAAGAAATTTGAAGATGAAAAGGGTTATACATTCGTTGAGGACGCTGGACGCGGATATCGTCGTGTTGTAGCTTCACCACTCCCAAAGGAAATTGTCGAATTGAAGAGTATCAACGATCTGATCGAAAATGATAACTTAGTCATCGCTGGTGGCGGTGGCGGTGTTCCTGTTATTAAGAACAGTGAAGTACTTCAAGGAGTTCCAGCTGTTATTGATAAAGACCGCTCAAGTGCTTTACTAGCTGACAAAATCAACGCAGATACATTAATTATTCTAACAGCCGTTGACTATGTATATGTAAACTTCGGCAAGGATAATGAAAAGAAGCTAACAGAAATCAATGGAGACGAAGCCCGTAAGTATATTGACGAAGGTCAATTTGCTGCTGGAAGTATGTTGCCAAAGATTCAAGCTTGTTTGAGTTTTGTCGAAGGAAATAATAACCGCAGTGCATTGATTACATCTCTGGATCATTTAGACGATGCACTTGCTGGAAAAGTCGGCACAATCATTAAGAAGTAATTAATATGAGGGGTGGCCTAAGACCACCTCTCTTTTTTTGAGATATTTTACAGGAGATGAAATTATGGGAAATGTAGGCGCAGTTAACGAAGCACCACAAGCACCAAAGAAGAAAAAATTCAAATTAAAGATGCCTGGTGCCTTTGTTATTCTGTTTATTTTGACAATTGTTGCTGTTATAGCAACATGGACCATTCCTGCCGGGGCATATTCGAAGATGGTTTATAGTTCTTCAAGTTCCAGCTTGAAGATCACCAGCCCAACTGGGAAGGTATCCAATGTACCAGCAACTCAAAAAGAGCTCGATAAACTGGGTGTTAAAATCGATATCAAGCAATTTACATCTGGCGGTATTACCGACGCTGTTTCAATCCCAAATACTTATAAAAGATTGAAGCAAAAACCAGCTCAAGTAGGTGCAATAACCAAAAGTATGGTTCAAGGTACGATTGAAGCCGTTGATATTATGGTCTTCATTTTCGTACTTGGTGGTTTAATAGGTGTTGTAAAAGCGAGTGGTGCTTTTGAATCAGGACTAATGGCGTTGACCAAAAAGACTAAGGGACATGAATTTCTGTTGATCTTTATGGTTTCTATCCTAATGGTTCTTGGTGGAACTCTTTGTGGTATTGAAGAGGAAGCTGTTGCGTTCTATCCAATCTTAGTTCCTATCTTTATTGCCATGGGATATGATTCAATTGTATCAGTAGGTGCAATATTCCTTTCAAGTTCCATTGGTACTTGTTTTTCAACAATTAACCCATTCTCAGCTGTTATTGCCTCAAATGCTGCTGGTATTCCATTTACAGAAGGTATTGTCTGGCGTGCAACAGGATTAGTTATTGCCGCGATAGTTCTTGAATTTTACTTGTACTGGTACAGTAAAAAGGTCAAGGATACTCCTACATTCTCATATACATATGATGATCACGAAGAATTTAACAATATGTGGTCCGTTGAATCAAGTGATGAGAAAAAAGGTAAAAAGACATTCTTTACATCACGTAAAAAGTTTATTTTGATTTTGTTTGTTGCCGCATTCCCAATCATGGTTTGGGGTGTTATGTCACAAGGTTGGTGGTTCCCAACAATGGCCTCATCATTCTTGGCATTCGCTATTGTTATCATGATTCTTACAGCAACTGGCCGTTACGGTATTGGTGAAAAAGGTGTTGTTGATGCCTTTGTTAATGGTGCTTCTAGCTTGGTCGGTGTTTCATTGATCATTGGTTTGGCACGTGGTATCAATATTGTTCTTAATAATGGATATATTTCAGATACTATTTTGCAATATTCATCATCATTAGTTTCACACGTAAGCGGGCCAATATTCATCATCGTTATGATGTTTATCTTCTTCGTTTTAGGATTTATCGTTCCATCATCATCAGGATTGGCTGTCCTATCAATGCCAATTTTTGCCCCACTAGCTGATACTGTCAACATTCCTCGTTTTGCAGTTGTTACGGCTTATCAGTTCGGTCAATATGCTATGTTATTCTTAGCACCAACCGGATTAGTTATGGCTACACTACAAATGTTGAATATGAAGTATTCACACTGGCTAAGATTCGTTTGGCCGGTAGTTGTCTTCGTATTAGTATTTGGTGGAGCACTCCTAGTTATGGAAGTTCTCTTCTCATAAGTAAATTCAAAGTCATGCATGAAAAGTGTATGGCTTTTTTGTTTGTAATAGTAAAATATAACTAATTAGATACAAGGAGCCTTATAAGAAATGATAAATAGACCATTGATAAGTATTACAAACGTTATTTGGAGTTTTGATCTTGATTCCAACTCTTTGCTTATTTTGCTATTGAAGCGTTCTGAAAGTCCATACAAAGGTAAATGGGGATTGCCCATGACTTATTTGCGTGAGAACGAAAGTGCAGATGATGCTTCTTTGAGATTAGTTAGGGAAAAAATTGGCGTAAAGTTATCAAAGGTCAATACTGAACAATTACAGACATTCACGAATGTTAATCGTGTAAAGGGTGAACGTACATTGTCACTAACTTATATGATCTATTTGCCAGATATGCCTGAATTAGTTGCAGGTTATGGTGCGGACGATGCTAGATGGTTCCGAGTATCAGCTAATAATCATAGTTATCAATTAAAAAATGGTGATTTAGAATTTAAAACTTTGTCAGAAAAAATATCTGAAGAAAAATTTTATTCTACAACTAATCACGTAATGGTTTCCGATCATGAGTTAATCTTACGTACAGCTTTTACTAGAGTAAAAAATCGTTTGAATTATTTGCCAACGATCCTATTGGTTCTTGGTCCCACTTTCACTTTACGAAAGGCCAGAATGATTTATGCCATTTTCCTAAGAACAAAGCTATCAGAAATCGATAATTCTAATTTTAGGAAGACACATGGCAGCTTATTCATAGAGTCTGGATACGAGCACAAACCTAGGTCAGGTCGACCGGCAAAAATTTATCGATTGAAATAAACTTGACATCACAATAAGCGTGATGTTAAGCTCTTTTTATCCTTAAAGGTATAAAGTACCTAAATCAATATATTGATTTTTAAAAACAAAATTATTGATATTCCGGATTATCAATAAAAGTGAAAAGAGGGCAATATGCAAGATACTTTGATTCAAAAGAATTCTAAAAAAGGGCGTAAGCTCTTATTAGTAATTGGTACTGCTTGGTTATTTGATGCGATGGACGTCGCATTGTTGTCATTTATTATGCCATTAATAAAAGCAGAATGGAGCTTAACACCTGCACAAGTGGGTTATGTGAGTTCTGTAACTTCATTAGGGATGGTTTTTGGTTCAATTCTTTGTGGTTACATGGCCGATAAGTTTGGTCGTAAGAATGTCATGATCATCACATTAATAGTTTTCTCTGTTTGTAATTTACTATTAGCTTTTACAACTAACGTTAATCAATTTATGCTGGTACGATTTATTACCGGTATGGGACTTGGTGGGGAACTTCCTGTAGCCGCTACAATGTTAGCAGATAATTTCAAAGGGAAAAAACAAGCCAAAATGTTAATTATGGCTGATAGTTTCTGGGCGATTGGTTGGATATTAGCAGCAGTTATTTCTAATACAATCACACCATTGTACGGATGGAGAGCCAGTGTTATCGTGACATTCTTTGTAATGATGTATGCTTTTGTTATGCGTCGTCACTTACCAGAGAATTACGAGAAAAAAGAAAAAACTAGTTTAAAGGAACAATTTTCTGGAATTTTTAATCATGATGTAATTGGCAAAACCTTAGCACTTAGTTTTCTCTGGTTTGTCGTAATGTTCTCATATTATGGCATGTTCCTATGGTTACCTAGTGTACTAGTATTACGTGGCTTTTCTATTATTCATAGTTTCCAATATACTTTATTAATGAGTTTGGCACAGTTACCAGGTTATTATCTGGCTGCATGGTTAATGGGTAAGATCAGTCATAAAAATATTTTAACTATGTATTTGATTGGAACAATCAGTAGTGCATCTGTTTTTAGTGTTGCTTCTAGTGAAGGAATGCTATTGGCAAGTGGAGCATTCTTATCATTCTTCAACTTAGGTGCATGGGGAGCTTTAATTGCCTTTACACCTAGCCACTTCAAAGCTGATATTCGTGGAATGGGAGTAGGATTCTCACAATCAATTGGTCGTATTGGAGCAACAATTGGTCCATACTTAATCGGTATGTTAATCGGTATGGGCTTTGGAATTCCAGTGGTTTTCGGAATGTTTGTAGTTGCTTTGATTTTAGGAGTTATCGTCTTAGCAGTTGGAACGTCAGAGACATACTAAGCAAAAATAAAAAGTCGCAGAATTTCTGCGACTTTTTTTAGTTTAGCATTTGATTGTAGCTAGTTACGCGGTTGAATCCATCATCACGTTCAAGCATTGTAAGACTTGAATTACGAGGACTCTCAGTCACGTCAAAGTTACCAGCGTTATAGCGATCGGTAATTGAACGAATCGTTGTTCCATGTGAAACCAATAAGATTTTATCACCGTCATGGGCGATTTCATCGAGCTTTTTGAATCCCTTGTTCAAGCGCGTCCAATATTCCTCAGCATTCTCGGCATCGTGAAATGGATCAGCTTCCTTCATGAAGTCCTTAGTTGCATCCAAACCATGTTGAGCAATTATTTCACTGAAGGTAGAAGCACCATGAGGTTGACCAACCATAAACCATGCTTCTGGAGAATTCATACCTTCGAAATAACCGTAAAATTGTTCCCTGAATTCCATTAATTTTTGAGGTTGAACTTTATCTCTATTAACATTAGCATCCATTATCAACTTACAAGTATCGATTGCGCGACGTGCATCAGATGAAAATGCAGCACTAAAATCTACGTCTTTTAGTGCTTGGGCTGCCTTTTTAGCCACCTCAACGCCATCTGGTGCTAAAGGTGTATCTGACCATCCTTGCATCTTGTTATAACGATTGAACCAAGTTCTACCATGGCGAACCATGTAAATTTGATATTTTGCCATTTCTTCCTCCTCAGAATTTCATACTGTAATTTTACTACAAGTGAGGGGGTAACTTCTATTAATGAAGTTTTTGATTATAACTAGTAACGTGGTTAGTCCCATCAATACGCTCTAACATTGTCAAACTGGAATTACCTGGTAATTGATTCAGTTCATAATCACCATCTTGATATTTGAATGCGAGCGACAATATTGTTGTGCTATGAGTAACTAGTAGAATTTTGTCACCGTCATGCGCAATTTGATCAATTTTTTCAAAACCACGATCTAATCTATTCCAATATTCATCGGCATTTTCAGCATCGTGAAACGGATCAGCTTCTTTTACAAAATCCATTGTGGCATCGAATCCATATTTATAGACAATTTCTTGGTAATTCTTGGTATTATGAGAATTTGAGATTTTGTCCCAAGCTTCATCTATGTTATCACCTTCAAATGATCCATAAAATTGTTCCCTAAACTCAGTCATTTTTTGTGGAAGTGGCTTGTTTTTGTTTGCTTCAGCAATAATTTCAGCTGTATCCATCGCACGTCTAGTATCAGATGAATAAGCTGCAGCAAAATCTACATCTTTGAGTGCCTCAGCAGCACTGTGTGCGACCTCAATACCATCTTGTGTTAGTGGTGTGTCTGACCAGCCTTGGATTTTTTGATAACGATTGAACCAAGTCTTTCCGTGACGGATCAAGTAAATTTGATATTTTGCCATAATGTCCTCCTCAATTTTCATATGATTATTCTACTATATCGAGCCATAATTTTAGAACTTTGCTCCTTCATTGTGTAAAGTAATTATTAATGGGAGGTATTTTATGTTGAAAATTGCAATTATTGGTGCGAATGGTAAGGAAGGTTCACTTATTGCTAAGGAAGCTGAGAATCGTGGCATTGATGTAACTTCGATAGTTCGAAATAAAGATAAATCAGTAACAAGCAAATATTTAGTTAGAGATGTTTATAGTATTACAAGTGAGGATTTAAAGGGATTCGATGCAGTAGTAGATGCCTTAGGATTCTTTGGTGATATGGTCAAGGAGTACGTTCCATCAACTGAGCACTTGATCGATATTATGAAGGGACTAGAAGCCAGGTTATTGAGCAGGTTCTTTGTATATGAATAAGGATCATACGGCACAATTATTCCAAGGTGCCGATTTTCCCGCTGATGTTAAGCCATTGAGCGAAGAGATGGGAAAGGCACTGGATGTATTGAAACAAAGTAGCATTAATTGGACTTATATCAGCCCAGCCGCTGATTTTGACCATAATGCAGCTCGTACTGGTAAATATGTTGTTGCTGGAGAAGAGTTCACGACAAATGATGATGGACAAAGTAAGATAAGTTATGAAGATTATGCTATAGCAATGGTTGATGAGATTGAAAATGCTAAACATAAAAATGAAAGAATTAGTGTAAGGTGGTAGTTTAATGAAGGTATTGATAACTTATATTAGTATGAGTGGTAGAAATGAAAAAATTGCTAATCATTTGGCAGATTATTTGGGCGATAAAGCTGAAATCGATTTGGAACAAATGGTTGATACAGATGCTTATTCGATTCCGGAATATGATGCTGTTATTGTGGTTACATATACGTACGGAGATGGTCAAGTCCCCGATGAGGCTCAGGATTTTTATGAAGATTTGTTAGATGTAGATTTGGAAAAGACTAAATTTGCAGTTCTAGGTTCAAGTTCAAAGACTCACATTCACTATGGTCGTGCAGTGGATTATTTCACTATGCAACTAAATTCAGCTAATGGTGATCAAGTAGCTGATTCAGTTAAAATCAACGAAGATCCGGATGCTGATGATTGGAAACGTGTTGAGAGTCTAGGAGATTATGTAATTAAGAGTGTTAAATAAATATTTATAAACTTATTGCTAAATTATTAGCGATAAGTTTATTTTATTGCCATAAATCACTGATAGATCAACCTCATAAAAAATATTAATGAAGTATATACAGTTTGACTATGACTTCGCTATCCATTTATGATAAAAACATCACAAGGAAGCGTTTACAGATTTTTTTGGCGCAACTTAAATAATTGGAGGTTACACACATGACAGATTTCAGAATTGAATCGGATACTTTAGGAGAAGTAAAAATCCCAGCTGATGCATTATGGGGAGCTCAAACAGAACGCTCAAGAAATAATTTCCCAACTGGTGAGAAGATGCCATTAGTAATTATCAAGGCTTTGCTTCAAATTAAGAAAGCTGCAGCAATCTCTAATAAAGAACTAGATGCTATTGAGCCTGAAAAAGCCGATTTGATTGTTGAATCAATCGATAAGTTGTTGGCATTAGATGACGAAGACTTAAGAAAAGATTTTCCATTAGTTGTTTATCAAACAGGTTCAGGTACTCAAACAAATATGAATACAAACGAAGTTGTTGCTCATATGGCAGCTAAAATAAACCCAGATATTGAAATTTTGCCGAATGATGATGTTAATAAGGGACAAAGCTCAAACGATATCTTCCCAACTGCTATGAGTATTGTTGCTTCAGTTGCAGTTGATAACTTAGAGGATTCATTACAACATTTGATTGATGAATTGAAAGTTAAACAAGAAAAGTATTGGAAAGTCGTAAAGATTGGACGTACTCATTTGCAAGATGCTACTCCATTAACATTTGGCCAAGAAGTAAGTGGTTGGGCAAGCATGCTAGAACATGATCTTTCATACTTAAAGAGCTTAAATCCAACACTTGGTGAATTTGCTATGGGTGGAACAGCTGTTGGTACAGGTTTGAATGCTGCTCCTGGATTCGCTGACATTATCGCTAAGAAGATGACAGAAGTTTATGGTGTTAAGTTCACTGCAGATACGAATAAATTCTACGGATTAGCTGCACATTCAGGCTTAAATGTTGTTCATGGTGCAATTAAGACATTGGCAGCAGATTTGATGAAGATTGCTAACGATGTTAGATTCTTGGCAAGTGGCCCTCGTTCAGGTTATGGAGAATTACACATTCCAGCTAACGAACCTGGTTCTTCAATTATGCCTGGTAAGGTAAACCCTACGCAAGCTGAGGCTGTAACAATGTCTGCTGTACGTGTTATGGGTAATGATGTTGTTGTTGGTATGGCATCTAGTCAAGGTAACTTCGAATTAAATGTCTACAAACCAGTTCTTATCAGTGCCTTTCTAGAATCTGCAGAGCTTCTAACAGGAACTATGACTGGCTTTGCTGACAAGATGATCCATGGATTAACAGTTAATGCTGATAGAATGGAAGAATTAGTTGATCAATCATTGATGACTGTTACGGCTTTGTCACCACACATTGGTTATCATGAAAGTGCAACAATTGCACAAACTGCTGAAAAAGAAGGAACAACTCTGAAGGTAGCTGCCATTAAATCTGGTTTAGTTACTGAAGAACAATTCGATAAATGGGTTGATCCACTAAAGATGACAAATATTTAGAGAATTAGGAGAGACGTAAGTCTCTCCATAGTTCTTTTAGAAACAACAAAGCAAGGGTAGGAAAGATAAATGACAAAAAAACACAGTAAAATTAAAAAGGCTAATAAAAGAAAACAAGCTGCAAAGTTCAAGTTTGAGCCAACTGATATTAGTAAATTGCAAGATCGCTACGATTTAGTCATTGTAGGATCTGGTGCTACAGGATTGACTGCTGCTATTCAAGCACATGAATTAGGATTATCACCAGTAATTCTGGAGAAGATGTCTAGTATTGGTGGAAATACAACACGCGCTTCATCAGGAATGAATGCTAGTGAGACTTCAGTTCAATTGGACCACAAGATTGTTGATAGTATGGATGCTTTCTATCATGATACATTTGTCGGTGGTGGCAAGAAGAATAACCCTGAATTGTTGAAGTTCTTTACGACTCATGGTGCATTAGCAATTGATTGGTTAGCAAGTCATGGAATTGAGTTAGATGATCTAACGACAACTGGTGGAATGAGTGTACTAAGAACACACCGTCCTAGTTCAATGGCACCAATTGGTGGTTTCTTAGTCACAGAGTTATTGAAACAAGTTGATAAAGAAAATATCCCACTATTTACTGATGTATTAGTTAAGAAATTATTGCAAGATGATGGTGCAATTGATGGTGTTGAAGTCGAGATAAATGGAGAGAAGTCTACCATTAATGGTGATGCTGTTATCTTGGCAACAGGTGGCTTTGGAGCAAATCCTAAGTTATTAACTAAATATCGTCCAGATTTGGAAGGATATGAGACAACTAATTCACCAGGTGCCACAGGTGACGGAATTACTTTGGCTAGCGCTGTTGGTGCTAAGTTAGTTGATATGGATCAGGTTCAAGTCCATCCAACAGTTCAACAAGATACTGACCATCCATTCTTGATTGGTGAGGCTGTTCGTGGTGAAGGTGCAATTCTAGTTAATAAATCAGCAAAACGTTTTGTTAATGAGCTAGATACTCGTAAAAATGTCACAGCTGCAATTGATGGCTTGAAAGAAAATTGTGCTTACTTGATCCTTGATCAAGGTATTCGTGATCGTGTCAAAGCTATTGAATTCTATGATAAAGTTGGATTAGTTGTAACTGGTTCATCTATTGAAGAACTTGCTGATAGTATCGGTTTAGATGCTAAAACACTTGAAGCAACAGTGGATACTTGGAACAAAGCCGTTGATGATCATAACGATGCTGAATTTGGTAGAACAACTGGTATGGATCGTAGTATTGTCAAAGGTCCATTCTTCTCAATTCACATTGCTCCTGCTGTTCATTACACAATGGGTGGCGTTAATATTGATGCAAAAACTCATGTATTGGATGAAAAGGGTCAAGTTATCAATGGATTATTTGCTGGTGGAGAAATTGCTGGTGGATTGCATGGTAACAATCGTATTGGTGGAAATTCGATTGCTGAAACAGTTATTTTCGGTCGTCAAGCAGGTCAACAAGCCTTTAAATTTATTCAAAACCTGGATAAATCAAGTAAGTAGTACAATAAGTTGATATAATTTATTTTGTAGTCTGGGTTGGTTCAATTCATTATGGATTAGAAGCTAATCGAGGTGGTAATAATGCAAAGTAGGTTAAGCAATATGAATACACGTGATTTGTCGTATTTTAGAATTTTGGTGGAAAAACGTAATTATACTGAAGTGGCAGAAATGTTTTCAGTATCTCAGCCGACTATTACTCAGGCAGTGAAGCGGTTAGAGAAAGAATTTGATTCCAAACTGGTGCACGTCGATCGCGTCCATCAAAAAACTGAGATAACTCGATCGGGTTATTTATTGTACGAAAAATCAAAGGTAATTCAAAAAAATATCGACTTGGCTCGAAAAGAGATAAAAGCGTCTGATAGTGAAAAAATAAAGTTTGGATTGCCACCGATAATTGGTACTTTGTACTTTCCACAAGTAGTACAAAAACTTGCGCAAGAATCACTTTTTCAGAAGCTGCAAATATCTGAGAGCGGTTCTTCTGAATTATTGAATGAATTGGATAATGGTAATGTTGATATTGCTGTCATCGCTACGATCAAACCAATTCAAAATCCTAAATATGAAGTTGAGTACTTGGGTAGTCGTCCCTTCAGCGTAATTGTCAGCGCTAAAAATCCTCTATCCAAAAGTACGAAGCCAGTTGATTTTAGAGATTTGATGGCAGAACGATTTATCAGATTAACTGGTAAATACATTCATTCTCAGATGCTAGAAGATTACTGTAAATATTATGAGATCGAGCCGGAAGTGGTCTATGATACACCGGATATATCGTGGTTTAAAAGCTTAATTAGAGCTAATGTTGGTATTGGTATTTTAGTGAGAGACGAAGTTGGTGAATATGATCGAGACCTAGTTTGTTTAGATATTGCTAATCCATTACCAGAGAGCTTTAATATTTCGGTAGTTCGTCGCAAGAGTTATATCTTGAAGCCGGACGAACAAAAACTGGTCGATATTTTACAACGAATGAATATTAAGAATACTAATGGCGGTTACTATTGAGGTAATCGCTTTTTTGATACAATGGAATTGAAAAAATTATAGGGGGAAAAGGGGATGCAATTATCTAAACGCTTCAAAAAAATTGTTTGGCTTAGTTTGATAGTATTATTGTCTTTTACGGCGTTATATGGAACTGTAACGATGACTGACATCGGCAGCAATATTATTCAAGCAGCTAAAAAAGTAAAGTATATAGGCAAGGATAAGTATGCGATAGCAAAAAAAGAACATGATGCACTATTGGCTAAAAAGAAAAAATTGGTCAAGCAAGAAACTAGTACGCATTCGCAGATTGACGATATTAAGAAACAAGAGGCTGAAGCTAAAAAAGCTGCCGCAGAACAGCAAGCCGCGGCAGAAAAACAGCAACAAGAACAACAAAAAGCATCTGAAGCCGCTGCTAAAAAACAGGTTCAGGCTACTTCTTCTGCGAATAGTTCTACTAATTCAAGAGGAGATATGAACACCGCATCATCTGGGCAAATCGTTGGTAATAAGAACTCTCATATTTACCATGTACCAGGACAGCGTGGTTATAATATGAATTCTAGTAATGCAGTTTACTTTCAAACTGAACAAGATGCCATTAACGCTGGTTATAGAAAGGCTAAGGTATAAATATGAAAAGTTTAATTAAAGTATTAGCCGTTATAACGATGACGATGTCATTGACAGCTTGCTCTGAAAGTCAATCAACTGATAGTAAAGACAATGAAAAAACTGAAGTTGTAAAAGATTATTCGTATCAAAAAAAAGCAACTAAGTTAGAAGCCAGTAACAAGAAATTAAAAAAATCGATTACTAAATTGCAAAATCAAATTGCTTCAAATCAAGATTATTTGAGTCAGCATGATCAAACACAATACAGTAATAATAATTCCAAGACGTCTTCGGCTGAAGATTTAGCTAATCTTGAATATACCGGAACTCAAGAAATTGTTGTGAATAACAATAATCCTAATTTTTCAAAGGATGATTTAGTGACAAGTATGGGTGCTTGGCAAAGGTATGGCGATTTAGATAATTTGAATCGGGTTACTGCTGCTAATGCAATGTTAAATGTTTCTTTGATGCCAAGTACTAAACGAGAGGGATTAACGTGGGATCCTACTGGTTGGCGAAATAAGCGTATTAGCTCGGGGTGGTTGTACAATCGTAGTCATTTAATTGGATATCAGTTGACGGGACAGAACAACAATCCTAAGAATTTAATGACCGGAACACGCTCATTAAATAGTCCTGAGATGTTGGCGCATGAAATGGATATTGCTTATTATTTGAAGCAAAGCAATAGTCACTATATAAGATATCGTGTCACACCGATATTTAGAAACGATGAATTGTTAGCTCGTGGAGTTCAGATGGAAGCTCAATCAGTTGGTGATGATTCAGTCCATTTCAATGTTTATATTTTTAATGTTCAATCCGGAGTTACTCTGAATTATTCTGATGGAACTAGTCAGGTTGGATAAATATTACTTAAAAGTACATCGAAAGATGTGCTTTTTTTGTTCATGATATTTAATTTATAGTCCTAATGCCTATTATGACTGTTTTTTATGTTTTTTTGTGTACTCAAAAATTAGAATATATTTTTTTGATTTAAATTATAGATAATTGGAAGTATGAGTGTAGCGCACCCAAAAGATAATTAATAAATCAGAAAATACAACATTTTCTGTGAAAGCGTTGACATACCTTATGTATGGTGCTTAAATATAGTCGTGGTTGTTATAACAATATAACAAGTCGAGGAATTCCTATGGGTCATACAATGCCACTGTATCAAAGAATGTTGAATGAATTAATGCGGCAAATTGAATCAGGACAGCTGCCTGAGAATAGTAAGTTGCCGTCAGAACAACGACTGGGAGAGTTGTATAACGTTTCTAGAATCACTGTTAGACGTGCTTTGACAGAGTTAGAAAATAGAAATTATATATATAAGAAACAAGGTCAAGGATCTTTCGTAATGTCGAAAGATGAATCAAATTTGGAAATCAGTTATTTGGATGTTCAAAAAATGATCAAAAAAATGGGAGCAAATCCTAAAATAAAACTGGAAAAATTCAGTGTTAATGTTGATGGTACTGAAAAGCGTGCTCGGGCTGAATTAGGGTTGAATGATGATGATTATCTTTATTCATTTCAGTATTTGTACTATGCGAATGATGAACCAGTTTTTAGTGAAAAAGTTTTTTTGCCATTTGACAGTTTTCCAATGATTCATAAACAAGAGATTGTTGATAAAGACTTAATTCCATTTTTAGCTAAAAGGTATGAGTTGCAAGCTGAGTTCTTTTCTAAAACAGAGGCTAGCTTAATTACTAGTAAGAATCGCAAGATATTTAATTTGAATGTCGGAGATCCTATGGTGAATGTCACTACCAAGGGTATTCAAGATGGAAAGTTTATTTATTACAGTCAGTCGATTGTCGTTGGAGATTTGATAATGTTTATAGTCAAGTGAAAGAAGGAATAAAGATGGGTGAACCTAATATTGTATTAACAAGAATTGATAACAGATTAGTCCATGGACAAGTTGGTGTTGTTTGGACTTCATCTGTTGGGGCTAACTTATTGTTGGTTGCTAATGATGACACAGCTAATGATCCACTACAACAAGAATTGATGGCTGCTACAGCTGATAGCTCTGGTGTTGGTATTCGTTTCTGGACAATCGAAAAGACTATTAACAATATCCATCGTGCTAGTGCTAAGCAAAAGATTTTTATCGTTGTTCGTACGCCAGAAGATGCTCGCAAGTTAGTTGAGGGCGGAGTTCCTATGAAGGACATTGATATTGGTAATATGCACTTCTCAGATGGTAAGAAGCAAGTTACTAAATATACATACATGGATGATAAAGATAAAGAAGACTTGAAGGCTTGCGCTGACAAGGGTGCCAACGTATACGTTCAAGAAGTACCAGAGGACAAAAAACAACCATTGGAAGAAGTGATCTAGATGCAAGTTACATTAATGCAAGGGCTATTGATTGGTCTTTTCGCAATTATTTCTGGTATTGACTTTTGGTGGGAAGGTTTCTACATCTTCAGACCAATGATAGTTTGTACCGTTACAGGATTAATTTTAGGAAATATTACTTTAGGGATAGTTGCCGCCGGACTAACTGAATTAGCATTCGCTGGTTTAACTCCGGTTGGTGGAACACAGCCGCCTAACCCTATTATGGCTGGTATCATGACTGTTGTTTTAGCTTATACAACAGGTAAAAGTCCAGCTACTGCTATTGGATTGGCATTACCATTTAGTATTTTGATGCAATATATTATTTTATTCTATTATTCAGCATTCTCAGTTTTAACAAAGAAACTAGATACATATGCTGAAAAAGGTGAATCAAAGAAATTCACTAACTTAGCTTTACTACCAACATGGATCGTTGGTTTAACATATGGTATTATCGCATTCTTATGTGTCTATGGTGCACAAGCTCCGATGAAGTCATTAGTTAATGCAATGCCTGTTTGGTTGAGTCATGGTTTTGAAATTGCCGGTAGTATCTTACCTGCCGTTGGTTTTGGTTTATTGTTAAAGAGTATGTTAAAGGCACGTTATGTTCCATATCTATTGATTGGATTTACAGCCGCTTGCTTTATTAAATTTGGAAACTTGATGCCAGTTGCTGTCATTGGTGTTGCTCTAGCATTGATTGAATACAATAGAAGTAAGAAGGATGCTGAAAACGACAAGAAGTTGAAGACAGCTATGGAAAATTCAAATGGAGGAGACGACGAAGATGGAATCTAAAAAATCAGAAACTCCAACAAGAGGTAAATTAACTAAGCATGACGTTGGTATGCTTGGTATTAGATCTATTTTTAACCAGTCAGCAATGAACTATGAAAGAATGCAGGCTGATGGCTGGACGTTAGCAATGATTCCTTCATTGAAGAAGATTTATAAGGATGACGAGAAGGGCTTGGCAGATGCCATGAAGTCTAACTTGCAATTCATTAATACTAACAACTATGCTGCTCCTCTATTAATGGGACTAGAAGCCTCACTAGAAGAGAACGGTGAAAAACGTTCAACAATTGATGGTTTGAGAATCGCTTTGTTCGGACCTTTAGCAGGTATTGGTGATGCCATTACTTGGTTCACAATTCTACCTATCGTTGCTGGTATTACAGCATCATTTGCTAAACAAGGAAGCATCTTAGGACCGCTTATCTTCTTCCTTGTCTATGTTGCAATGTTCTTCGCTCGTATTCCTATTGCTCGTTTGGGATACACAACAGGTACTAGGGCTATTTCTAAGATTCGTGAGAACTCAGCCATTGTTTCACACGCTGCTAGTGTCTTAGGTTGTACAGTTATCGGTGGTTTGATTGCTACATATGTTCAAATTACTGTTAAGACTAAGATCCCAGTTACAGCAGGTCATACAATTGCTATTCAAACACAATTCTTTGACCGTATTTTCCCTAATATTCTTCCATTAGGTTACACATTCTTGCTATATTGGTTGCTTAAGAAGAAGAATGTTAGTCCTGTAGTTTTGATTCTTGTTACATTTATCCTTGCTATCGCATTATCATGGTTGGGGGTTCTATAAAATGAAAATTGTTGTTACTGGACATGGAAACTTTGCTTCAGGAATTCATTCAACGGTCAAATTATTGGCTGGTCAATTACCAGGAGTCAGTTTTATAGATTTTACTGGAGATATGAATGAAAAGAGTCTTTCCGAAGAATTCACTAATGAAATCAAAAACGATGATTCAGTAGTGTTCTTCTGTGACTTGTTAGGCGGAACTCCTTTTAAAGAAGCCGTTAAGTTAAGTATGAGTAGTGATAAAGATATTCAAGTTACTTGTGGTTGCAATGTTGGATCATTGATGGAGATAGGCCTCCAACTATCCTCATTCGATGGGAATGCTACTGATTTAGCAAATAAACTTGTAGAAACAAGTAAGTCACAAACTCAATTATTCGTACATAAAGAAAATAAGTTTGAGGCAGATGCTGAAGACGACGGAATTTAATATGTCATTTATGAACTCTATACTATTGAAGCTAGTATGGAGTTCTTTTTTTTGACTAAGTATGTTATGTTTTTAACAAAGTATACAAATATCCTAGAAAGGAAATAATCATGTTTCAACAAGCGGGTACAGGAAAAGGTAGTTATGAAAAAATGTTCATTAAATCGCTTAAGGAAGGTGTTGTTCCAGCAACTGGATGTACGGAACCAATTGCGGTAGCATACGCTGCAGCTAACTGCATGCCATATCTAAGTGGTGATATTCAAGCAATTGATGTAAGTGTATCTCATAACATTATGAAGAACGCTATGGCAGTGATTGTCCCTGGAACGGGTAGGCCAGGGTTGTTGGTGGCTGCCGCCGCTGGAGCAATTGCCGGTGATCCTGCTGTGGGCTTGAGTGTTATTTCTAAATTAAGTGATGAGCAGCTTCCAAAAATCAATGAACTAGCTGATTCCGGCAAGATTGTTACACATATTGCTGAAGTTGAAGATGACTTATACGTTGAGGTTACAGTGTCAGATGCAACGGATAAGGTAAGAGTCTGTATTGCTGGCGATCACACAAATATATTCTTAATTGAAAAGAATGATAAACCACTATATTCTAAAGATCGTCCGGCTACACATGCGATATCAGAAACTAAACAGTTTTTGCAGACGGTCAAATTAAAAAATATCTGGGATTTTGCGTTAACTGAGCCGCTAGCTAATATAGTTTTTATGCGTAAGGCTGCTAATTTTAACTTGGCACTGGCAGAGGATGGATTCCAACATGACTATGGAATTAAGTTAGGTAAGTCTCTTAAATCATCTAGGCTTCAAAAAAACACTAGTTTGACGGAACAAATCATTTCTTACACTGCTGCGGCTTCGGATGCTCGTATGGGTGGTTCACAATTACCAGCAATGTCTAATTCGGGTTCAGGTAATCAGGGAATCACTGCTACAGTGCCAGTTTGTATTGTGGCTAGACATGAAAAGTCTAGTGAAGAGCAGTTGATTAGGGCTTTAACATTGTCACATTTAACAGCACTTTATATTCATGCCTTTTTACCTGTGTTATCGGCATTTTGTGCGACGGATTCAGCCGCTATGGGTGCCGCGACTGGTTCCATTTACTTGCTGACAAATGATTATTACCAAGCGTGTTCAGCTATTAAGAATATGATTGGCGATGCCGCCGGAATGGTTTGTGATGGTGCAGGATGTTCTTGCGCAATGAAAGTTGCAAGTTCAACATCATCAATGTGTCGTGCAGTCGATTTAGCGATTCAGGGAGTGGAAATTCCTTCGACTAATGGATTGGTCCAAGACGATGTGGATCAAACTATTAGGGGGTTGGGTAAGTTGGTTACCAATGGCTTCGGAAAAACTGACAGTGAAATTTTGAATGTTATGATGAATAAATAAACAGAGCGCTACAAAGTACAACTGTACTTTGTAGCGCTCTGTGTGTCTAAATACTTTCAACGACTGACCATTTCAACTCAGTGTTATAAATGCCAGCGGTTAAATTATTATCGTTCATGTGTAGTAAAATTCCATTTTCTTTGGCCCAGCCAATAGACGGTACTGGATTTCCTTCTTTAGTTACTTGAATTACATGATCGTGACCAAGTATATCGTAGCCAACTCCATCTTCGTAAAACCTTAAGTTTCCTAACAACTTAACATCCTCCGCATTTATGAAGTCACTAGCTTGTTGAACACGGATTTCTGTATTCGGCTTGTTACGACGTTGATCGTCTATTTCAACGATATTTTCAGGTTCATTTAGTTCGTCTGGACGATAGATAGTTTCGTTAGCTGAGAATGGGGTAATAACTCCAAAATCAATATTTTTAACGTTTATTTGAATTTTGTTAGTTGAGTAAGTAATAGCTTCTTCATCACCACTGCTATGATAATCATCAGGGTTGGAAACTTGCCCAACTAAGTATGGTGTCGTTCTCTGAGTACTAAGTTCATCAATTGCGCCAACGGTCATGGTTACTTTTACTTCGTGGCTTTGTTTAATAGAGAATCCTAGGTTTTTAATGATTAATTCCTTGGTACCATCTTTATTGTTAGAAATAATTTCATAGTGATCATTAGATAATTCTTCATTATCTACCACGACCGAATTTATGGTAGAGCTTTCTCTGATTGGAAAATGATAAGTACTATTAGTTAGAATTCCTGTATTACTATTGTTTGTAATCGTGGCACTTTCTAAGATTTTATCTTCTTCATTTACACCAAATAAATGAAGATCGCTATCTAGTTCATCTTGATAGCTAGTGTTAGTAATACTATTTTGGATTTTTATATCAGGAGAGCCATCGGGTATAACGGTCAGAGTAGCTTTGTTAGTAGTGTAGCTCTTGTTGATGGCACCCAACTTAACGTTAATAACAGCCTGGTATTTACTTTGATTGTCATCTTCCATATTTGTAGCATCGGTTGTTATTGACATAGGTCCGTTTAATTCATTGTCTTTATTTATCTGAACCCTAGATCCATCAGGGTTGTCACGATACCACTTGATTGTGTACTCATTTGTGCCACCGCTATTATCTCCACCATCGTCTTCATCATCGTCATCGTCGCCGTCATCAATATCGTCCAAATTACCTAAATTACCTTCAATGGAAAATGTTGCTTTATTGCCGGCATGAACCGTTTGATCTTCAAGACCTTGTCCGACTTTAACTTCTTTAGTTGCATAAATGTCATCACCAATTGGATTATGAAGAGTACCGATAACCGTTACAGTACCATGAACTTCCGGTTTAGTTACGGCTGTTAGAAGTCCAGTGTCTTCGTTGATAGTTGCTAGGGATGGATCATCAACACTCCAAGTCACTTCACCGGTATAGTTGGCAGGAATTACATCTGCATGAGCATAAGTAGATGTAGCGGCCATATCGAATGAAGTACTGTAAATATAATCGTCATCTGTCCTGATCGTCATTTCCTTACCATCAGTGGGTTCAGGGACTGTGTGCACAGCTGCAACGTGTGAATAGATTTTTTTGGCAAAGTAATTCCAAATAAGACCTTGCCATTGTACTTGTAACTGATAGTAAGTAGTTTCATCAGCTTTTTTACCGGTTACCACGAGGTTTTCTTTTGTTCCACCATCAGACTTGCTGACCTTGGTCCATTCTTTGTCACCAACTTGATATTTATACCATTGATATCGAGGCGTTCTAGTAAGTGTTGTAATTGCATATACTGCTGAACGAGCCGAGTCAGTCCGCAAAGTTGTTGTATTATCGACAACAACATAACTGTCCTCTTTAGGTTGTAATGCGAAACCAGTTGTTAGCCAAATACCGAAGAATTTTTTTACGTCTTTGGTTGGCTTATGATAATAGCCGACATCCTCTGCAGTAGTGTCGGTTTCATCAGCGTGTACATTTAAGCCTGAAATTTGGAAGCAGGCTATAGTTAATAAGAGAGCGAACACAGTCAGAATAAACTTTTTAAGCCGCATAAATTCTCTCCTCACTTATATGGTGATATAAGTTTAACATTATATACTATGTGTATTGATTCATTTTGTACAAAAAGTATTTTAATAATATGGGTTATTCTTGCGCTGTAATCAAGGTTAAAAATAATGCATAATAAAAGATCATTTTTCCAGTATGCCCATAATTCATAAACTAATAAACTGCTACAATGTAAATAGGTATATATAGAATGCTGTATGATGCTTTTGATAAGAAGATGAGATAAGAATGAAAAATAAAAATAGACAAGTTCTATTTGCTTTAGTAGTTACTTTCGGTTTGATACTCACTTTTTTCACTGCTATTAATACTTATGCGGCAACGGGTACTAGTACTGAAACCGCCAGAATAAATAATGTTATGATAGACAATGGTAATTACAAAACGAAGATTGATTTCAAGATGACTAGTGATGGCAGTCAGCTGATTTTATATTCGCCTGATTATGACAATTTAGATATAAATTATCTGAAGGCAGAACTAGGTAATTCAAATGTTGTTACGAATAAAAATGGCGATTATGTAATCGTTAATTTAACAAATGAATTGAACAGTAAAAATTCAGGTTCGTTCAATGTTGAAATGAAGCAATTTAATGATGATAACTTAGCTATTAGAGACATGAATGGTAACAACTTGGCTGTAAGAAGTTTGACGCCAGTTGATAGGGCCAATGAGAATGATTCAGATAATATTGATGTCTCAAATAAACCGGTTTTGAGATTAGTCGATTCTGGTACTAGTTCAAGTCCGATTGGAACTGAAAATAGTTATTATGTCACCGGTAATTGGTACGACTATGATAGTAAAAATGTGGCATTGTACTACAGCCTAGACGTTAATGATCCTTCTAAGGCATCTAAAGTTGCTAGCTATACTCAAAGTGAATCCGATGGACATAACTTAGTGGTTCACTCTTTTAGTGAAAATATCAATTTATCTGGTAAATCAGGTAATCATACTGTTTATTTTTGGATTAAAGATTCTGATGGAAACTGGTCTAGTGTTAGTAGCAGTGTGATTAATGTCGCTGCTACCAATAAAGTGTATTCTGGATTCAGTCCGGCTAGTGCTTTGTTTGCTTCAAGGGCACTTGTACCTGCTGCAGCTACTGCGGGCAATTCTGTAGTAAAATTGATACTTACAAATAATGGAATCGATACTCCGAATACTTATACAGCAGATAATCCATACATGAGTAAATCTACGGGGTTTCAATTCAAAGTGTACATAAACACCCCTAATGTTGATGTCTACCATGCAACAGTGTACTATGAAACGGATGTGGAAAGTCAAAAGGTATATATAAGTACTGGGGGAGGATTTAACAGTACAATAAATGTTCCAGCTAAAATCAATACTTCTTTGTATACGGATAATAAATTGCATTATGTAAAGGTAATGCTGCGTCAGTCAAAGCAATTAGGGAGTGTAATAAGTAATGATCCTAACGGACAAATATTAGCCAGCGATACTCTCTATTTCAGAACTGGGTATAGTTTGGCTGTAGATCCACCAAAAAGTATAGATTTTGGTAGCTATATGCCAGGAGGTGGAAAATCACCAATTCTAAATGCCAACTTAGATGGTTCCAAGTTGTTAGTTATTGATGGTCGTAATGTTGATAATTATCAAAAATTACAATTAATAACACATAATTTGAAAAACTCGACCGGCAATCAGCTGGGCGGCAATATTTATTGGGGAAATACGCCATATGAGTATGGCTCTCCTATCGATATAAGGAATATTGATGGCCCAAGTTCAAATAACACTATTAAGACTTATGATTTATCCAGTTTATTGGAGCAGAATTTAAAGATGAAATTGGATACAAATGATTTATCGTCAGGAACATATGATGCCAATTCTTCTATAGGAAATGTATGGACGTGGCAATTTGTTTCCAGTTTGTAGAACTCTTAGGAGTTCTATTTTTTTTTGCGTAATTTAATTATTGGTATACCTGAAAGATAAATCGCCATATTGTGTTTTTGTGATTTTTTCACTCTTTAAAATAAATTATTTTCTTAATCAAAAATAATATTATATATTTTTTTACAAATCCACTGGTTGAGCCTATAATTGCACCACTCATGGCTGATATAACAGTAATACTCACTGTATATATACGGCTTGTAAATAATATAAGTAATTTCATATAAAAGCAATACAATGGCTACAAACTAATTTATAATGAGTTTGTAAACAAGAATTAATTAATTATTTCACAATTTATCTAAAGGAAGTGATTAATTTGGTATTGAAATATAATTTAGCAGAAAGTGGCTATTTATTTAACACTGGGAAGTCTTATAAAAGTTATGAGTTTCTGGGGTGCCATGTTCTAAAAAACGGAATAACTATTTTTAACGTTTGGGCTCCACATGCTAAATCAGTAGCTGTTGTAGGAGATTTTAATGGATGGCATGATTCTGAATTAACCGCAATAGATACAACTGGGATTTGGCATGGTGAGTTTCGTGATGTTGAAATTGGTTCTTTGTACAAGTTTTCAATTACTGATTCTAATAATGAACGACATTTAAAAATTGATCCTTATGCTAGAGAGTTTGAAAAAAAACCTGGGGATGCGGCAGTAGTTGTTGGACCCATAAATAAAAAATGGCATGACAGTTTGTGGTTAGCACGTCGCAAACGTAGTGACATTAAAAAACGACCGTTAAATATTTATGAACTACATTTAGGTTCATGGCGACGTCATGAAGATGGTAGTTACTATACGTATTCCGAAATTGCGACCGAATTGATTCCCTATATAAAGAAAATGGGTTATACCCATGTTGAACTTATGCCAGTTATGGAACATTTACTTGATGCTTCTTGGGGTTATCAACAATTAGGGTATTTTGCAATAACCAGTCGTTTTGGCAATATTGATGGTTTCTTAGATTTGGTTGATAAACTTCATCAAGCTAATATTGGTGTTTTAGTTGACTGGGTTCCGGGACATTTCATCCGTAATTACGATGCATTGTATCAATATGATGGAACAATCACTTATGAGTATCAGGATGAAAATCGAGCTGATAATCGTGGATGGGGTGCGTGGAATTTTGATTTAGGCAAAGCGCAAGTTCGAAGCTTCTTAATTTCAAGTGCTTTCTATTGGTTGGAGCAATGTCATTTAGACGGCCTCAGAGTAGATTCTGTTTCAAATATGCTTTATTTGGATTATGACATTGGTAAAGAAGGATTAAAGAATGATCAAGGCGACAACCGTAATTTAGAAGGCATTGAATTCCTCCAGAAGCTCAACCAGATTGTCCACGAAGAACACCCAGATGCTTTGATGATTGCCGAAGAATCTTCAGCTTTTGCAGGAGTCACTAATGCTGTGGAAGATGGTGGACTTGGTTTTGACTTTAAGTGGAATCTGGGTTGGATGCATGACACATTAAAATTTTTTGAGATGGACCCACTGTATCGGCATGATCACTTTGATTTATTAACCTTTGCTTTTGTATATATGTATAATGAAAAATTCATTATGCCGTTCTCACATGATGAAGTTGTTCATGGAAAAAAGTCATTAATGCATAAAATGCCTGGAGATCGGTACAATCAATTTGCTAATTTACGAACAATGATCACATATCTTCTGGCATTTCCCGGTAAAAAGTTAACTTTTATGGGCTCTGAATGGGGACAATTTCTTGAATGGCGTGATTGGACTTCCTTAGAGTGGGTAGACTTAAAGGACCCGCTTAATAATAAAATGCAAAAATTTACTCAAACACTTAATCAAACTTATCGTGATAATAAGCCATTATGGGAACAAGATTATGAATCAAATGGAATGATTTATTCAAATACAGACGATGCTCAAAGTTCTACTATGGGATTTATTCGGCAAGGAAAACGAAAGCATCAGTTTGTAGTCGCAGCATTTAATTTTGTACCAGTTGAACGAAAAGATTATCGAATTGGAGTTCCATATGCAGGTGAATATGAACTATTAATTAACACGGAGGATAAGACCTTCGGAGGTACTTGGACAAAACTGGAGACGAAGTTTGTCGCTGATAAAACACCGTTTCATGGGCAACCTGCAAGCTTTATATTGACGCTTCCAGCCATGGGAGCATTATTGATTCGACCAACCAAATTGAAGTAGGGGTGAGTCATTATGACAGAGAAAAATGAAATGTTAGCAATTATTTTAGCAGGTGGACAAGGTACTAGATTAGGGAAATTGACTAAGTCAACCGCAAAACCAGCAATCCCCTTTGGCGGACGTTATCGTATTATTGACTTCACATTAAGCAATTGTGCAAACTCAGGTATTGATACAGTAGGCGTCATAACGCAGTATCAACCTTTGGAATTGAATGCTCATATTGGAAATGGATCAAGTTGGGGATTAGACGATCAAAATGGTGGTGTAACGGTGCTACAGCCTTTTTCATCTAGTGAAGGTGAGAAATTCTTTGAGGGAACGGCTCATGCTATTTATCAAAATATCGAATATATTGATCAACAAAATCCTGAATACTTACTAGTTTTGTCAGGTGATCATATTTATAAGATGGATTATGGTGCAATGCTTGAATATCATAAGGCAAAGAAGGCTTCCTTAACTGTTGGAGTGATTCCAGTAACAATGGAAGAGGCAAAGCGCTTTGGAATGATGAATACAGATGAGACAGATCGTATTATTGAGTTTGAAGAGAAGCCAGAGCATCCTAAGAGTGATAAGGCATCAATGGGAATTTATATTTTTAATTGGCCAACTTTAAGAAATTATTTGACGACAAGCTTTACCACTAATAAGACATTAGAGGATTTCGGCAAGAATGTTATTCCTATGTACTTAGCTAACAATGAGTCAACTTATGCATATGCCTTTGATGGTTATTGGCGTGATGTTGGAACGATTCATAGTTTATGGCAGGCTAATATGGAATTTCTATCACCGCATAATAGTTTAAATATTGGTGATCGTAATTGGCGTATTAATTCTAAGGCACAAGTTTTACCTCCAATGTTTTTGACCAATACTAGCAACGTTAATAATTCCATGATTGTTGACAGTTGTTATGTAGCCGGTGAAGTTGATCATTCTATTCTTTCACAGCGTGTCTCGGTTGGAACGGGTAGTCGTATTGTTGATAGTATGATTATGCCTGGTGCAACTATCGGTAAGAATGTTGTTGTCGATCACGCTTTGGTTGGCGAAGAAGCTGTGATCGGTGATGGTGCAGAAGTCAAAGGAACGGATAAAGATATCGCTGTGGTAGGTTATGGCGAAGTTGTGGGGGTTAAGAAATCATGAAACATAACAGTGTGAGTGCAGTAATTAACTTAGTTGAACCATGGGAGAAACTTGAACCCTTAACGCAAGATCGTCCAGTCGGAACATTACCATTTGGTGGACGCTATCGATTGATTGATTTCCCATTATCCAGTATCGCAAACGCTGAAATTCAAAATGTAATGATAGCTTCGCCACGATCAGGACGCTCAGTGTCTGATCATATTAGAAGTGGTAACGATTGGAATCTTGATACTATCCGTGGCGGATTATTTAATTTTCCATATAACGATTTGTCATTAATTGCTCCAGAAAAAAAAGAAACATTGATTCATCACTATTACGACAATGCCATTCTTTTCTTAAAGAGAAGTAATAGTGAGTACACAGTTGTCATGGGTACAAGAAATATTTGTAATATTGATCTGAAAGCACTATTGCGCTATCACAAAGAACGTGATAATCGTGTGACGACTGTATATAAGAGTGTTAGTGCATCAGAAATAAAGCCAACTAATACGGTCTTGCAATTGACCGAGAATGGTATGGCAACGTCGATAGTAGAAGCATCTAAAACTATTCCATCTAGTGAAGGGAAACTGGCCAAAGATCTCAATATTTATTTGATGAGTACAGTAGATTTAATTGATATTTTGAACGAAGCTAATCAACGTGGTGACTTAATCAGTTTGGAACGCTTGATGAAACAAGCAGTTATCCAACACAACGCTAATGCGTTCGAGTATACAGGCTTCTTTGCCAATATTCATGATATTTCAAGTTACTACAAAGCAAGCATGTCGATTTTACATGAGGATAATTTTAGAGCACTATTTTATAGTCAACGTCAGATCTATACTAAGGTTAAAAATGAAATTCCAACTTTCTTTGCTAAGAGTTCACAGGTAAAAGGCAGTCTCTGCGGTACCGGCGGTTATATTGAAGGCAAGGTCGTTAATTCAGTTATTTTTCGTAATGTATTTATTAATCGCAACAGTCTAATCAAGGATTCTGTAATTATGCAAGGCACTAGAATTGGCGTTGGAACTACTATTGAGAATGCTGTTATCGATAAAAATGTAGTTATTGGACCAAATCTAGAACTAAAAGGTACAGCGGATGATCCCTTAGTTATTGGCAAAGGGAAACGGATATTCAGACAAGCGGAGGTCACTAATGAGTAGAGTTTTATTTGCAGCTGCTGAAGCAGCACCATTTTATAAGACAGGTGGATTAGGAGACGTTAGCTTAGCTTTGCCCAAGGCATTGATCAAAGACGGGGTTGAATTAAGAGTCGTAATTCCGTATTACAAAAAGTTATTTCCTGAAAAATATCGTACAAAGATCAAAGAGTTAATGTACTTTCAGGTACAAGTTGGGGCTAAATCAAAGTATTGTGGAATTAAAACTCTAACTTTAGATGGAGTCGATTACTATTTGATTGATAATGAGGAATATTTTGGTCGCGATAATATTTACGGATATTGGGATGATGGCGAAAGGTTTGCATTTTTCCAATTAGCGATATGTGAAATGTTGGAAAAAATAAATTATATTCCTAATGTCATTCATTGTAACGATTGGCATACAGCTTTTATTCCCGTTTTATTGAAGGATAAATACAACTGGATCGATTCATACCGTCATATTAAGACAGTTTTAACGATTCATAACATTCAGTTTCAAGGCGTATATGATCCCGTTATTCTTGATAGTCTATTTGGTATTGGCATGCGAACCTTTGATGAAGGAACGGTTGAATTCTACGGAAATGTTAATTTTATGAAAGGTGGAATTTATTGCGCGGATGCTGTTACGACAGTTTCACCTAGTTATGCCGAAGAGATTCAAACTCCTGAGTTTGGAGAAAGTCTAGATGGGATCTTACGTGATAATTCATATAAATTACAAGGAATCGTTAATGGAATAGATACGCAAATTTATGATCCAGCTACTGATCCTAATATCTTCTCTCACTATCAAGTTGATGATATGAATAATAAGGTTAAGGACAAACATGATTTACAAAAATCTTTAGGACTTCCACAAGTCGATGTTCCGATTTTTGCGGTAGTATCAAGGTTAACTAGACAAAAGGGTATGGATTTGTTACTAGATACTTTAAATGATTTCTTGCATAAGTATGATGCGCAAGTCATTGTTTTGGGAACCGGTGATCCGGATTTGGAAGCTGGATTTAGAGGTTATCAAGAAGCCTTTCCAAATAAATTTGTAGCGGCCATTGAGTTTGATGTTAGATTGGCACAGCAGATCTATGCCGGCAGTGATGTCTTTGTAATGCCTTCAGCTTTTGAGCCTTGTGGGCTTTCTCAAATGATGGCAATGCGTTACGGTAGTGTTCCACTAGTTCATTCTGTTGGTGGTTTACGCGATACTGTAAAGCCTTATAATCATTTTACTGGTGAAGGAACTGGCTTTGGATTCAACGATTATCGCTCAGAAGTTTTAGGTAAGATGATGGGATATGCTTATAACTTGTATTGTGACGAACCCAAGGCATGGCAGAAGATTAGATTTCAGGGAATGAAGAAAGATTTCGGTTGGCAAAAGTCAGCACAAAAATACCGCCAGTTATATCAAGAATTGTCTGACTAAGTTTTCCTAGCGGTTGATGGGAGTTAAAAACATGAAATTGGATGAAACAAAATTTACTAAAGACTTTGTCAATGAAGTCAAAGCTACATATGCCATTGATGTTAAAGATTCTTCCCCATTGGAACAATTGATGGCTTTGGGAAATTTAATCAAACGTTATGACAGCAGTAACTGGAAGAATACTTCAAAGAGATATCGTCAAAAAGATGCGAAACAAGTTTATTATTTTTCAATTGAATTTTTGCCAGGTCGCCTTATGAAGTCTAATTTGTTAAATCTCGGTATCTTAGACACAGTTAGAGATGGTTTGGATAAGTTGGGCTTAGACTTTGAGAAGATCTGTCGCTCTGAGCCAGATCCAGGTTTAGGAAATGGTGGTCTTGGTCGTTTGGCAGCTTGTTATATGGATTCGATGGCTAGCTTAGGGATGGCTGGGAACGGTAATGGTATTCGTTATCGCTATGGATTGTTTAAGCAAGTATTCATGAACGGCTATCAAGTGGAGTTACCAGATGACTGGTTGAGAAATGGCAACGTATGGGAAATCAGACGAGAGAATAGGGCATGCATAGTTAGGTTCGGTGGTCATGTTTGGTTACAGCCACAACCTGATGGTCATCTCAGACCAGTATACGATCAAACTGATGATGTACTGGCTGTACCCTTTGATGTAGGAATAGTAGGTTATCATAACGACGTTACGAATACTATGAGACTTTGGTCAGCCGAATTACCTCCTAGTGCAGATCAGACTTTTTATTCACAAGCTCAGCGTGATCGAATTGATCAAATAACTGAAGTATTATATCCAGACGATTCGAATGCTGAAGGTCGCTCATTAAGACTTAGACAGGAGTATTTCTTCTCATCAGCAGGAGTTCAAAGTATTGTTAGACACTATTTTTTGGATCACTCTACAGCTAAGGATTTTGCTCGTAAAGTATCAATTCATATCAATGACACCCATCCAACTTTGGTTATTCCTGAACTTATGCGAATTTTATTAGATGAGTATGATTGTCCTTGGGATAAGGCTTGGCAAATAACGGTTGCAACAATGAGTTATACCAATCATACAATTATGCAAGAGGCTCTTGAAACGTGGCCAATTGACATGTTTAAGGGAATGTTGCCAAGAATATATCAAATAGTTGAAGAAATAGACCGGCGTTATCGTGAAGAAAAATTGCCGATTTTTGGAGAGAATACGGTCGACAATACTGCTCCTTTAGGAAACGGACAAGTTAGGATGGCTTACTTAGCTGTTATTGGTAGTCATAGTGTTAATGGAGTAGCGCCATTACATACGGAGTTACTAAAAAAAGATGTATTATCGGATCTGTATCGTATTTATCCAGAACGGTTTAACAATAAGACCAATGGTATTGCCAATCGTCGCTGGTTACAATTAGCGAATGAACCATTATCCAGTCTGATTGACTCTAAAATTGGTTCAAGCTGGAGATCAAATCCCAAGCAAATCCAGACATTGTCGGCGTTTGAAAATGATGATGATTTTCTTCAGAAACTAGAAGATGTCAAAGTCGAGAATAAAAAGAAGTTGGCAAAGTATGTTCAAGAAGAGCTAGGAATTACGATTAAAACAGATGCAATATATGATGTTCAAATTAAGCGACTACACGCATATAAGCGACAGCTATTACATGTTTTTGAAATCATCCGCGAGTATTTAGATATCAAAGATCACCCTCAAAAAGATGTTATATCTAGGGTTCATATTTTTGGAGCTAAGGCGGCTCCTAGTTATCACTATGCTAAATCTGTAATCAAGTTGATTAATGCCGTGGCTGATTTGGTTAACAACGATAAGGATATTGGGGACAAATTAAAAGTCGTCTTTGTTCCTAACTATGGTGTATCTCTAGGTGAATTAATTATCCCAGCTGCTGATATTAGTGAACAAATTTCCACTGCTTCTAAAGAGGCATCTGGAACAAGTAATATGAAACTAATGACGAATGGTGCTCTGTCGTTGGCTACGATGGATGGAGCAAATATTGATATTGTTAGAGCGGCTGGCTCAGAAAATGAATATACTTTTGGATTAACATCAGATGATGTCTATGGATATTATCATCGAGGAGATTACCATGCTAGTGACTTTTCGGATAATAATCCAGAGTTACAAAGAATATTGGGGACATTAATCGATGGAACAATTCCAGGCATTTCAACAGAAGGACAGGAAATATACGATTCTTTGATTCGTTATAACGATGAATATTTTGTCTTAGCTGATTATGCTGAATATGTTCAAAAACAAAAACAAATCAGTCAAGATTTCACTGACAAAAAAATATGGGAACAAAAATCACTTGCTAATATCGCCGCATCAGGGACATTCTCAGCTGATTACGCAGTTGCAAGATATGGTGAGGATATTTGGCAAGTACCATATGATCGTATTTTGAAGTAGCTAGGAGAAACTTAATGAGTATAGTTATTGAATATGATTCTTTCCAAACGACTGATAAAGAACCGTTTGGAGCAGTCGAGAAAGCTACCAAAGTGGATTTTCAAATTAAAGTTCATGCTAGTGATGAAATTCAAAAAGTTGTTTTACATGTTGCTAAAGATGGTCATTGGGATACAGAACATCAGGTAGTTATGGATTTGAAAAATCCTTATTTTTATACTGACTTCGTGCCGAAGAGTTCTGGCTTATATTTTTATTATTTTGAAGTTAAGACTTTGAATGAAAGATGTTTTTATGGCTGCATTGATGGTGGCTTCGGTGGTGAAGGTACTATATATAACAATCGCCGAGATGTTCAAATGTATCAGTTGACAGTTGTTGATCATGTTGAATCCATTCCTGATTGGTATAAGCATGGAGTGGCTTATCAAATCTTTGTAGACAGATTTAACAATGGTAATGCAGATAAACATGTGAATAATCCCAAGCCGAATAGTTTTATATATGGAAGAAAGACGGATTTACCAATGTATATTCGGAATAAAAAACAAGAAGTTGTTCGTTGGGACTTTTATGGTGGCAATTTACTTGGTATTGAACAGAAAATTCCATATTTAAAACAACTAGGGGTGACAGTGATTTACTTGAGTCCAATTTTTGAGGCTATGAGTAATCATCGCTATGACACAGGTGATTATTTGAAGATTGATCCTATGTTGGGCACTTTGGATGATTTTGATAGTTTAGTAACGGCGATTCATAATGCAGGAATGCATCTGATTTTGGATGGAGTCTTCAATCACGTGGGAGTTAATTCTCGTTACTTCAACCAAAGTGGTTACTATGATACCGTCGGTGCGGAACAGTCAATGGACAGTCCATATTATCCTTGGTTTACTTTTACTAAGTATCCAAAAGAGTATGACAGTTGGTGGGGAGTGACTGACTTACCAACTGTCAACAAGTCCAATCCTGATTTCCAACAATTTATTTATGGTGCTAAGGATTCAGTTATTGACTATTGGACTTCTCGAGGAGTAGACGGTTGGAGATTGGATGTGGCAGATGAGCTACCGGATGAATTCATTATGGGAATACGTCGTTCATTGGATAAGTATCCAGATAGAATCCTAATAGGTGAAGTTTGGGAAGATGCGTCACATAAAATGGCTTATGGACGCCGCCGTCATTATCTCGAAGGTGGGATGTTACAGGCGGTTATGAATTACCCGTTAAGAAAACTAATTATTCGAGTTCTTACAGGAGATTTGAGACCATCTGAATGGTGGCTTGAATTAATGACACTGAAAGAAAATTATCCTAAAACGACTTTTAATTATAATTTTAATAATATTGGTAGTCACGATACTGAGCGTATCTTGACACTACTTCATGGTAATCGTGAATGGTTAGAGCAAGCCTATGGCTTGTTGTTTACTCTTCCTGGAGTTCCATGCTTATATTATGGGGATGAAGCCGGATTGACTGGAGGTAAGGATCCTGAGAATAGAGCTTATTTTCCTTGGAAAAGCGCAGACAGGGCGCTACAAAATACAGTAACTAAATGGTATCAGTGGCGCAAAAAACATTCTTGGATAAATGAAGCAAAGTTCTCACCATTTTATTTGGGTGATTATGGAATTGGATTCACATATTGTAAGGATGATAAGAAGATACTCATAGTATTGAATACCTCAATTAATCCTCATGAGATTCATGCCAATGATTTTATGCTAGACACGGTTCCATGCGTTTTGTGTTCCGAAGTAAAGAAATGCTTGATAGGTAAAACTATGGAAAAATCTAGTATAGAAGTTATCGAAGATTTTTAAGAAAATAAAAATTCAGAACGAAGAAATTATTCTTCAGTTCTGAATTTTTTAGTTAGTCATTAAAATTATTATTTTCAACATCTTTAATGAATGTCTTCAAATGATCAAAGTATACTGGAGCATTGTCGATCATATGATGATGTCCACCGTTTGGTGTTGTAACTAGACGTGCGTGTGGAATTTCCTTTTGCATGATTTTGGCTGTTGGGATAGGCATTGTTTCATGTTCACCGAATGTGATCAAAGTCGGTACTTTGATTTCTTTAAGATGGTCTCTGAAATGCCAATCTTTTAGCTTACCAGTAATGACAAATTCATTGTCACCTTGGAATACGCCGTAAACACCAGTAGCAGTTGTATCGATTAAGTGTTTAATTGAAGTTGGTTGTTTGCGATCAATGTATTCAGCATTTAGCACGTCAACGTAACTTTGATATGTAGCATCGGAAAGGTTATTTTCAGCTTCGATTTTTTCCATGTATTTAACCTTATCAGGACCTAATGTGTCCAAACGGCATTGATTAATGCTCTTTACGTAGTCGTCAATTTCATCGACCATACTTGAGATGATAGCACCCTTTAAGTGTTGTCCATATTTAGCAGCGTACATTTGTACCAAAGCGCCACCCCATGATTGTCCAATGAGGTAGAAGTTATCTAATCCTAGTTTTTGTCTAACTTCTTCAACTTCATCAACGAAGTATTCATAAGTAAGATATTTATCAGCGATTGCGGGATCACTGTAATCTGGTTGATCCGAATACCATGATCCAAGTTGATCGTACATTGATACTTGAACACCAAGATCGGCCAGCTCTTCACCGAAGTTTTCGTAGTATTCATGATTTCCACCAGGTCCGCCGTGTAGGCAAAGTAATTGGATGTCGCCGTGGCCTTGTGTGTTAGTCCATAAATGGTAGCCATTATCGAGAGTGATAATTGTTGTGCCTTGTTTCATATAATTTCACCTTCCTGATTATAATATTAATAGTATATAACCTAAGTGGCAGCTATTCCAATTTTTTTGTAATAATTCTTTAATCTATTTAATTTAAAATTACTTTTCAGACGTAATTTATTAGATATAGATATCTAACCTACGCTGTTGATAGTTATTAATAATGAATAGTTGTTGTGAAGTTAAAATTATAAAAAACGTTTAACATTAAAATTGTGATACCAGTTTCTTAAATTGGGTATATCAGTAAAATATTTTTGATCAAAATCAATTAATTACTTGAAAGCCTATGGTTACAATGTGATATGGTAACTATGTGAGCTAAAATATGATAAAATTTATTTACTTGGGGGCGATATTATGAAGAGGGGCTTAATCCAATTATTAGCTGCGGTTATGTTACTCGGAGGAGTAGTAACTGTCGCTCAATTCAATTCACCGATGGTATCAACTACGCAAGTTGCACAAGCTTCATCAGATACCGCAACTACACAAAATATTTCTTATGATGTTTATCAGAGTGGAACTAATGATGCAGATTTAAATAGTGCTTATTTCACTAAGTCAGCTAAAATATCTCAAAATAATGATGGAACTTATAAAGTGACGTTAACAATGAGGCTTCCAAAATTGAAGTCTTTGTCAGTAGATTCCATTAATGGTCAAACACCAACGTTATCATCAACATATGATGACAATGGAACAACTTATCAGAATGTCAGTTTCAATGTTAATAGTTTGGACGATTTGAATGGTAATATAGCAGCCACTTTGGAATCTAAGACCAAAGTATTAGGTGTTGAGCTAACAAAGTCTAATGTAGATTTTAAGTTTGATACTTCTACAGCGAGTGGATCTACTAATAGTAGAAGTACCTTACTAGGTAATCTGAAATCAATCACTGATGTTACAAAATCAAATACTAATAACGATTCTTCAACTTCACCAGTAACATCTAATAATACTGATACTTCTAAGAATGTAATTATTGAAGATCCAAAATCAACAACCACTCTTTCTAAGAGTAAGAATGGTCAAAGCATTACTTATAAGGTTGTTAAAAATGACAAGAATGGTGCAACAGCTGCCAACTTCTTAACCAATACTGCAACAATAACGCCTAATGGTGATGGTACTTACAATGTTGCTATGACAATTGCCTATAATAAGAAGTTAGGTGATTCAGCGGTCAAGATAAACATGATTAACAATAAGACAGTGGATCCCAATGATATTTTTAGATATACCAAGGGAGACAATGATTACGTAAAATTCAGCTTTAATATTGGAAACTTAGATGATTTAAGTAAGTTGATACCCGGACAATTGAGTTTGAATAGTCCTGATTATGGGTTAGATTCATTACTAAACTTTAATTTGAACTTTGATGGATTGTCATCGCTTGATTTATCTAAAATGGTAAATACTTCAGATTTATCAAAAATGTTGAACGATTTAAAAAATTTATCTAATGATTTGAAGTCATTGCAGAGTGGTACTGCGTTTGCGGCAACTAATTCTAGTTCAGCTAATGATGTGACTCAAGCTTTACCTAAGACAAGCAATGATCCAGGGTATGTCTTAACAGCAATAGGTATTACGGTTTTGCTGTTATGGATGGTACTTTTACGTGAAACGTGTTTAAAAAATTGAGTTACCGTAGCTAAAATTATGAATGTGTTATGGACAGACAAACTGATGTCTGTCTTTTTTTGTACTTTCTTTGAAAACTTGATTCTAATCAAGTTGCTGCAATACAAAACCTAATACAATGTATTTGTGCTTAGGAGGAAAGATAATATGAAATTTAATATGTGGGTTCAAAAAAATCAAAATAGAATGACTGCAGTAATCGCAATTTTAATTGTAATTAGTTTTGCCGTTAAATTCTTGAGTTTGCCATTGATAGAAACACCAGCAATGATTATTGCAAGTATTATTGGTGCTATCCCGGTTTTCTTACACGCTTGGACAGCTCTGATGAATAAAGTTATCAGTATTGAATTACTAGTAACAATTGCCGTTATCGGTGCGTTTGTTATCGGTGAATATGAAGAATCAGCTGTAGTTACGTTCCTATTCTTATTCGGTAGTTATTTGGAACAAAGAACTTTACAAAAGACTCGTTCCTCCGTTAAGAATTTGACACAAATGGCTCCAACAACTGCAGAAGTTGTTGATGAAGATGGAAACATTTCAACTGTTGACGTTGATGACGTTGACGAAGGTGATCACGTAATCGTTAAACCCGGTGGTCAAATTCCTGTCGATGGTATTATCGTTGATGGTAAAGGATACATGAATGAAGCATCAATTACTGGTGAATCAACACCAGTTGAAAAAACAATTGGTGATAAAGTTTTCGCTGGATCATTAACTGATAACGGTACTATTACCGTTGAAACCACTTCAGTTGGTGAAGATACAACTTTTGGTAAGATTATTGAATTGGTTGAAGAAGCCCAAGATAGTGCTTCACCAGCCGCACGTTTTATTGATAAATTTGCTACTTACTACACACCTGCCGTATTAGTTATTGGTATTCTTGTTTGGATATTTACACAAGATTTCCCATTGGCTATAACAGTTCTAGTTCTAGGATGTCCAGGTGCTTTGGTTATCGGTGCTCCTGTTTCAAACGTTGCCGGTATTGGTAATGGTGCTAAAAATGGTATTTTGATGAAGGGTGGAAACGCCGTAAATACTTTTTCAAAAGTTGATACATTGGTTCTCGATAAGACAGGTACTTTAACAACTGGTCAAATGAGTGTTACTGAGTTGAATCACTTTGGCGACGATAAAGAATCAGATATGGCATTGCTTAGTGCAGTTGAAGGTACATCAGATCACCCACTAGGGCGTGCAATCGTTAAGTATGTGAACGATCAAGATGTTAATGCAACTTCGGATCTTCCAGAATTAGATACTGTTAAAGGTCAAGGATTACAAAGTGCTGATGGCAATATCTTAGTTGGTAATGAACGTCTAATGAAAGCTAATAATGTTGAAGTTTCAGATGATGCAAAGAAAGCTATAAACGCACGTATTAATCAAGGTGATTCAATTGTCTTGATGGCTGTAAATAAAAAATTGAAGATCGTAGTTGGGGTTAACGATCAACTTAGATCAGATGCATTCGAAGGATTAACAGCTCTTAAAAATGCTGGTATCAAACGAGTTGTAATGCTTACTGGTGATAATAAAGTGGCTGCACAACATGTAGCCGATAGATTGCCTGTTGATGAGGTTCACGCTGAATTGTTACCTGAACAAAAAGTGGACTTTGTTAAGAAATTTACTGATGAAGGACATCATGTAGCCTTTGTAGGTGATGGTATAAATGATTCGCCATCATTAGCTACAGCTGATATCGGAATTGGTATGGGAACAGGTACAGATGTCGCTATTGAAACGGCCGATGTTGTTCTGGTCAAGTCAAGTTTTGATGCACTTGCTCATGCCTATGTTTTAGCTAAGAAGACAGTTGCCAATACGAAGGAAAATATCATTATCGCTGTTGGTACTGTTGCACTATTGCTAATAGGTTTACTAATTGGTGTTATTCATATGGCAAGTGGAATGTTTGTTCATGAATTCAGTATTTTGGTTGTTATTTTCAACGCAATGAGATTATTAAGAATAAAAACTTTAAAAAAATCTCCAAAACTTGATACAAATCAAGTTAAGACAGCATAAAACATACTATTATGTGTTTTGTAAGATAGATAAAGATATTTAGGAGGAACTTAAATATGGCAAAAGTAGTATTACAATTAGGCGAATTAACATGCCCATCATGTATGACAAAAATTCGAAAAGCAGTTTCAAATCAAGACGGAGTTTCAGATGTAAAAGTTATGTTCAATGCAGGTAAAGTAAAAGCTAACATTGATGAATCAAAAGTTTCAGGTGACGACTTAGGAAAAGTTATAACTGAATTAGGTTATGAAGTTAAGAAGATCAAGACTAAGGAGATTGCATAATGACAGAATTAACAATTGACGAGAAGTTTGCTGCAGAACAAAAACAAGCTGACGCTGATCACCATAAACCAACAGCAGGTGCAATGACAGGACATATTGTTTCTAATCACGCCTATATGAATATCAAGTTACATCAACTCAAATGGTTCGTTAAGGGCCCAAATGCCGAGAATTATAAGGCAGTTTTGAATGATACTATTGATGAGAATAATGCTTGGTTCGATAAAATTGCTGACCAATTGTTAGATGAAGGCGAATTACCACCATCAACAATGAAAGAGTACTCAGACTACACAATGATTGAAGAAAATGGTGCAAACAAGTACTTGGATGCTGAAAGTATGATTCAAACAGTGGTCAATGACTTCGCAACTGACAACATGTTTATCACACGTGCAATCAAATTAGCACAAAATGAAGATCGTCCATTCATGGCACAAGTTCTAGTAGAATTACTAGGTTGGAATAACCACCAAATCCGTATTTATCAAGCATTACTTGGAAATAATGCTAAAGATGGATTTGAAGATGAGGATGATGAGGACGACGAGGACTAGAGAGTGCAGGAAGGGCGGTCAGCTCCTGAGCATAGCCTAGATAATTGAATGATGCGGTTTGTGCATCCTTTAATTATCGTAGCTAAGCGGAGGGAGTTGCCCTTCCGGAACTCGTTTCAGAATCGGATAAAAAAAGAGTTACTATATACATTAGTTGATAGAAGGGCTTAATTAGTCCTTCTATTGCTGTATCCGGATATTCCGGTTCCGAGATATTTAACCTGCCGTGGGGACCGGTTCAAGCCGAAGTGCGGTCTTGAACCTCGACTTGAAGCTTTTCTTCGAAAATCTCCAAGCTCGTCCCGTGGTGTAATAACGGAAGTTCACCGTTCTAACGCCACACTCACGGCTGGTTTAATATCTCTCCACCTCCATACTTAGTTCAATGGATTTATGTTGGGTGTAGGTAAGCCGGTTCTTGAGCAAAAAAATAGTTAAATGTTATTGAAATTAGTAACGTTAAAAGTAAATAGAAATATATTTATATTAGCCGGAGGTTGGAAGTGATGTACCAGCACTGCAATTACAATCACCTTTAACCAGAGACGACAAAACAAAACATCAACAATGAAAAGAGGAATGGCATGGCACATCTAGCTCATAATCACACAGCTGAGGATTGTGTGGAATTAGTAACGATTTTTCAATCGCTATCTGAAGAAGATACAAGTACAGTTGCTTCATTAGTTTCAGACAAACACTATGAAAGTGGCGAATATATTTATCAAGCTGGCGATCCCGCAGATACTTTGACGATTGTTGCCCATGGTCAAGCTAAGGTTTTTAAATTAGCTACTAATGGTAAGGAACAAATGTTGAGAATTCTTCAAACTGGTGATTTTGATGGTGAGGCCGCACTTTTCAGTAATGAAGATCGTGGTAGTTTTGCTCAAGCATTGATGGATATGGATGTTTGTCAAATTAGACGCAGTGATTTTCAGAAGTTGATGAAGTCTTCTCCAGAGCTTGCCGTGAATATGGTTAATGCTTTTGGACAACGAATAGTTCAACTTGAGCAGCAGACAACAGAAGCTGCAACTGCAAGTGTTGAAAGCCGCTTGGCTAGTTATTTATTAGAAACTAGTGCGGGACTGAAACAGGAACAATTTGAGTTGCCATTGAAGAAGAAGGATATTGCTACATACTTGGGTACCACTCCTGAAACAATTAGTCGTAAGCTTAGTTCATTAGCTAAGGAAGAATTGATTGAGAAGAAGTCTAATACCTTAATCAAGATATTGGATGCTGATGGATTGGCTATGGTTGAATAGATTAGTGTATAAAAAATGGAGCTAAGCCTACGATAGGTTTAGCTCCATTTTTTAGTTATTGCTGTGATCCATACTCTTTGACCAAGGGGATGTATGCAACATCCAGTTGATTCCATACTTGTCAGTGAAACCACCCATTTTGCCACCCCAGAATTGTTCGGCAAATGGCATAGTGATTTTTACTTGTCCTGATTCTTCTAGGTGCTTGTAAAAGTCATCGGCAGCTTTTGCGCTTTCAGCGTCTTCGCTATTAATGTCCAATAATAATGAAACTTGTCCAGAAGGTTCAGCGTTGCCAGTAAAGGCATCAGCACATTCAATCTTCATACCAAGGATTGTAAAGCCTGCATGCATTGTCATGCTTTCTAAGTCAGCGTCTTCAGGGATACCGAATTGCTTGGCTTGTTCAGGTTGAGGGCTTAAACGATATGCATCTGTTGCACCGAATACTTCTTGATAATATTCAATTGCTTCTTTTGCATTTTTGAAAGCTAAATATGGGTAAATTTGTGATTGCATTGGAATCATCTCCATAATCATTTTTATGCTCATATTGTATCAGATAAACTATACAAAATGTCCAAAAAATGTAATATTTATTAGTCAAAGATAAGTTGCGTCATATCAACGTTTGAAGGACTTCTAATAAGTTATATTTTTTGAATTATACTTATAAAAATGGTAATATTATTTAACTAAAATTTTCGAGGTGGACATGACGGAAAAATCTAAAGTTAAACAATTAGATGAAAAAATGATTGAACAAGAACATCTAGATGATGTTGTTCAAAAAATCAAAACTTCTGAAAAAAAGCTACAAGAACATATTGATATTGCTGAAGATGACTTAAAAGTAATTAATGGTGCTTTTGATGATATTCATGTCGGTATGGATGGCGACGCTATCTCGATGGACTCGGCGCTTTCAATTCATGCACAACAACAAATGCTCGACGAGCGTAATAACAGTTGGCAACAATCTAAACAACGTTTGGGAATCTTAAAGAAACTGGAAAAAAATCCATTCTTCGCCCGATTAGACTTTCAAGAAAAAGGTGAACCAAAACGCGAAACTATCTATATTGGTCTAAGTTCTTTCACCGATAAAACAGACCACTTCTTGGTCTACGATTGGCGGGCACCTATTTCTAGTATTTACTACGACGGGAAGCTCGGCAATGTTGAATATCAAACACCGGATGGTTTACAAAATGTAGACTTATTCTTGAAACGTCAATTCCTAGTGGAAAATGGAAAGATTCAAGCTTACTTTGATACTCAAGAAACAATCGGTGATCAAATGTTGCTGGAAGTTTTGGATGGTAAATCTTCAACTCACATGAAGGGTATCGTTAAGACTATTCAGTCCGAACAAAATAAGATTATTCGTGATACAAAATCAAAATTATTATTTGTTCAAGGAGCAGCTGGTTCAGGTAAGACTTCAGCAATTCTACAACGTATTGCGTTCTTGCTATATAGATATCGTGGTACTTTAACATCTAGCCAAGTTGTAATGTTCAGTCCTAATATGCTGTTCAACGATTATATTCAAGACGTTCTACCAGAAATGGGTGAGCAGAATATGGTTCAGATGACGTATAGTCAGTATTTGTCACGTCGTTTGCCAAATATCTCCGTTGAGAATCTTTCGCAACAATTTGAAAAACAAGAAGATCCAGTTAAGAAGAATATCTCTAAGTTTGTTTCTGATATTGGTTTCTTTAAGACTTTGACTAACTATGGTAAGTTGTTGAATCAAAGCGGTGTAAGTTTTAAGAACATTAAGTTTCAAGGTAATATCTTCATTCCTAAAGAAAAGATTGCCGAAATTTATTATAGCTTTGGTCCACAATACAATCTTGGTAACCGACTAGATGCAACGGTTGAGAGACTTCAAAAAATGTTACGTCGTAAAGTTGGTTCGGAGATGCGTTCAAAGTGGGTTTCAGAACAGATTGAAGATTTGAGCCAAGAACAATTGAAGATGCTCTATAATACTGCCGATCAAGAGTTCAAAAATGGTGATGAAGAGCATAAGTTCTTAGCTCGTAAGATTGTTATGGCGGCAATGCAAAAAGTTTATAGTCAAATTGTTCATTTGAGGTTTTTGAATGTTTCGACTAATTATTTGAACTTTTTGAAATCTGTGCCGAAGATTACTGATTTGAGCAAGCACGGTATTACAGAAGCTCAATGGAAACAATACGTCGATGACTTTGTTGACTTATTCAATCATAAGCAAATATCAATGGATGACTTGAGTCCATATTTGTATCTATATGATTTAGTAACTGGTAAACATGGTGAGCTTGACATGAAGTTTGTCTTTATTGATGAAATTCAAGATTACACACCATTCCAGTTAGCTTACTTAAAGGATAAATTCCCAAGAGCACGTTATACAATGCTGGGTGATTTGAATCAATCGATTTTTACTAAAAAGAATAGTCAAACTCTGTTGTCAGAAGTTCAGAGTCTGTTCAATGCGGATGAAACACGTGTTGTTCAGTTGACACATTCATATCGTTCAACCAAGCAAATAACTGATTATACTAAGGCTATTTTGACTAATGGACAAAAGATTGAACCATTTAATCGTGAAGGTGATTTGCCCAATGTATTAATGGCACAAAATGTTCAAGAGTCACTACAACAGGTAGTAGGTCAATTGGACGAAAATAATAAAAAACATTATACAACTGCTATCATAACTAAGACGTTGGAAGAGTCTGAACAAGTTCAGAAAATGTTGGAACAAGCAGGCGTTGAGTCTACGTGGATCAGGTCTGAAAATCAGCGTTTAGCAACAGGTACGATTGTCTTGCCATCGTACTTAGCTAAAGGATTGGAATTTGATGCGGTTATTATGTGGAATGCATCAAAGGACAGGTTCGATGAAGACGAACAACAGTTGGTTTATACGATTGCATCCCGTGCAATGCATAGATTAACCATAGCAGCGATTGGCGGACTATCACAATTGTTGGAACGTGTACCAGAAAAGTACTATACAGAATAAGAAAGGGCAGCCGTCTTCGTGACAGCTGCCTCTTTCAATAATTTTATTTTTTTGATGTGAAGAACTGGTTGGAAGTCTTCCAGTCTATTTTGATTAGATGCAAATTTTACATAGATTTTTAATGAAATATTTTGTTTAGTTTTTCCTATAAAGTAGGACCCTTGATCATCGCTACCTTGCAAATCGGTCAATTTTTGTAGCTTCAAGTAAGGATGGTTTTGTAAGTACGATTGGGTTTGTTTGTCATACCCATATTTGGTGGAATCTTTGCTATCGAGAACAGTAGTGGCTTCACGAAAAGCACGATCACGAACAGCTACATCGGATGAAAACAGCAAGGTTACTGGAATCAAAGCGATGAAGAAGATAGTAACTATGGTAGATACTATTATTTTATTCATAATATTTTCGCTCCATGGTCGTATTCTTCCGACTACATCCTAGCACGAAAATACTTGCAAATATTATTTAAGTTTTTCTGAAAAATATTAGTATTTCTATATGGTTGATACGCCTCCAGATGAAAGCGATGATGCCTGCTGTAGGACCGACTTCAGCCGAAAGGCGGTCTGAAGTCTCGCTTTTGAACTTCGCAAAGTTTGCAAATTTCAAAAGTCGTCCAGTTATGTAAGGACGGAAAACCACCGCCCCTGCATAATTATCACTGCTGGCGCCATCTCTTTCATCCTCCGGCTAGTTGAGATGTTTATTGGCTGCTTAATAGTGGAGTTACACATACATATATTGTATAATCCGGTACCTTAGCTGAAGGTGGAGAGATTTTTTTCAGCCGTAAATGTGGCGTAAGCCACAGGACGAGCTTTAAGATTTGCAAAGCAAAGCTTAAAGTCGAGGTTCGAGACCTTGGCTCGGACCGGTCCCCACGGCAGGAAAAATATCTCGCAACCGGAAGCGGCATGAGAAATTAAACCCAACAAAAAAGCCGAAGCATTAAACTTCGACTTAACCTAGTAACGTCAAAATAACTCGATTCAATCGTTTTGATAACTCGTATAACTTCTCATAAGTAGGGTCATCTTGGTTATTTTCAATACTAGTCTTTAATTCCTTCAATTCAAATGGTGTGAAATATGTCTTCAAGTCATGACTACCGTAAAGAGTAGCGAGCAAGGCAAATGTTTCAGGTGAAACTTTACTATCCTTGTCTAAGAACTCTTTTCTGACGTCACTAACAAGTTCTTCTTTGACACGATGGTCAGGAAGATAGTTGTTAGTCTTGAATACCATACCTGTGACGGCTTTTGTAACATCAACTTTATCAACCAGTGAATCGCCGATTTCGTTGTAAATCTGTTTAGTAATACTTTCCTTTGTTGCCATGGCACGAAGTACATGTGTAACGCTTTTACCCTGGTTCTTATTGATGATTTGGAAGAATTCGTTCAGATACTCCTTACCATCTGGCAAAACCTTGTTAATGATGACACTGTTGTCAGTTAAATCAATAATATCGTTTAAAGCTAAATCGAAAAAAGAACTTTCAGCTAAATAGGCTCTACGTCTAGTATTCTTAAAAATTCGTACACTGCCTTTTTCATTGCACGATAAAATAAAATATTTTTGAGGAATATTTAAATTCATAAAGTGCTCCTTCTAATTCGACACTAGTTCGTTTTGTTTAACTAGCGTTGCCTTAATTTCTGGTACAAGTTTGTCTTCAAGTAGAATATAACCATCTTTGGTAAAGTGTAGTCCATCTTTTTGCAATAATTTATTTACTGAAGATTGACTAGCCATTTGGTGCAATAAATCGATATAAGGTACTTCCATTTGCTTAGCGAGATGTTCGGTTACTAATTCAAATTGCAATTGTCTAGTCCAAGGGCGAGTGGGATTCTTGACCCAATCGGTATACGGTGGAGAAAGTAGAATTACTTTTGATGTCCCAATTGCTTCTATTATAGTAGCTAAGTTCGATGAGAACTTACCGGGTTTGATCTCGTCAGTTGTGGAAATATCATTGGCTCCAAACCCTAAGACGACAATATCTGGTTTCAAACTTACGATATCTTGTTCAACACGTGTCACAGCATTACTGGTTTTGTATCCAGGAATAGATACATTAATGACTTCGTCTTTGGGGAACTTCTTTTGAATAGCATCAGTGAGTATGTCACTCATAACGCCATCATGAAATCCCGCCATGATCGAGTCTCCAAATAATACTATTTTTTTCATATATTAGTTCCTTCTAAAAAGTTCTATACTATATAAGAATACCAGAAAAAATGTTAAGTAGGTTTAGTTATATGCAAAATTTATCTAACTATAATGAATTTTCTCGTGAACAATGGGAAACATTTCATGGAGAGTACAATAAACAGGCAATTACTGATGGAGAATTGCGCAAGATCAAGTCGTTGGATGATGAAATATCAATTGACGACGTGAAGTCTATTTATGCGCCAATTCGACACTTACTTCATATATATTTGAAGAATTACCGCAAGCTAACAAAGTTGAAGAGTGATTTTTTGAATAGTAGTAATAAGAAAGTACCGTTTATCATCGGCGTTTCAGGCTCTGTAGCGGTCGGTAAGAGTACTACGGCTCGATTACTTAAGATAATGTTAGAACGTGCCTATCCGCAGTATAATGTCGCACAGATGACAACAGACGGCTTCTTGTATCCTAGTAAGATACTAAAGGAACGTGGATTGATGAATAAGAAGGGCTTCCCAGAGACTTATGACATGCCGAAGTTATTGAAGTTCTTGAGTGACGTTAAAACAACTTCGGGCCCAATTGCCTATCCGCTATATTCGCATAATATTTACGATATTATTCCTGATCGTCATGAAGAAGTTAATCATCCCGATATTTTGATCGTTGAAGGGATCAACGTATTGCAGTTGACGCAGACTTCAAATATTTATACGAGTGATTTCTTTGATTTTTCCATCTATATTGATGCTGAAGTTGATGATATCGAAGAATGGTTCCTCAATCGGTTTGAAACCTTATTAGATCTGGCACGTAATGATCCTAATTCTTATTATTATCAGTATACTCAAGTGCCAGAAGATAAGGCGTTACAAATGGCACGGGATGTTTGGGATAATATTAATTATGTTAACTTACGTGATTATATTAAGCCGACGATGACACGCGCTGATTTGATATTACACAAGGCTGAGAATCATCAGATAGACAAGATACTTTTGAGAAAATACTAAAAAAGCATTTCCAAAGTATGACAGAGAGTCGTTTTTCATATACAATAGAATAAATTAAAAACTAGGGGGATATGGATTTGAGCAAACAATGGCCAGATGCGGACAGCATCATTGTTTTGGATTACGGTAGCCAATACAACCAATTGATCACTCGTCGTATTCGTGATATTGGTATCTATTCAGAATTACTACCTAATACAATCACTGCCGCAGAGATTAAAGAAATTAATCCAAAAGGTATTATTTTGTCAGGTGGACCAGACTCAGTTTATGACAAAGATGCCTTCTCAATTGACCAAGACATTTATAAGCTAGGAATTCCTATGCTTGGTATTTGTTACGGTATGCAATTGATGTCTTACAACTTGGGCGGAAAAGTTGAATCTGCTGACAATCGTGAATATGGAAAGGCTGATATCGAAGTTACTGATTCAGACTCTGCATTGTTCAAGGGATTGCCTAAGAAACAAGTTGTTTGGATGAGCCATGGTGATTTAGTACGTGAAGCACCAACTGGATTCACAGTCACAGCAACAAGTAAGAATGCACCTATTTCATCAATCGCTGATGTAAAACGTAAGATGTATGGTGTTCAATTCCACGCTGAAGTGCGCAATACAGAATATGGAATGGATATTTTGAAGCACTTCGCATTCGACGTATGTGAAGCCGAAGCAAACTGGACAATGGATGACTTCATTGACCAACAAATCGAAAAAATTCGTGAAACTGTTGGCGACAAGAAGGTTCTTTTGGGACTTTCAGGCGGTGTCGACTCATCAGTTGTTGGTGTTTTGTTGCACAAAGCAATTGGTACACAACTAACAAGTATCTTCGTTGATCATGGACTTCTACGTAAGGGTGAAGCCGATCAAGTTATGGCTAGTCTTGAAGGCAAGTTTGGCTTGAACATTATCAAAGTTGACGCTCAAAAACGTTTCTTAGACAAGTTAGCTGGAGTTTCTGATCCAGAAACAAAACGTAAGATTATCGGTAACGAATTTATTCAAGTTTTCGACGAAGAAGCAACTAAGTTGAACGGAATCGAATTCTTGGCACAAGGTACTCTATATACTGACGTTATCGAAAGTGGTACAAGTACTGCTCAAACAATTAAGTCTCACCATAATGTTGGTGGACTTCCAGAAGACATGCAATTCAAGCTTATCGAACCATTGAGAACATTGTTCAAAGATGAAACTCGTGAATTAGGTGAGAAGTTGGGCATGCCTCATGACCTAGTATGGCGCCAACCATTCCCAGGGCCAGGCCTTGGAATTCGTGTTATTGGTGAAGTTACAGAAGATAAACTAGAAATCGTTCGTGATTCTGACTTTATCCTTCGTGACGAAATCAAGAAGGCTGGATTGGATGAAGAAATTTGGCAATACTTTACAGTATTACCAGGAATTCGTTCAGTTGGTGTTATGGGTGATGGTAGAACTTACGATTATACAATCGGAATTCGTGCCGTTAACTCAATTGATGGTATGACAGCTGACTTCGCTAAGATCGACTGGGATGTACTTCAAAAGATCTCGGTTAGAATCGTAAATGAAGTAGATCATGTCAATCGTGTAGTTTATGATATTACATCTAAGCCGCCAGCAACCATAGAATGGGAGTAGCCTACTAGATACGATTTAGGCGTATTAAAGCTGGTATGATAGGCTTTACAGTTAAATTGTAATTTACTAGTTTGGTACTATTTCTAAGTTGAATATATTATTTGATACCTTGGCCTGATTTTTGGGTTAAGGTATTTTTGATTGATAAAAAAATATAAAAAATACAATATAACTATATAATTTTATTATAGCAATTAGGTGGGAAATTAATTTGGAAACGGGAAAGTGGATACGTAATAGTCATTTTGATAATTTATGGCCAGATAATCCATTAAGTTTTTGGAATATCAGTGAAAAAGGGATTCCTGTGTCAATCACATGGAGTAAGTGTTACTTTGAGGATTATTTAAAATTATCAGACGAGTATTATTATGCGGGTATAAAGATTGTTAATGAAGTAATACATGCTGGACATGATAATTTAAAAGATGATTCTTGGTTTTTAGCTGGTATTTTTATGTTTAGACAAGCAATTGAACTTGTTATTAAAGCAAGAATATATTCTCTTATACATAATAAGAGAGAAATTCAATCAATACTTATTGAAGATAAACATGATTTATCTAGTCTTTTTCTTAGGATTAAAAAATTAAATGGCATAAGTAATATGTCATATATTAATCTAAATTGGCTTGATACGTATTTAAAAGATTTGAATGAACTAGATTCCAATTCGACAGTGTTTAGATATCCGTTAGATGTAAAATTTCTTTCGAAAAATCCACCAAAGTTTGTTGATGTTTATAGAACATCTGTAAAAATGGATTTAGCGTACAGCCTTCTTAGAAGCATATTCAATGATGGAAAAAGTTTCTCTGATAATTTGCCGACTGTTTTACCAAAGCCTAAATTTTTTTCAATTGCTAAAAATGGAATTGGAAATTGCTATCTAGTTCATCCAAATAGTTTTAGTCGTTATTATTTGATGATTAATGGATATTTATCCGTAAGTGAATTTTTGCTTTCCAATCATATTGGATGCGAAAGTAAAAGACTTTATTTTCCGGAAATGTTTTCCATTAGACAGCTATTAGAGCTTGAATTAAAACAATTGGTTTCTTCGGAGTACAGTGAGATTGCTAATTTAAAAATTAGACATCAGAGTCACAAAATATATACAGATTTTTGGACAAAATTAAATCCAGTTATTAATAATTATGGTGATTCTAGCAATATACTTAATAATATTAGTGGATTTATTGAATTATTTCAGAAAATAGATAATTCAGGTGATTTTTTTCGCTATCCATCATCATATAGCCATGAATATCATACGTTAATAAGACCTATTGATCCTATTAATATTTTATCTTGTGTAAGGTCAATTACTAATTTGTTTGAAGGTTGTGATGCCATGTTTTATGATTATGCTGAATTAGAGCAGAATATGTTATAAATGGATATGTGGGTTTTTAATAATCAATTTGCTTCAGTCGATATTTATAGAGTGCCAAAAAATTTCTTTATACTGTAAAGAATAGTAGTGTATTATTACAAAGTTACCGAAGATAGTGGGAGAATGGAGCATAAGTATGAAAAAAAGATTGGTAGTGTACCCAGCTATATTCGATGATTCGGAAAATAAAAAAGGTGTATATAGTGTAGAATTTCCTGATGTACCGGATACTTTAACTTATGGAAATAGTTTAGCCGAGGCGCTGGATAGAGCTCCAGAAGCGTTGGGATTATCATTGTACGAATTGACAGAGCTTCCCAAACCATCTGATATAAATGAAATTAGAAAAATGAACCCGCAAGCCATTGTTAATTTTGTTAGTGTAGATCTCGAAAAAATCAAATTGAAAGTTAAGGTTCCGTACGTAAGAAAAAATACATCATTACCCGCAGATATTGCCCAACAGGCAGAAGAACAAAACATTAATTTTTCCGAAACTTTGCTCGAAGGATTGAAACGAAAACTTAAATCTTAATTATTACTTTTTATTAAATATGAAGTACCCTACAATGACTAGATAAAAATCTAATGATTGTAGGGTACTTTAATTTTATGTAGGAGTATTTCTTAAACTCTATTTTCTTTTATATATGAACATATACTATAATTAATATTAATTGATCTAAATAGTTATATCGGAGGGGATAATATGAAACTAAAGTGGACCAGATACAATAGTTGGGAACTATTAATGATTACCCTAGGATGTGCTATTTATGCCTTTAGTCTGGATGTGCTATTTATGCCTTTAGTCTGGATATGATCTCTATTCCAAATGGTCTGGCCGACGGTGGCTTAAGTGGTATTACACTGATTATCCGATATTTCTTAAACATTAATCTGGGTGTCAGTACCCTGGTACTTAATATCCCCCTAATATTAATTGGATTTCGTTTTTTGGGTAAGCGAGTTATGTTCTATACACTTTATGGGACAGTTTGTTTGTCATTATTTTTAATGTTTTGGTCTCACCAAACAATTATTAAACCATTACCACTACATCATGATTTATTATTGTCATCCCTGGCAGCTGGTGTATTATCCGGACTTGGGATTGGATTAGTCTTCCGCTACAACGGAACAACTGGCGGCAGTGATATTATTGCACGTGTAGGTCAGATGAAGTTCGGTATGTCATCTGGCAAGGGAATAATGATTATGGATTATGTGGTACTATTTCTATCGCTATCGTATTTGGACTTCTATCACATAATGTATTCGCTGATCGTAAGTTTTGTACTGGCAAGGATGATTGATCTTGTCCAAGAAGGTCCTGATCGCGCCAAGGCAGTGTTGATCATATCTAATCATTATCAAGAGATTACTAAGTTAATTGATATTACGCTGGATCGTGGCTGGACGTATTTAAATGCGGAAGGCGGATATCAAAATGATAAGAAACAAATTATTTATATAATGATTCAACCACGAGAAATACCTCAACTTAAGCAATTGATCAAGGCTGTTGATACTAAGGCCTTTGTTACAGTGCTCGATGCGCACGAAGTAATTGGTGAAGGCTTCAGTTATAAGAGAAAGAAATACCACGTTAATTTACATAAGTAATGACATTCATCACCTCAACCAAAAATCAGGTTGGGGTATTTTTGTCCCCCTCTAAAAATTAAAATAAAATGTCTATTTTGACTTTTTTATTTAAAAATAAAGTATGCACTGATATATTTTATGGTAATATTCAATATGTAATTACATATTGAAACAATAGGGAAGAAAATTATGGAAGAAAATCAAAAAACTCAAACTAGAGATCATGTAGTTGTCAACAACTACACGGCTAAGGCACAAACTAATCCAATGGGGACAGCAGGATTCGTGTGTGCTCTAGTTGATTTATTCTTAGGCTGGGTACCATTCCTTGGCTGGCTGTTATGGTTTGTTGGTGCTGGACTTTCGATTGCCGGATTATTCAAGAATCCAAAGGGATTAGCTATCGCTGGAACAGTTATTTCATTTATTGATGTTATTATTATTTCATTTATTGATGTTATTATTATTTTGATTATTGCATCGAGTGTAGCTTCAATTGCATCAATGCTTTAATTTCTAGGTTATATATATTTAATACCCTAATCTGAAATCAGGTTAGGGTATTTTTTTAACGAAAAAAGGTCCTACATCTCTCAATATTGAAAGATATAAGACCAATAAAAGTTTTACTTATTAACAAAACCATCGTAACGTTCTTTATCTAGAACATAGTCGATTTCACCAATGTATTCTAGATACTTGCTATCCTTGAAGAATCCATGTTTGAACTTGTAAAGTCCATCACTTACATCGAATCCGAAGATTCCACCAAAGTCATAACGTTTCTTACCGTCAGCGATGGCGTGTTCGATCATAGCCCATTGTAGAAGGTGAGGTGCCATGTAGTTACGGTGAGAATTTAAACTACCACCATACATGTACCAAGCTTTGTCGCCATATTCAAAGCAAATTGATCCGGCAATTACTTCGCCATCAACATAAGCAAGGTAGATTCTCATCATATCTTTACCTGTGAATGCTTCAACCATACGGTCAAAGTAAGCCTTAGGACGGTATGTAATACCGTGACGGTCACTCATTACCTTGTAAGTTTCATAGAACTTATCCATGAAGTCTTGCGTATCGCCACTTTCGATAGTAACACCCTTACGTTTAGCCAAACGAATGTTGTAACGTGTCTTTGAATGGAATGTCATGATAACGTCTTCGGGTTTGGCATTCTCGATATTCATAACGAAATTAAACCGAGGTTGAATTGTACTGTGAGCTTCACTCAATGGAAGGTTTCTGTTTCTCATAACGTATCCATGTTCAGCTAGTTTATCACTCAATTCTTGGTCGAATGGAACTTCAGGGTCAACCCTTAATAAGAAGCAGTTTCTTTCTTTCAAAGCAGGCAGGGCTTCCTTAACTAGTGCATCCAAAGTATCAACGTTGAAGTTATCTCCAACATATCCCTTAGAACAGTATGCTAAGCCGTTTATAGTCAAAACTGACATGGCGGCAGTAGGATGATTATCGATGTCTCCTAAATAAACGTAGAAGCCATCCCAGTTGCTTTTAACGTATCCCCATTCTAGTGTTTGAGTAACAGATGTAAAATCAGCGTTTTTGATATAATCTTGATATTTTGTAATTTCTGGATCATCTTTTGTAAGTACAGGCATTATAAGTTCTCCTTGTTTGTAAAGTATGTTTGATATCTTTGCCAATATTGATGGTAATACTTAAATAATCTCCAGTTACGTTTAATGGACTTATCTTGTGAATTGTAGAGTGTATAAGAATATTTTTTCTCGTTAATTAGCTTTTGAACTTTAGCTTTGATTTCGTCGTCTTCGATATATTTCACGGCTAGTTTCTTAGGTACTCCAAGCCATAAGTGGTCAGCTTTAGCAGTAACTGTCTTTGTAAAAGGTTCCTTCAAAGCAACATCTTTAACAACTTCAGCGAAGATGTTATAACCGCTGGCAGTTGTGAAGTAACTTGAACGTCCTGGACGAACGTTAACGTCAAAAGCTTTGAATTCTTCATCTCTAGCGTCATATTTCAAATCAAAATTTACGAAACCATGGAATTTGATAGTTTCTAGGAAGTTCTTAACTTGTTTGTAGAGTTTTTCATTGTAGTCATTGATAATGGCAACATAATTACCTATTAAGTTAGGTGTTACATCCTCGAGAACAGGATGACCAAGCACCATCATGCGTACTTGGTTATTGTGATCAACGTAGGCGTTGACTGTGCGCATATGGCTATCATCACCAGGAATGAATTCTTGCAAAATCATTGTGTCGGAATATCCAGCTTGATAGATTTTTTCAATTATTGAAGTTAGCTTTTTAGCGTCATCAATAATGAAAGCTTTTTTCTTACCATCAAAATGTAGTCCTAGATATTCGGTTGTATTAGCTGGCTTCAAAGCTACCGGAAAATCAAACTTAGAGATAAAGTCACTATGATTTTTAGCGGTGATAAGTTGTGTTCCTGGAATTGGTAAGTCAGTTTTTTCGGCTAGTTGATAGAACTGATCTTTGTGAGTTAATGAAGTTAATAGTTCCTGATCAATGAATGGAACGTCAAAAAGGCCCTCAAGCTTAGACTTATTACGAATCACTTGTTCAGCGTATTGGTCGCTGGCAGCAATTATAATTAAGTGTTGATAGGTTTTCTTTAATTCTTGACCAGTTTCACTAATTGCCTTAACGAATTCTTCATCGTTTGAAAAATCCTTAACAATAACGTTTAAGATTTTGGAATCACGAGTCATTATCAGATTACCACGGCCAAAACAGGTCGGTTTAATATGAAAAGCTTCATGCAATGAACGTGCAATGCCATATGCGTTATTATCGGTCCCCAGAATTATCGGCATAAAAGTTTCCGTTTTTACCATCTTGCATCCCCTAATTATTATTTCATCAATTTGTAGTTTGAATAAATAAAACCAAATGAATCTTCATTTTTAAATGGTATCACAGTTACAATTGGTGAGGGTAATAAAATTCCAACTTTTCAAGTTATGTTCATTTTAAAGTATAAAAAGTTTATAGTTCATTAACCATTTATAAGATAGGTAGATTAATAAAATAAACTCATTCTTAATAGTTTGAAATTTTTGTACTTATAAATTAGGATGATATTAAAATAAAAGGGCTTACTATTTAAAAGTTCCTTGGATAATTATGACGAATCGTCTATCATTAACTAAGAAAGTTTCACTAATGATAAATTTATTGATGATATAATAGAACTTCAAGAATTAATTGTTACTAAATAAGAATCTTTCAAAGACGTACGTTTTAAAAAAGATGGAGGAAACAATCAATGTGTGGAATTATTACCTTTAGCGATTTTGCAACTATGCAAAAGGAATCGACGATTGAGTCCATGATGGAAATGGTTCGTCACCGTGGACCTAATGTTAATGGTGGTGGCCATTTTGTTAATGATCAAATTGCTATGGGATTTTGCCGACTTAGTATTATTGATTTAAACGGTGGGGCACAACCTTTATCAAACGAAGATGGATCAATTATTATCACTTTCAACGGTGAAATTTATAATTTTAAAGAACTTCGTGAAGAGTTATTAGAAAAGGGTCACACATTTAAAACTAAAGCTGATACTGAAGTATTATTACATGGTTATGAAGAATGGGGTATGGAAGGTACTTTGAACAGAGTTCGTGGTATGTTCGCTTACCTAATTTGGGATGATAATAAAAAAGCACTATATGGTGCTAGAGATTTCTTTGGAATCAAACCGCTTTATTATTACAAACACGGAGAAACATTTATTGTTGGTTCAGAGATCAAGTCATTCTTAGAGCACCCTCATTTCAAGAAAGAATTGAATGAGAGAGCCTTAAAATCATACTTGATGAATCAATATAATGATTTGCATGAGACATTCTTTAAGGGAGTTTATCGATTCCCAGCAGGTCACTGGTTTGAATTAAAAGACAATAAGTTCACAACTCATAAATATTGGGATGCTAAATACGATATTAACAAGACTAGAACTGAACAAGAAACTATCGATGAAATTGATAAAACGGTGCAAGAATCAATTAATATGCATAACGTTGCCGATGTTCCAGTCGGAAGTTTCTTGTCCGAGGGTGTCGATTCAAGTTACGTTACATCTGTTTTGAAACCTCATGAGGTGTTCAGTGTTAACTTCGATAATGGACCTTTTGATGAGGCAACAGCTGCTGAAGAGTTAGCAAATCGTGAAGGATTAAACTTTAATAAGACAACAGTTTCAGGTGATGAAGCCTTTAATGATTTTGCCGAAATGCAATATCATATGGATGAACCAGATGGTAATCCATCAGTTATTCCATTGTGGTACTTATGTCGTTTGGCTCGTAAGAAAGTTACTGTTGTTCTATCAGGTGAAGGTGCCGATGAATTATTTGCCGGATATTTGAACTATGGTATGCATACTGAGAGTAAGGTTATCAAGCATGTTACAAGTGCCTTGAAAAAATTACCTAAGGGTGCTCGCTATACCTTAGCCAAAGGAATTCATAAAATGCCTTCATTCCCAGGTAAAGTACATATGTACACTTGGCTAGGTGATCCAGCTAAGTTTTACACTGGTGAATCAGTTGTATACGATTTAGATCAACCAGTTATTTTTACATCACGCCAAGCAAATAATATTTTGAAACCAGCTTACCGTAACGATAAGACGGTTAATGATGAATATCAAAGAGACTTCCAACGTGTTAAAGATGCTGATGCTGTTAAGCAAATGCAATACATCGACTTGCATCATTTTATGTTAAACGATATTTTGCAAAAGGCTGACAAAATTTCAATGGCTCATTCATTGGAATTACGTGTACCTTTCTTGGATAAAAAAGTTGCTGAATTAGCAAATACTATTCCAACAGAGATGCTATTCAATAGTAAGGGTACTAAGTGGGCTTTGCGTCAAGCAGCCTTGAAGCACTTGCCAGAGGATTGGGCTAACCGTCCTAAGTTAGGATTCCCAGTACCTGTTAAGGCATGGTTACGTGAAGAAAAGTATTACAATAAGGTTCGCGCTTTGTTTAGTGAAGAGTGGGTCAAAGATTTGTTTGACCAAGATAAGATCTTGAAGTTACTACTTGATAACTATGAAGGTAAAATCGATGCTCGTCGTCGAGTATGGACAATCTTCACTTTCTTAACTTGGTACAAGTTATACTTCGTTGACTTTGAAGGAGCACGTGAGAAATATGAACACGTACAACCTGATGTTAAGAAGTTTATGGATAGTGGAAAATTAGTATAGATAGTAAAGACATTCTAATTAAGGATGTCTTTTTTTATTGCACTTTTTTACGACAAATAGTGTCGCGATGAAATGCTAGAATATCTTCGTAATTAGTTAAAGGTTGGGAGGATATATTTATGGAAACAGAGGATGAAATTTTTTGTAATATGAAAAAACTTCAGGATTTAAAGTTCTTAATTTATAAAAGTTGCTAATTGAGAAAACTCGGCAATTCGTTGCTGAGATGAATCAATGTCTTGAGTAACTTATTTTTTTCCTGTCGGTTTCCCGTTATTAAATTTTGTTATTTGTGAATCTATGTATTGACTAACGATTTCTTTAGACACATTACCTAATGTACTCATAAAGTAGCTTGGTGACCAAAGGTGTCCACCCCAAAGTTGTTTCTTTGTTTCAGGGTGGATCTTGAACCACATTCTTGCTGATGCTCCTTTTAATGACTTAACTACTGAAGATGGTGTCATGTCTGGAGGAAAACTTATCATCATATGAATATGGTCAGGCATGACTTCAATATTATTGACTTCAACTCCATAGTTTTCCGATATTTTTAGAAGAATATTTTTCATGTCATTTTTCCTTATATCGTTCACAAATATCTGTTTTCTATACTTCGTTACCCACAATAGGTTGAAGTTAAAATCATATACTTTTGTTCGACCTTTTACTATCATGCGTTCCTCCATCGATGCTATAATATACCTACATTATAGCAGATAGGAGGTGAACATATGGGACTGAAAGGAATGAAACTTCGTATATATCCTACTCAATTTCAAATTGAACGTATCGCAATGAATTTTGGCTGTGTGCGTAAGGTTTGGAATATGATGTTAGCTATGCAAAAGGAACGTTATGATAATAATCCTGATTGTAAGTTTGTATCTCAATATGATATGAATATTCTTCTTCCACTGCTGAAGAAGGAATATCCATACTTGAAACAAGTTGAAAGCACTAGTCTTCAATGTACTAATAAAGATCTTTCAGAAGCATTTAAGAAGTTCTTTAGAGAACACAAAGGTTATCCTAGATTCAAAAGTAGAAAA
>NZ_RHNU01000060.1 GCF_003946015.1 Companilactobacillus insicii
GTGCATAAAAATAGGCATCCTCATTGAGGATGCCCATAGGCCAAAAATCATTCATCAATACTATTTGACAAAGAGCCGTTTTTTAAATCTTAACTACGATATCCCATCATCATAGCAAATATCAAAATAATTAAAACTGCAGTTGTAATAATAACGTATAAATTATCATGTTCTTTATAAAAGGCATAGATTGAAACAACAACACGAAGAACTGGTGTTAGGATCAACAAAAAGATTCCCAACATAATAACGGCGTACGACTTACCAGCAGCTATTCCTGAAAATATTGCAGAAAATCTTCTAGGAAAGTTTCCGTCATAACCGCCACCACCGTTGATGAAATACATAATGATTCCAATCATTACAACGATTGCGGAAGTTATAACGCCAATACGAAGTATCTTACCAATCACTAGTTCAACTTGTCGTGTTTCCTCATGCATTGATTTAATATCTGTTTTTTTATCAGGCATTAGAAGTTCACCCCAAATCCTTTAAGAACCATTTGTACTCCCATATATAAGATAATAGGAACAAAAATCATTCTAATAATTCTAGGTTTCAATACTTGCATTACACGTGCACCGATTAAAGCTCCAACTAGAACACCGATTGCCAATGGTCCAGCAATATCTGGTCTGATCGAACCATTAAAGAAATAAACCGTAGCACTAGCAGCAGCTGTAACACCCATCATCAAGTTACTAGTTGCACTTGAAGGCTTAAGCGGCATCTTCATAATTGTATCCATAGCAATAACTTTGAAAGCACCACTACCAATACCAAGCAATCCACTGGCAAGACCAGCAGCCCACATCATGATAAAACCACCAGGAACATTTTTCATTGAATAATCAACTTGCTTTTGTTCAGCTTTATCATAATAAGTGCTGGCTAAATTAAGTTTGTTAACAATTTTATCATCGCCAGTATAGATTGATTCACCTTTTTTATCCATTAGCTTACGAATCATATTGTAAGTTGAATAAAGTAAGAAGAAACCAAAAAGAACATATAAGAAAGTACTGGAGAAAACTCCGACTAATAAAGCACCCATAATGGCACCAACTGTGGTGGCGATTTCCAAGAACATAGCCACACGAAGATTCAGCATATCATCCTTTAGATAGGCGATTGTGGATCCGGAACTAGTAGCAATAACAGAGATGATACTGGCACCAATAGCATATTTAATATCAAGACCCATCATAATCGTCAAAATTGGCGTTATGATCATCCCTCCACCAATACCTAAAACGGCACCAAGACAACCCGCTGCTATTCCCATAACTAATAGTAGCAACATTGAATTCATAATTAATCTTCTTTCTCTACTTCGTTTTCATCTTTATTCTTGAAATTTTCAGCAGAAGTTTCATAGTTCTCTTTCATTATACTCATAGTTTGTTTAATTTCTGTATCATTTATTTCATTTTCTGAAATCAAATCAATGTGAAATCTCGAAGCATTTAAATAATCACAACGAGTAGATAAATAAACTTTAGTTTCAACTTCATCATCGTCATCGAAGAAATGTGTCACTTTTTTTGCATCATCAAATGGTAAATTAATAACACCGGATTCTACATAAAAATCAATTGGAAATTCTGAATCAACTACGTGAATCATAATTTGTGACAATTTGTTTTCAGAAAGATCTTTATCCATTTGTTCTTTGGCCTTGTTCAATGCCCAAGGAGATTCTTGTAGCAAGTCGTCTTTGCTAACTTCCAAACTAGTTTGATTAAATGTTCCTTCTGTAACTTTTTCAATAAAATCATTAATTTTGATTTTCATAACTTCCTCCTAAAGATAACGTTCCAAAAACTTTTCCACAGTTGTCTGATATTTCTTTGAATCGACATAATAACTTCTTATATGAACACCCAAACTATCATAAACCATTCTAGAAAAGTTTCCACAGGTGGATAACTTTTTTTCCATTTCAATTGGCACTGTAAAATCATTTGCTCCATGCATAAATAAAACAGGTAAATGATTCTTAGCTAACGCCTTTTGGCAATCAGCTTGACCATAAAAGAAACCGGCTCGAATCTTGGAAATGATTGAAGCTCCCTTTATAAGCCATAGTCCCTTTATTTTATAGCGCTTTTGACAATGATAACTAAGAATATCCTCTGCACTAGTATAGCCTGAATCCTCAATGACTGCTCTCACATTATCAGGTAATGACTCCCCTGATGTCAACATAACAGTTGCCGCACCCATTGAAGCACCAAACAAGACAATCTTATCATCTGGGCGACGCGCTACAACTTCATTGATCCAATCGATTAAATCACGACTCTCGATATAACCATACCCCATATATTTGCCTTCACTCTGACCTGCAGCTTGATTATCAATCTGCAAGACATTATATCCTAAATTATTAAATAACTGAGCATGGATATTGAGTGATGTATGATCTACCGCAAAACCGTGAACCAAAATAACAGTCACATCTGAATTATTTTGAGTGAACCAGCCGACCAATTTATTTCCGTTAAACTTTGATTTTATCATCCAAATGTCTTTTTTTAACTTTAAAAACTCATTAGTTTTTTCATCCAAACCAGGATCCCGCTTTATTTGTGGTGCTGTTCCACCTAAAGCTTTTGATCCACGTTTCTGAAGATATAAAAAAAGAGCGTTCAGAATTAGAACGACCAGAAGTAATACTATGATTATGATTGAAATTATAATCGTCATTAGTTTTTCTCCTTAAACGAGTTGCGAAAGCCAAATCTCTGCGCTTGCTACGGATAACGAATGCGTCACTTCGTGCCACATACGTTATCCTAGGCAATGCTCAAGATTTCTCGGCTTTCTCCACTCTCTAACCTAATTCTTTAACACTCTCCATAGCAAATGCTACAACAATCATCATAACCGTAATAGCAATAAATAAATGTGCAAATGACATCATCGTAATTACTAAACTACCCACATAAGGACCCAAAGCGCGTCCTAATGAACCAAAGATACTATAAAAACTTTGGAATGTCCCACGATTTTTGTTAGTAGACATTTTGCTTAATAAAGCTGGAATCGTTGGGAAAACAATTGATTCACCAATTGTAAGTATCAACATACTCAAAATATACATGCCATAAGTTTTAGCACCAGGCAATAGCGTGAATGACAAGCCCATAATGATTGTTCCTACAAAGATTTGATTCTTTAACAACTTAAATACTCTCGACGCAACACGATTCATTATTGGTTGAATAATTAACAGTGATACGGCGTTAAATGTAAAGACAAGTCCAAATTGACGTGTTGAGAATCCATTATCAATCATATAGATTGAAATATTGCTATCCCATTGAGAATATCCTAACCAAACAATAAAGATAGATAAACAAATAACTACTAAATTAAACTTGAATCTCTTGGCACCAATTTTTATCTTTGGATCTTCAACATCAGAACTAACATACTTGTTGTGAGATTGTCTCTCAAGTTCTGCTTCATTAGTTTGATCCAAGGCATTTCCTTTAAACAATAAAATAATAATACTTATTAAGAATAACAAAACTGGAATAAAGAATGTCAAAAAGATGCTGAGCTTAAAGATAAATCCAACTGCAGTTGAACCAACAGCAATACCGACATTAGCAGCCAAATACATAATATTGAATATTGTTCGACTATCTCCTACCATTTGCTCTGCCACAAAGGCTGTATAAGCATTAATTGCGGTATATGATAATCCCATTCCAAATCCTAAAATAACCAGCATGAACGCATATGTAGGCCATACATGATGAATTGACATGATAATCAATGAAGCAATTGCAATTATATAACCAGTATAAAGTGTTCCTCTCCTAGAAAAACGATCAAACAAAACTCCACCTAGGGCATTTCCAATCATCATAAAAATCGAATAAGCCATCAAAGCCAATCCCGCTGTCGTCAATGATTCATGTAAATTCTTGTGAATAAAAATCGTATTGACCGGCAAAATAAACCCCATCACCATATTAAAAGTAATGTTCAATATTAATAGCCAAATTCTTTGAGCACGCATCTTTCTCACCTCTTCGATAAATTTTTTTATATTTTTAGCAATAAAAAAACCATGGCATAATCAACCATGGTTTAAACGGTAGTACTCTAATGAGTAATCAGACAATTGGTTCACACAATTTCTGAAGATATCGCTCACTAATCCTGCGAGTGTTGCTTGATACCCTACCACAAGTGCCGTCCTAATTCGACGGCTCTCGACTCATCGCACGAGTTACATCATAATATGTTTTCAGAAAAAAAGCAACCAAAATGAAACTAAAGATTTGGATTCTGTGTAACTTTTTCTTCTGTCCAAATTTTATAAATAAGATTTAATAGGCCACCCATTTGTCCATCGACACCATTATACATCCAACGATAGACACAAGCGTCTTTACGCATCTGGTCTTCAGGTAAATTGTCACTATTAGCAGTCACAATAATATCTGCCTCACGTGGATCACTAACGATCTTGGCATATGGCAATGACTGTAATGTCACTGAAAGATCAGAATAAACTAAGAAGAATGATTCTAATTCCAAGTAAATCTTAACTTGAATATCCTTGTTGTATAGTGAGAAGAAACGGTAAGCAATAGCATAAATAGCCTCTGAAATAGCCTTTGATTTACCTTTAAGTGAATTGTACTTATCACGTAACATCAAATGTTGAACAGTAGAATCAATCTTGCTCTCCAAATTCTCATCATTAATCTTACTAATTGCGTCTCCAAATCCAGAATATAAGTTCAAGATTTCCATATAATTACGATCCAAGGCTAATACGCCAATGATACAAGTAGTTAGATTGTACTTGTAACGCAAAAATTCTTTATGTGATAGAGCCATGTCTGAAATTGTTTGCTCTACATCGATTGGAATAAGTTCCAAGAAATCATCTATAAAGTTTGCAAATAATGGATTATATCTAACTAACTGCTTAGATACAGATTGTAAGTATTCATCTGAAACTTCGAAAGTAGTTGGAACGCACATTAATAGAATGTAAAAATCTGCTGATTGGAACATTTGCTCCTCATAGCTAACATCTTCCTTAATTGCACGTTTTAATTCTCTAACCTTTGGACTACCAGTGTCACCTTCAAGCATTTCACTAGCACCCTCAAAGATATTAGGGAATGGATAATTAATCACATTCAAAGCATCCATATTTTGCATATGGTTACCACCGATAATTCTATATAGATGAGCCATAACTACATATGCATAGAATAATTTAGTAATTTGATTTGTTGGCTTCATACGATACTTATCTAATGCAATATCAACTACCTTAAAGGCAGTTTCCTTTGTAAAGTCCTCAAATGGCCAGACAAATCCTCTTGTAGCATTCCAATACAATGCGGCAATGGCTAAACGAATAGCTTCCTCATCGCCGACAAAGCGCATAGGTTCATAAGCGATTCGTACACCAAATCGCTTCAAATAACTTCTTACAGGTTTCAAGTGGCGCAATACCGTAGCTTTACTACTATTAAGATCTGTGTAGAATTGTTTAAATGATGTTTCTTTTCCTTTAACAATTGCATCTAAGAAGAGATAACCATCAGATCTTGTAGTCAAATACGCATGGTAACCGTCGCGCGTCACAGTGAACATTTCTTCAACTGAGTAATCTTTTTTACCCAATATATCATAGAAATCTTCTTGAATTCCTAAGAAAGTATTATAGACACTTCCGTAGCTCTTATTCATTTGATAAGCAGCCTTACGTAGATTAATGTCTTTCACAACTATATTACGATTGCGATACGTACCGATTAGATCGGCACTAGCCAATTGTGTAGTTCTGATCAATTTGATCTTATTAAACAATTGAATTTTTTCTATTTCCGATTTAGATAAGAATAAGTCAGTAAAACTATCCAATAATGCCACCCCCAGGTTAAATAAATTATATCATAGTAAAAAATTACACTTGTTTTTATTAATAAAATTAATAAATTTATTACTGATGAAAGCAAAAAAAATAAAACTTAGTAACCATTATTTTACTTTTTTTACATTCAATTCCCAACCTAAGTAATATAGGTGAATTTTTTGACAATAAATATAAAAATTAATTAGATAAAAAGAATTTTAATACACTTGTATCATTAAAATATTTTACGCCTAATATTAAATAAGTATAGAGTTTTCGTATTTTATTATATTACATTTTGACGACAAAAAAAGGAGGTCTGAATTAACAGACCTCCAACTGAATTGCGTGGCAGCTTCCTATCCTCGCGGGTAGTTTCCCACCAACTACTTTTGGCGTAAAGAAGCTTAACTTCTGTGTTCG
>NZ_RHNU01000061.1 GCF_003946015.1 Companilactobacillus insicii
AAGATTGGATCATATTTTGTCATAAAAAATGCCCTACAATCGTTAGATTTCTTGTCTAACAATTGTAGGGCACTTCATACCAGGAAAAAATATCTAGCTTTTTTATATTCGATTCTGTAACCAAACTGGAGAAAGAATCCAAAATCGGGTTACTGGAGCTATTTGCCTTAATGCCAGAAAGCTGTCCGTGTTTGGTTGACACTCTAGCTAACCATCTGTTCATTTACGTATTGTGCATAGAGCTGATGATTATTTATTAATTCTTCGTGTGTTCCATGACCAGTCACTTGTCCGTGTTCAATGAAGTATATTTGATCAGCACCGACAATTGTTGATAGTCTATGGGCAATTACTAGAGTAGTTCGGCCAATCATTAATTGGTCCAAAGCACGTTGAACTTTTTCTTCAGATTCTGAATCTAAGCTAGCAGTTGCTTCGTCTAGCATTAATACTTTTGGATTACGTAAGAATGCACGAGCAATAGCTATTCGTTGCTTTTGACCACCAGATAATTTAACACCACGTTCACCAATTTGAGTATCTAATTGTTCTGGAAAATCTTTAACAAATTTGTCAGCATAGGCTAATTCTAGACCGTGCCATAATTCTTTGTCCGATAGTTTTTTGTCTAATCCATATTGAAGATTATCACGTATACTACCGGCAAATACAGCACTGTCTTGCGATACGTATCCTATTTGGGATCTCCAATTTGAAATATTGATGTTTTGAATATTGTGGTTTCCAATGGTGATTTGGCCACTATCTGGTTCGTAGAATCTTTCCAATAATGAGAATAGGGTAGATTTACCACCACCACTAGGTCCTGCAAAAGCAATAACCGTGTTAGGTTTTGCATCAAATGTAACATTGGTTAGAATTGGATGATCATGCTCATAGCTGAATGATAAATTATTTGCAATAATTGTTTTACCTTCAACATCAATCGTTTCGCCATCATTAACTGGTTCCAGATCAGTATTTAAAATCTCTTGAACACGTTCAGTGGATCCCATTGCCTTTTGAACTTGTGAGAAAAATGTGGCAAAACTAGTAACCGGAGCTATGATATTGAATAAATAAAGTAGAAAAGCAACTAATGCTCCACTAGTCATAGTACCAGCTTGAACCCTCACCGCACCGTAACCTAAGATACCTACAAATATACCTAACATTGCGGTTGTCATAATGGGTTGAAGAATAGCTTCAACCTTCGCATCTTTGACACCTAATTTAAATATATTGTTGATAAAGTTACCACCGGTGATTTTTTCAAAATGTTCGCCATTACTTGATTTAATCAGACGAACTTCTGATAATTTTTCACTAGCATCGGCATTAAAGTCCGCAGTTGCCGCTTGTAATTGGCGTCCTAATTTGGATAAAATACGGCCAACGGGTAATAATATTAGTGTAAATATAGGAACAGCACTGAACATAATTGCCGCCATTTTCCAATCCATCAGAAATAATATTATCATTGAACCAATTAGTTGAATTCCACCAGTGATAAAGTTAGGAAATTGTGAAGTAACTAATTCCTTGATAACAGAAGTGTCATTAACTAAGCGAGAACTACTTTCTCCTGATTTGTGGTCGTCAAAGTAATCGACAGGTAATTTTAATAGATGACTCCAAAGTCTTTCTCTTAAGGTTTTTACAGCACTTTCACCAACATAACGAAGTAGAAAACCACCGATTGTTCCAAACCCTAATTGAATTGCGAACGCCAATAGCAATATCGCCAACATTTTTCCATCTATTTTGGCTAACTGACTAGTATCAACAAGTCCCTTGGTCAATTGTGGAACGACCAAGCTGGCGCCACTAGTTACTAGGCTTAATATTATGCCCAGTATAAAAATTCCTTTTTTAGGATTAACGCTGTTGATTAATTGTAAAAACTCTTTAAATCTAAGATTTCCCTTCGAACGTGGTAAATCTTGTCTCATAATTGCTTCATTGCGCATTGTATCTATCCTCTGATGTTATTAAAATCTAAAATTACTTGGTCGATGTCCCATATGATGATCACAACCTCTACCCATCATCATACCTGGCATAAATCCCATGCCATAATTTGCAGATAAATCACCATCTTTCATAGCTTTACGCATCTGTTTTCTCATCTGATGTCGCATATCCTCTGGTGACATATCTTGCCAATCATCACCGAATTTTTCCATCATGCTTTCATGGACTTTTTGCATTTGTTGCATGCGATCCATTGGATCAACAAACTTATCGGCTTTTTGTTTGAAATCTTCATCCCAACCATTAGCAATCTTTGTTAGATTATCGCTAAAAATCTTTTGATCTTCATCGTTAAGTCCAGCAAAGAATGTCTCACTGTAATCTTCGTCTTTAAGAGAGGCATTATCTTCAGCTTTTTTACGACCAGAATCCGTTAGATAGACTAATTTAGTACGTTTGTCGTTTTCATCTTCCTTTCGAAGGATGTCACCGTTTGTTTCCAACTTCTTTAACAGTTCCGCAACTGAACTAGGGCGTAGATCAAGTACTTCAGTTAAATATCTTTGACTGAGGCCATCTTCCAATCTAAGTATTGCTAGAACACGTTGCTGACCTGTTAATCTTTGCTTTTTCTGATGCATAAAATTGTTGCTGGCTTCACTTATGAATCTTAATTGTTTCATCAAATCATCTGTTAATTTACTCATATTATTTTCCTCATTTCTTTTTTTGTTCGGTACCGAACTTTTGATTCAAGAAAGATTATAATTCGGTACCGAACAATTGTCAATAATAAAAACTAAAAAGAAATAGCTCATCAAAATAATTTATAAATAAATTTTTAAGACATTTTGATAAAGCTATGTTTCAAGAATATGTTATTCTCTTCGACAAATGGGAGATGACAATAATGAAATCGATTACACCATTCATTGCTCTAAATGGTAATTCAGAATCAGCCATGCGCTATTATTCAGAAGTTATACCTAATGCAAAAATTACACAGAAGAATAAGTTTGATGAAGCAGATGATAATAATAAAGTATTTCAAGGAGTTCTGAATATTGAGGGGATGGACGTAAATTTTGTTGATATGAAACGTAATTGTCCTGCGCCTGAACCCAATTGGTCATTTTCTTTAATGGTTGAATGTAGTTCTGAAGATGAATTTGATGAGATCTTTGAAGCATTATCCTCAGAAGGAACTGTAATTATGGGACCTGAACCAATCTGTGAATATGAAAGAGCAACTTGGCTGACTGATAAATTTGGTGTCACATGGCAGCTGGTAGTATAAGACATTCGCTAGTAAATAGTGAATGTCTTTTTCTTTACAATTTTTTTCTACTTTCTGGTCAGTTAATTATGATAGATTTTAAAAGGTTAACGGTCTGGTAAAAAAATACGGTTAACATAAAGTTCTAGCTGAAATTATTGAAATAAGAGAGACAATCCAGAAACTGGTAAGAGAAAAAGACTTGACGGTCTTTATTTTAAGTCATACTTTAAAGAGATGGATTCAGATAAAATTTAATGAAGTTGTCCAGGATAACTTCTTGAAGTTTTTGATTAAAATAACATTACCAAGAATTGAGGTGTTGGGATGAAGATAGTCAGTTTTCTAGGAAGATCAACGAATGATGCTAGTAAGTTTGTAAAATTTATTTATATTTTGTATCGACTGATTGCTATAGGGATGTTGATCAGTGAAGCAGCTATGGGTCGTGGTAATGAGATGTTCATTGTCATTTTAACTCTGGTCCTCTTTGAGACTCCGGCAATTATTGAGAATCAATTCAAGATTATGATTCCAGATATTTTAGAATTTGTAATTATTTCCTTTATTTTTAGTTCAACAATTTTAGGGGAACTCAGTGATTTTTATGGCTATTTACCTTTTTGGGATACTGGTTTGCACACTCTGAATGGTTTCTTGGCAGCTGGAGTGGGCTTCTCGTCTATATATTTATTGAATGAGGGAATGGGTTCAATTAGATTGACGCCAATCTTTATTGCTTTAACTTCATTTTGTTTTTCAATGACGATTGGTGTGATGTGGGAATTTGGTGAGTTTACAGCTGATCAGTGGCTGAATACCGACATGCAGAAGGACCGAATCATCCAAAAAGTTAATAGTGTTGAATTAGCTAAGCGGCCTAATACGGTCAAACATGTGAATAATATCGACCGCACAACGATTCATACTTCAGATGATAAAAATATTGTAATTAAAAACGGTTATCTAGACATTGGACTGATTGATACAATGAAGGATTTATTTGTTAATTTGATTGGTGCAATTTTCTTCAGTATTTTTGGGTACTTTTATTCTTCCAGTCGCAGTAAGCGGTATAAATTTATTCGTAATTTTGTTGTTTCTAAAGATAAATAATTCACAATATCTATGTAAGTGCTTGCATGACCTATGATATACTTTTAAATGGGACTAAATGTGTTTAGTCAAATTTTAAAAAGGGGTATTAAATCATGGCTACTACGAAAAAGAAAAAACACGCCTTTCCGTCGGCCTATACGGTCATAGTCATTGTTTTAATTGCGGTTCAAGCTTTAACTTTCTTTATACCTTCATGTAAATATTCGACCCTTGAATATAGTTCAGAAAGTAATGCTTTTGTGATTACTAATCCTAAGGGTAAAACGAAAGAGGAGCCTGCAACCAAAAAGACACTTGATAAATATAAAATAAATATCAAATTGTCTAAGTTTAAGGATGGTACTATTTATCGGCCTGCGGCTATTCCTAATTCTTATGAGGGAATTAAGAAACCGAAACGTGGTGTATTTGGCACCATAAATCAATTTCTAACTGCGCAAGTTCAAGGAATTGTAGATAGTGTTGATATTATTGTCTTTATTCTTATATTAGGTGGTGTTATTGGAATAGTTAATGCCACTGGTGCGATGGATGCGGGAATGAAGCGTCTATCGGAAATTTTAAATGGTAAGCAAAAATGGCTTATTATCATAGTTATGTCATTGATTGCATTGGGAGGTACTACTTTTGGATTAGCTGAAGAAACAATTGCATTCTATCCAATCTTAATCCCAATATTCTTACTGGCAGGGTATGATACGCTGACGGCTATCGCGACGGTTTATTTGGGAACAGCTATTGGTACCATGAGTTCCACAATTAATCCGTTTTCAACTGTTATCGCTTCAAATGCTGCCGGTATTACTTTTACAGACGGTATGCCACTCAGAGTCTTAATGTGGGTAGCTGCGGTCGGAATTTCAATTATTTATACTATTAGATATGGTGAAAAAGTACGTAAAGATCCTTCTAATTCATTGGTTGCCGATCAAATGGAATCGGATCGTAAACAATTTTTAGATGAAGAAATGACGGAAGAAAAAGTATTCACACTACGTCAGAAGTTATCATTAATTGTCTTTGCATTAGGTTTCGTTGTTATGATTTGGGGTGTTCAACAACTAGGTTGGTATTTCACAGAAATAGCTGTTGTCTTCTTAGCTGTAACATATGTATTAATATTTGTTGCAGGTTTAGGTGAGAAGAAATTTGTTCAAAGCTTTGTTTCAGGAGCTGGAGATTTACTTGGTGTCGCACTAACTGTTGGTTTAGCACGTTCAGTAGGTATCGTGATGGAAAATAGTTATGTTAGCGATACGATTATGAATTACTTTAGTAATCAAATCAGTGGAATGAATAATATTCTATTTATTTGTGTATTATTCTTTGTTTATATTATTTTAGGTTTCTTCATTCAATCATCATCAGGACTTGCTGTATTATCAATGCCAATCATGGCACCTCTAGCAGATGTTGTTGGGATTGACCGTGCATTAATTATTGATGCTTATAACTGGGGACAAGGACTGATAGGACTGATTGCACCAACAGGCTTAATTTTAGTTTCACTTTCAATGGTTAATATTGGTTTTGATAAGTGGATTAAGTTTGTTATGAAGCTGTTGGTTACAATCGTCATTTTGATTTTAATTTTCCTAAGTGTTGGTGTTTTAATTTCATAGAGAATAAAGCAAATCTTTCTCGTATTTTAGTTTATAAGATAAATTTTTATGGCTCTATGTCAAATAGTATTGGTGAGACATCTTAGAGCAATTTCCACACTAGAAATGGTGTGGATTTTTTTATGCC
>NZ_RHNU01000062.1 GCF_003946015.1 Companilactobacillus insicii
GCGTGGCAGCTTCCTATCCTCGCGGGTAGTTTCCCACCAACTACTTTTGGCGTAAAGAAGCTTAACTTCTGTGTTCGGCATGGGAACAGGTGTATCCTTCTTGCCATCGCCACCACACTATTCTATCTCGTACCTTCAAAACTAGATACTAATCAAATGAATTATCTAAAACACTTCAAACCACTTACTCGGTTAAGTCCTCGATCTATTAGTACTGCTCAGCTCCATGTATCGCTACACTTCCACCCGCAGCCTATCTACGTCATAATCTCTAACGGATCTTACTTCCATAAAGGAATGGGAAATCTCATCTCGAGGGGGGCTTCACACTTAGATGCTTTCAGCGTTTATCCCGTCCATACGTAGCTACCCAGCGATGCGCCTGGCGGCACAACTGGTACACCAGAGGTATGTCCATCCCGGTCCTCTCGTACTAAGGACAGCTCCTCTCAAATTTCCTACGCCCGCGACGGATAGGGACCGAACTGTCTCACGACGTTCTGAACCCAGCTCGCGTACCGCTTTAATGGGCGAACAGCCCAACCCTTGGGACCGACTACAGCCCCAGGATGCGATGAGCCGACATCGAGGTGCCAAACCTCCCCGTCGATGTGAACTCTTGGGGGAGATAAGCCTGTTATCCCCAGGGTAGCTTTTATCCGTTGAGCGATGGCCCTTCCATATGGTACCACCGGATCACTAAGTCCGACTTTCGTCCCTGCTCGACTTGTCAGTCTCGCAGTCAAGCTCTCTTGTGCCTTTACACTCTATGAATGATTTCCAACCATTCTGAGAGAACCTTTGAGCGCCTCCGTTACATTTTAGGAGGCGACCGCCCCAGTCAAACTGCCCACCAGACACTGTCCCTCACCACGCTAAATGGTGTAGGTTAGAGTTTTCATATAACAAGGGTAGTATCCCACCAATGCCTCGATCGAAACTAGCGTTCCGACTTCAACGGCTCCTACCTATCCTGTACATGTCACACAAAAACTCAATATCAAGCTACAGTAAAGCTCCATGGGGTCTTTCCGTCCTGTCGCGGGTAACCCGCATCTTCACGGGTATTATAATTTCACCGAGTCTCTCGTTGAGACAGTGCCCAAATCATTACGCCTTTCGTGCGGGTCGGAACTTACCCGACAAGGAATTTCGCTACCTTAGGACCGTTATAGTTACGGCCGCCGTTTACTGGGGCTTCAATTCTCAGCTTCGCTTACGCTAACTGATCCTCTTAACCTTCCAGCACCGGGCAGGCGTCAGCCCCTATACGTCATCTTACGATTTAGCAGAGACCTGTGTTTTTGATAAACAGTTGTTTGGGCCTATTCACTGCGGCTGGCTGTTACACCAGCACCCCTTCTCCCGAAGTTACGGGGTCATTTTGCCGAGTTCCTTAACGAGAGTTCACTCGCTGACCTTAGGATTCTCTCCTCGACTACCTGTGTCGGTTTGCGGTACGGGTAGTTTATTTCTAACTAGAAACTTTTCTCGGCAGTGTGAGTTACTGTGCTTCGCTACTTAAATTTCGCTCCTCATCACAGCTTGTCCTTATAGGTAAAAGCATTTGACTCTTACCAAGACTTACTGCTTGAACACACTTTTCCAGCTGTGTGCACACATCATCCTCCTGCGTCCTTCCATCGTTCAAACAAAATAAACTAGTACGGGAATATCAACCCGTTATCCATCGATTACACCTCTCGGTCTCATCTTAGGCCCCGACTAACCCTGGGAGGACGAGCCTTCCCCAGGAAACCTTAGTCTTTCGGCCGATCAGATTCTCACTGATCTTTCGCTACTCATACCGGCATTCTCACTTCTAAGAACTCCACTGCTCCTCACGGTACAGCTTCAATGCTCTTACAACGCTCTCCTACCACGCATCTTACGATGCATCCACAGTTTCGGTATCATGCTTAGCCCCGGTACATTTTCGGCGCAGAATCACTCGACTAGTGAGCTATTACGCACTCTTTGAATGAATGGCTGCTTCTAAGCCAACATCCTAGTTGTCTATGCGTTTCCACATCCTTTTCCACTTAGCATGAATTTTGGGACCTTAACTGGTGATCTGGGCTGTTTCCCTTTCGACGGTGGATCTTATCACTCATCGTCTGACTCCCGGGTATAGATCAATGGTATTCGGAGTTTATCTGAATTCAGTAACCCAAGACGGGCCCCTAGTCCAAACAGTGCTCTACCTCCATGATCCTAATCCCCGAGGCTAACCCTAAAGCTATTTCGGAGAGAACCAGCTATCTCCAAGTTCGTTTGGAATTTCACCGCTACCCACACCTCATCCCAGCATTTTTCAACATACATGGGTTCGGCCCTCCGGTGCGTTTTACCACACTTTCAGCCTGGACATGGGTAGGTCACTTGGTTTCGGGTCTACATCTACATACTAAAGCGCCCTATTCAGACTCGCTTTCGCTACGGCTCCGCATTTTCTGCTTAACCTCGCATGTAAACGTAACTCGCCGGTTCATTCTACAAAAGGCACGCCATCACCCCTTAACGGGCTTTGACTACTTGTAGGCACACGGTTTCAGGATCTATTTCACTCCCCTTCCGGGGTACTTTTCACCTTTCCCTCACGGTACTGGTTCACTATCGGTCACTAGGGAGTATTTAGCCTTGGGAGATGGTCCTCCCAGATTCCGACGGGGTTTCTCGTGTCCCGCCGTACTCAGGATCCCGGCTAGAGTAGTTTGTATTTCGCTTACGAGGCTTTCACTCTCTTTGGCCAACTTTTCCAAGTTGTTCAGCTATACTTGCTTTTTTTCTCATAACGCCAGTCCTACAACCCTAAAGAGCAAGCTCTTTAGTTTGGGCTCTTCCCGTTTCGCTCGCCGCTACTCAGGGAATCGAATTTTCTTTCTCTTCCTGCAACTACTTAGATGTTTCAGTTCATTGCGTCTTCCTCTTAATATGCTATGTATTCACATATAAGTAATCATCCATTACGATGATTGGGTTCCCCCATTCGGAGATCCCCGGATCAAAGCTTACTTACAGCTCCCCGAGGCGTATCGTCGTTAGTTACGTCCTTCATCGGCTCCTAGTGCCTAGGCATCCACCGTGCGCCCTTTATAACTTAACCTTGACAAACACCACTAAAGTGGTTTGTCGCGCAGTTTTCGGTGTTTCTTTTAATTCATTATTTCTTAGTATCCAGTTTTCAAGGTACGAGTTG
>NZ_RHNU01000063.1 GCF_003946015.1 Companilactobacillus insicii
AGTAGACCTCTCAAAACTAAACAAAGTTTTAACTTGTGTATTCCGTTGTGCTTTCGCACATTTCCTTAGAAAGGAGGTGATCCAGCCGCAGGTTCTCCTACGGCTACCTTGTTACGACTTCACCCTAATCATTTGTCCCACCTTAGACGGCTAGCTCCTAAAAGGTTACCCCACCGGCTTTGGGTGTTACAAACTCTCATGGTGTGACGGGCGGTGTGTACAAGGCCCGGGAACGTATTCACCGCGGCATGCTGATCCGCGATTACTAGCGATTCCAGCTTCATGTAGGCGAGTTGCAGCCTACAATCCGAACTGAGATCGGTTTTAAGTGATTTGCTTGCCCTCGCGAGTTCGCAGCACGTTGTACCGACCATTGTAGCACGTGTGTAGCCCAGGTCATAAGGGGCATGATGATTTGACGTCGTCCCCACCTTCCTCCGGTTTGTCACCGGCAGTCTCACTAGAGTGCCCAACTGAATGCTGGCAACTAGTAATAAGGGTTGCGCTCGTTGCGGGACTTAACCCAACATCTCACGACACGAGCTGACGACAACCATGCACCACCTGTATTCTTGTCCCCGAAGGGAAAAACTAATCTCTTAGTGTTTCAAGATATGTCAAGACCTGGTAAGGTTCTTCGCGTTGCTTCGAATTAAACCACATGCTCCACCGCTTGTGCGGGCCCCCGTCAATTCCTTTGAGTTTCAACCTTGCGGTCGTACTCCCCAGGCGGAGTGCTTAATGCGTTAGCTGCAGCACTGAAGGGCGGAAACCCTCCAACACTTAGCACTCATCGTTTACGGCGTGGACTACCAGGGTATCTAATCCTGTTTGCTACCCACGCTTTCGAACCTCAGCGTCAGTTACAGACCAGAGAGCCGCCTTCGCCACTGGTGTTCTTCCATATATCTACGCATTCCACCGCTACACATGGAGTTCCACTCTCCTCTTCTGCACTCAAGTTTACCAGTTTCCGATGCACTTCCTCGGTTGAGCCGAGGGCTTTCACATCAGACTTAATAAACCACCTACGTTCTCTTTACGCCCAATAAATCCGGACAACGCTTGCCACCTACGTATTACCGCGGCTGCTGGCACGTAGTTAGCCGTGGCTTTCTGGTTGAATACCGTCAATACATGAACAGTTACTCTCACGCATGTTCTTCTTCAACAACAGAGTTTTACGATCCGAAAACCTTCTTCACTCACGCGGCGTTGCTCCATCAGACTTTCGTCCATTGTGGAAGATTCCCTACTGCTGCCTCCCGTAGGAGTTTGGGCCGTGTCTCAGTCCCAATGTGGCCGATTACCCTCTCAGGTCGGCTACGTATCATTGCCTTGGTGAGCCGTTACCTCACCAACTAGCTAATACGCCGCGGGTCCATCCTAAAGCGATAGCAGAACCATCTTTCAAACGATTGCCATGAGGCAAAGGTTGTTATGCGGTATTAGCACTTGTTTCCAAATGTTATCCCCCACTTTAGGGCAGGTTACCCACGTGTTACTCACCCATCCGCCGCTCACTCAAATGTTTTATCATTTTGGTGCAAGCACCAAAAATCAAAAACCAGAGTTCGCTCGACTTGCATGTATTAGGCACGCCGCCAGCGTTCGTCCTGAGCCAGGATCAAACTCTCATATTAAAAGTTTGTGACTCATTAAATACTAGCGAAAATTGACTTCGTCAATGTTTCTTAATTCAAAACCTTAAATTAATAAGGCCTACACAATTGATTGTTAAAACTTTGTTCAGTTTTCAAAGGTCTACTAGCTGTTAAGAAGTGAACTTCTTAACAAGCGACTTAATTAGTTTATCAAGTTCAAAACA
>NZ_RHNU01000064.1 GCF_003946015.1 Companilactobacillus insicii
GGTCCTTTTTCTATCCAGAAATTTAGACAATAAAAAAACTGGTATTGGCTTTCACCAATACCAGAAAGTTTAGACCCATATTTTTTTGCTTTTTTTGACCTTACAAAATTGTAAGGTGATGTTCGTTTAAAGACGCTAAAACAATATATTTATTAAGCAGAATTAAATGTATAATGAAACAAGTCGTGTTGAAAATAGGGAGGAAATATGAAAAAGATCAAACTTACAATTTGGGGGATTGCCATCGTTATGGCAATTATTACTGTAGCTGTGGTTTTGGGCAATGGCAGTGATAACCAAAAGGATAAATACAATACTTATACAGTGAAGTCAGAACAAACTGACAATTTCACAGGTGTTGTACAAGCGGACCAAAAGCATGCTGTCAGTGATGAACCTAAATCTGACGACGAAATACTCTCATCATCTCATGTAAGAAATGGTGAAAAAGTTACTAAAGGACAAGTATTATTTACATTTTATAAAAATATGTCTGGTGAAATCAGTTCAGCTAATTTAGAAATTAGACAAGCTCAATTAGCTATTCAACAATTGAATACTACAACTGATAAGAATACTGAATACCAAATAGAATTAGCTAAAGATCAAGCATTATTAGGTGAAGCTCAAGATAAGTTAAACAAAATAAACAAGGAACAGAATCGTAGTGTTTTAGCACCTATCTCTGGTATGTACTTCAAAGATAGCGAAGGACGCAGTTTTATTTATGGTACACCGATTATTCAGGGTAACGTAAATGAATTCTCATTAGATAAGATCACTACTGGTAAATCAGTCACAATTATTAAGAACAATGGTGAAAAAATTGATGGGACATATACTTCAAAGGATAAGATTCCATACAATAACGGTGCCGTTTCTTATTATCATTTCCAAGTAAGTACTGATGAAACTTTGACTTATGGAATGCATGTACAAATTCAAAATTCTACTCGTGGGTTTAAGATCCCTAAGGCTGCTGTTAAGTCTGGAGACACAGTTTATGTTGTAAGAAATGATAAGAAATATAGACGAGTGCTAGATCTAACCAAGTATGATAATGAATACTACGTCAAAAAAGGAATTAAGGCTGGCGATAAGCTGGTCTTATTCTAGGGCGGTGATTTCATGTTAAAGATAAATAACGTGGGAAAGTCATACGGTCCATTCAAAGTTCTCAAAGATATTGATTTGGAAGTCGCTGATGGTGAGTTCTTAGCTATTATGGGACCATCTGGTTCGGGTAAGTCAACGTTGATCAATATATTAGGATTGTTAGATCAAGATTATACTGGCGAATACTTATTGAATGATAAGAGTTATAAAGACACTTCGGATAATTTGTTATCTCGAATTCGCGGTGATCAACTGGGATTTGTTTTTCAAAATTTCAAATTATTGACTACTTACAATGTTTACGAAAATATTGAAGTTCCATTGGTTTACAGCAAGACAGAACAACACAATAAGCATGAACGTGTTGAAGATGTAATTGAAAAAGTTGGACTTTCTGGAAAAGAAAAACATCGTCCGTCAGAATTATCTGGTGGGCAGCAACAACGTGTAGCGATTGCTAGAGCAATAGTTAATCGTCCTAAGCTGATAATTGCTGACGAACCTACTGGTGCTTTGGATAGTAAGACGAGTACAGAAATTATGGATATATTCACCAAACTAAATCAAGATGGGACAACTATTATTATGGTTACTCACGATGAAGAAGTGGCTAAGTATGCCATGCGTACGGTTTATATCCGTGATGGTAAGTTGTATCACGATGCAAAGGATGTGTTTAAAAATGATTGATAAAATTTTGATCGCATTCAAGTCAATTGGCAAGAATAAGAATCGTAACTTTTTGACAATGCTAGGTATTATCATTGGTATAGCTTGTGTTATCGCTATTCTAGCTGTAGGTGATGGCTTTACTAAGACTATGACCAAAGGTATGGGTACTCATAATGACAAAGGTCGTGTAACGATTAGTTTTCAAGCATCGTCATACGATGATACAACTAGTGGTTTCACACAAAATGATGTCAGTACTTTGGAGAAAGTATCTGGAGTAGATCACGTTAAATTGGATAGCAGTAATACAGAAGCAAATGCTAAGATACAGTACAAGACTAAACATGAATCTACTAGTTTGAATAAATCACCCAAACACCTAAATTTGTATAAGGGTGTTGGTACATCGATTGATAATTCTGATATGAGTAATATTTTTATTTCACACGACTTGGCTTCTCGTATATTCAAAGATGAAAGCGCCTTGAACAAGCCACTTATTATAGAAGGAAATGTTTTCATAATACGTGGAATCTATAATATTAGTGATTTTAATTATCGTCCAGATATCTATGTTTCAAAAGATGTTTTCAAACAGCTATTCGCAAATCAAATAACTCAAGATATTGCTAGAATTTATGTCAAACCAGATGTAAATAAAAAATCCGTTGGAAAACGTGCGGTTGATCAAATGAAGAAGTTTGGTGAGGATAAACAAATGGGACACTATGAGGTTTCAAATCCTGATCAAATTAGTAAGACCTTCACTAAAATGTTGAATTATGTGACATACTTTGTTGCCTTAGTTGCTGGTATATCACTATTGATTGCTGGTATAGGCGTTATGAATGTTATGTATATTACCGTGTCTGAGCGTCGTAAGGAAATTGGAATTCGCCGAGCTTTCGGTGCAACATCGAGTGATATACGTAGTCAATTCTTAATCGAGAGTGTGGTACTTTGTGTCATTGGTGGATTGATCGGTATCTTATGTGGATATGGATTAGTTGCTATCATTAATGCATTCTTACCATTTAAGGCAATTGTTACAGGATATTCATTAGCTATTTCACTATCAGTATCAACAGCAGTCGGATTGATATTTGGATTTATACCATCAAATAAAGCTGCCAAATCACCACTAGTTGGATTGCTAAAAGAAGAATAGCCAGTATTAAAAAGGGGATTAATATGAAAAAATTATACAAACTTGATGGATGGACATTATTCGCAATGTTCTTGATTCTAGCATTTTCGGAATTAATACAAATGTTTCTATCTAATCAAAACATCAGTAGCGCTCCAGCTATGGGTAAAGCCTTAGAATTAGGAATGTATCTACTTACTATTATTATTGGTTTTGCCATATATTATGGAGTCATGTATTTGGTATTGAACAATAACGAGACGGGATTTCAAAAGATTATCTTTGTTAATATTGTTATTGGGCTAGTAGTTGCAGCAATATTATCAATTATCGCTGGTCTTATTGCTGGCAAAGCGTTGAATATTTGGATCAAGATAGTTATTGGCTTGATTGGAAATGGCTTGATTGCTTGGACTAATTGGAAAGAATTAAAAATATCTCAAAGTAGCAAAATCAAGATTAGTGTGTGGACCGCAATTTGCTTTGTTGTTTCACTATTCTAATATTATAACGTCGTTATAAAGTTGGACAGAAATGTCTGGCTTTTTTATTTATATTATTGTTTTTATTTATACATAATTACGATGGTTATTCTTGTGGCGTAAATGATAGGATATAACTAAATATGATTAGGGGAATCAAAATTATGAAGAAGATAATAACGTATGTTTTTATGCTATTGTCCGTATCCATTTTAATGGGATGTCAATCTAATTCCGTTAAACATACTGATGATCAAGAAGCTAAACAGCAAACTTTTGATAGTGTGATAAAAACAAATAGAGATAAGTGGGATGCGCAAGTAAATAAGGCTAAGAAAATTAATACTAGATCTTATAGCGAAAACGCATCATACATCGCTCCTAATAGTTTGAGTGAAATGAAGGAATATAAGAAGCCTCTGATTAAAGGTACAATCGTTAATTATAAGCAGATGTCGGGGATTAACTATGATACTTATACAAAAGCAACTGTTAAAGTTGATAAGGTATTAATGGGAGATGATAAAAGGCTAGATAAAAAAACAATTACCATAGTATTGCATGGTGGATTGATTAAGTCTAAAAGACTATTTCATAATATGAGTAGCAATACATATAACGGCGTTACAGTTGATACTCAACCTGATGATTTAGTGTATTTCCATGATACTGACGTGCCATTACCTGAGATAGGATCGCATATTATAACTGCGGTCGATACGATTAAATATAGTTCAAAGGATAGTTCTGCCTTTATTGATGCAATGCGTAAAAATGACATTAAAAGTAGTACGAATGCTTATGTTCCTTATGATCCTATTTCTGGAATCTGGGTGAAGACTAATCATTCAAAAGAGTATGTTTTGAATAACGAAAATTGGAGAAATATTACTGATCCTAACAACACAATGTCTAGAGTGTCGATAACAAAGGAAATAAATAATAAGTATAATAATTAGAAAAATTGAGTAAGTATAAAAAGGGCTAGATATTTTGGGTCTAAACTTTCTGGTATTGGTGAAAGCCAATACCAGTTTTTTTATTGTCTAAATTTCTGGATAGAAAAAGGACC
>NZ_RHNU01000065.1 GCF_003946015.1 Companilactobacillus insicii
TGTCACCAGTAGAATACCGGGAACATGCTTTAGCAGCTTAAATATTTAATTTTGTCTAACTTTTGTCTTGCACTTCATAACGACATCGTCTCTTTTTTATTATGTCACAGGTGAGATTCGAACTCACGACCTACGGTTTAGAAGACCGTTGCTCTATCCAACTGAGCCACTGTGACATCACTTGTTCTATTATAGAGAATGGATTTAAAAATTGCAACGGGAAAAATTAAAAAAATTTATTTTTTTATGGGTAGATAAGTTTATAGTTTTAAATACAAAAAAGAAAGCCAGTGAAGTAACAATCATAGGCTTTCCTCGTTATACTAAACACTTCTATATTGAACATTTTTTTCGTCGATCGGCAGAGATTTTCCAGCATCTTGAACCAAATCATGAATCAAATCAGAATTCATTGGTGAAATCCCAAATATTTGCTTTTCAATTGTTGTACGTAAAGTAATATCAAAAGTACGCATAACAATTGAAGATTGATCCAGTAAACTATTATTTACTAAAACTAAGCTTCTATATGTGTCTTTGTCGTATCGTTTATTGAACTCGCCAATAAAATTTTTGAGAATTACACTTTGCATGATCTCACCTCAAAAACTATTATACGAACTTACGTTCGCTTTGGCAAGCTCATTTTAATAAAATAATTCTTTGCATGCATTAGAAATTGCAATTTTTACATGTTCGTATGTTAATCCACCTTGAATATAAATAATATAAGGGTCACGCATTGGTCCATCGGCAGAAAATTCAACACTAGCTCCAGAGACAAAAGTTCCCGCAGCCATAACAACTTCATCTTCATAACCTGACATTTCACTAGGCTCTGGCACAACATTTGAATCAATTGGAGAATATTGTTGTACTAGCTTGGTAAACTTCACCATTTTATCAGGATCATTAAAGATAATAGTTTGAATTAAATCAGTTCTATCATCATTCCATTTGGGGGAAACATTTAATCCCATTTTAGCAAACAATGCTGCTTCAAAGATAGCACCTTTTATGGCATTACCAGTAACTCTTGGGGCAAGGAAGAATCCTTGAAACATTTCGTCAAGACGGTCAACCGTTGCACCTTCTGATGAACCAATACCAGGTGCAGTAAGACGATAACTTGCTAATTCCACAAGATCCTTCTTACCAACAATATAACCTCCAGTCTTTGCTAAACCACCACCGGCATTCTTAATTAAAGATCCAGCCATTAAATCTGCTCCGACTTCAGTGGGTTCGATTGTCTCAGAGAACTCACCATAACAATTATCAATAAAAATAATTACATCTTTGGATACTGAACGTACCTCTTTGATTATTTCGGCTATTTCAGCCACTGTAAGGCTCTTGCGAGTCGAATATCCTCGGGAACGTTGTATTGCTACTACTTTTGGTTTTTGCTCTCTAATCTTATTTTTCATAGTTTCAAAGTCTACTTTGTCGCCAATCATGTCAACTGAATCAAATCCGATCTTATAATCGATCAATGACCCACGCTTATTACCAGCTATTCCAACAACTTCTTGCATTGTATCGTAAGGTTCACCAGTAACGTAAAGTAGATTATCACCTGGTCTCAAAATACCAAACAATGCAGTAGCTAAAGTATGGGTTCCAGAGACAAACTGTGGTCTAACCAATGCTGCTTCAGTCTTGAACACATCAGCATATACAGCCTCTAATTGATCACGACCTCGATCGTCATCCCCGTATCCTGTAGTCCCTAACAAACTACTTTCATCAATACTTTCTTCCCTAAAAGCTTTAAGAACTTTATCTTGATTATCCAATACTCGCTCATCAATTTCAGCAAGTTTTCCTGCTATTTCGTTATCCACCTGTTTGATTGCTTCTTTCAATTCAACTGGAAAACTATCATTCCATCTAGCCATTATATCCTCCTAAAAATTCTTTGATCCGATTTTCAACCTTTATTTGATAATCCGGTTCATCACTAATATTATACCAATCCACATTCATCTGATTACGAAAGTATGTCAGCTGACGTTTGGCAAAGTGTCTGGAATTCTTTTTTATTTCTTCCAGACATGATTCCAGTGTAGCAGTACCCTCAAAATATGGAAATAACTCCTTATAACCAATTCCATTCTTAGCTTGAGGTATATTATTACGATTTTCAAAAACTGGTCTGACTTCGTCTAATAATCCCATATTAACCATTTTATCGACCCGACTATTGATTCGGTCGTATAACTTTGCTCGGTCGTCTGTTAGACCTATCAAATAAAACTCTGCCCAAGGAGACCCATTTGCTTGTTCTATTATTGATTTTCCCGTTTCTCGATGTACCTCGATAGCTCGTATAACTCTTCGAGCATTTGATACATCAATAGATTTAAGTGCTACAGGATCCTCTTTTTTTAAAATATTAATTAGTCCATCAATGCCGTCGTCTTTTTCAACTTTTAATAAATCATTTCTCAATTCATTATTACCATTGGCATTCCCACCCAAATTAAGATTCTGAATCAGCGAATTTAAATAAAAACCGGTACCACCAACCACAAAAGAATTTTTTCCTTTCGATGATAGTTCTTTAATGACACTAACTGCTTTGTTCTGAAAATCTTTAACAGTATATCGTTCTGTCACATCGCTAATATTAACCAAATGATGCGGAACAACCAGAAGCTCCTCTGGATTATCCTTGGCAGTACCTATATCTAAGCCACGATATATTTGCATCGAATCTCCAGAAATTATTTCTCCATTAAACTTTTGTGCTAATTTTAATCCTAATGCACTTTTCCCAACCGCGGTTGGACCCACTACTGCAATAACTTTTTCCAAAAAATCGCCTCTCTGCATCGTATTTTATAGATATTTTATTAAAAATAAGCCATAATGAGAATTAAAGACTAGGAGGTATTTATTATGGCAAAGAAACAAAAACACTTTCGTTTTGTAAAGGGATTTTTATTTGGTTCAATTACAACAGCGACAGCAGTATATGGTGCACTACATGCATTCAAAAAAACTGTCATTGAACCTGAAGATGCTGAAAACGACCGTATTGAAGCAAACCGTCGTCGTGCAAACCGTAAAAGTCTACAAGCACATCAAGGTTAATAATCAACCAAATAAATTTGAAACAATAAAAAAGGGGGTCTAAACTTTCTGGTATTGGTGAAAGCCAATACCAGTTTTTTTATTGTCTAAATTTCTGGATAGAAAAAGGACC
>NZ_RHNU01000066.1 GCF_003946015.1 Companilactobacillus insicii
ATTAATACACTTAACATAAAATCTACTCCTTCAAATTTTTTCAACTTTAAGCCCTACGTTAATAATATAAGCAATTGCTACTGAATCTATTCAGCATCTATTTAAAGACTAAATATGCTTCTCTAAGCCCCTTATAAGTTCACGATATACTCTTCTAAACATTTCTATTGGAATCACTAGATAGAAAATAAGAGCCATATGTGGTCTCTTCCTTGCCGAACGTCAGTTGGAATCTTCAAAGCCAATAAAGTCCAGTCGCCAACTCCTTCAGACTTTATTGGCTTTGAAGATTGCTTTTAAATGCCTCTAATTTGCTCTATAAGCCATTTTGGCTGCTACCCGTATAATTTACTGTCCGTCAACGGTAAATCGACGTAGAACGGCTTTTAGCCGTTCTAGGAGGCTTTAAGGAGTTGACAGACTCACTAGGCCAAGACACTTTTGCGCATGCAAAGAAAAGCACACCTGCTTTTTTTGCCTGCCTCACGGCGAGTGCGGGGTGAGTTTGAGCGGGAGCTCCCGCTCATTTATGGGGTCAAGCTGACACAGCTTGCAGGTTTGGGCAGCGCCCATGGTTTTATTCGTGCGGGATAGAAATTTGGAAATCAGGGGGGCGAGGGAGCGAATTTTGCGACCGTACTACGACCCCCCTTTTAAGTGCCGAGTGCCAAATCGGTCAACAAACCCTGACAAACCCATACACACCAAGTGTTACAGCGATCAACAAAAAGTCAACAAACCGCCAACAAAATTTTGGAAATATAATGATAAAAAGGTAGTTGAATATATATATATAAAGTTGTATAATGTTCTTATGAACATAAAAGGAGTGTTATAAATGGCTAGAGAGAAATCAACGATAGAATACCAAAATGTATCAATGCGTATTCCCAAAGAATTATATTCTGAATATAAAAAAGTTTTGGCTAAAACTGGATCTATTGTTACTTATGACGTTCGAAATTATATGAAAAAAGTTGTTGAAGAAGATAAGAAAGGACAAAAATGAGTATAAAAAAAGAGCGCCCTCTTCGAAAAGTCGCTCATGTTTTTATAATGTTTTTACTAATTTTTGTAAGGTAATTATATCAAATGAGTAAAGAAAAAGCTAGATACTTCACCTTTTTGCTTTATCCAGAAAGCATACCAAATGACTGGATAGATAACTTAGAATTAATAGGTGTTCCGATTGCTATTAGTCCTCTGCATGATAAGGATTTAAGTGATGTTGAGGGACAAAAATATAAAAAAGAACATTATCATGTAATCTATGTTTCAAAAAATCCTGTAACTGCTGAAAGTGTGCGTTTGAAAGTTAAGCGCTCTTTGGGAGATAAAAGTGTTGCTATGGTTCAGATTGTAAGTACGAGTATGGAAAATATGTATTTGTATTTAACGCATGAATCAAAAGACGCTATTGCTAAAAATAAGCATAAATATTCTAAAGCTGATATTAGGTTGTTGAATAATTTTGATATTGATCGTTATGTAACGCTTGACGTCGAAGATAAAGACGATATGTTGAATGATGTTTGCGATTTAATTGATGATCATAATTTAGCAAATATGCGTGAATTAAGGCGCTTTGTTAAATTACATGGGGTTGAATATGGCTTGCCTAGTATGAAAATTATAAATTCAGTGTTGAGAGCTCATACTGGACTGATAAGGTTATATTTCGATGCTGTTTATCAAGAACGTCGATATGGTCGGGCAGATATTGATAAAGATACAGGCGAAGTATTGAATAATAAGTAAGGGTTTAATTTTATTTTAGGGGGAAGCAATTATGAAATTTGAAGAAACATTATTACCAGAAAAATCAGACGTAATGACATTACAAAATATGATCAGAAAGTATAATAAGCAAAATTTTGAAACTGCAAATCAAACAGATTTTGCTATTTACATAAAAGATGATAGTGAGAATGTTATGGGGGGGATTTCAGGAAAAATATTTGGTAATTGGATGGATATAGACTATTTAGTTATTCATGAGAGTTTGCGCAAAAATGGGTTAGGTCGGGATTTGTTAAAAAAAGCCGAAGATTTAGCTATACGGAGTAATTGTAAAAATATATTTTTATATACATTTGATTTTCAAGGTAAAGATTTTTATCCCAAATTTGGATTTAAAGAAGTTTACGTAAAAAGACAGTATCCGTTAACTGGAACAGAACATTTTTTTGTTAAGAAATTATCAAATGAAATCGATAAAGAAACTGAATGATGTGATGAAAGGACGGATAACTAGATCCGTCCTTTTTTGTTGTTGATTAGTCGACTTCTGATACAAAATTTTAGGTTTTTAGCATGGCACAACTTCATGTTGTGTATAAGTGCGCATTGACCTCGTTTTACTCGGTCTGCTGATTCTCTTAACTTTATTTCACTAGTTTCTTTCTCTCGGCGTTCAATAGACTGCATAGTTCCTTAACTTCAGGCCTTTCACAATCATAGAAAGTATAGCTAATGGCTTCTTTTGAGGAATTAATATTCATCACAGACTCGTCAGCTTCATCCAGTTCATCTAGTAACTTATGCATCAGAACATTAATATCCTTATTGCTAAAATGATACCCATACGTTTCCCAGTCACGGGCTAATTGCATTTTGTTTGACGAAAAATATCTAGTATGGTCATCTATAAGGTCAGTTCCACTATTGACAAAAGCAAATATGTCACGGGAAATCACCGCTAATCCGCTATCGGCAGAATGAACATCATCTTTCAAGATTGAAATTGCATCTAGAATATCTGACTCGGAATTGGCAACCTTACGTGATCGCCGATTAAGGTAATATGTCATTGCCGGAACAATCAAACAACTAGCTACTAAAGGAATTAATACACTTAACATAAAATCTACTCCTTCAAATTTTTTCAACTTTAAGCCCTACGTTAATAATATAAGCAATTG
>NZ_RHNU01000067.1 GCF_003946015.1 Companilactobacillus insicii
GGCATAAAAAAATCCACACCATTTCTAGTGTGGAAATTGCTCTAAGATGTCTCACCAATACTATTTGACATAGAGCCAATCTTTTGAGATTGGTTGTCTATTTTTGTCATTAAAGTTTCATTTATGAGATTTTAATTGTGATTTGATTTATAAATTGATTTAACATTTCCATATCTCATTTTACCTAGTTTTTTCTGAATATATGGAACAATCCATTTATCTAATCCGAATGATCGTCCAGATCCATTCATACATGCTAAGGAGGTGGGGATGATCCATCCGATAGTATTAGCATAACCGTTTGAACAAAGTATAATTCCTAAAATAAATGTAATAAAACCTGTAGTACATGTAAATAGTCCAACAATGAGAAATGTTCCGCAAATCGTTAACAATATTTTTAAGATACTTGAAATATTAGCAAAATTGATTCCTATTAAAGATATTCCAAGAAATACTCTTAATGGAACTGTCCAAAGTACATTTCCACTTCTTGAAATGTGACCGAACATCAGATTACGATTGTTTTTTGTTCTAAAAAATTCGTGCAACATATATTGAATTAAATAATATCCAGAGAATATTTGTATACAATACATTAAATTGACTATGTGTTTCATTGCAATAGCGAAAAATCCAGATAAATGAAATTTATTTAATATAAAGGCAACACCATATGTTGAACCTAGACTGACCATGAATCCTTGGTAGTTTGCTTTGTATGGAACCATAGGTTTGCTATTGCATTTTGCAATAATGTTAGTAACTGCGGTTTGTGCACTGGCCTCAGCACCTTGTACTATCTGTGGCTCACCTTTTCCAGAGCCATCCGCATCATAGAGACTAACATCTCCAACAACAAATATATTATCTTGGGATTTTGATTCCATTGTCTCATTTACTGCTATTCTGCCAGAACGTGAAAGCTCCAAACCTAATTTGGAAGTAATTGAATTTGCTTTAACCCCGGCAGTCCAAATTAAAGTTGATGTTTTGAAAGAATTGCCATTTTTTAAATCAATATATCCATCGTGTACACCAATAACACCGGTGTTTTTCATGATGTTTATACCTTTTTTAATCATATAGTTCTCAGCTTTATCGGCATCTTTTCTATCCATCATATTCATGATTGTTGGTGCCATTTCTATTAATGATAACTTTATTTCTGATGGATCTATTTTGTATTCATGAGCCAAACTGTTTTTCCAATCGCAAATTTCACCAATTGTTTCCGTACCAGTAAATCCGGATCCTACGACTGCAATGGATAGGAGAGAAGCTCTTTTTTCAGGATCTTGTTCAATTGATCCGTTTAAGACAGCTTTTCTTATATGATTCTTTAGTTTAATAGCTTGTTCCCATGATCCAAGTGTAAATCCGTATTCTTTTACTCCTGGAGTACCAAAGTCATTAGGTTCTGATCCAATCCCAAGTACGACATAATCGTAAGGATACTGTCCATTTTTGCCCGCTATAATCCTTTTTTTGTAATCTATAGTAGTAATCGTATCTGTAATTAAGTGAACATTCTTTTGATTAAAGAATAACCTTTGAAGATCATATTGAATCGCATTCTCAGGAACTCGTTCCGCTGCAACTTCATGGAGTTCAGTTAGATATGTGAAGTAGGAGTGTTTATCTATTAGCGTTATAGAAACATCTGGATTACTCTTAAAATGTTTTGCTAATTTCTTTGTTGCATAAACTCCGGAAAAACCTGCTCCGATTATAACAATGTTCTTTTTTGCCATAAATATTTTATCCCCCAATCGTTTGTAACCATATTCAGCATAACTCTAGATAAATTTTGAGTCATTATCAAAATTGTTAGAAAAAAATTAATTAAAAAAATGATTATTATAATAATAAAATTTATTTTTTTCCAAAAAATAAATTATTTAGTTATTGTGATAAATAAACCACAAGTTTTACTTGTGGGGGTTAGTAAAGGCTTTAGCTAAAAAAACACCCTTTCGGTATACTGTTTATCGGCTACCAACCAAAATAAACAGAGCGAGAGGATGTTTT
>NZ_RHNU01000068.1 GCF_003946015.1 Companilactobacillus insicii
TTTGGTTCTTTCTCAAGTTTGGTTATAAAAAAATAGAGTCATCATCAATTTGATTATTCAAGTTGATGATGACTCTATTTTTTTCTCTTACATTTTTAATAATTGAGTATACGCTTATGATGAAAGGTGGCTTTATTATGAACAAATATCATTCTTTGAACATTAATGATTTTTTACTGGGCAGAAATTATATTATTTACGATTTTAAAGAATTGAATAGAAAATTATACATTTATATAAAGTCCCGTTCACATGGTTGTGCATGTCCTAAATGTGGCACTGTATCTCATACATTTTCTTCCACATATCATCGTATTTTACAAGACACCCCAATTCATAATAAACAAACTTACCTTGATATTGATTGCTATAAATATAGATGTCTAAACTCTAATTGTCCTCAAAACATCTTTGTAGAAAGGTTACCATTTGCCGGTTCATATCAAGTTAGAACACATGTCTTGAATACATTTATAGTAGGATGTTCTATTTTCTTAAGCAACGAGAGTACCAGTCGTATCCTTAAAATGCTTGGTGTAAGTGTAAGCAATGATTCGATTCAAAGGTTATGTGATCAATTAAAGTTTAGTGATGATCCTAATGTCAAGGATATTGGGATTGATGACATCGCTATTAAAAAAGGAAATAATTATGCAACGGCAATATACAGAATGGATAATCATCAAATGATAACTTTGTTAGAAGGACGTGAAGCTCAGTCCGTTAAGGACTGGCTAAACTGTCATAAGAAAATAAGACTTGTTGCTAGAGATCGTGAAGGTGCCTATGCAGCTGCTGTCAATCAAGAGCTACCACAATCTGTACAAGTGGCAGACAGATTTCATCTCCTACAGAATTTAATAAGTCATTTGAATGATATTCTTAAGTCGAAGTTACCTCCAATCGTTTTTATTCAGCACGGAAAGATTATAGAGAAACCACCACAAAGAAAACGTGTTCAAGGATTATGTTCACCAGAATTATTGGATCATTTATATTATGACAATACTCCACTAACAGATGACAAAGGAAATAAGATATTATTCGACAATAAAAGACATGATCTCAATTCAAAACAGTATAAGGATCAAGCAATTAGGAGACGTGAAAAACAGAAAAAAATTGAATACATCCAGTCGAATTATAAAATGACATCAAAATCCATCGCAAAAGCAGCTTCGGATTTTGACCTAAATAAAGTTACAGTTAAAAAGTATATGAAAATGTCTGTTCCAGAAATTCAGAATTTGAACACTCCACAAAATTATAAAAAGCGTAAATCCTTTATGAATGATTATTTGAATATTATTTTTAAAATGATGTGTGATGGACTAACTAATCAGGTAATTTACTCATACATTGTTACACACGGGTACACGGGTGATAAGAAACAACTACACAAATATATCCGGTACATAAGTGAAGATAACTTTCCAAATCGTCCGTCCAATCGAGTAAATCCTTCTCCAAAGAAGACTTCAATAATGCTTGTCAAAAGACATAGGCTAATAAAGTTCCTGTTGTCTGTAAACAAAGATATGAATGTAAATAAAGACTTAATTCAAAACTTATCAATTATGGAACAAGCTTATCCAATAATAAAAATTGCTTCCAGTATGTTCTCGGAATTCCGTAGTATCTTGATGGGACGGAACCCTTACAAACTAGACGATTTTTTGAAGAAATACGGTAATTCTATAATATCTAATTTTTGTAATCGAATAAAAAAAGATATCGCCCCAGTCAAAAGCGCGATATCTCTAAACATCAGTTCTGGCTTTGTTGAAGGTAATAACAATAAGCTCAAACTAATCAAAAGAATTGTATATGGTAGAAGCGGAATAGTCAACTTCCGTGAAAAATGTTTATTGGCATTTGCAGCCAGCCAGGATGATTTTAATCTTCAAAAGTTTAATCAGAACTGGATTACTAATCCGGTCTAAATCTCTTATAACCAAACTTGAGAAAGAA
>NZ_RHNU01000069.1 GCF_003946015.1 Companilactobacillus insicii
ACGAAGTATTTTATTCAGAATTTTCTAAATATTGTTAAGAAAGCATTAAGATGTTGCACTTGGACTTGACATGTGCCCAATAATTATTACTTCTAATAATTTAAGTTATGTAACCTTTAACTCCGTCAATCATCTTGACAAGTCTGATTTTTAGAATCACTATTAAGTATATGAATTTAAATTTATCATGGAGGTTATTATGACATTACTAAATACAAGTTTTCGAACAAACTTTCTTCACACATATTTTAAGACTACAGTGGTAATTCCCGATACTGGTAAAAGCAATTACAAAGCTATTTGGCTATTGCACGGATATACAGCTGATGATACTACTTGGATGCGCAATGTTAATATTGAAAAGCTCGCTGACAAAAATGATATTGCGGTAATTATGCCTGAAGGAAGAAACGCCTTTTACACGGATTCCGATTTTATACCATATTATAGTTTTTTTGTAAAAGAACTGATTCCAAAAATACAACAACTTCTGCCTATATCTGATAAAGCTGAAGATAACTATATTGGTGGTGTAAGTATGGGAGGTTATGGTGCACTAAAAATTGGTTTTTCTAACCCTGATAAATTTAGCAAAATTGCTGCAATGTCTCCCGTTGCTAATATTGAACACTTCCGTAATAACCCTAAGAGTCCTATGCCTATAAAAACATTTGATAGTATCTTTGAATCACCAGAAAAAATCAAAGATAATCAATTAATTAATATATTCAATCAAACTCATCCTAAGCAAAAAGTACTACAACTTTGTGGCGACAAAGATTTCATGCACGAAGATAATGTAGAATTAAAGAATTTCTTAACTGACAATTTGAACGACAACTACACATGGATGCCGGTTAGTGGTGACCATTCATGGAATACATGGTCAGAAAATGTCGATCAAGTATTTAACTGGCTAACTAACTAAACATTTAATCTAAATAACAAATACTAAGATAAACACTCGAGGAATATTAAATGACATTATTAAGTATGAGTTATCGTACCAACTATTTGCATACTTACTTCAAATCAACGATTGTAATCCCAGACTCAGGTAAAAAACAATATAAAGCTGTTTGGTTACTTCACGGTTACACTGGCGATGATACTGCATGGATAAGACATACAAATATTGAAGAAATGGCTCAACAACATGATTGGGCTATCATCATGCCTGAAGCTAGAAATGCTTTTTACTCAGATTCTGACTTTATACCTTACTATTCATTTTTTGTGAATGAATTGATACCAAAGATTCAAAAAATGTTTCCATTATCTCCTGCGCCAGAAGATAATTATATCGCCGGATCAAGTATGGGTGGATACGGCGCACTAAAAATTGGATTTACTAACCCAGATAAATTCAGTAAGACTGCTGCTTTATCACCTGTTACAGACATTGAAAAATTTAGAAATAATCCACAGTGTCCAATGGACAAAAAAACATTTGATAGTATCTTTGATACAGCGGAAAAGATACATAATAATCAATTGGCAACAATCTTCAATAAAGTTCAACCACGTCAAAAGGTACTAACGCTCTGTGGTGATAAAGATTACATGCATGAAGATAATATCATGTTCAAAAACTTCTTAACAATTCACTTAAAAAGCAATTATACTTGGATGCCAGTAAACGGTAACCATTCATGGGTTACCTGGGTAGGTAATATTGACAAAGTGTTTAAATGGCTTGAAAAATAAGTACAAGTATTTTCACCAAAAAAGATCAGACATTTCAATACCAATGTCTGATCTTTTTTTGGGTCTAAACTTTCTGGTATTGGTGAAAGCCAATACCAGTTTTTTTATTGTCTAAATTTCTGGATAGAAAAAGGACC
>NZ_RHNU01000007.1 GCF_003946015.1 Companilactobacillus insicii
GCGAAAATACCTAACCAATTCCATTTAAAATGGCAAAAAAATAGTAGAAATAACCGTATATCAGTTATTTCTACTAAATATTATCTGAGATATTAGTTTTGTCCCAGACTCTTTTAAATAAACTATCAATACTTTAATTGTCTTAATTATGCAGCACCGTTACCGCCGTCAGTTACAGGTGTAGCTGCCAATGTCCATGTAATTGTTGATACATATGAAGTTGATGATTTACCACTTTGAGCAGCGTCTGCTGGAACATTCAATGTTGCATCATCTGCACCGTTGAATTGTGATCTTAATGTACCTAACTTATATGTATTTGCAGCAAAGTCCATAACATTTGGTGTATTTGAACCATCTGATTGTAGAATTGCTTGTTGTGTCATAGCCTTAGTTGATTGACCTTCTGCAGCAGCAGTTTGACCATCATTACCTAATACAGGTGTTTGGTTAAGTGTCATAACAAACTTACTGTTACTTACTGGTTTACCAGTTGTTGCATCATTTTCAGTTGTTTCGAATGGTGACAACTTAGCATTAAGAGTAAATCCTGTTGGTGCTGTACGTGTATCAAGGACTGTTAAGTATCCTGATTCATTACCATCTTCTGCTAAACCGTTACCCTTTAAGTTATCAACAAGCTTTGCTTCTGTATCACCTGCTGAAACTGCACCGAATCCAAAGTCTGGAACTTGTTTAAGTAGTAGAAGACCTGATACAACATCTACGTTTACATTTGATTCTGCAGTTGCATTTGTTGTTGTGTCCTTGTTACCATTCCAATCAGCAATTGCTAAATATCCTGATTTATTTAATGAACCTGTTGTGCTTTCAGCTTTGATTGTACCATCATCTTGTACACTAGCTGAACCTGTTGCAGCGAATGCTGTTGTTGCTGGTGCAACCAATCCTAATACCATACCTGCTGAAGCTAAGCTACCTACTAATACGTTTTTTGATAATTTCATGTTTATATCCTCCCTGATATAAAAATTATTTTTTTAAGTTCTTCTTGATTACGGTTACTATGTTATCAGATTTTTCATCTTGTACACTTCAGATTTTGTAAAGTGTATTTTCGAAATCTGAACTTTTTTGTAACTCTTAATCAGTGGTGAAACGGTGGAACTTCTTCATATAAAAAGCGAACAGACCAATCAAAATTGAAAAGCCCATAATAACATATCCATACTCGTGCGCATCTCCCGTTTGCGGATAAGATGACATGTTATTCACATTTACCGATGGGGTATAACCTACATCTTTAACTGTAGGACCTGTACTATCACCCGTGTTATCATCTGTTACTAAAACATGGGCATCTGAAGCACCCGGACTATCGTCGCTACCTTTGTTGGCAACAACGGCTTCTGATCTAGCTACGCCCCCAGAGTTATTAGTAGACTCAGCGATAACATGGTTAATACTGAATCCGCCAACAACTCCTAGAACAATTACGGCAATTGCAAAATAACCGACTATTCGCTTTTTCAATGAAAGACTTTTTCTAGTTCTTTGTCTTTTTTTCATATCGAAAAACCTCTCATCAAAATCAGTCTATTATCTCCTTACCGATTACTAGTTTATCATCTATTTTCTTCCCACAAGTTCGGATTTGTTAAGAAATTCTTACGAGAAATGAAACTATGGCTTGAGTAAGTAGTACTCAAGCAGATCATCACTATTGTCCAACAGGCTGAAATCCTGATTTACTTCGTAAATATACTTGAAATTATGTTTGACAAGTAGTTTTTGTGGGGCAATATTGTGTTTTTCTGCTGCAGCCCATAGTTCTGTCAGCTTTAAATCCTCAAAACCATACTTGATCATCAACTCAACTGCCTCACTAGCTAGATGTTGTTGACGATATTTTTCTTCTATTATAAAGCCCAGTTCTCTGGTAGATTCCAAACCACCTGTCACACCACGTTCATTTAATTCGATTATCCCAACCATCAGTGAGTTTTCTTTTAAAGATATACAATAGGAAGTTTTTAGTTTCAAATACCGATTAAAAATGTGCTTGGCTTCATTAATATCAACGGTATACTCCATCCCTGACAGTTCATGATTACGTTTATTCTTAACTAAACTATAGAAGGAATCGAAATCCTTCTCTTCAAAATTACGTATTACTACTTTATTCCCAACTAGATGCATTTGATCTTCCTCAATTAATTGATTTTGTTAACACTAATTATATCAAAGTGATATCATACAGATATGGCAGAGAAAAAGTTTTTGTTAAGACTAGACGAGGATCTCTACCAAAAAGTCGCTAAAAAAGCTGAAGCTGATAATCGAAGTGTTAATAAGTATATTGTGCATCTTTTACAACAGAACACAAAAGAAACTACCTTCGAGAACCGCCAATTTGTAGGACAAACAATCAAAGGGAGTGAAATTCTAACAGACAGTGGATTGGTTAATGTCAGCGGTATTTACTATCGCTACATAATTTCCGACTCCACTCCAGTTGATCCTGCAGGTTTATATACAATACTTGAAGCAACCGGTAATATCCTCACCTTGCAACAAATAAAATAACAAAGGATGGATCATAATGTTTGGGATAAAAATAGTTCATCAAAATCACAAAGGTCTGGTGGAGTTATTGGGTAAATACCACCACAGTGTCGATGCAGGTCTACACTTCTATATACCTATAATAGAAAGAATCTACTCAGTTAGTTTGGCAATGAACCCATTAAGACTTCCTGATTATTCTATTATTACCAAAGATAACGCCGAAGTTCGTGCTAGTTTGACATTAAATTACCACACAACTGACGCTGTGAAGTATAAATATGAAAATACCGACTCCGTAGAGTCAATGTCGCAACTAGTTCGTGGTCACTTGCGTGATATTATAGGTAGAATGAATCTGAATGAAGCTCTCGGCTCCACTTCTAAGATCAACCAAGAGCTCGCTTCCGCAATTGGAGATCTAACTAACACCTACGGTATCAATGTTGATCGTATTAATATCGATGAGTTGAAGCCATCCACTTCAATTCAAGATTCAATGGATAAGCAATTGAAAGCTGACCGTGAGCGTATTGCGGCCATTGCCAAGGCTGAAGGTGAAGCAAAAAGTATCGAACTCACTACCAAAGCTAAGAATGATGCCTTGATTGCGACAGCTGAAGCACAAGCCAAGGCAACACGCACTCGTGCAGATGCTGAAAACTATCGTATCTCACAAATGAATAAGATTCTAGATGAGGCAAAAGATGGCTACTTCGAGAACCAAAGCATTGAAGCATTCAAAGAATTAGCTAATTCTTCTACTAATACAGTTGTCGTATCAGGTAATCAAATCGGTGAACTTGGTAAGATTCCTGTCATTAAGAAAATGCTGGAGTAAGAAAATGGCTTCTACACTAAAAAAAGTGCAGAAGCCATTTTATTTACATAAATTGTTGCCTTTTTCATTCAACGGATAAAATATTATTAACTGCCAACATTAATTTTTTTAGCATTTTATTATTAACTTTACCTACAATCTGACCATTTTTAGACTTAAAATCAAAACCTGATAAATTGATTGTAGAAACATATCCATGAATTCCACTTTTTTGATCCATTATAGGGACCATTAATGGATTATCTTGAAATTTTTTAGATGCAGATGTAATTGCAAGTCCTATCACTAAACCCGTCTTTTTATTATAAATACTGTTCGACAATACAACCATCGGACGTCTTATATTTCCTGAATCTGGATTATGACCTCCATATTCATGACAAGAATGAGGCTCAAAATCTATATATGATAGAGACTTGTTCAATCTTCAATATTTTACCCTCATAATTTAAGTATTATATATTCTCTTTACCAATGGGAGTACCACCATCCATTGGTATATCCATTGCATCTTTCATTTCTTCAAAATCAATATTATCGAATTTTCCTGAAAACCACGGATTATCCTCGATGGGTTCATAATTCAAGCTACCATCTTCTTCTTTAACAACTCGTAATTTTTGATTCTCTACAAATCCGGCTTGTTTAGGAACAGTTATAATTAATGAATTACCATTTTTTCTAACTTTATATTCTCCATACATTTCTTCCAAAATATCACCTCGTCATCTATAGATAATCATTCATCAAAAACTTGTAAACTTAAACATTTTATTTTCTTATGTCCAATATATTCTTAACATCAGTACGATCAGTCTTAATGCAATTCAACTTACTATCATCTGGATAACCCATGGCAATACCCACAACCAATTCTTGATTGTCCGGTATCAACAATTCCTTCTTCAAAATATCTGGATAAGTTACCAAACTATATGCAGGAATAGTGCCAATTCCCCAGCTGGCCGCAGATAACATTAATGTCTGACCAAAGGCACCTAAATCAAACAGTGTAAATTCACTTGCCTTGTTGCTGGCAGTCAAAAATGCAATGGCTGGTGCATGGTACAAGTCGGCTCTTGCATCTTGAAATTCTTCATCAGCAGTTCCTTCTGAACCAACTGCATCCCTAACGGAATCACCCCAATGGTCAATATTAGCCAGTGATAATTCTGAACGATTAGCACGATGTGGTGTAGTTAAGTCTGGTTCACTAGGAAGATTATTCTTGTGTGCATTTTTATATTCAGCTTTAATTCGCTCTAGAACTCCATCTTTAGCCACATAAACATGCCATGGTTGTGAGTTCTGCCACGAAGGTGCATGACTTGCATCTTTAATTATTTCTTCTATTAAACTATCAGATACTTCTTCATCACTAAATGAACGAATCGATCTGCGTTTGTAAATCAAGTTTTTCCCCAAAACAATACCCTCAATCTTATTCTTAGGACTTCAATCCATTTTAAACTATAATGGAATTATTAACACGTAAACTATCGGAAAGGTGTGAATTTTTATGGACTTAGATTTCAAAGGTAACACAGTTACTACTATTGGTACTCCTATGATTGTAGGTGACCAATTCCCTGACTTCACTGTACTCGACAAGGATGGCAACAAGGTTACGCTCGACAGCTTGCTTGATAAACCACTGCTAATCAGTGTTGTACCTGACATTAACACTAGTGTATGTAGTATTCAAACAAAACACTTCAATACGGAAGTTGGTGGACATGGTGAAATCAACTTCGTAACTATCTCAAAGAATACAGTTGAGGAACAGTCACACTGGTGCGCAGCTGAAGGTGTCGAAAACATGAAGATGTTGTCAGACGTTAACCAAGACTTCGGTAAAAAATCCAACTTATTAATTCCCGATTTAGGTATTTTAGCACGTTCCGTTTGGGTTGTGGACACAAATAAACAAATTCTTTACTCAGAAATTTTAAAAGTTCAAACTAACGAGCCAAATTATGACAAAGTATTAGATCAAGTAGATCAAATGAGCTAAACAAAAAGCCGACTAGAAATAGTCGACTTTTTTTATACTCTAAATACTATTAGTTAATGTCCAAGTTAAGACCGTGGAGTAATTACCATCTTCAGCTTGTTTATCATTATTCATATCTAACAAAATACCATGACCACTATCCCACGATATGACATTAGAACCATTATTAATATCACCAGAATAAACTTCAGTATCTGTAGGGGACAAAATTTTCTCAATATTATTCTTTCCTTTATAAACTAAAACATTAGAAAGAACTTTTGAAGAATCCAAAACGTCAGTCAATGGTTTCTCCATCGAGACTTCTAGTTTAGATGGTATCGAGTCAGTTGGATAACTATTATTCTCAATATTCACTGAAAGGTCTCCCTTACGTGTTACTAAACCTGAATATTTGGTTGCTACTCCAAAATCAATGTCAGGAACTGACATCTTCATATTGATTTTGGTATGTTGCTGCCATACATAGGTAGTAACAGGATTGCCAGTTGTCGAAAATTTACTGATTATATTACTTATCGACATCAAATCACCAACTGGGTTATGATCAGTACCACCATTTGCCGGATCAACTTCTTGCCACTTATCACTTATAGCTGAATATCGATCAGAAGTTGATTCATCATTAATTGCAGTTCCTGATTTAGGATCGTGCAAAGATACACCATCATTCAAAACTGTCTTGGGACCTAAAGTAATCTTCCAGAGATCTGGATTACCACCAAACATAGACTGAATATTCTTGGCAGCAGTTGTATCAAAATGAGATAAATCTATAGATTCAAGACTTTGCATATTATTAAATACTCGATAAAAACTCGAAACCTTCTCAGTATTCCAATTGCCCAAATTCAAATTTTCAAGACCAGACCCAGAAAACGCACTTTGCATATCTGTAACGTTAGAAACATTCCAATCTTGTATAGGCAAATCATTCAACACTATCGTGCCAGCAAAAGTACTATTCATATTCGTAACATTAGAGACGTTCCAACTACTGATAGGCAAACTCTCGGCAGAAACGTCGCTAAACGTTGAATCTAAATTCTTAACATTTGACACATTCCAATTTTTGAGAAAATCAAAATTAGTGATATACGATCCGCGAAAAGCAGCTTGCATATTCTCAACTTGGGAGGTATCCCAATTACTGATATCATGGAAGTCACTTGCAGCGTTACCCGCACCTGAAAACATACTAGACATATCTTTTAAGGAACTAGTATCAATTTTATCACCAATAATTCTTTTCAAATTAGTATCACCATAAAAAAGGCCATTGAAGCTTTTTACTTTAGAAGTATCGTACTTGGATAAGTCAATGGTTCCAAAATGAGTAGATGCGAACATATTCGACATATTCTGAACTTTATTAGTTACTAGGGTCTGATAACCTTTAAGATTGTTTTCATCAAGTAATTTTGCCCCAGAAAACATACCATCAACACCTTCCAGTGATGGAGTGTGCCAATTTGACAAGTCCAGTGACGCCAAATTACTACAATTAGAAAACATACTTGACATATTAGTAACTTTAGAAACATCCCAATTAGCAATTGATGTCAAACTATTAGTGGATGCACCCTGGAACATCGAAGACATGTCAGTAACGATTGAAATATTCCAATCAGCTATACCTTTAATTTGATCAATGTTTCCTATACTATCCGCAAACATATGTGACATGCTTCCAACCTGTGAAAAATTCCAACTACTTAAATTCAATGAATTAAATGTGGCACCTTCAAAAGTGAAATTCATATTTCCTACTTGCGAAGTGTCCCAAAAAGCTATATCTTCAGGGTCCGTCTTAGTAAAGTCAACTCGACTAAAAGTATATGATAAATCGCTAACTTTTGAAGTTATAAAGTGGTCTAATCCATTTATAGTACCACCTACACCTTCGAACATAAAGCTCATATTCCCAACGCCTGCTGTATTGAAACTAGATACATCTAGATCAACTAGTGAAGTACATTCAGCAAACATACTCATCATACTTGTAACTCGGGATGTATCAAAGTTGGATAAATTTATGCTTGTTAGGGAATTGTCTCGATAAAACATACTAGACATATTATCTACACTTGATGTGTCAAAATGGGATAAATTCAAACTGGTTAGGGACGAATCGTTGGCGAACATCCCACTCATATTTGACACATTAGCGGTATCCCATTTATCCAAACCAATTATTTCTTTCAAGTCAAAGTCCATTCGAAACATCTGATAAAGACTGTGCGCATTAGAAACATCCAAATTGGTTGCGTCGATACTAGTTACATTTGACAAACCGGAAAAAAGTCCTGCATCTGAAAGATCAGTAGTGACATTCGGATAGGCCACTCCAGGATCAACGTAAACTTTCTTTACAAGGTTACTATATGTGCTCCAATTACCAATCCCACTGGCAAGAACTCCAGCATGAATCGTCAACAATCCATCACTATCAATATCCCAATTAGCGGTACCATCTACACCGCTGTGAGTTATCGTCGATTCAGAAACCGCTAGCGGCATAATATTATTATTTTTTACATCTCCCATTGTTGCAGTCGCATTTTGATTCAATACTTGCTGCATATCGGAACTAGTATCAGCTCTTGCCACCAAAAATTGACCACACAAAATAAGACTTACACTAATTAAAGTTCCTAATACTATCTGACACATGTATATTATTCTATAATTCAAACCCCTTTGCATACTATATCCCCTCAGCATAAAAACGATAATTTATATATATAAATATTATAATATCACAAATACGCTACGGTCTATCCCAATTTAGATAATCTTTTCTTACAGCAATTGGTATAAAATAAAAACTATATATTCATATCATATATAGTGTTAAAACATTTATAAAAAAATAGACCGCCAACTATATTGAGTTAGCGGTCTATAAGAAACCTTTAATCATTATCTTCTACGATGTTTGACAAATGTTACAAAATGCAAAATAGCTCCCAATAATACAAAGAAAATAATCGTAAAGCTTATATAATCAGTCCAAAAATTAGCAGGCATAACTTGCTTTAGAGGTAATTGGATTCCCATAGTAATCAGAGCCATCACGGCAATCATAAAGAATAACTGTATATATCTTTTCAAAGTCGAATCGTCCTTTCGTTTGCGTTGAGAGATTTTGTGTCCGTATTTAGCACACAACTTTAACTTACTATCAGGTATTTCTTTCATTCCAAATGTTCCTGGTAGAACTATCTCTCCAACTTTAATCACACCTGATGCAGACATTACTCGATCAATAGTCTTGAAGCTTTCATCCGTAACACCAGTTATGAAGTTCTCTAGTGTACTAACGTAACAAGATGTGATACTTAAGTAGTGCTTATCTTTGAATTGTCCTGGGATAGTGTCTCCGTTTTGTTTGAAGTAAACAAACTTTGGACGCATACAATCAAAGAAGTTCTTCAACACTCCAGACAGTTCCCGCCAATAAGTCGGTGCCGCAAAGACCCAAACGTCGCTTTCTGCTAATTTCTCAGAAAACTCATCAAGTACTGCATTCTTCTCATGATACTTATGTGGAGTAATATCATAGTCTTCCAAAAAAATAGTTTCAGTTTCCACCCCTGAATCAACGTTACTCAGAACGGCATCTAACAACTTAGCATTAATACCATGTTCTTGATGAGATGCTAGGATTCCTAATATTTTCAATATAGTATAACCTCCCTCTGCGTTACTTAATATTATAGACAAATTCATATCAGTGGCAAAATATAATTAATATTGGTATGGTTAGTTTAACGGTAACATATCAAAAGGAGGAATTATATCAATGAAAGTCCTAATAATTGGTGCCCACGGAAAAGTTGGGCATCTACTAATTGGCGAATTACAATCTAACAACATCGATTTTGTCGCTGGTCTACGTAGTCAGAAACAAATCGATGCCTTCGAAGCGAATAACATCCCTACTCAATTCATCGACTTAACTGCTTCACTTGAGGATATTCACAAGTCGATCAAGGATTCAGGCGCTGATGTTATTGTCTTCTCAGCTGGTGCCGGTGGTGCTGGATATGACATGACACTTCAAATTGACCTTGACGGTGCTGTCAAAACAATGATGGTTGCTGAATCTCTTGGAATCAAGCGTTACATTATGGTAAGTTCGATCTTCAGTGACAATCGTGATAAGTGGGATGCTTCTGGTATCAAACCATACATGATTGCTAAACACTACGCTGATGAACACCTTCGTGGAACCGATTTGGATTATACAATTATTCATCCAGGTGCCCTAACTGATGATGAAACAACTGGAAATGTTAAATTACTTAGTGACGATGAGTCAGGCAGTATTCCAAGAATCGACGTTGCCAAATCATTGGCCGCAATTATCAAGAATCCTAACACAATCGGAAAAGAATACAATATTGCTAGTGGAGATACACCAATCAACAGTGCCTTCAACTAGAATAGACAAAAGGAAGCCTCTTAATGGCTTCCTTTTTTTGCGCTAAATCAATGATACATCGGCAGCTGAAACAAATTCGTTAATTGCAACACGATAGTACTTTTGACCATTGATCATTGTATATTTATCCGTAACCCAATCAGTATCTGATTTCAATGCACGGTTTGTTATCTTATCTCCCTTGTAATCGACCAAATATCCTAATTGATTATTGTGAACATGTACAACACGTTTATCAGCTACATAAACATAGACATCACTGACTTTAACGTATTCATCGGTTGCAACACGGTAATATAGCGTTCCATTTAGCTTGTATTCTTGATCACTGAGCCAACCGGTATTTTTGCCTAAGGCTCTGTTAGTAACTAACTTGCCCTTTCTGTCGTACAAATTAACAGTCTTAGTAGTTGTTCCAACGGTTTGTTTTAATTTAGTAACAGTACCATTGTTGTCGTCAGAATTATTATCTTCATTGTTATTATTGTTACTGCTGTTTCCACCAGAACTTGAGCCACCACCACTGGTGCTGTTCTTTGTGTAGACTGCATTAACAGTTATTGGAGTTTGACCGCCATAACTATCACCAAGAACACCTGAACTATTCTTCAAACTATCAATTGCTTTTGAAAGAATCGAATTAAGATCTGTTCCAGAATTGTAATCCTTGAACGAAACAGCATCTTTATCGCCAACTTTGATGGTTGATTTATCTAGGTCAATTTTTGAATTCGATGGATCATTAATATCGGTGTATTTGTATGCAGTATCGTTAACAGGAATTGTGAATGATACATCTTTTGCATCATCATTGCCGATTTTTTGGGATACTGATATGTTTACTGGTTTTATATCTGGTACACGAACAACTGCAACCAAATTGCCATTCTCATCTTTAGTAACTATCCCTGTTTCATTAATAACCTTATCAGCAGAATACCCAGCAATTAAATGTCCTATGTTGGATAGGTTCAATTGTAGTGAAGTAAGATTGAAAGCATCATTTAATACTCCGGGATATACAGTATCAGTATCGTTAAATAGTGGATTCCCATCTTTATCGGCATATTGAATATAATAACTTGATGCTACTTCATCACCAACTGGTGTCCATGTTATATTGGAGTCTTGTGTGTTATCAGTAGTGTATTTACCTGCCATACCCTCTGGAGTTAATACGTCACTAGGATCACTAGTATTTTGCCACCCTGAGACTTTATATATTTTATTATCTTTTTTATAAGTAGTTGACAAATCATTAGCGCTCAAAACACTATGCTTCCCGAGAGTTATAGAAGTTATTCCACTATTTGCAAAATTTTCTCCAGTCGTAGCACCAGACATATCCCAACTAGATATATCTACTGACGTTAAATTAGTATCGCCTTGAAAGAATTGACTCATATTTGTCACTTTAGATGTATCTATATTGTCAAGTCCCTTAATCTCCTTTAGATTAGGCAGATCACTGAACCAGCCAATAAAATTTTTAGAAGGCTCCAATTTACCTATAACATCAATTTCAGTTATATTAGCAGAATATTTACTCCATTCAGTGGTATCAGTAGCATCCGCACTAATGTTTGAAAATGTAGTACCATCTTTACCTATTACTAGCTTCAAATGATTAGAATCATGATTGATTTTATAGACTGCCCAATCATAAGTAATCCAACCATCTGATGCTTTTTCACCATCTACTCTATCACTTTCATCATAATCATCATTCTGTGAACTAACAACAGAACTACCATTGCCGCTATCAGCCTGTACCGGTACACCTCCTGAACCTAACAAAACAATTCCACTAGCAATTGCAATGCTAGACATGACTACCCATTTCCTACCAGATTTATACAATTTCTTTTTAACAACTGTATTCGGATCACGTTTCAACTGTTCAAACCTCATCATGAATACCTCCCCAACCTAAGGAACCTTGTTTTTTAGAAAATTAAAAGAGAGTTTATGAAAACTCTCTCATAATTAACTCAATTATCGTTTTGTTTATAAATAAATGCAACAATTTGTCGTATTACCTGAATATTAAATCAATGATACATCGGCTGCAGAAACAAATTCGTCAGTTGCAACACGATAGTACTTTTGACCATTGATAATTGTGTATTTATCTGTAATCCAATCAGTATCTGATTTCAATGCACGGTTTGTTATCTTGTCTCCCTTGTAATCGACCAAATATCCCAATTGATTGTTGTGAACACGTACAACACGTTTATCAGCTACATAAACGTAGACATCACTTGCTTTAACGTATTCATCGGTCGCAACACGATAATATAATTTTCCATTTAATTTATATTCTTGATCACTTAGCCAACCAGTATTTTTACCTAAGGCTTTGTTAGTAACTAACTTGCCCTTTTTGTCGTACAAATTAACAGTCTTAGTAGTTGTACCAACAGTTTGATTCTTCTTAGTTGCTATTCCTGTTTGGTTATTATTATCTTCATTGTTATTGTTATTACTGCTGTTTCCACCAGAACTTGAACCGCCACCACTGGTGCTGTTCTTTGTGTATACTACGTTAAATGAAATTACAGTTCTGCCTGAAGCATTCTCATCATAGAACCTTCTTGTTGTCGTAGTTGTAGCTCCAGGTAAAATAACATCACGTGATACCATAGCAATATCATTATTCATAGCACTCTTCATAATGGAATTTAAATCAGTTTTAATATCTGAATGTTCTTTTACATAATCGGCAAACGTAACGATGTGTCCATAATTGTTATATATTGTTGATTTTTCCATATTCAGAGTAGCATTGGAAGGAACACTAACATCCTTATACTGATAATTAGGATCATTTACAGGTAAGTCATATGATTCATCAATGGGCTTGTCCTTACCAACATTAATAGTCACACCTATATTGGTATCTTTAACAGGATCAACTTTTACTTTTACAACTCCAATATTAGATCCATCAACTTTTTCAACCTTACCAGAAACTAGTTCAGCTGTTTTATATGTATATCCCTTTACATATCTGTCCATATCTTGCAACGTTTTAATATTTTTCTGATCAACAGTCCCACCTTTAGCAATTTCGCCTATTTTAACATTATTAATATCCGCTCCAGTTGGATAAAGAACTTTATCTGGATTATCCGATGCAACATACTCAATATAATATTTTTCAAGTTGTTGGGGATTTGCCGCTAACCAAGTAACCGCACCATCGTGAGTGCTACCTGGCTTATAATCAGCAGTTAAATCACTTGAAGATACAACATTTTTAGGATCATCACTACGAGTCCAACCGTTGGATTCATAATCAATGCCATCACTTGTAAATTTATGTGGATCTGTAATTCCATAAACTACGCTCTTTTTACCTAGAGTTAGCGATTGAATTCCACTACCACCAAAAATTGCATTTGCAGAACCAACACCAGGTACAGCCACATTAGACATATCTAATGAAGAAATATCCAATTTACTAAGCTCAGGGTCATCAGAAAACATTGTTCTAAAAGTATAAGTACCAGATGTATCAAGATTTTCCAGTCCACTTATACTAGTCAGTTTGCTGTAGCCACTAAAAAGTCCATCTTGATAAGGTGATGCTTTAATCTTACCAACAAGAACAATGGACGAAATCCTATCTGAATAATCTTTCCAAAAGCTTGGGCCATAAGTTTGTGATGTTTCTAACTCTTGTGGAGTATTCGGATTATTCGGATCGCCAATACGTAACTGCAAATTATTCTTATCACCATTTATAGCGTACAGATTCCATTCAACTCTAGAGTCATTGTTCGGATCATCTTGCGACTCACTTGTAACAAGACCGTATTTATCTTCACTAGCAGAAGTAACCTGTGAATTACCAGCACTATCACCAGAAATACCTGCAGCATTCACTGTACTTCCACCAGAACCTAACAAAATAAGCCCACTAAGTAAGGCAATGCTAGACACACATACCCATTTCTTGGCAGACTTATATCCAATTTTTTCAGTAATTGTATTTGGATCATGTTTTAATTGTTCAAATCTCATCATGAATCCCTCCTCAATAAAGAAAAAAGAAATTAAAAAAGAGCCACTAGGAGGCTCTCTTTCATACAACCCAATTATCGTTCCTTTTTATCATAATTTCAATAGCTGTTTAAACGTTATTTTAATAAAATTTCTGATGCGGCAACAAAGAGCTCTTCAAAAAACTCTTCATTAATTACTTAATTATCATTAAATTTACCCATAATTGAAACCGTAGGTTGGATATTAATAAAAGCATTCTCGTCAATTTGTAGGATTATCTTCTTTGCGAAGAATAACTCATATTTAGTCAATACCATCGTCAATGATCCAATCGGTTCTCCTGAATAGGCACCAGTTAATGTATGATCGAGTGTGATACCACGGTTGATTGACTTCATCAATTCTTTAGACATCTCATCAACCTTATGTGAGTAAACCACAACTGTGATCTTTTGTTGCTGCAAGTACATTTTATCGACAATCATATTACATACATAGATTGAAACAATACTGTACAGTGCCAATTCCCAACCAAAGACAATTCCAGCAATAGTAATAATAAAGGCGTTAACTACAAAACTAACTTGGCCAACCGTTCGCCCAGTACTCTTCTGAACTATTAGAGCAATAATATCAGTTCCTCCTGTGGAAAAACCAGCTCTGAAACAAACTCCGATACCAATACCAGTCATAATTCCACCAAAGATTGATGCCAACATTGGATCATTAGTAATTGGGTGTAGTGGTACAAAGAGGATAAAGACCGAAGCTGAAACAATTGCTATCATTGACAATATAGTAAACTTCTTACCTAGTTTAAACCACGATAACAAGACCAAAGGAACATTCAAAATTGCATACCAGAAATAAACCTGTGTATTAGTATGTGAAAATTGCTCTATTAAGTTAACGATTAACTGTGAAGCACCCATAACTCCAGCAGTATATAGCTTTGCCGGCTGCAAAAGTAATTGGATTCCTAACGCGGATGTCACCCCATAGAGTACCGCCGCAAAGATACTTTTATAATAGTTTTTGATGAATTCCATGGAATCACCCCTACTTCATTTTTCTTCTTAAATCTGATTATATATCACGCCAACACAAAAACCTACCATTATTAATGGGCTATAATAAAACTAACAACTAAATTATAGGAGGTTTCTTGTTTATGCAAAAATTAGGGTTTATTGGAACTGGTGTTATGGGTTCAGGAATTATCAACAATCTGCTGAAGGCTAACTACGCTCTTAACATTTATACTCGGACAGAATCAAAAGCTGAGCCTCTACTAAAAAAAGGTGCTAAATGGTTCAGTAGTCCACAGGAAGTAGCAGAAAATTCAGACATTATCTTCTCAATGGTTGGTTTTCCACAGGATGTCAAAGATGTCTATTTCAAAGATAATGGTATTTTTGCCGGACTAACTGAAGGCAAGATCATCGTTGATATGACGACAAGCACACCTACACTTGCCAAGGAAATCGGTGAAATGGCAGAAAAAGTACACGTCAAAGCTCTAGATGCTCCTGTATCTGGTGGAGATGTCGGTGCCCGTGATGGCAAATTAACAATTATGGTTGGTGGTTCCAAAAAAGCATTTGACGAATTAGTTCCAATTTTTGATATCATTGGTCAAACTAATCATTACTTCGGATCATACGGAGCAGGACAACACGCCAAAATGGCTAACCAAATTATGATTGCTGGAACAATGACTGGTATGACTGAAATGTTCGTCTACGCTAAGGCGGCAGGATTAGATATGAAATCAATCTTGAAGACGGTCAGCGGTGGCAGCGCCAATAACTGGAGTCTAGATAACTATGGACCACGTGTCTTGGATGGTGATTTCAAACCAGGATTCTATTCCAAACATTTCTTAAAGGATCTGCGTATTGCCTTAGATGAGAGTGAAAAGATGCATCTAGACCTACCAGCTACCAAGCAGGCAAAAGCCTTATACGAAAAATTAGTCGACGAAAAAGGCTTAGGTAATGATGGTACACAAGCATTGATTAAATTATGGTGGTAAACAAAAGAACTCGCAAATATTGCGAGTTCTTTTTAATTATCCAAAGATACCCAAAATATCAGTTTGAATAGCATTTATAGCTTTTATAATAATTACACTATCAACGTGTTCAACATATTTCCATCCTCTAGCAACATAATCTAAAGTATAAAACTGAAGAGTATCAATATAACCATTAATATTTTTCCCATCATATTTAATCAAACTAGGAACTTTAACTCTATCGTTCGCATGTGTGATTGGCATCACAGCAACTCTGTTAGTGTATTTATTATATTTAGAACTTGATACTACAAGTGCAGGTCTTACTTTCATTATCTCATTTCCGCGCTGTGGATCAAAATCGATCATTATAATATCACCTTTTTGAGGGTACACTAATTATTCAACTCACTTTCCAATATAGTTGGCCCTTCTTCACTTGGGATAACAAAATCCTTTTTATCAAAATTTGGATTATCAAAGACACTTTTTCTATTAGGTATTAGTGTTAATATACCCTCTTCATCAGAATAAATTCTATAACTTTTATTTCCATTAATTAATTCCTTTGGTAAAATAACGCCTTCAGAATTTCCAACTTTTCTAACTTTAATCTCTTTACCAGATAAATTCATCATATCGATACCTCCAATCTCGTATAACATGTTATAACATAATTTTAAGTCATAATCATTTATAGTGCTTATAAATTAAATAGAACTCGCAAATTGCGAGTTCTATTTTTGTTACGAATATTCTGGATTTAACAACGGTTTGCCATCTTTATCCACAAGCACAGTCATACCTGAACCCATATTAGTGTACATCCCTAACAAATACTGCACACCAGTGGTTTTATCAGTAATTACTTGCATCATATGTGCTCCGTTTGATTCTTCAACACTAACTTCAAAGCGTTTGTCTTTTTTGTTCTTATTAAACATATTGATCATCCTCCACAAACTTTGCCCAATTGTTATTTTCGTTACGCTGAGGTAAACATGTCAGAACTATCATGATAATTTCACCAATTATAGGAATAACAAAACTCAATATCCACCATCCACGAAGATTTCTATCATGCAAACGACGAATCGAAGCTGTCCAAATCGAAATAATATAATAACCCAATGTCATGATCATTGCGATGGACCAAACTGCACTCCAGTAGAAGTCAGTAGCTGGCATTTTGGTCACCAACCATCCAAATAATCCCATTAAAACGGCCGCAACTAGTGTCATACCAAAGAACCCCCACCAAAAATCAGCACGACTCATCCGTTTTGCACCAACAAACATATCTTGAAAATATAACTTAGTTGAATTGACCAAATTAGGTCTGTTGCTTTCATTCCAAATTTCTTTATTTTCCATTTTTTTCCTTCTTAAACACTAAATATGAATTCCAATTATAAATCCTAATATACCAATAATATACGTTAATGCAAAATATAAGAAGCAGCTAAAAAATCTTCTTTGGAACCACAATTGACTCAATTCCATATTTAACGTACCAAAAGTAGTAAATCCTCCGCAAAATCCCGTACCTAAAAATAATAATAATCCCCCGTTATGCACATGAGCTGTGAATATTCCCAAAATCAACGCTCCTATAATATTTATCAACAAAGTTATAATTGGGAAGTCTATTTTGATTTTTTGCGATAACAAAGTTAGCTCATTACGAATAAATGCACCAATGCTGGCACCAAATCCCACTAATAGAAATGTCATTAGTCCTTACTCCTTCCAGCACAGTCCATGAAGGCACGGGTTGCAGCCCAATAATTCCCAAGCAATGCACAAATAAATCCACCAACAATAGTAATTGTTAGATAAGTTATCAACAGAGTCCAATTTCCAGATTGATAAAGTTTGTATGTATCAGCCGTAAATGTGGAAAAAGTTGTGTAAGATCCCAATAATCCAGTACTCAAGGCTAGAATAATTCTTGATGATAGATGATAACGATCCTGCAAGTAATGAATTAAAAATGGCAGTATAAATGCGCCTGTCAGATTGGCTACTAACGTTCCGTACGGAAAACCATTACTAGATTTGAATAATAATCCTTCTCCATAACGGAGATTACTTCCTATAAAGGCACCAATAAATATAATTAGAAAGGTTTTTACTTTTTGCATTTTTTCACCCCAATTCTTATAGAATAGCACAAAAAAAGCTGGGACTTGTGTCCTAGCTTTTTGGGTTTTTGCAAATTATGTTTGTTGTTGAAATATCGTTCTATGGATTTTTGGTTTTCCAAAACGAGTTGCACAAAACAACTTCTTCCGCTTACTACGCTTAACAAATGCACCAACTTCGTTGGTACCTTCGTTAACCTAGGTAATGATCGGAAGTTCCCGTTTTGTTCCACTCTCTACTTCTTATCCATATCATGTCCACCGAACTCATTACGAAGTGCGGCAACAACTTTCCCTGACATTGTGTCGTTTTCTAATGAGCGGTAACGCATCATCAATGCAGCAGCGATAACTGGTGTTGGGACTTGTAGCTTCAAGGCTTCGTCCAATGTCCATTTTCCTTCACCAGATGAGTGCATTACACCTTTGATTTCGTCTAACTTAGGATCTTTAGAGAAGGCATTTTCTACTAATTCCATCAACCATCCACGGATAACTGAACCGTGTGACCAAACCTTAGCTACAGCTTCGTTATCGTATTCGAATGGGCTGTGTGATAATACGTCAAATCCTTCAGCGATAGCTTGCATTTCACCATATTCAATACCGTTATGAACCATCTTCAAATAGTGACCACTTCCGGCCTTACCTGTGTATAAGTAACCATCTTTTTCAGCAATACCCTTGAAGATAGGTTCGATATAACTGAATAATTCAGCATCGTCTCCACCAATCATGAAGTTACCATCATGATTAGCACCACTCATACCACCTGATGTACCAACATCAAAGAACTTGATACCTTTGTTCTTAAGAATTTCATTGTGCTTAAGTGAATCTTCGAAGAATGAGTTTCCACCATCAATCACAATATCATTTTGATCTAGCAATTCGCTTAATGTGTCAATCGTTGAATTTGCGGGCTTACCTGCTGGTAACATAACCCAGACGATACGTGGAGCCTCAAGGTTCTTAACTGCATCTTCCAAACTGTCAACAACAGTTGCGCCAAGTTTTTTTGCATCCTTTTTTGCATCTTCATTCAAATCGAATGCCACTACTTCATTGTTATTTCTAATTAAATTCTCAGTCAAGTTGATACCCATCTTGCCGAGTCCAATCATTGCTAATTTCAAAATAAATCCTCCTAGATTTTTTTCGCCAGTAATTAGTATACGGTAATGTTCGTATATTTGAAATATCTTTGCATACTAAAAGCGCATCCAGTTTTTTGAATGCGCTGATTTTAGTTGTGTTTCTTTTGCTTTGTCAATTCTAAAACGAGTTACACAAAACAACTCCCTCCGCTTAACTACGCTAACGAGAAGATGCCCAAACCGCATCGTCACGTTAGCTAGGTTAATGCTCAGGAGTTCCCGTTTTGTTCCACTCTCTATTTTACGAACCTATTCCACCAATGACCGCCCTTTTCATGGTCTTCATGAACTTGTTCATTGACCTTTTCTTTGATCATGGCGTCTTCATTTTTCTTATTCTCTTCTTTGTAACGATCGAATTGACTTTGAAGGCTGTCTTTTTCTTCCTTAGCATCAGCTAATCTTTGTTTCAAATCAGCAATTTCTTCGTCTTTTTTCTTATCGTTAGCTCTAATATCTTCCAGAGTCTTCTTTAACTCTTCTACTTCAACATCCTTGTTGTCAGTTTCATCTTTGGATTCACTAGCAACTGGGAAAATTTGTTTAGCGGCTGAGTCTAATGTCATCTTAGGTCTGTGACCTAATTCAACCATTTGTTTGAAATCTTCTATATTCTTTGCTGTATATAAGCGATTATTTTGACTGTTACGTTCGAAGTAATCTGTATTTCCAGTTGTGTGTGCGACGATCAATGAATACTTGCGCAACGTTGCAACGCTGATCCCCAAACCTTCCGCTGCCTTGGCAGGAGTTAAAAATTTACTGCTCTTTGCTCTACTCAAAAGTATTTCCCCCGATATGTTTCTAATATTTTAATTATAAAAATAAAGTGCCTCACTTTCAACCACCAAATATTAGTTGATGTACCGATATAGATAGTAATCGGTATATTTTGTCTTAATTATTGTTATACTAAAGACAGAATGTAACACTTTAGGTGTATAATTCTTCTTACTAAAGAAAAGGGGAAATGATATATTGTCAAGTTCCACTATAACTACTAACTTAATCATAATTCTAATTACATTCATCTTTGCCTTCTTCTTCGTGGCTGCTGAGTTTGCCTTAGTACAAACACGTCCCAGTCAACTAGAAGATGAAATTGCTAAAGGTGAAGGGAACCAGAAAAAATTAAAACGTGCGTTGATGATGGTCAACAATTTGAACGAGTACTTATCAACAACTCAAGTTGGTACTAGTATCGCTGGTATCATCTTAGGTTGGATTGGTGAAAGTACTATTGAATATTTGCTGGTCGACTTCTTCGGCATGATCCACCTATCCAATGGTAGTGGTGGTCTACATGCATTAGGTTCAATCATTGGTGTGCTTCTTCTTACCTATCTAGAAGTTGTTTTAACCGAAATCGTTCCTAAGAATGTTTCAATCGATATGCCACTGAAGATGTTGATGCTGACAGTAACACCAATGCGTATGTTCCATCTAGCCGTTTATCCATTCGTTTGGTTATTAAACGTTTCAGCTTCAGGTATCGTTAAGATGATGGGATTGAAGCCAGCTGATTCTGAGAATGAGGTCTTCTCTCAATCAGAAATCTTAAGACTATCTAAGTCAGCCGTTCAAGGCGGGGATATGGACCAAAACGACGTTGTCTTCATGCAACGTGCCTTCGAATTAAATGATAAAGTTGCCAAGGATATCATGGTTGATCGTACTAGTTTGTACGTAGTTGATATTACCGACAAGGTCAAAGATGTCTTGAAAGATTACCTACAACAAGGATTCTCCAGATTCCCTGTTGTTGCTGATAATGATAAGGATAAGGTTCTAGGTTATGTTTACGCCTACGATATTGTCCGTCAAAATCAAGTTGATGGTGAAATTGGTATCAGTCGTATCTTAAGATCTGTTAATACAGTTCCTGAAACGATGCCAATTCAAGATATCTTATCTAAGATGATCAAGAAACAAACACCTATCGTCGTAGTTGTCGATGAATACGGTGGTACTAGTGGTATTGTTACTGATAAGGATATTTATGAAGAATTATTTGGAACTGTCAAAGATGAGATCGATGATGTTTCCGATGAGTACATCGTTAAGAATGATGACGGCAGTTACAATGTTTCTGGTAAGACTACACTTTATGACTTCGAAAGATACTTTAGAACTGATATTCCTGAATTCCAAGAATCAGATATCATAACGATTGGTGGATACATAATTGAAAAATATCCAAATATCGATAAGAACTTTGAATTCACTATGCACAACTTCAAATTCAAAGTTGCGGAATTCGATCACGGATTCGTTAACTGGTTTAAAGTTTCAGTAGATAAAAGTGCTGTAACAAAACAAGATAATTTAGCTTCATTGACTGATGTTGATGATTTGAAAGAATAGAACAAAAGGGACTCGCAAATCAAGCTTGCGAGTCCCCTTTTTTGTACCTACTTAACATCCGCCACCCATAGTAACGGTATTAGCTTTTACTGCATCCCAATCAACGATATTCACAGCTCCGTCTACTAATTCACGGGCATTCTTGAATACGATCATACGAGTCTTAGGATTGATTTCTAATTGCATATCTTTTTGAATGTAATCATCAGCAATCTTCTTAAAATAAATTGGTCCTAAGTCACTATCAAGTGCAATCTCATAATCTGACTTCGGTGCATCTGCATCAATTGCAATAAATCTGAACTTTGTTACTAACGCACAATTACCTTCGTCAGAATATGGTCCCAAGCCATTGTCTAGATCTAACAATAATACCTTGCCAGCATCGACATATGGTTGTAACTTCTCTTTTACTTCTTTAGTCATTTCAATTCTTGCCATTATTTATTTGCCTTCACAACGTCGTAGTCTATAATATTGACACTATTATCAATAATTTCTTTTGAGTTCTTGAATACTAACAATTGAGTTTTAGGATTTACTTCTAACTTCAAACCATCGTCAATGAAGTCTTCGGCACTTTGCTTGTAGTAAATCTTACCAATGTCGCTATCGAGAGTGATTGTATAATCAGACATATCTTCATCGGCGCTTACTGCAATGATTCTAAACTTAGTAATCAAAGCGCAGTCACCTTCACCTGAGAAACGGCCTAAACCATCATCTAAGTCTAAGATGATATTCTTACCATCATTGACGTATGATTGCAATTTGTTCTTTGCTTCGTTTGTAAGTTCAATTTTCATGTACACGCACCTCTACTATCTATATTTGTATTTCGTGGTACTTCCCCAATCGAGTATGCTCAATATAAACAGCATGAACACGATAGATATATAACTTAGGAATATACCGTTAAGAATATTATACAGAACATCACGCAGATTGTACTCTATGTTGCTTGCGATGAGATCTTGAAGAGGATAATACGTCCCAGCTAATAATATTGCCAGTAAAATGGAAGTAACTATACCAACTGTACCAATATGATGGAAGAACATCATGCTGGATCCAACTTTTGACCATAGTCGTAAGGCTAGTAAAACAAAAACTAAACCTGATATAATCATTGTCAACTTAATAATTTTTTTGAGTGTTTGTAATTCTGACAACATTTGTTCAATTGGGCCAATGTCATCTTGGATTATTTGATCCATGATCCCTTTATTACTATTAATTGCGGAATCTATCTCTGAATCGAAGTTCAAACCATTAGCTCTCGTTTGTTTCTTTAAATTATCACCGATGGTCCTTAATATTACATCACCGATAGTTAATTTTGTATCGTCATTATATACATCGTCCACAGACGCACTAATAATCTTTTTAATATCTTTTTTGCTCAAATCAGCAGCTGATAAACTACCGACCTCTGAGTAATTATTGACCAATCGTCCGAGTTTTTGATTAGTATAACTGCGTATCAAAGACACATTAGCATCACTGCTAACGACTCTTTTGACATAATCTCGATTAAATACTGTCGACAAAGTTATTCCTAAAAAGACGATTATCATCAAACAAATTGATAATAAGACTAATGTGAATCCGTGGCGATTGTATGATAATGATTTACTCATGATTGACTACTTCTCCATAGCTAGTTTTGCAATGTCTTGTGGTTTATTCACAATCCATTCAGAATGAGCCTTGCTTAGCTCATCCTGCGTACCAAAACCATAAGTTACACCAATGGCTTTGAGATTATTCTTGTGTGCCCCCACTACGTCACTGCTACGGTCCCCAACCATAACTAAGTTGTCAGAGTTCAAATCTACTGACGTTTTGTTGATACCATATGCTATCACGTCTTCTTTTAGAGAGCGAGTTTGTTCATCATCGCTAGCTCCAAAGACATGTCTAATATATGGTTTCAAACCGATTTGATCAATAATTCTTTTAGCAAAGATTTCAGGCTTTGAAGTAGCGATAAATATTTCCTTATTGCCTTGCTTCAATTCCTTCATCATATCGATAATCCCATCATAGATTTGATATTCTTGCCAACCATCGACATCATAATAATCCTTAAAGGTCTTAAATAATTCTTGTGCCTTAGGATCATTGGGTTCTAAATGGTCGTACTTTTTGAATGAAGCATTCAATGTAGGACCGATATACTTACGCAAAGTATCGTCGTCATGTGGAACGTATCCATAAACTGTCTTATACATATACTTCAAACTCTTCATAATTCCCTTTTCGGAATTAATAATAGTTCCGTCTAAATCGAAAAATAAATTGTTCAAATTAATTTCATCCTTTTATGTTAGTGTTAAATTTAATACGTAGGAACAATTATAACATCTATCAAATATTGTCGCAGGTGTGTACATGGTAAAAGTAAAAAGGCCCGAAACATTAACAGATATTAATAGTGGATTGAGCAGCCAACAAGTCCAAAATCAAACGGCTGCCGGTCTGACTAATATTCAAATGAAAAAATTGTCACGTCCGATACCGAAGATATTAGCTGACAACTTGTTCACATTGTTTAACTTTGTCAATTTAGCAATCGCTATTTTGATTTTTTGGACTGGTTCATATCGAAACCTGTTCTTCTTAGGACCGGTAGTCGCTAATATCATAATTGGAAGTTATCAGGAAATCCGTTCCAAACTTACCGTTGATAAGATAAGTCTTGTGAACGAACAGGATTTCACTGTTATACGTAATGGTAAACAAGTAGATATTCCAATCGATGACTTGGTTGAAGACGACATTGTTCTGCTCAAGCGCGGTAATACTATCCCAGCTGATGGTATCATTCGATCCATCAATGGATTGCAGACTAATGAGTCAAGCATTACTGGTGAAGCTGATACCATTGTTAAATCAGCTGATGATGAAGTCTACTCTGGAAGCTTTGTTGTAGCTGGACAAGCTAAGGTTCAACTGACACAAGTCGGTATGAACAGTTTTATCTCACAATTGTCCAATGCTGTTGGCAAAGAAAAACGCAAAGTCAGTGTCTTAATGAAGATTATCAACAACATCATTAAGATTCTAACATATACGATTATCCCAATTGGACTTCTTTTATTTTTCCGTTCATTTCTTAAGAATGGTGACATTTCAGCTTCGATTCTGGGAACGTCGGCTTCAGTTATCGGAATGATTCCTGAAGGTTTAGTCGTTCTAACTTCAATTGCTTTAGCAACTGGTGCTTACAATCTGTCTAAGAAAAACATCCTAGTAAGATCTTTAAGTGCTATTGAGACATTAGCTCGTGTTGATACACTTTGCCTGGACAAAACTGGTACCATCACGACTGGTAAATTAACGGTTAAAGATACTTTATCCTATAACAATTACAGTCAAAATCAAGTTCAAGCAATCGCTACAAAAATTGTCGAAGTTACTCAGGAAACAAACGCCACCGCGCAAGCAATAAAAAAATTAAAAATTGCTAGTTTTGTAGAAAAATCCACTGAAGTGATTCCCTTCTCATCCGAAACTAAGTATTCAGGCTTCGTTGCTGAAAATGGCTCCAGATACATCATGGGAGCTCCTGAGTTCATTATCAAGGATGCCAGTACAACTATAACCGAAATCATAAATACGGCAGCAGAACGCGGATTTAGGGTTATAGCAGTGCTTAAAGAATCAAATGGTACCCAAACTTTGATAGGATTATTAAAAATTTCAGATGAAGTGAGAAAACAAGCACCAACAACCTTCTCATACTTAAAGAATCAAGGCATCAACCTAAAAATCATTTCCGGTGATAACCCTGTTACGGTCGCCAATGTTGCATCACAAGCTGGAATCGATACTGATAATAGTTATATTGATATGAGTACGGTCAAAGAGGGGACCGACTACAAAGAATTGGTTATGAAATACCGCGTCTTCGGGCGTGTCCGTCCCAACCAAAAAGCCGACTTAATCAAGGCCATGCAAGATAACGGATTGACTATCGGGATGACTGGTGATGGTGTCAATGATGTTCTCGCCATGCGTCAATCAGATTGTAGTATTGCCATTGCTGGTGAGAGTGACGCTGCCGAAGCAACCGCTGACTTCGTATTATTGAATCGTAACTTTGATTCTATGATTTATATGCTTAATGAAGGACGTCGAGTTATTAACAACGTCGAGCGTGTTGCTTCGTTATACTTGATCAAGACGATTTATTCAGTTGTTCTATCGATTATGTTCATAATTCTAGGAACTGGCTATCCATTTGAGCCATCACAACTGACACCGGTTAATGCCTTAACCGTTGGTATTCCAACATTCATTCTAGCGTTGGAGCCAAACTATACGCCACCAGCCGGACGATTCATGCGAAACGTCATGGAGATTGCCTTACCATCAGCCATCGTGAATATTCTAATGATAAGCATCGTCTACTTCTTAGGTAACTACATAGGATTGAAGTATCATACAACCTCAACCCTATCAGTCTTTGCGATTGGAATTATTGGCTATTGTGCTCTGATATCGATTAGTAATCCATTGATAATTCGTAAGAAAGTTATGATAGGAATATCGTTTGTGCTATTCTTATTAGCATTTATGTTTACTGACAAAGCATTTGGCCTACAAAGTATTTTGATTTGGCAGTACAGTTACATGTACGTTGCTATCTTCTTGATTTCTTGGCCATTGTTTATGTTTATGCGTGAAGTATTGGGACGTAGAGTCTTTAGTAAGATTAATTGGAAATGAAAAAAGAGTGACTCGTCGGTCACTCTTTAATTTTGAGGTGAATTACAATGTTACTACAAGAAAAAATTGATGTTACAAATTTTTCTAACAACGAACAAATCGTTGTCGACTTCATAAATCAAAATCAAGAAAATATAAATAGTTACTCAACTACACAAATTGCTAAAGAAACTTACACGTCCCCATCCGTATTGATTAGAATAGCTAAAAAACTAGGATTTAATGGATGGTTGGAATTAAAAAAAGCTTACGTAGAAGAATTAACATATCTACATAGGCATTTTAAAAATATTGATGCTAATCTTCCATTCTCAAAAGAAGATTCTTTGATAAGCATTTCCAACAAACTTGCACAATTAAAAATTGAAAGTATACAAGATACATTATCACTTGTAGATTCCCCAAATCTATCACAAGCAATAAAGCTACTGGATCAGTCAAAGAAAATTGAAGTTTTTGGATTATCGAACATAATCTTTTTAGCTGAAGAATTCGTACATAAGATGCGACATCTTGGCTCTAACACAGAAATATTTCCAATCCAAAACATCATGTTTCAAGAAGCAGCAATGATGGGCTCACAAGATTGTGCCATTTTTATTTCTTATTCTGGTGAATCAGATCCATTATTTACTGTTACTGACATATTGAAACAAAATCATGTTCCAATAATTGCTATTACAAGTATTGGTGACAATCGACTTTCCAAATTATCAGACGTATCATTGCGAGTCACGACACGAGAACATTCATATACAAAAATTGCAGGATTCTCATCATTAGAATCAATTTCGTTAATTTTAGATATTCTATATTCAGGATATTTTGCAAAGAACTTTAATAATAACTATGATTTCAAAATTGGATTATCTAAAAAAACTGAATTCAGAAATATAGATAATCACATTATTCAGGACGATTAATTATTCCTCTATCAATATAACTTTGAACCGCTTCTTCAACAGTTTCCAATGGCGTATGGTTGGGTGAATATTCCAGCAATTTTTTTGCATTATCAATACTGTATTGTCCACTTCTAGCAATATGGTAATACGTGTGTTCTACCTCTGCATCATTATCAATGTATTCTGACCATTCTTTCCAAGGTAAGAAGTCAATATCTGGTGTCTGGCCAAAGAACCTATACATTGCCGATGCATATCCATACAGTGTCCATGAAGTTTCTGCCACTGCATGGAATGATTCACCAATTGCTTGATTACGATGCTGGATAGCTCGAACAAACATTTGAGCTACATCATCAGCATGAACATGATGAAGTGTCTCCATACCAAGGTTAGGTAGATAAATTTTCTTTCCGTCAGCAATCCGCTGAAACACATCGGTATTATTGTTACCTAGTGGATTAATAATTGTCCAACCCGGACCAGAAATCTGACCAGGCATAATAATTGTTGCCGGGAATCCATTCTTACGGTACTCATCTTTTAAGAATAACTCACCTGCATACTTGTTTTTACCATACTCATCTAAAGGGTGCTTAACGCAATTAGGGTCCGCTGGCAAAGCCTCTGCACGTCCATGTGCCCATACTGAAGAGCAGAATAAGTAGTGAGTTAAGTTGGTGCCTTTTAGGGCAGCAACTATTTTTTTAGTATCTTCAATTTTAAAACTAATTAAGTCGATAACGATATCCGCATTAACTTCAGCAACCCTTTGAGCAAAGTCTGTATCCTTAACACGATCCAAATGCAAGTGTTTAACATGTTGCCAAGCACTGTCACTTTTTGTATAGGGTTCATGGTTACCACGACTTACCGCAATAACTTCATTTCCCAATTTAACCAATTTAGGGACTAAATATGATCCTATATGACCACATCCGCCTAACACGATAATTTTCATAAATTAAATCCTCCTTGAACGTGAAAATATATTATCACTTATAATGGACATATGATTTACTATTAGAAGGATTAGAAAAGCTTTTACAAAAAAAGGCTTATTTTCGTTATTAATTGTAAAAAAAACAATAGTGACCACTTGGTCGCTATTGTTGATTGTACCTATTTAGCATTTAATTTATTTTTAAGAGCTTCTATTAGTATCTCCGATAAATCAATATTCCTTTCTTCTGCCATCATTGCAAGTTCAGAAGATATTGTTGTATTTATATTTACCATTGGTACTCTAACATTTTTCGATATCTCATTAAGATCAGCACTTACAAAAGTAACTGCACAATCAGGATTCTCATTCTCTATAGTTTTTAGATCAGATGGCACCGGTAATTCTTCTCTGTCGTATAACATCAATCCCATAGCTTCTGATGCCATATATACCGCTTCTGCCAAACCTGTTCCTTCACTAATTGCCCCAGGGACATCTGGAAATGTCACAGTATAAATATTTTTACTATTATCTCTGTCATCCAAAATTGCTGGATACGCAACTATTCTACGCTCATCATTATTTAAATCTTCCCACCATTCATCTACTGTACTATATTTTTTCAAATCAGATCTAAATGAATCTTTTCTCGCCTGTTCATTTTTCTTCTCTTGATTATCCATATTTAGACATCCTCTTTTTTTATGTGGTAGTGATGCAGTGATAGTGTATCTGATATGGAGTTTTTTTAATAGCAAAAGGACCACGAACATTTTGAGTTCGTGGTCCTTGCTTCATGATGGAGGATTTATTGATTTTTATTTTTATATATTTTTTGAAACGAGTTCCGAAAGGGCAAACCTCTGCGCATTTTTGCGGCAAATACTGAAACGAGTTCCGAAAGACAAATGCCTCCGCTTAGCTACGCTTAAGAAAGGATGCACAAACCGCATCAATTCTTAAGCTAGGCTATGCTCAGCATTTACCCGTCTTTCTCCACTCTCTATCCGACGGTTCCTTCCATCTCATAACTAATCAAACGGTTTAATTCAACGGCATATTCCATTGGTAATTCCTTCGTAAATGGTTCCACAAATCCCATAATAATCATTTCTGTGGCCTTTGCTTCACTTAATCCACGAGACATTAGGTAATACAATTGTTCCTCTGAAACTTTCGAAACTTTGGCCTCATGCTCCATCGAAACATTACCATTCAAAATTTCATTATATGGAACAGTATCAGAACTGGAATCTTCATCCATAATGATAGTGTCACATTCAACGTGAGCCTTTGATCCATCAGAGTTTCTTTCGAATCTAACGGTACCACGATAATCAACCGCACCACCGTCTTTTGAAATCGACTTCGAAACAATTGATGAAGATGTATTCTTAGCATTGTGAATCATACGTGCACCAGCATCCTGATCGACACCTTTTCCGGCAACAGCAATTGATAACATTGTACCTTTAGCACCTTCACCATCAAGGTAAACACTAGGATACTTCATTGTGATCTTAGAACCTAAGTTACCATCGACCCATTCAACTGTAGCGTTCTCCATAGCTTGGGCACGTTTTGTCTCAAGACTGTAAACATTGTTCGACCAATTTTGAATAGTCGTATAACGCACGTAAGCATCCTTTTGAGAGAAGACTTCAACAACAGCTGCATGCAAACTGTCACTTTGATAGTTTGGAGCTGTACATCCCTCAACATATTGAATACTTGCACCTTCATCAACAATGATCAAAGTACGTTCGAATTGTCCACTATTTTCAGCGTTCAATCTGAAGTATGACTGGATAGGAATATCCAAGTGAACACCCTTTGGAACATAGATGAATGATCCACCAGACCAAACAGCACCGTTCAAGGCCGCAAACTTATTGTCATTAGGATGTACTAATTTACCGAACCACTTTCTGAATAACTCTGGATATTCACGCAAAGCAGTATCAGTATCAGTAAAGATAATGCCAAACTTAGCGAATTCATCACGCATATTGTGATAAACAACTTCTGACTCATATTGTGCTGACGAACCAGCCAAGTATTGACGCTCGGCTTGAGGAACACCTAATCGATCAAACGTGTTCTTCAATTCTTCTGGAACATCGTCCCAATCACGATACTTCTTATCAGTTGCCTTTTGATAGTAAAGCATATTCTTCAAATCAAGTCCTGAAAGATCTGGTCCGAAGGCAGGCATTGGCATTTTTTTGTAAATTTCATAACTCTTAAGGCGAAAATCAAGCATCCATTGAGGTTCGTTCTTTTCCTTAGAAATAGCACGAACAACTTCCTCAGTTAAGCCTCTACCAGTTGAGAAAACTGGTTCAACATCATCATGGAAGCCAAAATCGTAATCATCATTCAAACCAAGGTCCTTAACTGATGATACGGCCTCTTCATTATTCTTAGTATTTTCTGTTTCTGGCATATTTTTCACTTCCTATGATTTATTTGTTCAAGGCTTTGTGCAAAGCCTTCCATGCTAAAGTCGCACATTTGATACGAGCTGGGAACTTAGAAACACCTTGCAACGTAGCGGCATCTTCCAAGATATCTGTATCAACGTCATCGCCAATAATCATGTTAGAAAAAGTCTGAACCATCTCTTCAGCCTCATCGGTAGTCTTACCAATAACTGCATCAGTCATCATGCTGGCCGATGCTTGGCTGATAGTGCAACCATAACCGCTAAAGGCAGCATCTTGAATCTTGCCGTCTTCAACTTTTAAATCAAGCTTTAATACATCCCCACAAGTGGGATTTTTTAATTCAATATCATTTGTCTTATCAGACAATTCACCGTGATGATGAGGATTATCTGAATGATCCAAAATAACCTGTCTGTATAAATTATCCATTCTAGATAGTGCCATCTTTAAAGAACTCCTTTGTTGCAATAATTGCATCAACTAATTTATCGGCATCTTCCAGTGAATTATAGAAATAGAAACTAGCACGAGCGGTTGCTGAAAGCCCCAAGTAAGTCATTAATGGTTGCGCACAATGATGTCCGGCACGAACCGCAACACCTTCCATGTCCAATCCTGTAGCCAAATCATGGGGATGCAATCCTTTAAGATTAAAGGAAATAACCGCTGTATGTTTCTTAGGATCTTTTGGTCCGTAAACTTCTAGATCATCAATGGCTAGAAGCTTTGGCAAAACATAATCGACGATTTGTTGTTCATAATCAGCGATCTTTTGCATACCGATACCATTCAAGTAATCAATCGCATATCCTAGTGAAATTGCCCCAGCAATATTAGGTGTTCCTGCCTCAAATTTCCAAGGAAGTTCATTCCAAGTAGTATCGTATTTCTTAACGAATTCGATCATCTCGCCACCGTATTCAACTGGTGTCATATCATTAAGTAATTCTTCCTTACCATACAAGACACCAATACCTGTCTCAGCAAGCATCTTATGTCCTGAGAAAGCAAAGAAATCGCAATCTAAATCTTGAACATCAATTGGCATATGTGGTGTTGATTGAGCTCCATCGACAACCATAACAGCACCATGTTTGTGTGCTAATTCAGCTAGTTTCTTAACGGGATTGATAACGCCTAATACATTTGAAACATGGGCAACAGAAACAATCTTGGTCTTATCAGTAATAAGTTCCTCAGCTTGTTTCATATCTAACTCACCATCATCAGTTAAGTTGATGTATTTTAACTTTGCATTTTTTTTGATAGCTAATTGTTGCCAAGGAATCAAGTTACTATGATGTTCCAAAATGGAAATCACAATTTCGTCACCTTCATGAATATTCTCACCATAACTCTGAGCAATCATATTCAATGAGTCTGTTGTTCCCTTGGTATAAATTATTTCTTTTGCGGACTTAGCATTAATAAAAGCACGAATCTTTTCACGAGCAGCTTCAAACATTTCTGTCGAACGTTCAGCTAATGTATGAACACCACGATGAACGTTGGCATTATCTTCGTAATAGAATTTATCCATTGCTTCGATAACTGCCTTTGGCTTTTGTGTTGTAGCTGCATTATCTAGGTAAACTAGGTCTTCATCGTTTACTTTTTGATGTAGGATTGGAAAATCATTGTTGTCCATTGATTAACTTCCTTTCGATCATTTGTGTCAAACGATCACGTACTTCTTCTTCAGGTATTTCAGTGATAACACTGCTCAAGAATCCTCTAATAACCAATCGTTGAGCTGTTGCTTCATCAATACCACGGCTCATTAGATAGTACATTTGTTCTTTATTAACACGTCCAACACTGGCTGCATGTCCAGCTGTAACATCGTTCTCATCAATCAACAAGATTGGATTAGCATCACCACGTGCATGTCTAGATAACATCAAAACACGACTTTCTTGTTGAGCATCTGAACCTCTAGCACCCTTAACAATGTGTCCAACACCGTTGAATGTTAACGTTGAAGATTCAAGGATAACACCGTGTTGCAAAATATGACCGATCGTATGACGACCGTAATTTGTAACCTTCGTATCAATTCCTTGGACTTGTTCACCAGTTGTAATAGCAACGACCTTGGCTTCAGTATGAGAGCCGTCACCTAATAGATCGGTTCCAAAATCACCAATAACGTTTCCATCATTCATGAATCCAATAGCCCAATCAATACGAGCATTGGCACCTGTAATACCGCGTCTACTTAAATAACTAGTCGTTGATTCACTAAGTTGATCAAGTGCTGAATAATGAACGTGTGCATTGTCTCCAGTAATAACTTCAGCGACAATATTGGCTTTGTTTTCTTCGGAATCACCATTTGTTATGAAGTTCTCCAAGTAAGTGACTTCAGAATTGTCTTCAGCAACTACCAAAACGTGTTGATTAAAGTCACGTTTGATATTGTTATCTTGAACAAAAGTTGCTTGAATAGAATCCTTAACTTGAACATTACGAGGGATGTATAAGAAAATCCCACCGTTCATCATAACAGCGTGAATTGCTGTAAGTTTGTTGTCATCTGCTTTGACAACTTTAGTCATATAATATTTTTGAATAAGTTCAGGATAATCTCTAACAGCTGTAAAAATGTCAGTCAGAATAACACCTTTGTCAGCTAATTCAGGTTGTAGATGCAAGTCGAGTGTCTTTCCACCTGCTTGAATAATGTAATTCTTCGATGTAGCTGGAGCATAGCCTGTAGCAACACTAGTAACATTGAAGTCAGTTGGGCGATCCAATCTCCAACTACGATAATTGATTTTTTCATATTTAGGTAATGACAAATCTGAAGACTTTTCTAGATTGTCAGTTCTAATCTTCGTGAACCAATCTGGCTCATTGTTTTGGTGAGAGAATTGAACGACATCGTCCATGTATTTGTCTTGTAAACTTGGTCGCATATTCAATTCCTCCTATATTTCATCTGTCAATTTAACATCAAGATTTAAGTCGTCACGAATTCCTGCATAACCTTCATCTTCTAGTTTCTTAGCAAGATCAGGTCCACCACTCTTAACGATACGTCCATCCATCATGATGTGTACTTGGTCAGGTACGATGTAATTCAATAGACGTTGATAGTGAGTAATGATAAGTGACCCAAAGTTGTCTCCACGCATTGAATTGACACCACGTGAAACGACCTTCAAGGCATCAATATCAAGTCCAGAGTCAATTTCATCCAAAATAGCAAACTTAGGTTGAATCATAAGTAGTTGCAAGATTTCATTACGTTTCTTTTCACCACCAGAAAAGCCTTCATTTAGATATCGACCTGACATTTCATCTGTCATATCCAAAATATCTTGTTTTTCATCCAACATCTTGATAAATTTTCTAACTGGAATTTGGTCATCTGGATCACGACGTGCATTGATAGCAGCACGCATGAATTCAATATTTGTAACACCAGGAATTTCAGCTGGATATTGCATTGCTAAGAACAATCCGGCACGAGCACGTTCATCAACGGGCATATCCAAGATACTCTTGCCATCAAGTAATACATCCCCTTGAGTTACTTTGTAGGCAGAGTTACCCATGATGGCAGCTGATAATGTTGACTTACCAGTTCCGTTAGGACCCATGATAGCGTGGATCTCACCAGTACTCATTTTTAAATTAACGCCTTTTAGAATTTCTTGGCCTTTACCATTCTCTTCATCTGTAACTGAAACATGTAGATCTTTGACTTCTAATGTAGACATAATCTAACCTCCATTGTGATGTCTTTATTATAGTATTTTATAGGCATAATTTTAATGCCTTTTAGATATAAATTTCACTTTCGATAGTAATATTTTTGAATACGCTTAACCTGCTGATGGATAAGGAAAAGTCAAGGGTGAATTTTAACCATTTTTAAAGTGTTTTTCATCCCCCAATATTACAATCAACAAGTTAAGTGTATCACGATAAGCACAAAAAAAAGCTAGGTTAAACCCTAGCTTTTGGAATATTTATATATAATTTTAATTCCTATTGTATATAAGAACTATAGAATAGTGACGTCAGATGCCATTACCCATTCGTTTGTGGCTACACGATACATCTTGTGACCATTGATACGAGCAGCCTTGTCAACTTTCCATGCACTATTTGTTGCAAGAGCACGGTCATTTACAAGAGTACCTTTGGAATCGTAAACCTTAGTGTGTGCCTTACCGTTAGTCTGAGCGATTTTTGACATTGGTGTATATAGATATGAATCAGATGCCTTAACGTATTCATTTGTGGCTACACGGTAATACTTAACACCATCAACATAAATCTTCTTATCAGTAATCCAATTTGAATTACTTGAAAGAACGACATCATCTAATAACTTACCTTTGCTTGAATACAAATCAGTGTATCCACTATTTGGATAAGTTGTTAATGTTCCCATGAAGTCTGAAGAATTAGGAGCTACTTCAATTGACTTATTAGGATTGTCTTTGTTGATAGTCATTTGAATATCATCAGCATTGATGAAACTATAGCCATCTGGAGCTGTCAAAGTAACATCGTCCCCATCTGCACCTTCACCAGTTGTGATGCCGATAGTTCTACCTGTTTCTTGATCTAGGAATGTGATTACATATGAAACGTTCCTCTTAGATACATATACAGTACGTTCGTAACCATCTTTTTTGAGGGTAAATCCTCTATCAACAACATTTGATAATTCATAACCCTCTGGAGCTTTTAGAGAAATATATGAACCATATGTTCCTGTTTGATCTTTATCAGTCTTTACAGTTTTACCGGTAGCTTCATCCACATAATTTACTGTGTACTTCAATGATGCTGGAACTACGTCAATATCAACCGTTCTCTTAGCATCTGTAAATGTATAAGGAGAATCTGTACTCTTTGCAAGAGTGTATCCTGTTGGAGCTTTTACATCGACTGTAGTATTTGGTTCTGTAGCATCAGCTTTTGAAGCTGGCTGTTCTGTTTCCCCTTCTTCTACCTGTGAATCAGTAGTTTTATCAGTATCACTACTCTTGTTTGCTGATTCTTCAGTAGAAGGAGCATCAGGTTTAACCAAGTTATTATCAGTTGTACCGAACTGTGTCCCGACAATATTCTTATCATATGTGAAGTTAATTGTATAAGGTAATGATGTAACGCCTGTTCCGTCAGGATCAACAACTTGAATTGTTGCTGGATTATCATCATCAAATGTCAATGCATTGCCAGTTGATGAATCTTTCAACAAGTTACCATTATCATCAATTGCTTGAGCAGAATACTTAACTGAATAAGTTCCAGCTTTAGCTGCATTAAAATCAGCTGCAGTTCCATATTTATTTTCAGTTGTTCCATCAACAGCAGTAGTTGTAACTAAGAATTTTTGACCATGTTTATTATTAATAACCACTTTTCCTGATACTCCGGCTGTATCTCCAGCCGTAATTTTATAATTATCTAACTGTGTCCAATCAGGTTCACCAAACACATTAACCGTTCTATTAACAGCATCACCAGTAGTGTAATTGTCTCTTGGTGTGTATGTAACAGTATATGAACCAGGATCTTGAATATCGCTAGTTGACATATCTGTTAACAATGTTGCTGAATTCTTAACGCCTTTTGCATCAGTACCATTAGTCGTTGTAGCAGTAACGTCCTTGTTAACAACTTTAGATGCGAAGTCCGTTTGTGCAGGTGCTGTCTTAGTTGTAAAGTTCATAACCTGAGAAGCATTATCCTTGCCGAATGAAACTGTTGGCTTAGCATAGTTGTATTGCACATTAACTGCCTTAGTTTTATCGCCATTAGTGAATGTAACCTTTGTGGCGAATCCAAATTTGTTACTTTCAACGACAGTCATCGGAATTTGTGTAGTATCTGTCTTAGAAGTAGTAATATTCAATTCATTTGCCAAATCGGTATTAAAATCTGAGCCGCTCTTACCAAAAATTGGAGCCACTGACATAGTTGCATTGTTCTTCAAATCAGCGAATGTTGTTGCAGTTCCCTTAGCTGCTGTCGGTGTAGAAGTTGTTGCCTCCGTTAGCGCTCTAGTAGCAGTAATTGTTGGAGCTGCTTTTTCTTTTGCTTGAACTATTAAAGGGCTAGCGCCTAGCACAGTACTTGAAAGCATGATACTGGTCAAGGCTAGTGTTTTGATTTTACCCATAAATAATTCCCCCTGTTTAATGTTTTATTTGATAATTTCTTTAAAAAATAACTACACTTCTATTTTATCAATTTTTTAACAAAAATGTTGTACTTTTCATTCAAAAATCAAGTTATTTTTATTATCTTTAAATAAATTTTAATTTTTATACAAAGACTATTAATTTATCTATTCAACACAAAAACGAGGTCACTCACGTGATCTCGCTTTTTACAATGTATTCGAAAGAGTCCAATTAATCTTTGTCTCATATTGGCCAGGAGCTGGTTCACCAGCCAAATTCAATAGAATTCCATCATTGTCTCCCCAGCTACCAGCAATATTAACATCTTCGGAACTATTATCGTTATTAGATGCAATTGGTGTTTTATCTTGCATAGAATATGAGTTATTATCTTTATCCACAAAAATCAAATTACCTGGAAGTGTAAAAATATTTTTAGCGGCATCTTCAGTAGTCATAGGACCAGCTGTGGCCGACAATTTCCACGCGGACTTAACACTGTCAACATCAAGTGTCCATTTACCATTACGTTTTACAATCCTATTCTCAGCGGACTTATTCACCGCATCAAACTTATAATTCGTGTTGCTTGTCAATGTAACGGACTTCGAGATATAAGTTAAAGTACCACTGACTACATTGGATTTACGTCCATAAAGGTCCTCTGCGTAGAACTCGATTGGCTGCTTAGATCCTACTCCAGAATCCTGACTGTCATCGGAATATCCGGCAGAATCCTCTAGATCACTCTTAGAAATACCTGCGGTAGTTTCCTTTGAAGTGACAGGATCATCAGTAGCACTATCATTAATAGCATCTAATGGAGTTCTTGCGTATTCGCTATTATTAGGCTTATTAGCATATAAGAACATAGCCTTGTCTGTATCTGCTAAAGAGTTAACTTTATAGTTACCATCGTACTTTAGACTCAATGGAACGTTTAAAGTATCACTAGTACTCATCATATTCAAATCGTTATTAGTTAACGACAAATTCAAATCAACATCCGGAACATTTACTACATAACTAGTTCTGACCGAATGTCCCCCTGCATCTGTCAGCAAGACATTAATCGTATTCTTTCCTACTCTGAGTCCTGCAACACTATTACTCTTTATTGCATCATTCCACTCGTCATAAGTCATACTAGAATCTCGATTATATCCCACGGGATCGACATCAAAGCTGAACTTTCTAGATGTATCGCCGGTCTGATAACCATCCGTGTATGTCACTGTCTGAGTACTTTGAGCCTTACCCACAAGTTCAGAATTTATGACATATCTAATAGTTAAACTAGTTCCTTCAAGTGCAGAACCATCAGTATGCTTATAAGTACCAGTCAATTTAACTGGCAAACTATCCTCGACGGTTCTTTCTTTTTGATCAGGTGTCACAGATAATGCCTTATCACCGACAATAACTTCATAATCAACAGTATTAGAAACATTACCGTACTTATCGGTTACTTTCACATAAATATCGTGAACACCATTTGATAACGAACTTGCATTACGTAAGATCGTCATTTCACCTGGTTTATTGCTGTCAGATAAAGTTCCGACCTTTTCAAAACCAGAGTCATCTAAAGCACTACCGTCTACTCTAGTGTATACTGTCATATCACTATTGTTAAAATCAGTCTTGGTATGTGCATCGTCATTTGTAAAATACGTTACTAACCCTGTAAGCGTGAAATCATCAGTATTAGCAACACTTTGACTATCAGTACCACCAGTTGCTTCTAGATGTGGCTTATACTTCGCATCTCTAATAGTAAAACTTGGAGTACTCATGCTTCCCTTATACAAGGTCGAATCCGTAACGTCGACATTTGTCGAATTGACTACGGTATCAGTATCTACATCATTAGCAGTCATGTAATATACGATCTTTGCACTCTTGTATTGGTCAGCAGAACTGGAAGAATTATTATTACCAAGTGGATTCTTAAATGTATAAGTATACGGTGAAGATCCATCAGCTACTTGTTTGTAACTCTTAGTATCACCTTGATAATTAGTATAATTACCAATTACTGAATTAGTTCCATCCATCTTTCTCAGTGACAAGTTATCAGGTTGAGGAATCGTCAAAGTAATTTGATTTAGATCCTGTACACCTTCATCATAACTAACATTGTATTGATACTGCAATTTGTCTCCTTCTTGAACAGTATCACCATCTGTTATGAATCGACTCTGAGATTCGTCGTATACTTGAGCCTTATTAGTGATCATAAAGTCTTGAATATTAACGTCATATTCCAACTCATTAGAACTAATAATTTCTCCACTATCTAAAGTGGCGGATGCTTTAACTTTAATAGTGTGCTTTCCTCCATCAAGCTTCTCAATTGGGATTGAAAAGACACCATTACTTGTTCCAGTATCTTGGGTTGTTACAGGTGCTTGATTATCAATCTGATATGTATACCAAACAGTCTTATTATCAACAACTGCTGTGTTAGTTCCATATTTTATCTCACCTTTTAAATCAACCTCTTTACCGGAAGGATAAGTTCCATCTCCTGAAGTTTTCTTTAGGACCAATGTATCAGCTGGTTTAACGATATCAAAAGATGGAATCTGAGTATCAGATTTATAGTTGGGACCTTCAAAACTAGCATGTGCTGAAGGGACATTCAAGCTCGTTCCAGATGTGATTGGGTTAGCAGTCGTATTTATTTCAATTCTTGCTGTCTTCCAATATTTTGCATCATCATCAGTCATACCCATATTCTCAATCTTTACTGATGCGGACTTATTATCTGTTGATAGATCCTCTTGGGAAATTGCTACTTCCTTAGTTGTTTCCTTTTTAGTAGCATTGTCAATTCCGGTGTAGTAAATGGTACCGATATTTCCATCATCATTTTTGACAGTTAGATTATCAGGGATATCTACATCAGCAGTAACATCCTTAGATGGTTGCTTACCACTGTCATAACGCATCATGTAGTTCAATCCGATGTTATCTCCTGGATGGACTTTGGTTGTCTCATTCATTGCTTGAGCATCGGTATCCATTAGAGAAGTATCTGATCCAACTCTAGCGTGAATATCTTTATCAACCGCATAAGAATTAAGAGTGGCTTCAACTATAGATGGCATCGTTTCAAAGACTATCGCATTAGTTGTATTATCATTTGTACCAGAACCGGTAGAACCTGTAAAACCAAAACGTAACTTACCGTCTTTAACAGTACCAAATTCACTTAAATCTACCGGTATGGTGGCAAAAGAAGCATTCCCCGGCAATGGTTTAATTGTTGTACCATAGACTGACTTATCATTAAATGCATAGTCAATAGTAGCCGTATTTGAGTCTGCAGAAGTTGGAGGATTATAAGTTATTGTTACGTGTTTCCATTTTTCTGCTGGTTCTGTGCTACTACCAAACGATGTAAAGTTAAGATCATTACCATTAAAGGATAAATTAGAACCAAAATTATGATTCAGTCCCATAACAGATTTTCCTGAAAGGAACCCCCAACTATATTCAGGTTTATTAGGACTAATTTGTTCATAACTGGTTGCACGAGCGGGATAATTCCAAGCTATATGTGAACCAATAATTGGATTAGGTAGAGTAGGATTGCTTCCCGGATATCCTAACGAATCAAATGAATTTCCTGGATCAACTTTACTACTGTTAGTCCTAGTATCAAATTCCAAAGCCCAACTGTTTTGAATTGCCTGTAACTGAATGGGCGTTGTATTATCAGTTGGCAAAGGAGTAGGATCATTAGTAACATATTTACTAAGGTCCGATCCCCAAACACCTAAGGTTTCCCCTTTATTAACCTTACCATTCAGAGTTGATATTGCATTTACACCTCTACTATCATTTTGTAAAACAAATGCTATCCCATCAGCTGGGCCACCAATAGTAAGGTTAGCTCCAAAATACAACCACATTGATAGGGTTTGCTTCTTATTAATATCAATATAGTTATCTCCATCACTCCAAACTGCACTAGTCTGATTTCTATTATCAGTTAGGATAACAATGTTATTTGCAGTATCAGGATTGTATGTATAAACATAATTTTTTTCTCCAGTTGGAAATGTAGCAGGATGACTGAAATACTTATCTAACGCCAACCCATAAGGCGCTTTTTGGATAGCCTCTTTATCAGTTATTGATGGTAGATCCGCTTTTGAATTTATTTGCATGTGATTAAATACAATTAAAATTGAAAAGAATATTACAGTTAATATTCCTAAAAAAGTTAGTTTCCTCTTATCACCCACAGCAGGCACCCCCTGTATTATTTTGTAATCCCATATGTTAATAAACATTATATATCATAATGTTTATGCAATCGTTTTAATAAATGTAATTATATCTTGTCTAACTTGATTATAATATGTTTATACAAATGTTTCCAGCTCATGTTTAAAATAATCGGCGTAAACGCGCAAAAAAAACAACTTCTTCCGCATAACAAAAAATAGCCTAGCATTTACTACGTAAATACTAGACTATTTTACGTTATGCTCAGAAGCTAAACGTGTTTTTTGCGCACTCTTCAAATCAATCAATACTATCTGTTAAATCCCACTTGATACTTCCACTATATGATCCAGATGCGGCATTTGGATCTACTTGTAGCAAAATACCTTGGTTAGGTTTCCAAACATTAGATATGCTGTAACTATTAGTTGCATCTTTATCGCTTTGACTCAGAGTAACTGGTTGATTCATAGTTGACAATTGATCATTATTCTTAGGATCAACATAAACTAGTTCACCTGCTAACGTATGATTATTAACTAAATCTGTCGTAGTTAATTCTCCTGCACTAGCGGTCAACTTATAAGGTGAGTCAATCGTATTAACAGCTACATTCCATTCACTAGTTCTCTTAACCAACCTTGCTTCAGGACTCTGGTTAAATGAACCGAATGAATAATCACTCTTATATGTTAAATTAGCGGACTTATAAATCATCTTTACATTATAAGTTAATTTATTCGACTCACGCCCATATGGATCGGTAACTGTAAATGTCACTGTGTGCATGGGAGCAGTTTGACCAGTAATTCCTAATGCAGCTTGCGTTAATGTCTTAGTAACATCATATGAAATGGTACTTGTATCGTCAGTGGACTTAGGAAGATCGGCTATATCATTTCCATCAACTGTCACATGCATGGTTAAATCTGACGGTGCAAAACTAAGGTTATTTTCATATGTGGCATTTATTGGGAAGCTGATATTATCATCTGTACCCATAGCCGTTATATTGCCATCATTTCCATCGCCATATGATAGGATTGGATTCTTATCTTGAACATTTATAACGTATGTTAATTTATTCGAAACGTGTCCATTTTGATCCTTGAAAGCAACCTTAACAGTATTTTGACCTATTCTTAATCCATCTTTACTACCCTCAGCAGCATCTATGTTCAAATGAACTTCTGATGTAGGCCAGCCTGTAACTTCATTCAAAGTTTTAGGTGTAATCGTAATAGGATCTCCATTATTGTAACTAGGATTTGAAATACTATACGAAGCTGTCAACGGAGTAACATCTGTCGAAGAACCACCAACATAATTAATATCAATTGTGGGTAGTTCAACACTTGTATTATTCAAAACTATAATCGGAGATGTGTCCCCAGATGCTGCCAACGAAATATCTTGTACATTGACTGTATAAGTCAACATATTGGAAGCAATCGTGTCTTTTATTCCGCTAGAAGAAACATAATTATTATCGACCACTTGGACGGTAATCTTATGAGTTCCTACATCCTCGCTACTAAATGGTATAGAAAAGTTACCATTGCTGCTATTTGTATCTTTTTGAACAGTACTACTGTTACCGTCAACAGATACATAAATATTCATATCATCATTATCAATCGTACTTTGCTTGTCAAACTTCATAGTACCAGTCAAATTTGTAGTTTTACCAACTGACAACTTAACAGGATCTGTTGATGTCTTAGTAATTGTTAAATTATCTTGTGGTGCTTCAATTTGAAATTTCGGTGCTTCGTCATGACCTATGTAATTGTCACTTTCAAAAGTAACTGGTGATACGCCAACTGTCATGCCAGAGCTGCCATCAGGAACATTATTAGCCGTAGCATTTAACTCCACTCTTGCAGTTGATTGTGTCGTATTCAATTGTTGCTTAAGTGTACAGTTCAATTGTGTTCCATCAGAATTAATATCTGAATAAGGAATATCCTCATGGTCGCCATTTTCATAAACGACTTGACCTACGTTGCCATTGCTGTCTTTTGTAAAGGTAACATTAGATGGTAAATAAATCTTATCGCTAAGCGGCATCATATCTTTTTTACCGGAATTGTAACGAACCATGTAATTGAATTGAAGATTATCCTTTGGATGTACAACTTTAGTATCACTTAGAGCCTGTACATCACTAGGCATTGGATCAGTCTTTGAGCTTACTTTGCTTTTCGTAGTTTTATCGACAATATAGGCGTTTGTATCAGCATCCACAATTGATGGCATGGTTTCAAATACAGCAATACCAGTTTGAGAGTGATCTAGATCAGCACCATTAGCTCCTGTAAGTCCAAATAGTAATGGATCACCTTTCTTTACACCTAAATTTGATAATTTCAAAGGAACAGTCGTATCAAGATAATGTTGACCACTCAACAAGTTCTGTGAAAAACCAGTTAGTGAGGTGTCATTATATATATATTCCAGCTTTGCATCATCAGGATCTGAATCTGTAGGTGGAGTATAAATAACCTTCAAATGGTGCCATGCTAACTGAGCACTATTAGCGTAAGATAATGAATCTTCATTAATATCATTATGAACCATTTCATAATATTTCTTACTGCTAGTAGGAGCTGCAATATTCAAATAAGTTGATGCAAGACCTGGATATGCCCAGGCAGTATGCTCATCAACAATTTTTCTGTTTTCACCATTATAGAATTGAAAACTATCTAGCGAGTTGCCTGCTGTACCTTTGTGATTTTGAACGACATTTTCATAATCAGAATATCCATTTATAGTTGAATCGAATTCTAGTGCCCAACTATTTTTAATTGCTGAATTAGCAACGTCTGCTGGGGTTGCTTTATTTGGCACATCACTACCCCATACACCTAATGTCTGACCGCCAGCAATTGAATTGCCACTCATAGATATTGCAGATGTACCTCTGGGATCATTTTGCAATACTAACGCTAGACCCTGAGTATGATAGAGCGAAACACCAAAGTATAACCACAAAGAAAATGTTTGCTTTTTACCAGTATCAATGTAGTTTCCTAGAGCTTTATTGCTCCATACTGACGAAACCTGATTATACTGTCCTCTTTGTGTGAGCTTTAACGAGCTTCCGTTTGATACAACAGCACCATTACCACTATGGGCGCCTTGAACAAACATATCATTATTGCTTAAGGTTCCTAACGGCATACCCTTAGGCGCATAATTTATACCATCAGAATCTGAGTACATACTTGCTTGTACATTTGTAGTATTTATATTTATTAAAACAAAGAATGAAATAATTGAAGCAATAATAAATAAAATGAATTTCTTCATAATTATCCCCCCATAATCACTCTGACTTTTCACCTCCATTATGTCACGTATATTTGTATATACAAGTCAGATATTAAAAAAATTATTTAACAAAAATAAAGAGTTTGGTACAAAACTATTATTATCTTTAAACATGCAGCATAAACGCGCAAAAAAACACGTTTAGCTTCTGAGCATAACGTGTTTTTTTGCGCTCTCTTAACATCTAAATAGAATTAGATAAATTCCAATTTATTTGTCCCACATATGCCCCATTAATCGGATTTGGTTGAAGGTCTAATAACACTCCAGTCGTATTCTTCCATTGACCAGCAATGTCATAATCTAGCGTTTCTTTGTCTTTATTCTCAGCAATTGCAACTTCTGACGACATTGGATGCTTACTGCCATCCTTATAGACATAAACTAGATCACCATTCAAAGCACTTTTAGTATTAGTTACATCATTTTGAGCAAACAACTTAGAAGCATTGGCGGATAAATACCAATCAGATTCAGTACTGCTAACTCCTAGTTTCCATTTGCCACTACGATGAACCAGCATCTTTTCACCACTATTATTCACTGAATCAAACGAATACGCCGGATCATAATTGAGCGAAACAGAATTAGACAATAATTTAACATTATAATCGATCACATTAGACTTTCCACCATCACCATCGGTTACATATACACGAAGTACATACGAAATCTTATCATCCGTAATTCCTAATTTTTCAGCACTAAAAATCTGTGTCCAATCTAATTCATCCAGTCCTGTACGATCGTCTTGGATTTTGCTAGTAACTTCTTCACCATCATTTACTTGCATATGCCAAGTTAAATCGGAACTATCAAATGCATGTGCATCCTCGTAATGAACAGTTGCAGGCAGGTTAACCTTATCTTCTGACTTAACAACTGAGATATTACTATTATTAGTAGTAAGAACTGGATTTTTTTGATGGATATTAACTTCATATTCCAGTATCTGCTCTGATGAAATAAGACCAGTAGTCATTGCATAGACTTGTATCTTATGAATTCCAGCAGGCACCGCATCTGCTTCACTACCAGTATTCAACGTAATATTAAACTTACCATCTGGACTAGCGGTATCTTGCCCATAGTGTAAGTCGCCACCATCGATTCGATAAAACTGATATACATCATTATTACTTAATGGAACCTCTTTATCATTTTCAGTCAAAGTCATTGTTCCATTTAAAGATAATGTATTTCCAATATCTACTGAAACTGTGGATTTTGTTTTTGCAATATTCAATTTTTTTGTTTTAGGAATAATATAAAAATCAGGTGTCGTGACATCCCCCTTGTACAGATCACCCTCAATCACCCCGTGGGCGGCTGGAACTAATGTCTTGGCATTATTCTCAGCTCGTGCCTTACCGTATACATAAATTGATGCGGCACGAATATTTTCATCAAACTCTTTTGAATATTCATAGGTCAAAACACCATCTTTCACTTGATCTGCAGTTATCTTTTCAACCGTTCCCCCAGAATAATTAACTTGACCAATAACTCCACTCTTTGGATATTCAATGTGCTCAGGCAGGTTTATCTTTGCACTTACATTTTTTAAGTTCTTCTTTCCCGTTCGATAAATCAAATTATACCCAATCTTCATATCGTCACCATCACGCACTGCGCTATCACCAGAAGTGATCTCACGTTCCGCTTGAGTCACGTCAAAGACATTAGCATTGGTTGTCGCATTAACTAGCGATGGCATAGTTTCAAAAATCGCCATATTGACCGAAGCCTCTGCACCTGTAGCACCAGTAAAACCATAACGTAGCTTATCAGGTATGGAACCATCATCATTGGCTAATTGATTCAAATCAAGATCAATTTTGTGGCTAAACATTCGATTTTCGGGAACAGTACGGCTAGTTCCGTCAGTTAACTTATCATTGAATATGTAAGTTAACGATGCCTTACCGTCGTTCTTTTCTGGTGGAGAATACTCTAAAGTCAAGTGATGCCAGGCATATTCTGGCTTACTATTTCTTGTTAATCTCAGAGAGTTCTCGATATCCAAATGATTAAGTAAGAAGATTGAACTACCTGGAGCATAATCAGACATGTACGCTCCAGGATTACTTGGATAATTCCAAGCAACGTGCTGATTTTTCTTGTTTTCATCTGCATAAATAAATGCATCAAATGCACTCATTGCTCCAGCAATCTCAGTTCTATTTAAGAATGTATCAAATTCTAAAGCCCAGCTTTTAGGAATAGCTCTAGATGCAATAACTGAACTCTGTTCATTATCAGGTTCATTATCGGTTCCCCATACACCCAGTGTTTCCCCTCCGTGAGCATAGCCATCCTTATCAATATCAACGGCATCTGGACCACCATTTTGCAGAACAACCGCAATTCCATCGGCGGGATTATTGGCATAACCAAAATACAGCCACATTGATAGTGTCTGTTTGATATTGGTATCTAAATAGTTATCCTTCTTATCATCACTCCAAATCGTACTCAATTGATTAACATCGTCCGTCAATAAAACCGCATCAGTGGTAGGATTCTGCGGATTAGGTCGTTCAATGATACGAGCACTATTCTTACGTAAATTGGTCTTACCCAACATTGGAACATAAGTAAAATAGTTTTTGGCGTCTTCCTTGTCAGTTAATGACAGCCCCTTTTGTGCAGCGGCTTGGGCGGCTGCATCCTCCTCTTTAGTTGCTTCAACCTGATTAATATTAAAATAAAATAATAATAAAACCGAAAGCATAGAAAAAATAATTAGTGGTAGTTTTCTATTGCTCAAAAGTATATATCCTCCTAAACATTTACTTCTTAAAAGGATACTAAAAATACTATATTTATATAATTCAATGTAGACAATAAAATATATCTAAACTTGAACACTATAATTATGCGATATAAAACCTAAAAAATCGTTGCTATAACAGCAACGATTTTATTTATATTCTATTAAGAATTTGGTCCATCAACTAATGTCCAATCAATTTGACCTGTATAAGTACCAGATGATGTATCTGGAGCAATATTCAAAAGAATCCCTGTATTTTCGGTCCAATCATCAGTCACATCAGTTATCTTCGTATCATTACTTACTTCAGAATCTGAATCGATCAATACTGGACTACTTTCCATTGAATACTCATTTGCACCTTCACGATAAACCATCGTACCGGTCAAAGGTAACCCTGTAATCTTATTCATTAACGGAGATGATTGAGCAGTCAAGCTCCAAGCTGTCTTAGCACTCGTAACTTTCAAATTCCAATCGCCAGTACGCTTAAGTAATCTACTTTCAGGTGATTGATTTATTGTTTGGAAGCTATATGACTTATTACTTTCAAGTGTAAGTTCTTTAGTAGTTACGTTAATTGCAATTGTATATATTTCAGACTTCCTACCTGATCCATCTGTGGCAAAAACGGTCAATGTATGTTTACCTTCTCCTAAACCCGTACCCGTTATTTTATAATACGAAGTATAGGATGTTGGATTACTATCGGATGTTTTAGGCTTATCATAAATAACCGTTTTACCATCAACTTGATAAGTAATTACTGTTGACGCTGGATCAAGTGACGATCCATCATCATAACTAACCGTACCTGCAAACAAAATAGAGTCTTCAGGAGAAATAGTATAACTATTCTCATTATCAGATTTCAAATCTAATTTTTTATCTGAAACAGTAATATTGTACGTCACGTGATTAGACATAACGTGCATAGCATCAGAAACATAAACTTCCACTGTGTGTGTACCCACACCAAGCGTGTCTGCACTATATTTCAAACCATAACTGGTGGCTTTAGCTGTCGAATCCACTGACAAGGTCGAATCAGGTTGCTTAGTACCATCGACGATGGTATGAACCGTCAAGCTGCTACTGCCAAATGCTGAACCCTTTTCGTAGCTAATAGTACCAGCCATACTGACACTACTTCCAAGCTTTGCGGTTTTCTTCAAATCATCGCTATTAGCAATTTTTAAAGTGTCTTTAATGGGATTTATAGTAAACAAAGGACTCATAACATCGCCCGTATAATGTGAACTTCTATACGATGTATGTGCTTGTTTTACTTCTACAGCATTAGTAGCTGAACCCATATTGGCAACTCCATTAAGATGTACCTTTATACTTGAATTACTACTGCTAAGTCCAGTTAAGGTCAGATTGATAGTTCCATCTGAATTCAAATCAGTAGCCTTAATGTCTTGTGAATCACCATTACCATATTCAATTGAACCAATATTTCCAGAGCTATCAGCTTTAAAATCAACATTCTTAGGTACATTAAGTTTAGTTGTAATATCTCCAGTTCCATCTAAACCAGAATTATAAATCAAATTGTAATCAAATCTGAGCTTATCGCCATTATTAACATTATGATCCTGTTTAGGATATCTATCACCATCAGGAATATCACGTTCTTGCGTCACATCATATAGATTAGTTGATGCACTCACATCAGCAACAGCTGGAATGGACTCAAAGATGACTGCATTCGTAGTAGGTGTACTTTCACTAGAACTCGTAATTCCCCAACGAACCTTAGTCTGACCAGTAGCAAGATGCAACTTACCTATATCCAAATCAATGATCTTATGAGTCATATCATTAGCTCCGTCACCTCTTTGATCCCACTCATGATACGGTCTAACTGTTCCATCATAATCCTTATCATCAAAGATATATTGTAGATGGGCAGTCGTACTACCTGAAGTTGGAGCAACGTACTTTATAGTCACATGGTGCCATGCGTTCTCCGGTGTATCCGTATAAGTTGAAGTTGTAATTCCAGGTGCTGCTAAATATGTATTAGGAATCGGATTATTGTGATTCATTCCGTAGTACATCCAGAGACCACTCACATGATCAACATAAGTCCCACTTTCTCCCGGATAATTCCAAGCAATATGTGGTCCTGACACCTGAGGAGAATTAGAAGAATCCTTTTCAGCATCAAAATAATCATCTACTGGATTACCTAATATTGCTCCACCAGTTGGTATTGTAGTATTCATATAGCTATCAAACTCAAGCGCTATACTATTTTTTATAGCACCACTGGCAATTTTAGAAGTACTCGATACAATATCTGTACCAGTACCGTCGCCACCCCAAACACCAAGGGTTTCGCCGCCCTTGGGCTTTCTTATGGTACCACCAAGTAAATCCAATGAATTTGTTGCATACGTAGAAATAGCATCCTTACCACGTGCATCATTTTGGATAACGAATGCCATCCCATCACCTGATGTTCCTTCTTTACCACTGAAGTACATCCACATTGAAAATGTCTGATCTTTAGTTACATCAAAATAATTATAATTTTTACCGCTAGAATCAGTCATCTTACCCCAAATCGATCCGATTTGATTACCACCAGAATTAGTAGTCATTTCAACTACATCAGTTGGGTTAGTAGTACCTTTAGGAACAATCTGCGTAGCATTAGGGATAGTCTTGCTAGTATCGTAAGTATAATTAGAAGGTTTCTCAAAATAATCACTCAAATCCATTCCCGGTGGTGCTGCCTTCAAAACATCTGAAACGCTAGGAATGGCTGCTTCAACAATATTATTCATTGAAGGTAGCATAAATAAACCTAATAACATAATCACGAATATCCCCAAGTATATTCGTAAACGTCTTATCCTCATTGTAAACACCGCCTCATATTAATTCGGAATCCTTCCCCCATGAAGTCATCCGGACTAGTGAAAAAAGTCGTTATATTAATTATATTATCACAATAACCAAAATATATTTCTATTATTAGAAACATATAATGTTAATCGTTTATAACCGGTGTTATGCAAAAAATCGGTTCTTTCTAAAATTTGGTTATAGAATCGAATATTAAAAAGACTAGATATTTTTTCTTGTTATAAATCCAGAAAAATATCTAGCCTTTTGATTATCGAATAATATAGCACTTATTTATTTAGTCACATCATATAAAAACTAACAAACATATTAGTCTCTGTGTGCAAGTAATATTTGTTGCAGTGAAGGTGGCGTTATAGCTTTAGCTATTACACCACGGAACGAGTTTTGAAATTCGCGTTTTTTGCGAAGTTCAAAATCGAGCTTGGAGACCTTGGCTCCAAGCGGTTCCCACAGTATCAATATTTCTTGTGCCCAGAGACGGCAATCGAGAAAGAACCAAAATTCTTTGCCTTAACACTAAAAAGTCGAACATATTAGTCTCACTCTCAAGAATCTACACTATTCGTTAATGTCCACGTTATCGTTCCGTGATAATTTCCACCCGATGCATTGGGTAGAATTTTTAATAAAATACCAGAATCCGGCTTCCAACCGCTAGAAATATCAAATATACGATCTTCATCACTCAAAGTATCATCCTTATCTACCAAGACCTGATTATCCTCAAGTGACTTTTCCACATCACCACTTCTAAATATTAGTCCTCCAGCCAATTCCTTATTTCCATCGATTAAATGTGTTGCTTTTGCTTTCAAACTCCAAATGGAATTCAAGCTTTCTACTTTAAGATTCCAGTAACCTGAACGTTTGACTATTCTAGTTTCAGGACTCTGATTGATATCTTGAAATCTGTAATCAGGGTAACTATTTAACCTTAGTACTGACGAATCTCTTGTCACCGACAGGTCATAAGTAACATGATTAGATACTCTATGCTTAGAATCTGATACGTAGAGTTCTATCGTATGATCACCTAATCCTAACAACGAAGCTTTTTTTACAATATTATAAGTCGCTTTTGTGGCACCTTTGGTGACCTTAAAATCAGAGAATGGTTGTTCAACCCCATCAACGATTGCATACAATTTAATTTTGTCACTATCAAAAGCCGAGCCTTTTTCGTATTCTATTGATCCATCCAGCTCAAAGCACTGACTATGTTGAACCACCGTCTTAAAACTAGCTTCTCTAGTAATTTTTAATTTATCTTCAACAGGATTGATAGTGAATTCTGGACTCATAAGATCACCACTATAATGAGGGCTTTTGAAGGAAGCGTGTTCTTGTTTTACATTCGTTACAGTAGAAGATACATCGCTACCAATATTAGCTGTACCAAATAATTTGATATGAATATTACTATTCTTACTCCCTAAGCTATCCAACTTCAGAGTAACAAAACTTATCTTTTCCCCTTTGTCATTTGTTCCTTCAGAAACTTCATCAGAAGTGATATTGACAATCTTGTTCGAATAAATCGCTTGGCCAATAACGCCCTTATCATCAGGTTTGAAATCAACATATGTCGGTAAAACAATTTTGGTATCAATTGCACCTGTTTCAGCTAATCCTGAATTGTAGTTTAAAGAATAATCAAACTCCAGCTTATCACCATTATTAACATTAACATCGGCTTGACTATTTTGATCGTAATCCAAAATCTCCCGTTCTTGGGTAAAGTCATACAAACTGGACGACGCAGTTATGTTAGCAACCGCAGGAATGGATTCAAATACAATCGCATTATTTGTACTTTTGGTTCCCGGAGAACCCGTGGCACTAGTGAATCCCCAACGTAATCGCTCTTGACCAGGTTTGAGATTAAACTTGCTGATGTCAATCTCCACATTCTTTCGTTGATCCCATTCGTTGTACTTACGAATAGATCCATCATAATTCTTATCATTAAAAATATAACTAATATGAGCTTTGGTACTGCCTTCAACAGGTGGTATATATTTGAATAAGAAATGATGCCATACTTCTTTAATATCATCATTACCAGACATTACCAGATTTTGAATCACATTGTTGTGTGTCATGTAGTAGGAAAAATTTATGATCCCCATCTTCTGATGGTAAACTCCAGAATCTCCAGGATAATTCCAAGCGATGTGCTGACCTTTAGCAAGAAAACTCTTGCCATCTTCACTCTTTTGACCATCAAAAAAATCACCTTGGCTAAAAAAGCCTTCTGTCTCATTATGGTGAGTATCAAATTCCAAGGCAAAACTGTTTTGTATCGCACTAGCAGCCAATCTATCAACAGTAGGCGAACCCATACCACCCCAGACTCCAATTGTCTGTCCGCTTTTTGGGTTCTTCTTACCTAAAGAATCATATGTTTTGGAAATAGCATTTATTCCATCCGGGTCATTTTGAATAACAAATGCTATACCATCACCTGACTTACTATAATCATCCCCAAAGTACATCCAAGTAGAAAAGGTTTGTTCCTTTGTTACATCAAAATAATTATAAGGTGTATCCGGTGCATCAGCGGTTGCCATTCTTCCCCAGATAGATGCTAATTGATTGGAACCATTAGTCATCTGTACAACATCAGTCTTGTTGCCCATCACGCCTTGCTTTATTGTAACCATACTGTTAATAGTATTGCTGGTATCTCCAAAGTAAGTTTTCGGTGCCTCAAAATAATTCTCCAAATTCATTCCTGACGGTGCAGCCTTGAGAACATCAGATATGCTGGGGGTTGCAGCAAATGTGGTAGTTTGTCCCTCAGTAAAGAAAAGAAGAAAAAGTGAAGCAACGATTAATAATCCATAGTTCCTTCTCAATTGCTTATTCATAATTATCTATATCCTCGTGAAATTCTTATATATCTATATATAAATGTTACTTCTTATGGCAGCTGATTTATACAAAAAATCCAAACGAAGTTATTGTATTTTGACATAATAAAAAAGATACTTCATCAGAAGTATCTTAATTAATAGATATAAATTTACAATGTATTACTTAGGCACCAATCAATTGTTCCGGTATAAATACCACCAACTGGATTAGGTAGAACATTCAAGAGAATACCTTCATCAGATTCCCAACTTCCACTAATATCTCGATCATACGTTAGTTCTTCTTTTTGATGATCAATCAAAACGTAGGAATCCATATTTTGAATATCCTTATTTGAATCTACAAAAACAACGTTTCCGTTCAAAGTACCAACACTATTACCAGACGTATCCTTACCAACCATATCTTCAGCTTTGGCCGATAAAGTCCAATCAGACTCAATGCTGCTAACGTTTAGCTTCCAATCTCCTGCACGTCTGACCAACCTAGATTCACCACTAGTATTGATTGACTTAAATGAATAATTCTTATTAGAAATCAAGCTAGCTGATTTTGTAACGTAATTCAAAGTATACGTGATTACATTTGAATCCCTGTCACGCTCATTCTTAACATAAACTTCAATTTGATACTTTCCCGCTTCAGTAATTCCTAAACTATCAATCGAGAAAGTTTGAACGAAGTCTTGCGCAGTAACTCCGGAGAAACTCTCTTGAATTGGCGCACTAATGTTATCTTTGATAACTTCTGTCCCATCTTCACTTAAAACTTTCATATGCCATGTTAAATTCGTACTATTAAAAATCAAACTATCATTATACGTAACATGGGCCGGCATACTAACAGTCCCCACTGATTGTATTGCCGTTAAATCTGGATTATTAGTCGATAAAACTGGATCAACACTTGTCACATCGACGTCATAAGTTAACACATTAGAAGAAATACCATTTTGGTCCACGACTTGAATATTAACTGTATGATGACCAACAGACAATTTATTTTCATCAGAATAATCTATTGAAAATACACCATCTTTACTTGCGGTGTCCTTAGTAATAATCGGATCACCATTATCGATTGTCAGTAATATCGACATATTTTCATTCTTTATAACTGTGGAATCATCATATGACATTGTTCCCGCAAAATTAACTGAATCACCTATTGATACAGTCTGGTTTTGTGGTGAAGTAGACTTGATAGACAAGTGACGTGGCTCAGATACTATATAAAAGTTAGGAGTGTTCACATCATCCTTGTACAGATCACCTTTAATTAAGGCATGTGCACTAGCAACCGTAGTTTTACTAGAACCATCTGCAATTTTTGTAATACCTGTTACTTCGATTTTGGCTCCATTAAGTCCATTATTTAAGCCACGGCCTAATTTGTGACTCAATACACCAGCATTAACTTCACTAGCAGGAATCGGTTCAGTCTTTCCATCTGAATAAACAACATTACCGATATTTCCAGTCGTATTGTAAATAATATTCTTAGGTAAGTTAATCGTGGCTACAGTATTGAGCAGGTCATTTTGACCAGATAAGTAATTCACATTATAACTGAACTTTATCAAATTGTTATTATAACTTTTGGCGTCACCTTCTTTAATCTCACGATTACCTTGAGATACGTTATAAACTTTTACCTCTGAGCTAGCGTTTACTAGCGATGGCATCGTTTCAAAAACCGCCATATTTAACGACGCATTATCACCTGTCGAACCGGTTAGTCCATAACGTAGTTTGGTATCCGTAACTCCATTCTCATCTTTAGCGAAGTTAAAGTTACTTAATTCCAGCGGAACAGTCTTAGAAAAGGGTTGATCATTTGGAGTCGTCAACATTGAGCCAGGCTCACCGTTAGTCTTCTTATCATTAAAGGTATAAGTTAAGGTCGCTACGGTACCAGTTACTGGTGGCTTATAATCTATGGACAAATGATGCCACGAATTGTCACCGGTCGTACCATTAGTTAAGTTCAAGAATTCCTTAGTATCCTTATGAACCATTTTATAGACACTCCCATTGGTCCAATCGTATTGATAAGTACTCATTTTGGCAGGATAATTCCAGGCAATATGTTGATTACCATCAATTGTGGATTCAAAATCATAATCAAAATAACTTCCTTTACCTGCAGTAGTAGTTCGATTTAAAAAAGTATCAAACTCTAATGCCCATGAATTCTGAATAGCACCCTCAGCTATTTCTGTAGAATTTTGATTCTGATTGGTAATAACATCCGGTCCCCATACTCCAAGGGTCTCACCAGGCTTTGGAACTCCCCTAGACTTGGAGATTGCATCGGGGCCACCATTTTGGAAGACTAACGCGATCCCATCAGCTGGATTAACAGTATGTCCAAAATACAACCACATAGATAATTTCTGCGGTATAGCAGTATCAATATAATTTCCCTTATCGTTATCACTCCAAATAGAACTCAATTGTTTAATATCATTCGTCAGTTGCACAGCATCAGAGTCCGGATACTTTGGATTTTGCCCCCTAATTATCTTAGCGTTATTGGGTACACTATCAGAAAACTTATCAACATAAGTGAAATAAGAATTGCTAGCATCGTTGTTAGTTAACGACAATCCTTGTGGCGTTGCTGCACGCCCCTCTATATCGGATAAAAGATCTCCGTGTACATCAGTAGTAGAAAATTTCATAAAAACAAGTAAACCAAATAGAATAGTGCCTAATATAGGCACTATCGAATTTTTATTATTCCTCATTGGGTTCCCTCCCATTGCAAAAAACATATTTATATTTTATGTGGTAAAAATATGCTCTCTATTACAATATCGTAAATTATTTTATAATTGGTTTCATAAAATGTAATAAAGAATTACAAAAGATGACATTTTTTAATTAAAATATGATTTATAAATAAAGTTATGTTTGGAAATATTTATATAAATATATATTTTTAAAACATAAATAAAATATTTTATATAATAAGAAGAAACTCAATATATGTGATTTTGACATAATTATAAAATTTATAGCGTAAACGCAAGATCAATCACAACTTCTTCCGTTTAACACAAATACCCCCACATTTACTTACGTAAATGTGAGGGCATTTGTTTAAACGTGCTTTATCACGCTCTATATTAAATACTATCAACCAAATTCCAATCAATAGTACCTGCAAATGTACCTGAAACTGTGGACGAATGAAGATCCAACAAGACTCCCTTATTGTCACTCCAATCAGAAACATCAGTCTTCTTAAGTTCTGGGCTACCAGAATCATCAGAGGCAATTTCTTGGCCATCCAATACATGAGATTGACCATTATTATCAACAAATACCAAATTACCATCTAACTTAGTCTTGGTATTGTCTTCATTAGTCTTATAAAAGTCACTACCAGTAGCTGACAAACTCCAATTAGTCTTATAACTCTCAACGTTTAAATTCCACTTACCATTACGTTGAACAATGCCATTAGTAGTTCCATACATCTCTGTGGTCTTGAAACTGTAATCTCCCGAATTTAGTTGCAAGAGTTTATCAAGATAATTAAAAGTATAGTTTAGAACATTAGACTTACGGCCATACACATCAGTGGCTAAAACATTCATATTATACTTTTGAGTACTAGAAGGCGTGATATTCCAATCATTCAAATCTCCAGTCAAGTTCATATCCTGAGAACCACTGACACTTATCTGTGATAATGTCGAAGATGCAACTTTGTTGATATTATTTGAATCAACTGAGAATTTGAAATTATCTCTCCTATATTCATAATTATCCGGCATGCTGATTGTAGCAGGAACTTCAAAATCAGAATCCAAAAATGTCTTATCTGACTCATCAGTCTTCAACTCTGGCGTAGCCTCTGGAACATTGACTGTATAAGTTACTGGTTTGGCCTCATGTTTACCTGGATCAACGATCCTAAGCGTTACAATATTAGTTCCTAATTTTAATAAGCCCTTTTCATAGCTGGAATTTGAAACATAATCATCATAAGTAACTGATTGTGCTGTTCCAGAATTCATGTCATAAGCATAAGGTTTCAAGTCAATCGAGAATTTACCATTTGAATCGACCGTCGTATCGAACTCTTTTTCATCCGACTTAGTCAAATCAGAATAAGTAACCGTAGCATATATCTTAGTAGTACCACTTTCAATTGAAGAACCATTACTATGAGTCAATGTACCTGATAATGGGACGGGTTCATCATCCGAGACATCAACCGTTGAATTGTCCGCTTTCGCATTCAAAGTAACATCATTAACAGTTACATGGTATGTCAAAGTATTAGATGTATTGTAATTCTTATCCATAGCGTAAACAGTTATGTCGTGTTTACCAGGCTTCAATAATGATTCATTCCCCTGATATGGGATTGATAATATGAATGGAATTGTAAGTCCTTGATTGTCATCTGTATAAGCTCCAACAATAGGATCATGACCATCAATGCTACTGTAATACTTAACATCAGTATCATGGATCACGCTATTGTCACTATAATTGTTTGTACCTGTTAATTGGATATTTTTTCCACCATCAACATCTATCGTATCTTTGTTAGTATTCAAAACCATTTTTTTAGAGGGAGAAATTGTGAATGCAGCTGTATTAATATCACCCTTGTACAAATCACCAGCCAAGACTGAGTGAGTTGTTGCTACATCAGTAGCTACATCAGATCCATTTGATTGTGATATTTTAGCATTCGCAAATATTTTGATTTTTGCTGAATTGAGGGAATTATTCAGACTTTTAGATAAAGTATGTTTTACAACACCATTATTATTTTCACTAGCAGGGATATCTTCTGTTGTACCATCCGCATATTCAATTTGGCCAATGTTGCCATCAGTTGCATAAGTCATATTACTTGGTAGATTTATTGTGGCAATTATCTTGTTTAAATCTTTTTCACCGGATTCATAGTTTAAATTATAGTTGAACTGCATTTTATCGCCATCATGAACATTCTTATCACCATCTTCAATCAAACGTTTATTTTGAGTAACATCATAAATTTTAGATTCACTATTTGCTTCTACCAATGAGGGCATTGTTTCAAATACGGCAAAGTTAGTAGAGGAAGTCTGACCTGTAGAACCCGTAAATCCATAGCGTAATTTAGTTTGTGTTACACCATTAGCATCTTTTGCAAAATGAAACTTTGATAAATCAATATTTTCAATTTGTGTGATTTCAGAACCGGAAGTAGCTGGTTTATTACTACCATCATAATTCTTATCATTAAAATGATACGTTAATGTAGCATCGTCACCAGCTGATACAGGTGGCTCATAATCAATTGTCAAATGATGCCATGCACTTTTCGGGTTATCAAATCCTGACAATTGAAGATTACTATGCAAATTATTGTGAACCATAGAATAATAATATCCTGAACTACTATTACCATATCTTTTATACGTGCTACCTTCTCCAGGATATCCACTAGCAATATGTTGCTTTCCTTTGAGATAAGTTTCAATACCTGCATCATAATAAGTGCCTCGTCCGGGAAGCGAATCTGTATTCGAATAAGTATCAAATTCTAACGCCCAGCTATTTTGAATAGCGCTCTTGGCTAAAGCATCAGAACTACTTTGATTTTTATCGGTATCAACTGCCCATACACCCATAGTTTCACCCTTACCAGCTTCACCAGCCTTACTATCACCATTATCATTATCTACTGGATTAATGGCAATCGCATCAGGACCTCCATTTTGCAAGACAAATGCTATACCATCACCTGCAGTAGGAGCTGATACTATACCAAAATACAACCACATAGACATTGTCTGATGCTTAGTCGTATCTAAATAATTTCCTTTATCATTGTCACTCCAAATAGAACTTACTTGATGAGTTGCATCAGTAAGCTGGACCATATCAGAATCCGGATACTCCGCATTAGGACCCCTATATATCATCGCACTATTAGTAGTGGCACCACTTGTACCCAAAGTATTAACCTTAGTAAAAAAGGATTCACTTCCACCAGAATCATCTAAGGACAATCCTTGTGGTGCACTTTTTCGCGCCGCTAAATCGATCACATTTATAGCTTTAGCCACTCTAGTATTTAAAGAAAGAGTTAAAGCAATACTAGCAAATACAAAAAATACAATATAAAATAGTCTAATTTTATTTATCCTCAATGTAATTTCTCCCCTCAAAGAAATTATTATATTTTGTTATAAATATCATACTATAGAGTTGGCATGTATTTTTTCCAATAATTTGCTTTAATTATTTCCTAAAATGAAAAAAATTATATTTTGCAAAAAAAAACAACCATTTAATGGATTAATTCCACTAAATGGTTATTAATTTTTGCTATTTAATTACTGTATATCCGTCACGAACTTCAAATAATGAACTAGTTGATTCGTCCATTTCTGTCATTCTGATTGAATCTCCAAGTAAATCAGTAACTGAAAGAATCTTTAATTTATCAAACTTGCAATCGTCAGGCACAACGATTGAGTCTGTAACGACAATTTCTTTTAATTCCGAATTTTGCAAATCTTTTGCAGCATTTTCTGAGAAAATTGGGTGGGTAGCAGCGGCATAAACATCGATTGCTCCAGCTTTCTTCAATGCTTCTGCACTATTTATCATTCTTGTACCAGTATCAATCAAGTCATCTACGATAACACAATGTTTGCCTTCCACATCACCAATGACACCCGGAACAATATCTTCCATTTCATTTGATCTTTGATCAACAATAGCGATTTGTGAACCGAATACTTCAGCTAATGAACGAGCACGTTTCATAGAATTATGATCAGGTGCTACGAAGACAAAATCGTCCTGTTTGTCGTCCATCTTATCCATGAAGTACTTAGCAAAGATTGGCATTGCACGTAAGTGATCAACAGGAATATCAAAGAATCCTTGAATTTGATCAGCATGCATATCAAGTGCAATAACGCGGTCAACCCCGCCCATTTCTAGTAAGTTAGAGAATAACTTAGCTGAAATTGGTTCACGTGCACGTGACTTTCTGTCTGAACGTGTATATGCGAAGTAAGGTAATACACAAATAATTTGTTTTGTACTTGCACGTCTTAGAGCATCAACGGCAATCATCAATTCCATGAAGTTATCATTAACTGGATCTGAAACTGAATGAATGATATAAACGTCTTTTCCACGAATACTCTCGTTGATTTGAATATTGATTTCTCCATCCGCAAAGTGAGAAACGGAAGCGTCCAATAGTGGCACGTCCATATATTCAGAAATTCTCTTGGCTAATGGCTTATTACCATTCAAAGAAAGTAAAGCAATTTTATCTAATGATGTATTAGACATATCTGGTCTGTCCTCCAAAATTATATTAATACTGGTCGATCAATGGGCTTACTTTCGTCAGCAATCACAAGTCCCATATCATTATCCGTCATGACACGTTCCTTATTGCGTACGGCAGACTGCGAGACGATTGTAAACTTATAGTTCAATTTTACACTTAATTGAAGGTACTTATCCAGTATATACGAGTCAATTTTACCATTTAAATACAAATGATATTGCGGATATTTCTTCATAACGTTTTCAACAGTCTTCAAATTATCCGGATTTTTGAGTTGTGCGATCGTCAAAGCAATCCCAACACGCTCAGCAAAGTTACCTAAAAACTTATTCTTTTCGTCCGGCTTTAATTGCGGCTTGCCAAAAACATTTTTCTTAATATAATCCTCAACACTAGTCATTGATTTCCACCTTTCGAATTGTTATTCCTATTATACATACTATGATAACGGTATAATAGTGATAAAGAAAGGATGTGTTATCTATGGATGAAATGGTATTTTTTAACCCTGGTGACGCAATTGCTAACTCAAAAGATTTTGGAGAGGCAGTTCGTGGAGCACAAATTTATAAAGCTAAAGATCCTTATGAATCATCCTTAATAGTTGCCGAAGATGTTTCTGACAAGAAGAGTTTTGTCGTCTACTTCGCTAAGGATGAGAAATCTAAATCTAAAGATTCAGATGAATCAGTAATTCCCTATCATTTGAAGAAAAAAATCTAGATTTTCAACAAAGTGATAAATAGTAATGCTGCAACCGTCTGCACACTTCCAACTGCTAATCCGTATGCTAAAAACTTAGGACCTTCTTTTAAGAACTTAGCCAAGTTCAAGCGCAAACCAATGGCAGCTAAGGCAGTAGTTTCAAACCAAGTACTAATTACGTGAGCACTATCGCCGAATATTTCGGGCATCGTAGTTGTACTATTAATAATGCAAATGATCAAGAATGCCAAAACATACCATGGAATCGGCATTCTTGTTTTTTTATGTCTAGTTACAGTCACTTGAGTACCATGATTAACTTTCTTTTCGAAGAAAAATACTACTGCTACTAACATAATAATTCTGGTTATCTTAAACAGCATGGCATATTTAACTGTTTGAGAATCAATCAAGCTGGCACCTGCAACTACTTGTCCAACTGACTGCAAAGTACCACCTAACAAGGCACTCTTACTCAACAAGTCATTACCAAAAACCGCTAATCCTAAGAATGGTAATGTCAGCATCATTACTGTTCCTAGTAAATTTACTAATGTAATTATCTGTCCTTTTTCTTCATCATCAGCATCGATTGCTGGAGCAATTGCACCAATAGCTGAAGAACCACAGACGGCATTGCCACCTGCCATCATCAATGACATTTTTTCACTAAAACCTAACTTGCGTCCTATTGCATAAGCTGAAATAATAACAATAGTCATCATCATAATTATATATGCCAATCCCGGTATACCCATTTCAGCAATCGTTTGGAATGTAACGGTAAATCCTAATAGAACAACCGAATACTCTAACAGTTTGCTCTCAGAGAACTTAGTCCCAACAGCTAATCCAGACTGTTTGAAGAACGTATTCCCCAGAATAATACCTAATAATATTGCAATCGTCGCACCACCTAAACTCGGTAACCAAATTGCCAACACCTTTGCAATGATAGCTACCACAACTGACAATCCTAGTCCTGGTAAGGTTGCAACAACTTTTTGCATTCTTGTATCCTTACTAGTCTCTAAATCCATATACTTAACCTCCTATATCAGTCTCTTAAGTATATAGGTAGAAATACGATTAATTTATTAAATAAACTAATAGCTTCCATTAATAATTCTGATAGGAGTTGATCCCCATCTTAAAATTACTAGAAACATTCAAAACAGTTTATGAAACCAAAAGTTTCTCTAAGGCTTCTAAAATCTTGTTTATCTCACAACCAACTGTTTCATCCCAAATAATGCAATTGGAACACGATTTGAATATCAAATTGTTCATTCGGAATGGTCGACAAAAGATACTAGCAACTCCACAAGCGGATATTCTTTACAAACGAGCGATTGACTTAATTGACGATTGGGAAGACTTGAGACAAGAGATTCGTCACGATGCCGACAAAAAGATAACTTGTGATATCGGTGCATCACACACCTTTGCCATTTATTTGTTACCGATGTTATTACCAAAATTATACAAAAAATTTCCTAACGTTCACTTCACTATTAAAATGATGAATTCGATGGAAGTCCTAGAGAGCATTGAGGCTGGCAATCTCGACTTCGGCTTCATTGAGAAACCTCTGGCCGCCAGTAATATCACACGAACTAGTTTGTGTGATGACCAATTAGTCTTAGTTGATAATGGTAAACCTTGGCTAGTCCGTGAACCTTCCTCCGGCGTATATTACTATACTAAGCAATACTTAGTAGAAAATGACATCACTGAGCCTAAGATGGAAGTAAAAAATAACGAAATGATAGTTCGACTTCTGAAACAAAACTTCGGTAAATCGATTATTTCCAAACGTGCAGCTGAGGGCTTAAACTACCAAGTATTGAGTTACAAATACGAAAGAAAATTCTATTTGATACGCTCCGAAAATCGTCATTTCGATGATATAGATGAGTGCGTCGATTACACTATCAAATCCTGTCAAAACTTATTCTAAAAAGGGCTCAAAACTTTTTTACTATGGGATTTTTTCTTGAGTTTGGTTAGCAAAGTCTCCGGGCACAAGGAATATTGGTGCTGTGGGGAACGCTTGGAGCCAAGGTCTCCAAGCTCGATTTTGAACTTCGCAAAAAAACGCGAATTTCAAAACTCGTCCCGTGGTGTAATGGCTAAAGCCATAACACCACCTTCACTGCAGCCAACATTTCTTACACCCAGAGACAAGTATGTTTGCTATTTTTTATACGATGTAGCTAAATCGATAGACAAATGCTATATTATTTGAAATTCAATATAATCAAAAAGCTAGATATTTTTCTGGATTTATACCAAGAAGAAATATCTAGCTTTTTTTATTAACCAAACTCGAGAAAGAACCTAAAATGAAAGTTTCGAGCCTTAATTTGTTAAAATAAAAGTATACAAATTATTCGATTTGTTCCCTGCCGTCCTTATCTGCTCGAGAATCTCTAATTGTTTTGTAAACTCTCAAATTGGCGACACCAACATCACGAACATTTTCCATCGCAAATTTTCTAGTAATACTATCTTTGCGTGAAACATAATGATAAAGAGGTATATTATCCAGATAAAAAGTCTTGGCAACTGTCGCATATTCGACATTGAAGACTTGATCTTCCATTAAATCCAGGTCCGTTTGAAAATGAATCGAATTTTCTTCGATCACACTACGGCGATAGACTTTGTTCCAAGTATATCCCATAACAGTTCCACTGATCTTAGTGATCTGCTTGATTGCCTCATCACGATCAGCAAATTTGTTTTGGCGCTTATCGGACTTTACTCTACTCTTGCCATTTTCGGTGTCAATAAAGAAACCGCACGTTGCAAGATCAACGTCAGTATTTTCATAAACTGTTAAAAAGAAATCAACATATCCCGGTTCTAACCAATCATCGCCATCAATAAAAGTGACAAGATTGCCAGAGATATGCTGTAATCCAGTGTTTCTAGCTGCTGAAACGCCAGAATTATTAGTATGTGAATAAGAAGATATCCAATCGTACTTATCTTCATAATTTGCAATAATATCCAATGTGCTATCTGTCGAACAATCATCTACAACCACTAACTCAAAGTTCTTATTTGTCTGAGCCACTAAAGAGTCAAGTGTCGATACGACATAGCTGGCAACATTATAAGTTGTCATTATGATTGAAAGTTTATTTTTTACCATTAAATCACCTTAATAGTATTTTACTTCGAAAGACATACAATACGCAACGAATCCGGGGAGGAAAAAACATGAAACGAATCTTAAATCTTGACGGAGCCATAAACTTACGTGAATTGGGAGGATATAAAACCACTGATGGTAAACAAATTAAATATAATAAGCTCCTTCGTTCAGGAGATATAAGTAATTTAACCCCACAAGCTTTAAATCACCTTAAAAAATATGGCTTAAAGTACGTTGTTGATTTTCGTGGTGACAGAGAACAACAAATTTGGTCAGATCAAAATACTAATTTTTATCAAATATATTCCGACCCTGTTTATCCATTAATGGGCAATGGTGACAAATTGGCAAATGTGCTAAATAACACCGACTCCTACTTAGGCAGGATTTATCAAAGTGTCTTGTTGGATAAATATGGACAACATGCCTATGCGTTATTATTCGAATTGCTACTAGAAAATAATCAGGAAAACAAATCATTACTATTTCACTGTGCGGCCGGTAAAGATAGAACCGGCATGGCTGCTATTTTGATTCTCAAAGCACTAGGAGTTGATGATGAAACAATTGCACGTGACTACTTATTAACTAACCTAATGTATTCCGATTCAGAAACCATCGAAAAAACCTTAAATGACAAAAATGGTAACCAAGATATCAACAAAATGAATATGACCAAAGCCGACTTAGAAAGTATCACTTCAGTTTTTGATGCCATCGAACACTACTACGGAAGTTTTGGAAATTATTTAACACAAGCACTGAACTTTGATAAGAATAAATTAAACCAATTAAAAAATATTTACTTAACAGACTAAAAAACTTATACTCAATTTACCAAATATTTATTTATAGGATTGGAGAATATTCATGAGTCTTCTAGAATTAAAAGACGTTCGAAAATCATTCTCATTGGGTAAGAAAGAATTTCCTGTCTTAAAGGGTATTAATTTAGAATTGGATCGAGGCGAGTTCGTTTCAATTCTTGGAGAATCAGGTGGTGGTAAAACCACCTTGCTGAATACAATTGGCGGATTGGATTCACAATTTAAAGGTGATATTTTTGTTGACGGTAAGTCATTAAAAAAAGGATCAGATAAAGCATTAGACAACTATCGTAGCCATACGGTCGGATTTGTTTTCCAAAGTTTCCATCTGATCAGTCATTTGACCATCTTAGAAAACGTCTTAGTTCCACTAGAGATGTCATCTCTAAAAAAGGCAGATAGAATTAAACGTGCTAAGAGTCTACTTGAAAAAGTCGGTTTAACTGAACACATCGACAAGCATCCCAATCAACTATCTGGTGGTCAAAAACAACGTGTCGCGATTGCTCGTGCGTTAGCGAATGATCCCGAAATAATTATTGCGGACGAACCCACTGGAGCGTTGGATGCTCAAAATACACAAGAAGTTTTAAAGATTCTAGACGATATTGCCAAAGAAGGCAAACTAGTTATTGCAGTAACGCATTCACAACAAGTAGCCGATTTTGGTACTCGTGTAGTTCACCTTGCTGACGGTGTGATAGATTCCGACCAGCAATTACGACCTAGTTATCCTCCAATTGAGGATAACGACTCTGACAAAAAAATAACTCATTTGAGTTTTGGTAATACATTCCGATTAGCCTGGGAGCACATGCTCTATACCAAGGGAAGGAATATTTTGATAATCCTTGGAGCGGCTATCGGTATTTTCTCAGTTATCTTCATGCTAGGATTAGGTTCCGGTGTAACTGGTTATATTAATGATCAAATGCAATCGCAAGTTAACCCTAATGCCATTCAAATCACTAAGAATCTAACACCGAGTCAGAATCGAGCCGGTGATACTAGCTCGATCAATATTACTAAGTCCGATATGAAGACATTCCATGATCTTAAGCATGTTAAAAAAGTCGAACAAGCTTACTTCGCTCAATCTCCAAAAATAAACTATAATAAGCAAAACGCATCTATCCAGTACTTCCAAACTTGGAATGCAACAGAAAAAACTGGAGATATTACTAAAGGTACAAAACCCGGTAATGGAGAAGTAATTCTTCTCAAGTCTGATGCTCAAAAGCTTAACAAAAAGAATTATAAAAATCTGGTCGGTAAAACCGTCAAAATGTATATCACTACACTTGACGACAACAAACAACCTGCACAAGTTGCTATTAACTTAAAAGTATCTGGTATTATCAAATCTGGATCTTCAGCTATTACTCTTGATACTTTAAAAAACGCTGCTTCCAAATCCAATGTAACTATCAAACCTAATTTTGTAACTCTAACGGTTGATAATACGAAGAATGTTAAAGCAGTCCAACAACAAGTCAAATCATATAAAATTACCGACAAAGGCAAACAACACAACAAATATATGATTACTGGTGTTGGTGCAATCATTGACCAATTGAACACTTACATTAACTTAGCCTTTTATGTACTAGCTGGTGTTGCAGGTATTTCATTAATTGTTTCGGCAATCATGATTATCGTTGTACTTTACATCAGTGTTTCTGAACGTACTCAAGAAATCGGTATTTTACGTGCTATTGGTGCCAGGAAAAAAGATATTAGAAATATGTTCATTTCCGAATCATTCTTGATTGGATTAGTTTCTGGTGGTTTTGCAGTACTACTCGCCTATTTAGTTCAATTGGCTGTCAATCACGCTACTCAAAATGCCTTTAAGGCAACAATCATCTCTATTTCACCAGGCAATGCAATATTTGGAATTGTCATCAGCATCATCATTAGTCTCCTAGCGGCTCTTGCTCCTTCAAGACGTGCTGCTAAACTAGATCCAAGAGATTCATTAACTGATGAATAATAACTTATAACCCAAAATCTCAGCGAAAGCTGGGATTTTTTTGTATAATGAAGTTTCGATATGTGAAAGTTTCATGAACTTTCATACCAACATCTTTATACGAGTTTATTTATCTTGTATACTAAAGTCTGTTAATACAATGGAGGAATGAGAATGTTTTGTCCAAATTGCGGCCACAAAGTTGACCCATCACAAAAATTCTGTGACAACTGTGGCTATGATCTAACTTCAATTAAGAATAAACGTAACGAAGAAAAACAAGCAGCATCAAAAAAAGACGATGACACTATCAAGTCATTATCAGATATTGAAGCAGAGCTAAACGATTCAGAACCTACAAAATCAGAACCAGTTCAAGCAAAACCAAAATATCAACAGGCACCAGCTCAACAACGTGAATATAATTCCATAAAACCAGCTTCAGAAGTGGAACATAAGACTGTTACTGAACATAAATCAGAAAAGCCTAGCTATGATTCAGTTCGTACCTTTGATAGTACAAAGAAGGTTCCTGAGCAGGCACTTGATGATCGTACTGTTGCATACGACAAGTATGCCTTCAGACAAGCAGCAGCTAAGAAAACTTACTCAACACCAAGGACATCCAATCCAAATAATGCATCACAGCATGAATCTGACGCTTTGAACTCTACTCAAGACTTTAAAAATCGCCTCTTTAAAAATGGTGAAGATCCTTTTAAACCAACTAAGAGTGAACTCAAGAAAATGCGAGAAAAGAAAAAGCTCGAAGAAGCTGCAGCGGATACCAATGATGGCTTGATTCATAACATGGGAAAATTTGCTAAGAATAATGTTTATCTCGGTATATTTGCAGTAATCATCGTCGCAATATTATTAGTAGTCAAAAGAAATTATGGCTTCATCGCACTAGCCATCGTACTACTTCTTTGGTTCCTCGCTTCTCAAGTTAGCCATGGTAATGAAATGAGTGCTAACAAGAAACTTAAAAGAGAAAATAGCCATAGCGGAACCTCTAATGATCAGCCTCAACAATACCAGGCAGAGCCTAAAAAAATTAAAAAGCAAAAAGTAACTGACTCTTCTCACGGGAAGAACGCTCGTCAAAAAATAATCATCGCATCATCAATTGTGGGCTTCGTAGCTTCTGTTGGTGGTCCATTTATCAATGGTGTTTCACTATCAAGTACTATTGCATCTGCGGCTAATTACACGGCTAATTTGGGATATCAATACAATACACTAATAGTTAACTTATCTTCAGCAATTCGTTTGATTTGTTTCCTATCACCTGTTATTGCATTGATTGCTGCTTGTTTCAGAAACCGTGGAACTATCAGAATGTTAAGATTATTTACCGTTTTACCAACTGTTATTTATGTTCTTGTCTTCGGAATCTTCTATTCCGGTGCCGTTAATTCTTCTGTCATAACTGGTCAAACAGCTGTAGGAGGAGCACAATTCGGCGGTAGCTTCTATGTTTTATTAGCAACTTCAGTAATTTCACTAATAATGGCATATTCACTACATCCAAGAATTAAAGCATAATATACATTAAGTACAATCCTTGAGCTGTCCGCATTTTGGACAGCTTTTTTACTTGCAATCAACGGCTACCCTGCTATAATTTGTCTTAAGAAAATCAAATATGTTTAAACATATTTGATTTTCGGAAACTTATTTCTTTTACATAATAAAGAATGAGTTTGCATCTTCCAATTCCTCACCGGTCTAAAAAAACCGAAGTTGCGGTAGATGTATCGGAGCACCACAATGAATGGGATGAAACAAGGGGGTTGCCCCTTGTTTTTGAAATTTAAATATATATACGGGGATGAATAAGAATCAATACCATACAAGTTAAGGGTCCGTTCTTTTCAATCATCCGTAGAGCTGGCGGATCGATTGGAATGACGAATCTTTTGAATAGAAGCTGTAGTCATTTGATTGCCAGCCTAATCATTAAATAAACCCTCCCGAGATACACAATTTCGTTAAAAACTTCCAAAATAGGTGATAACTATGTTATATAACGCCTCTCTGATAATTTTAAGTTTCTTCTTGATGATAATTACAATAGGCTTGACCTACTTAGGAATTAAACACACACTTCGTAAGCAATAGTGTTTGCTTACACAAAAAGCCCGCAAACTATTTTTTAGTAGTCTGCGGGTTATTTGTTTGTCTTTAAATACTATTCTCAAACGACCAATTCAAGGTCGTACTATATGTCCCTGGAGTTAATCCTGCATCATGAATATGGAGCAATAACCCATTATTCTTATCCCATCCGATTGAATTAAGTGGTTCATTCTCTTTACTTTCAGTGACCTTTACCTTGTTACCCATAACTTCTGAATACTTACTATTCTCATAGAATCTCAAGCAACCTGATAGAGGCACACCATTGGAATTCTTAAACTCTTTTTCTTGGTTAACAAATACCTTAATGGGCTTCTTAATCCGACGTTGATCATCTACTGAAATAATATCATTTGGTTGATTTGTATCATCCGTTCGAGAAATCAGTTCATCCCTTGTGTAAGCCATAACTGATCCGTAGCTAATATCCCTGACACTTTTTTGTAGAACATTAGTTACATAATTCATAGTCTTTCTATTACCACGATAACGATATGAATTATCCTCTTCGTTCGAATAAACATATGGTTGAACGATCATCGTATCATTCATATAAACACCATCAACTCGAGTACGGACCTTCAAATCTATTTTATCCCCAGCTAAACAATTCAAATTAGTAATGGATAATACCGTTGATTGTCCGCCAAAATAATTAATGACCTCATACTGACTTTCATCAATGGCTTCACCGTTAACTACTACACTATCTACTTCAGTGTCACCATAAATTGGTAAAGTATAAGTACCGTTCCTTAAGTCACCACCTTCAGAGTCCAACTTAATCTCATCATGATAAGACACAATATCACCATTAGCGATATCATTCAGAATGTCATCGGTATTATTATTATTAAATGTTTCATTCATAACCGAATTATTAAGCGTTATATCCGGTTTATCAGCTGGTAAAACATTTAGTTTTGCCTTATTAGTAATATACTCGTAAGTTTCTCTTCCGAATCGAGTGTTTATTTCCATCCAATATAAATCATTATCATTCTTCATTCTTGGTTCATGAACCTTATACGACAGTTCACGCTTACCACCTTCAACCAGCTCTCTTTTGTGTGTTCCAGCTGGTTGCCTGTACCACCTTACAGAATAATCGTTATCCTTAGAATACCACTGACCAATGTGACCCTGCATTTCGAATTGAGTAGATTCACCGGACTTCACCATTTTATCCTCAAGACCACCACCAATTGTCACGTCCGTACTACCCGAGACGACGCTTCCGTCAGCATTAATAATGGTTGCAATTACCTTCACTACTCCTGACATACCACGACTGTTAGCACGTAAAATACCGGTTTCCTTATCTATATAAGCCAATTGTCCGTCATCAACTGACCAAACAATGTCTTCTGTATAATCTTCAGGTGTTACCTTTGCCGTAGCGACGGTTGAATTAATAGCAATCTCACTAGGATTATTGTATAGATAGTTATCGTTAACCGATACTTCGATCTTTTCAGCATTTTTATCCTTATCCTTAATATAAACCGTTGCTACTTGGGACCAAATCTCAGCAATTGAATATCCTAATCCACCAAAATTATGCCAGTTAACACTTTGTTGTAAGTGCACTTCACCAGCCTTTTTAGTGGAGATATAAAGATCTTCCTTGTTACCACCATCATTCTTCGGAACTTCAGTCCAATTCTTCCCTTTATCAGTGGATTTGTACCACTGATACTTCGGAGAAGCAAATGGTGACACAGCCATTCCTAAAGTTGACCTACCGGAATTTGTAACTAAATGCAAATTGTGACCAACAACAGTATAAGTTGTCGCAGCTGGTTGTAAAGAATAACCTCGGTTCAACCAAATACCTAAGAACTTCTTAACGTCTTCTGATGGTTCTTCTTTCGGCTTAACGTCCATATTAACGCTTTGGGCTGCTTCAATAACTTGTATATTTTTATTTATCATCTCCCCAATAGTGATGAATATCGATAACATCATCAGGGTATATAGCACTCTCTTCATGAAAGTAATATTCCTCATTCTTTTAAATTATTTATCAGATACAAAAATACTTTTAAAATTCTTTGTAAACAAAAAGTAGCCCGCCGAAAATGAATTCAGCGTGCTACTTTTTCTATTTATAAGTTTTTAATTTCTATTTGTCTTCAACCAAAAATTGCATTCGATCTGCAATGTTAGTAAATATACCATCTACGCCCCAAGAAAACAACTCTTGAGCTCGATTTATATCATCGACCGTCCAAACGTTGATCTGATAACCATAATCTTTCATTTTTTTAACCTTGGCTTCAGTCAAACCACGACTATCTGGATGAATATATTTAGCATGGCAAGCTTGCATATACAAATTCCAATCTTCACCCATTCCAAATACATCAAATAACATTGCGTAATCAAGATTTGGTCTCAATTCATGCATCTTCATCAACATGATCGGATTAAAACTAGAAATAATCAGTTGAACATCTGGATCTAAACGATCGGTTGCTTCCGCAAATTGAGATACTAAGCTATTTGCCAGATGATCGGCATCGTCCCCAACAACACCTTTCAACTCAATATTGGCATTTAACTTATGAATATTTAAGAAATCTATCAATTGATCCAATGTGGGGATTTTTTCCCCACGAAACTTCTCGGCAAACCATGAACCAGCATCAGCTTGTTCAACTAATGAGCTATCTAAAGTTTCAATTGAGCCATCCTCATTAGTAGTCCTATTCAATTTGTCATCATGGATAACAAAAACCTTTTCGTCTTTTGTGATGCTTAGGTCTGTCTCGATCCAATCAATGCCACAGTCAATCACTGTGTTAAACCCAGCCATAGTATTCTCAGGTGCTAAGGTTGGTATTCCTCTATGAGCAAGTACTTTCTTCGACATTATATCCTAATCCTCCAAGGGAAATTATAGAACTACTTAGTTGTAATTTCACTATATTAAAACATGATAGAAAAAAGAGAGCGGGGCAAAACATGTTCAGCTTTGTCCCAGACTCTCTCGATTCCAATTTGATTAAGCTTGATAACGTGATTCACCATCAAGGTATGTTTCTTCTAGACTCATATCATCGTTCAATACGATAAAGTCAGCATCACGTCCTGGCAAAATTGCACCACATTCATCATCAATGTGTGTACTCTTTGCAGGTACGTAACTACCCATTGTGATAGCTTCTTCTTCTGTAGCAACTTCCCAATCAACAACATTCTTAATAGCATCCTTCAATAGTAAGATACTACCAGCCAAACTATGTGGTTCTTGTTGTAATCTAACTTGTCCATTACCAACAGTAACAGGGAATTCACCCAATACATAATCACCATCTGGCATTAGTCCAGCACTCATACAGTCAGTGATCAAAGCAACGTGTTCTGGAGTCTTCTTATCAACTAAGATTCTTGCTGCATATGGACTAACATGATGACCATCACAGATCAATTCATCATCAACAAGATTCATTGACATAGCAGCACCAACCATACCAGGAGCACGGTGGCTCAAACCACTCATACCATTGTATGTATGTGTAAATCCTGTAGCACCAGCTTCAACACAGGCCTTTGCTTGTTCAAATGTAGCATCACTGTGACCTAGAGCAACAGTAACACCAGTAGAAGCAACAGCCTTAGTGAATTCAACTGAACCCTTACGTTCTGGGGCAATAGAAATCTTCTTGATCATACCCTTAGCTGATTCTTGCCATTCTGTAAATTCTTCAACACTAGGATCTCTGAAATACTTAGGATTTTGAGCACCCTTATGCTTCTCTGTATAGAAAGGTCCTTCAAAATGGATACCTTGAATCTTAGCACCTGTACCTTCACCCTTGTGATCACCAATTGTCTTACAAATATCGTTCAATTGATCATGTGAAGCTGTAAGTGTTGTTGGTAGCCATGAAGTAACACCGGCCTTCAACAATCCTTCAGACATTTCATTTAATTCTTTCCAGCTGTTGTTCATAACATCATCGCCAACTAGACCATGAATATGTGTATCAACTAGTCCAGGAGCGATGTACTTATCAGAATAATCAACGATCTTACCTTCTGGCTTGTCATCTTCTGTAAAGAAGTCTCCAAACTTACCATCAGTAACTTCTAGATAACCACCATTCTCAGTAGTGTTTTGTAAAAAGAATTTCTTAGCATGAATATAATATGTCATTTTCAATCCTCCAAAAGTATATCAAAACAAGTTATGTTTGCATGATTCATTATACCAGTAATCAGTGGTCTATACCACAACAAAATGTAATTCTTTCTTAGTCTTACAAAAAACATCTTCTCTCAATTAAAGAGAAGATGCAATGTTGACAAAGTAATTATCTATACAAATTGCTTAACTTGTTAATCAAATACTTTGAAAGTGATGTCTTTTTATCGGATACGTTCGCGGCATAAACAGACTCCGAATAATCGGTATGAATCTTACTAACCACGTCATTCCTATTGCAAAGAAAATTCTATATAGCATCCCTACCAAAACTGGAATGCCATGCGGTACTTTGCCTGATAGTCCAAAGATAATATCACTGTATATCTTCAGACAATCTAAGTCTAATAGATGGAAGCACAGTACTGTTAAAGATTGTGCACCGATGAATAGTAGCAAATTTCTAGTTTTAACTAATCCATGTAATTCCAAATACTTATTTATTTCTATTGATAATTTGATGATACATAGACTAGCAGATATTGCTCCAACAACTGCCATCAACTCATTAGGTGCTTTAGCTGAAGCCATATAAAACGTTCCTAAAGTGGCTACAAACAACCAAGCAGCTAATAAAAGTAAATAATAAGCATTTTTTAATTCCGACAGTATATCCTTGTTCTTCATTAAATATCCAAAGAACAAAAATATTTGTGCTATTAATGCTGAGTTGATCGAAAACGGTAATGTGTAAAAATGTGCAATCATGAATCCCGAACTAGTCAATAATACTGCTGATATGCCTTGCCAAAGCAATCGATAATTACGAAAATTAATTCTCATTACCAAATTAAAAATCTGATTGGCAATAAACATTGCGAGTAAGAACCAAATTGCATTGACGACTGGAAAGCTTTGGAATTTCATCCCATAACCATACAGAGTCGCCACCATTAGTGACTGAAAACTGTGCAGATTGATCGTAAAAATGCCATTTCCTATGTGGTGCTGGATATTAAACAATACTACTAATTTAATTACATTAACCGCTAGATACGGTATCAACAAAAACTTAATATCATTTATTAATAGCTTCTTGTAATCCTTACTGTGATACAAATAGCCGCTCAATACAAAGAACACTGGCAAACTATAAAGATAAATGACATTGTACAAATAAGTTCCATTTAAACCAGCCATCGTATGGCCAATAATGACTGATATTATTGCGATGCACCTGGCAATATCGATCCAATCAATTCGTTTCTTTGCCATTTAATTCACCGCTAATATTGAATATTTCCAGTTTTTTCAGATTTTAATTCCAAGCCTCCACGGACGAAATCACTCACACGTTGTAATTCAGCTTTGCTAACAACTTCGAAGGATTGTCCATCAATAGTCTTAGTTGTTCCAGAAATATGAGTATCATCGATCTTTTCAGTGAAGTGCTTGTAGTTCTTAATGATAGTCATCAAGTTATCAAAGGTCATATTTGTTTGTACTTCACTGCTTAGAGTCTTGATAAAGCTGCGACTCATTAATGCTCTGAGTGATGTGCACTTGTGCATAACAGCTGCTAACATGGCTCCTTGGCGAGATTCATGTGCTAAATATCCTGAAGCACTTGAACTTGTTTCTTTTGAATATGCTAAAGCCTTTGCACCATTCATATGTGTCTTAACACCTTGTTCAAAACTATATCCATCACTACTGAAGCTGCTTGTTGGTGTAATATCAACACCACCAACTTCATTGATTACCTTTTCCATACCAGTGATATTGATAAGAGCATAGTAATCAACTGGAACATTCAATAATTTTCTAACGGTTGTAATACTTGACTTTGCTTGACCATGTTCATAAGCTTCGCTGATTGCTGATGGTGATTTATCATAGCCAGGAATCTTAACAGCCAAGTCATGAGGAATACTTGTAATAGTAGTTTTCTCTGACTTTGGATCAATAGTCAATAGCATCATAGTGTCCGTTCTACCTGAATATGAACGAGAAAAGTCAGTCGTATTTGTTCCCATTAACAAAATTGAAATTGGTTTCTTAGCTTTTAATAAGGCATTTGTGTCTCGACTGCCAGCTACTTCAACTGGGTCAAATGAACTATTCACCGCACTTTTTACATCACGATAACGTGACAATCCTAAGCCCAAGCCGCCGACTAACACAAAGGCTAATAACGATAATAAAACATTTCTCAAAATATGCTTTTTGTTATAACGTTTCATATTTATCTACTTCTTTCTATTGTGAATCAACGACTTTGCCTCATCGATGATCTTTGTTTTAAATAGAATCAACAATACTGTGTAAAAAACCATACCTACGAATACTTCTAGTATCAGCATCTTCCACGATATCGGTAAGATACGATCGAGTTCAAAGACCACTTCAAACATCAAGACTCCTGAAACTATATATTTGGTCCAGTCTTTGAACAACTCACGATAATCTATCTGCTTTCTAATAGAAAATAACTGATACGCAGTAATAGAAAACTCTGACAAGACAGTCGCAATCGTGGCTCCGACAGCTCCCCATTTGATGATCAATGGGATATTAAAAATAATATTTACTACTGCACCGATCACGACGGAGATAGTGTACGATCTCATCTGCTTAGTAGGAATCAAATATTGGATTCCCAACACATTGCTCCAAGCAATCAGAATGATTACAACTGACTCGATTATCATGATGGGGATGACTGCCAAGAACCGCTTAGTGAAGAACAAAGTGACGAATTTAGCAGTCACAGCCATCAATCCAAGAGCAATTGGTATTGCAATCGCACTAACAAATCTAAAACTCTGATACAAGTAATGTCGTGTCTTTTCTACTTCACCTTTTGCGAAGGCATTAGCTACATGGGGCAACATAACTGTTCCGGTAGCTGTGACGATAGCTAGAGCCATTTTGACCATTTTGTCAGACTGATCAAAATATCCGGTTGATTGCACTGACACCATTACCCCTAACATCGTCTTATTCAAAACACCGTATATTTGCATTGCGACTTGCGGCAAAAACAATATCAACGACGGTTTTAAATGCCGCCAAATTGATAAGTTGTGTAAATCTACCTTAACTAAGTATCTCTTCAAACTTGGGAATAAAGTTAAATTGCCAAGTAACAATGACATCGACAAGATGAAGATGTAGATTCCCAAATCTGAATATGATTTAACAAAAGTAAAAATACTGATCAAAGTTAAAATCTTGATTACGAAGTTTCTTATCACTGTCACATAAAAGTTCTCCATTCCCATAAAGAACCAGGAAATATCGAATGCTGCAGCAATCAATGAAACAGATTGTGCTAAGTAATACGTTTGATATTGACCGCTAAGAACCAGAAATACCCCAAAAGCCGCATAAGCTAAAATAATTGTAATTATTCGCATGAAGAATATTTCATAGAACGTTTGTGTCATTTGTTGCCTATCGCTTCTTACAAAAGCAATCTGGCGGTTACCATACAAATCAACACCAATGCTTCCAAACACGATAAAGTATTGAATAACCGAATTGGTATATGAGTTAATTCCAACACCGGTGGGTCCAAGGACTCTGGCAAGATATGGTGTTGTAACGAGTGGAACTAATAAAATAAAAACTTGGTAGAAGGCATTGTACAAATAATTCTTAACAACTTTCATCGATCGAATTCATGTGCAACCAACTCAAGTGCAGCCATAATCGTCTGATCCATATCATAGTACCGATACAGACCCAGACGGCCGCCGAACAAAACATCGGGACATGTCTTCCTAGCCAAATTTAAATATCGCGCATAAAGCTGTTTATTTACTGAATCATTTACTGGGTAGTACGGTTCATCCCCACGTTCCCATTTTTTAGGATACTCGCGAGTAATGACCGTCTTATTCTTATTCCCAGAACCAAATTCAAAATGTTTATGCTCAATAATACGGGTAAACGGTGTTTCAGCATCTGTGTAATTAACGACCGCATTGCCCTGAAAGTTATCAATATCTTGAACTTCAGTTTCAAACTTCAAACTTCGATAAGATAATTCTCCTAATTCGTAGTTGAAAAACTGATCGATCATACCGGTAAAAACCACTTTTTGATAATCCTTCAAATACTCGTCTCGATATTTAAAAAAGTCTGTTTCAGTTTTAACTTCAATTAACTTATTATCCAAAAGTTGCTCGATTATTTGGGTATAACCACCAATTGGTATACCTTGATACGGATCATTAAAATAATTATTGTCATAAGTAAATCTAACTGGGATCCTGCGAATAATAAACGCTGGTAAGTCAGTCGCTTTCGCACCCCACTGCTTCTCGGTATAACCCTTGATCAATTTGTTATAGACATCAGTTCCGACTAAAGATTCTGCTTGTTCCTCCAAGTTTTTAGGAGGTTTTAACAAATTTAGCTCTGAACGTTGTTCTTCAATCTTGGCTTTTGCTTGCGCTGGAGTTATCACCCCCCAAAGTTTGTTAAAAGTATTCATGTTAAAGGGCAAGTTATAGATTTCGCCATGATAATTTGCAATCGGTGAATTAATGTAATTATTAAATTGCGCAAATTGATTAACGTAATCCCAAGTCTTTTTAGAACGTGTATGAAAAATATGTGCGCCATACACATGGACTTGAATACCTTCAATTGGTTTAGTATAAATATTTCCACCAATGTGATCTCTCTTCTCAATAACTGTTACATGATTACCTCGTTTTGCTGCTTCATTAGCGAAGACGGCCCCAAACAAACCTGAACCAACAACTAAATATTCCATCAACTTCACCTTCGATTATTATTTATTCATATAAATAACTATAAAAAGTTCTATCTTGATCAACAGTACGACTGCGATATGAAACTTTGTTAGAGAGTTTGAATACACTGGTATTTCTAGTCATTTTATCCAAAACACGTTCATCAAACTTAGAATTCATCAACGGTGCCAATTCTTCACAATTAATATTGTTAGACGGCACTCTTTCTAACTTTTCTCTGAATCCACCAATATCGTTCCTATAAGCGATATCGAATAAGTAATCCGTTAAGAAATAATCAGGCGTGGGGATATCATTCTCGATGTAATAAGTTAAGCAATCATCGATAAACTTGAATAACATCTGACCTGCTCGACCACCTATACAATAAATAACCCAGCGACCCTTAGGTACGAACTTACTACCAAAGCTCTTGATGCCCTTGATAGTAATTAGCGAATGATCCTCAAAGTTCAGCTGATTCAAGAAGTTATCAGGACCACCGATATAAATCGTGCTATCCAACCAAACACCACCATATTCGAAGAGAATCTTCATCCGAATATAATCTGAAAACAATTGATAACTCATCTTTTGATGGTTGACTTGATCTAACACATCTTCAGGAATATCAACAAAGTCTTCAATATTCTCCTGATTCAAAACGATGACCCGCTTATTCAAACGTTCTCTCATCCACATTAAGTTCCGCTGTACTAATGGTGGAATATCACTGACCTGCCACCACATGACCCAAACTATTTTGTTAGTCAAAACATGATCTGTCTTAATCAGCTCATCATGCCAAAAGGTTGTCGGCACATCTTGAATCGTCTGTTGTATTTTCTTTTCAACCAAATAATGATAAGGATCATAAACGAAACTAGGGAGAATCGATTTTTTCCCACCGGTTATTTTTTTTAATGCCGATTCAGACTTATAAATGCCTGTTAAATATAAATTCAAAAATGATTGTGACATCCAAATCATCCCTTTAATTCCTGTGTATATACGTAATCTTAGGATTGAAGAAGCGTCCTGAGAACATGCCATGAGTGATGACCTCAATCTTCTTGGCCCGCTTATGAACACCACGTCCACAAGCTACTCTGGCCAATTCCCAGCTCATACCAGCGTATGACTTCAATCGAGACTTGCCATGATGTTGCCGAGCTAAGAACATCCGATTGCGAAACGAATAAAAATATCGATCCAACCTATCGCTGTCATCACTGACTATATCTACACCTGTGTTCTGCTTCATCTTATGAATAACGATACTGTCAGGAACAAAGTATGAAGTATGCTTCTGACTAATCCGCGACGTATATTCCGCATCGTCACCCCAGATGAAGAATTCCTTATACGGTAATCCAACTTGCTGAATTATCTTGCGCGGTATCATCAACGATACAAACGACGCTGATTTAACAACTGGATAGAAGCCTCTACCACTAGCGCTCTTATTCCAATCAAGTGGATCGACCACAGGTATATTCATCAAAGCCGGACTGCCATCAGTCCAGCGAACATTACTAGCAAGAAAACCAATATCATAAATATTACGACTGGCTTCAAGCAACTTTTGAAGGGTATCTGTCTCTGGAATCGTGTCATCGTCCATCAACCACAATAATTCATCCGAATTACTATCAATGAATTCTTCCATACCTTGGTAGAATCCCGCTGATCCTCCCAGATTCTTAGACATGTGAACTACTTCAAAGTTTGGACGATTGATACTGTCTAAGAAACTTTTAGTACCATCAGTACTATGATTATCAATTACAATAACGTGATCAACTGGCACCGTTTGGAAGTCAATTGCTGCTAAACATTCTTTTAACAACTGCAATCGATTGTACGTAACCACTAATGCCGTAACTTTCATGAATATCACCACCCTACTAGTAATGCACCAGTTGCATTTTTAATATTGCCAAGTAATGAATGACCGGAAGCAAATTGAATCGTGACTTAATCAACCAACGCATCGGCAAGTTAATGTCTTTTTCCTCGAAGTAGTAATTGTTCTTTACCTTAGAATAGAAGTTGCTAAGCTCACGCTTAGTAGCTGAATTAATCGGAGCTAACGCAATTATCTTCAACTGTGTAGCAATCATTCGACTGAGTCGATTAATCATCAATTCACGTTGATCATCATTCAATCCATCCGAATGTTCACGAATGTATCCATTGACATGATCAACAACTAAACTATGTTGTTCTTGATTCTTTCGCATATTACTTATACTGATAGACTGTGATGCTTGATTTACTCGATAGTTGTATAGTGGCAAATTAACGAATTCAAAGGTCTTTACATATGGAATTGGATAGAGAATGTATTCAATATCGACATAGTAAGCATGTTCGTCAATCTGTATATCATTTTCTTGAAGTAATTTAGTTCTCAGTACGTAGGTATGCATACTAGGGACTGGATCGATTCCCTGTTCTTTTAAGTAATATTTTTTATTCCAACTAATATTACTTGGTTTGATTTCTTTTAAATGCTTATGTTTAGTCTTGTCATTAAATGCCCAAAATGGCGTTAGAAATAAATCGACATCTGTTCTTTTTAGAAGCTCAATAAAGTTGTCCAAGTTTTCTGAATCTAACCAATCATCTGCATCAACAACTTTAAAATAGCGGCCACGTGCATTCTTAATTCCCGTATTGATAGTTGAACCATGACCACCATTTTCTTTTGAAATCAGTCGAATTGAATTAGGATAAGTAGTCGCATATTTAGCGCCAATCTCTGCTGTTCGATCGGTCGAACCGTCATTTACGACCATAATATCCAATCGATCTAACTTTTTGCATTTAATTAATTGTTCCAAGACATTATCTAAGAACTTCTCAGCGTTATAGCTTGGGATCACAATTGATAATAATTTATCCATCGGCTTACCCCATTTCTTCTAAAATCTTAATCAAGTTTGAAAAGTAATTATCTGTATAAAATCTACTAATAGAATTCTGGATTTTATCGCTACTATAATGTTTGCGATTCTCGCTGATCTCAATACAATCATTCTTTAATTCGTTGATTCGTCCACTTTCATATAACAAACCGTTATCGTCAGTGATTTCGTCTTTTGGTCCAGTCGAAACATTGGCTGCCACGACCGGTACACCGTGTGACATTGCTTCTAGGATCGACATCGGCAATCCTTCATACGTTGACGTCAGAACAAACGCTGTTGCAGAATCTATCTTGCTCCAAGGATCGTGTTGCCATCCCTTAAAACTAACGAAGTCATTCAACTGCAATCCACTTACCAAACGTTTGAGACTGTCAATATCTGGTCCATCACCCCAAAGCTCTAGTCGTGCATGTGGAAGTTCTTGTTGAATCAACTCAAATCCACGAATCATCTCTTGCAGATTCTTCTGATGTTGATACTCCAAGCGGCCAACATAAATATACTTTGGATAAGTCGATGCTGGTATTTGACGATCACTCTTCTCAATCGGGTTAAAAACTGCGAATATCTTATTTTCAGGTATCTGCATATTGAGTAATTGCTTTTCAATCCCTGTTGATATTGCTAAATGATAGTCAGCTCTCTTAAAGTACTTACGATCACTTACAAACATCTTTGCCAGTGAAAAGTGAATCCAGTCTGTAATTCGATAGTGCTTATGAAATAATGTTCGAATCTTGTAACTTAGATTGATGTACTTAGGTGACAATACAATCACATTATCAGCTCGAGTAAATATCAGATAAAAGATAAGATTGATAACGCCAATGAATCGCATCGACTGATTATTACTAGGTCGTATCCCATAACGACAATTACCTTGATGGTTGAAGACATCACTACTACGATAAGCAAATGGCAGAATAAATCTGACTTGTAACGAGTCGATATTATGATTGGAAAAATAAGTATTCCATTTCCGAAGGACCGTTTCTGTTCCACCGATATATGGTGGATAAAAATATGGGACAACCACATCAATACGTTTCATACGGCAACCCCAGAAAGATATATTTTTTCAATGGAATCAACCATATCCATAACATCGTACTTTTTCATAAATAATTGATAGCTGGCTTCAGAATATTCTGTCTTATGTTCAATAACTTTTTTAAAAGACTCAATAAGCTGTGAATCATCATTCAGAATTTCATCTGTCAACAACACTCCATTGCCATTTACCAATTCTGTGTGTCCAATAACATTGGTAATGATCAATGGCATCTTCTCTGAGATAGCTTCAAGTACTGAGAATGGCTGTCCTTCATATCTTGAGGTAGAAACAAAGATATCTGACTTTTCCAAATAAGTATAAGGATTGGCACGGAAGCCAACGAATTGAATCTTCTTATTCAACTTCAATCGAACGACTTCAGCTCGACATTCATTGAGCATCGGACCATCACCTACCCACGTAAACGTGCTATCGGGTATGGCGGTAACAATTTTTTGAGCTATTTTAATGAATAACTGTGGATTCTTCTGAAAGTCACAACGGGCGACGTTAACGAAATCAATATTCGTATGAGAGGTTTTGTCATATTCATGGAATGGAACACCATTGTTGATGACAACGGATTGAGACTGTTTAACTATTTTATTGTCGATCGCATATGCTTCTTCATCAGCCGAAACATGAATGACCTTGGCAAAAAAACGACTCATAAACTTTTCGATTAGTTTCAACGCAAAATCCTTAACACGACCACGATCAACTTCTGAATAATAAGCATGTGGTGTGAAAACCACTGGCAATCCATCATGATAGCGCATCTTATAAATCACCATTACAATGCCAGCAATCGTACTGTGGGCGTGAACTAACTTAATATCCTGCTTAATAATCAACTTGTGTAAGCATTTGAGCATCGACAAGAACTTTAAGGGATGCCTCGGAAATGCTGAGAGTCGATCATCAATTCGATACTTACTCGGCACATCAGCACCACGTTTTGAACTAACTAAGGTAATCATTTCAACATTCTTACTGTTAGCGAATTGATTAAGGTAGTCAATCTGACGTTTAACTCCTCCACCATACGCTTCACAAATTTCTAAGACTTTCATGCCATCACCTCATTAATACGCCCCATTGGGCTTGAAAAATAAAGTAACCGTTCGAAGTAAAATTTTTAAATCAAACCAAAAATTACGGCGATTGATATATTCGATATCTAAACGAACCATTTGATTAAATCCCACATTGCTTCGTCCACTAACTTGCCATAATCCAGTACAGCCAGGCTTGACATCCAAACGTTGAAAATCAAAGTTTGTATATTTTTTTACTTCGTCTGGCAAAGGTGGACGTGGTCCTACCAAACTCATCTGTCCAAATACAACATTCAATAACTGCGGCAATTCGTCCAAGCTATACTTACGAATGAATCTTCCTACACGAGTTACTCTAGGATCATCCTTCATCTTGAACATTGCCCCTGATACTTCGTTTTTTTGAGCTAATTTAGAACGCTGTGCATCTGCATCAACACACATCGAACGAAACTTAAACATTTCAAACGGCTTACGACGCCTACCAATTCGGATTTGTTCGTAAAAGATCGGACCACCGGGATCATCCACCTTAATTGCAATAGCCACAATCAATAACACTGGTGACAAAATAATTAAACCAACCAAACTGGCAAAAAAATCAAAACTACGTTTGAAAATTCTGTAAGCATAGCGATGTTGCTGATAAACAACATCTACTGCTTTTTTCCAATATTCCATATGTAAGGCCCCTTTGAATTTCCCACATTCAAATGACCTGATACCCTTAGCTCTTATACGCTCCATAATATTCGCCACCATAATAGACCGACTTCTGAACCGTGACTCGATTCATAATGGCTCCGATAATATGAGCGTGAACTAATTCCAAAGATTCCCTAGCATGGCGTACACCCACCTTCATGGCGATTCCTTGTGGTACGACCATAACTACTCCATCAACTACTGTTGCTAAAACTTGCGTGTCAGTTACGGTATTAACTGGCGGTGCATCCAAGATCAACATGTCAAACTTCTCTTCAAGATCCTTAATCAATTGCTTGACTCGCATACTACCTAATAATTCAGCCGGATTAGGTGGAATCGGTCCGCTGGGAATTATGTAAAGATTCCTAACTAAGGCTGGTTGGATTATTTCTTCTAACTTGGCATTACCCAACAAATAATTAGATAATCCAACTTTGTTATCTAAGCCAAAAGTCTTATTGATCGTGGGGCGGCGCAGATCAGCATCAATTAAAACTACCTTCGAACCTTGATCCGCACATGTGACCGCAAAGTTGTTACTAACAGTAGATTTACCTTCTGATGGAGCTGAAGAAGTAAAAATAATCGATTTAATTTTTTTGTCCACTGCCGTAAATTGAATATTAGTGCGAATGGTACGAAACTGTTCTGCCACTACATCTTGAGGGTGATTATAAGTAATTAGATTAACGCCACGTTTTTGACTGGTCGAATCTAGTTTATTTTTTTCTTTCCAAACATAACTAAACCCTCCGATTCTTTAAGTTGGATCCACGAGTAACGGCACTTCTATCACTAGCTGATATTGGTTGAAATGTCTTCTTACTGATTTCATTAACTTGACCTAAGTTGACCCAACCCATATCTTCAGTTAGGAAGCTCTCGTTGATAACTGTCTTGTCAGTTGCTTCACGAATTAACGCCAGTCCCATTCCTAAAATCAAACCAACAATTAAGCCTCCAAGTAGGCTAAGTGTTTTTTTAGGACTATATGGTGTTTTGCTAGGTGAAGCCGTGGAAACAATCGAAACATTGTTAATGCTCATGATCTTGCCAACTTTTCTCTTAAACACTTCTGCCGTCATATTGGCAATAGCTGCAGCTGTATTCGCATCTGTTGACTTAGCAGTGACAGAAAATACTTGAGAATTCTGTTGGTTACTAATAGAAATAGACTTCTGTAACTCTGATTCTGATCCTGGATATCCAGGATAGGTCTGAACTTCTTGATTAACATCATCAAGAACTGTCGGACTGGTAATAATATCCTTGTAAGTACTGATCATCTGAACATCTGCTTGAACTTGCTGATACTGGGCCGCTTGCAATTCATCGGACATTTTACGGTTGACCAGAATTTCAGTCGTCGATTCATACTTGGGACTCAGGACAAAAAATGTGACGAATCCTGTCGCAAAAACAGTGATTAAAGTTGTAATAACAATCATTTTTATGTGCTTACGAAGTATGCCAAGGATTTCAATCATACTAGTCGTACTAGCCATTTGTTCTGATTTCACAGTCTTTCCTCCCATGCATAGTTTCACTGCAAGATACCAAGAAAATTTCGTTTCTCCTGTAGCTACGCCAAATCATAAACCATGTTTAAACAAATTTGATAGTATTAAGAATCGATATTACGTTTTGTCTAGTTCGTGAAACGACAAAAAAATAGCACTTAGACCGAAGTCTAAATGCTATTAATACTGTAAGGGATTATCTCCCCCAAATTGTTAAATAACTTGTAATAAAAGATTGTTAAACCAGCGAATATCACTATTGTCGTCAAGACAAGGTTAACCATTTTGTGACCCCGAAATTGCCTTGAAATGGCCATAACGGTTTGCGGTACAGCAACGATAGAATAAATGGCAAAGTAATCCGCCATTCTAATAATCAGCTGTGATCTCATACCGACAATATACAGAACTGCACCAATGGATGTCATAAAAATAGTAAATCCAGCTACTTTGTCATGCAAAATATCTGTCAGAAAAATTGCCGCACAAGCAATCGCCAATAAGAATATACCTAATATTAAAGTACCGCCACCTGATACCAATACCGCATCAGTGTACATTTGATAATGATCGAATATTTGCGAAAAATTATTAAGCAAACTAGCCAAAAAGAAATTAGATAATGCCGCAATAATTATCGCAATACCAAAAGTCAACTTCGACTTTTTAACAAACCAAATCAAAAATCCCACTATCGCAAAAATGGCTGTACTGTGGACACCAACTGCTAGTGTGAACATCAAAATCGACCAAACAAAACGATGTCGTGACAAAAGTGCCATTGACAACATTACCATTGACACGGCTAACATCTGACGTTGAATATTAAAGCTCTCAAAGTAAAAGTAAAATGTGATATAAACATAAATACTCAAAAACATAAGGTTCTCATCGCCAGAAAATATCTCAACTGACTTCAAAATACAAAAGACAGTTACTAATGACAATATAAATAGGAAGACATGATAATTTCCGTTGGTTAAATGATTGATTAAATTACTAACCGTCGAATAAACAATCGTGCCATTACCGTTGAAACCTGAATTCTGTGCTAAATAAAAGCTGACATACTGTGGAGTATCGGTTCCAACGATGCTTGAACGCAAACCCAGTAAAAGAGTCAGATGAATCAATATTAGCCAAAAGTAAGCTTGGCGGTCTTTGTAATAGCTATTAGTAAATAAACTATAAATTAAAAAAAATGCTAAATTAATCGAGTAAAAAATCATTGTTCTTACCCCACAAATATCTTTGTGAATAAGAATAACTCATTTGTTTAAACATTTCTATTTTTAAGTTCTATCATACTTTGAATAATCGCTTAATCATACTCGATAGAGAGACCGACATCCGATTAATACTATTCGCAAATAATAACTGGCGCATCCAATCAATTACTGTACAAATAATATAGATTACGACTGAATAAATCAGTCCCATTCCAATGGAACTCAACAAAGTCTTGTACTGATTGTTATTAACAAAAGTCCAAATAATTGGACTCAGCACTACATTGTCATGAATCAAATACACGCCTAATGTGGCAGAAGCAACTCTGTTGATAAATCGATTGCTTCCAATATTCCAGTTCTTTCCTAACAAAAATAACGATACTGACATTAAGACAACTGGAATCTTATTTTGAAAAATAAAGAATATTGCGTAGTCCATAAAGAACTGATTCGTACGTCCTAAAATATTCAAATCTGCAACTAATAATAAAGTAACGATCACTGAACCATAAAAGATCCAACGCAATGCTGCTTTACTAATGTGTATATCGTAAAGTTTGATATAGCCACCTAATAAATAAAGATATAAGAACCAGGCATAATCACTGTAACCAGCTAATTTCAAATTAGAAATTGTCGGAATAAATACCCAAATAAAAGTTAAGAATAGCAACAAAAATAAATGCATCTGCTTGGTAATATTGTGCATTGCCGCATTCATGAACGGTGACATACACAACATGAATATGAATGCATTGACGAACCAATATTCCAATGGGATTGGAAATAATAGATGAATAATATTCTTGTCATTGAAATATGGGCTACTACGTCCTAGAAAATAAAGTACTACTAAAACTAAATAAGAATAAAACAACGTTTCCAGTACGGTTCGATAAACACGCTCTAGTTTGAATGCTTTACTAACCAAAAAGTACGCACTGATCAGCACAAAAATATTAACTCCGACCTTACCAAATGATGTAACTAAGTTAAGACCCACCTTTTGCCAAGAAAAGGTTCCCTCATAAAAAGTTCCGTGAATTCCATAATGATGTAAAACTATCAAGAACATACTAATGATTCTCAATAGTTCAAAATTAGACTGTCTCTGTCTCATGTTAATCCTCCATGAACTTAATTATAAAAGTAAAAAAGCGACTCCGCAATTGTGTGCGAAGTGAAGTGCAAGACAAAAGTTAGACAAAATTAAATATTTAAGCTGCTAAAGCATGTTCCCGGTATTCTACTGGTGACA
>NZ_RHNU01000070.1 GCF_003946015.1 Companilactobacillus insicii
TGAAGTGCCCTACAATTGTTAGACAAGAAATCTAACGATTGTAGGGCATTTTTTATGACAAAATATGATCCAATCTTCAAAGCTGAGGTAATAAATGATTATATACAAGGAAAATATAGTTACAATGACTTAGCTGAAAAATATAGCTTGCCTGACCGTGAAATTAGGCATTGGATAAAAAGATATCAGTTATCGGGAATAGATTCTTTGATCAGACGCAAAGGTAAACGTAACTTTACAGCAGAGTTCAAGCTGAGTGTGATAGACTACTATCAAACTCATGATGAGTCTACTGCAGAAGTTGCCGCCAAATATGATATTCTACCTTCTCAAATAAGTATTTGGAGAACATCATTTAATCGTGACGGTATTCAATCTCTGAAGCCTCACCGAAAAGGTAGGAAACCATTGAAGAAGAAAAGTAAGAAGCAAGTACGCAAATTGGTGGATAAAAATGAAGTAGAACGTTTACGAGAAGAACTAGCTCAAAAAAATAAAGAACTTTATGACACAAAGTTAGAAAGAGATATACTAAAAAAATCAATGACCCTGTTCGGACCTTCAAAGGATGTCAAAAAACACAAATAGTCGATCAGATCAGGGCTGACCAAGCAGAACTTCCAAAAGTTGAAAGATATAAGATCGGTGACATACTTCGTGTCATTGATTTGAATAAAGCAACTTATCATGATGAAAGGAAACGCATCAAGAATCATAAGGACAAATATGCCGAAATTAAAGCAATAATACTTGAGATAGCTAAAGAAGGAACATTCCGGGGTAGATTGACATATGGCTACCGTAGAATTGGAGAGGCACTAGATAAGCGTGGGATACACTTGTGTGGAGATACTATTAGAAAGTTAATGTCGGATATGGGTATTCAAGTATCAATGTATAACAAACACAATAATCATCACTATTCTTCTTTCAAGGGAAAAGTTGGAAAGACTTGTATCAATGTTTTGAATCAATTGTTTGAGGAAACACAACCATACACAGTCCTTCATACGGATGTTTCACAGGTAAAACTACTCAATGACAAGTGGGCCTATATTTCAGCAGTAACAGATGAAGCTAGTAAAGAGGTTTTAGCGTTCCAAATAAATGACAGTCCTAATAAAGAATTAATTGAAAACACATTAAGTGAACTGTTCCGAAAATTGCCAGCAGATGCAAAACCAATCATTCATTCTGATCAAGGATGGCACTATCAACTAAGCTATTACACTGAATCACTGATAGAAAATAATTTAATACAAAGTATGTCTAGAAGAGGTAACTGTCTTGATAATGCACCAATAGAGAGTTTCTTTCATATATATAAGACCGAATGTTTAATTGGATTTCCTCCATGTAAGGATATAGATGAACTAACGAAAATTTCTCAAAAGTACGTTTGTTGGTATAACAATGTAAGAATCTCAGGAAAAACAAAAAGCATGTCACCAGTAGAATACCGGGAACATGCTTTAGCAGCTTAAATATTTAATTTTGTCTAACTTTTGTCTTGCACTTCA
>NZ_RHNU01000071.1 GCF_003946015.1 Companilactobacillus insicii
GGCTCTTTGTCAAATAGTATTGATGAATGATTTTTGGCCTATGGGCATCCTCAATGAGGATGCCTATTTTTATGCACAAATCAGCGTTATTCTCTTAAGAAAATGATCAAGGTTTCTAAAACCATAACTGTTACGCTTAAGCTTTTTTATCTTTCCAATTGTCCCTTCTAATGGACCATTGGAATATGGCATTAAGCAACTATTCTCTACATATTTTAAGTTCTTACGTAACGTATTGATTGACGTATCCATAGCGGTGCCATTCTTTTTATATCCATGAATAGTGTCATTGAGTAGCTTTGTATCTTGATTTTCAAGGGACTGTTGGATATTTTGATAAGTATCATATACTTCTTTGAATACGGGAAATGCATCTAAACCAATATCAATTACATTTTGAATTGTCGTATATTCGTTGATACCAAAAACATATTTTACGTTTTCGTCATCTACCTCTGCCAAAGGCAGATGGTAGAGACGCCAATTTGATTTGAGAGCCTTACGCAAGCGAGAATGCTTATCACTAACACGTTTTAATGAACTAATACGTACTTGATCCAAAGCTCTACTACAGAGCTGGACGATATGAAATCTATCGACTATTATTTGCGCATTCGGAAAAATTCGATGCACTACTAATTGGTAATTTGCGTTCAGATCGATAGATACTGTTTTGACCAATTGGCGCTCTGAAAGACTATATTTATTTATAAAGTGCTCAATTATTGTTTTAGATAACCTGTCATGAATTAGTTCTACCAACTTATGTGTTTGAGCATCAATAGCTATGAAAGTGAAAATATTTCCAACCGATCGAAATTCGTCAAAGCACATATTTTCAGGAAGTTGGTTACATCTACTGGGCAAAGTAATATTATCGTATAACACTCTACTTACTGTACTTGGTGAGATTCCAATTATCTTGGCAATTGATGACAGAGTAAACGATTCTCTTGCCATATCAAAGATCCTGTTTCTAACTTGGCCAGTGATTGTGTGGTTTTTAATGAGAAAGTCACTGTGCGCACCGCAGGTGCAGTCACAGTTCCTACACAAGTAACGTTGTTTATTGAGTATCATATGATATTCTTTCCCGTTAAGGCTTGCCAGACGAACATTAGTAGCCCTTTTTCCATTTTTAACCAAAGTATTCATACCACAATTAGGACATCTATGGAGAACGTATGATAGTGTAGCTCTTATCAATTTTATGTGTTTTATAACGCCATGCTTTTTAACCATAGCGTCACTAACTGAAATATTTTTTATATTATTGTCTTTTATGTCTAATGCACATAGTATAGAATTGTCTTGGGACATTATTGTTTTCTCCTTTTTGATTGGGTTTCGTCGCTTAAATCATAACACGAGAACAGTGATGTTCTTTTTGTGTTAAAAGGGAATAAAAAAACTGGTATTGATTATTCATCAATACCAGAAAGTATAG
>NZ_RHNU01000072.1 GCF_003946015.1 Companilactobacillus insicii
GACGAATTGTCAAATCAAATGCAACGATTGACCTAAGAAAACTTCTGCCGGTGACTTCCAGCCTAAGACCTTGCGTGGTCGATTGTTAAGTTCGTCAACGAACTTAATGATATCTATATCACTAAGACTGTCGAGATCTGTTCCCTTAGGAAAGTACTCACGGATTAATCCATTAGTATTTTCATTAGTTCCTCGTTGTTGTGGTGAGTGAGGATCCGGGAAATAAACTGAGATATCAAGTTCGTTCATTAATTCATGGTATTGTGCAAATTCAGTTCCTCTATCAGGTGTAAGGGTTTTGATTCGCTTAGGAGTTACCTCTGCTAGAAGATTAAGAATAGCCTGATAAACAAATTGTGAATTTACCTTAGGAACACGCTGAGAGAGAAGAAACCTAGATTTTCGGTCTACCAAGGTGACTAGTGCAGAGTGTCCAGTCTTTCCACGAACTGTATCACCTTCCCAGTGACCAAAACGACTACGATTTTCGGCTGATAATGGTCGTTCATGAATTGAGGCTGCGTCGTTAAAACGTCCGCGACGTTCATTCACTGTTCCTTTAACCTTACGAGTTTTACCTCGGTGTCGTAGTTTTCTTGCGATACCACGTGCTCCATGATTCTTGAGTGGAATACCGAGGTTATCATGTTCGATTCCACGATAAATCGTGTTATAACTTATATTCCAGTCACTGTTTTCATGAGATAGTCGGCCTGAAATCTGTTCGGGTGACCAATGATAATTGACGATGCATTTTATAACGAATTCTCTAATATCAGAATCAGATAAAATCCTTGAGCGACGGCTCTTCAATCGCCGCTGTTGATAAGCGTCTTGTGATTGTGCAGCTGAATACCCATCACGTCCACCATTACGTTGAACTTCTCTTGAAATAGTGGATTTAGAACATCCAACTTGTACTGATATTTTCTGATACGATTGATTTAACTTCAGTCCAACAAGTATGATTTCACGATCTTTTAAGGTAAGATGTTTATATAGGCTCATAGTCTGAGTTCTCCTTGTAATTGGTGTTGTGGTGATTCCATTTTACAAGGTCTCAGGCTATGAGTCTTCTTTTATATTCTAAAACTGATGTTGCACTTCAATTGTAAATTCGTC
>NZ_RHNU01000073.1 GCF_003946015.1 Companilactobacillus insicii
TAGCGGTTGGTAGTTTTTTGTTGGGCCCCTTTAAGGGGCTTTTTGCGTGTGGCAAGCCCTTCTAGGGCTAATAAAAAGCCACCAGCTAAGCTGGTGGATATTTACTTAGAAATATTTTTTTCTTCTAATATGCTTAGTAACTCTCTTCCTTTTCTAAATGAAACCTTACAAGTGGAGTTATCTATGAAAGTTAAAATACGATTTTTACTGTCATAAGTCGTAGCGTTATCTAGGTTGACTAAGTAACTCCGATCACATCTGAATAAATCCTGATAGACAGATTCGATAGAGTTCAGTGATCCGGAAAAAGCACTTCTTTGATTTTTAGTAATAAGGGTAACTTGTCCAGGTGCCACTTTTTCAGTGAATAATATAATTACATCATCCATTAATACATTGAAGAATCGACTACCAATACGGTAATTAAATAGATTCTGTGAATGATGTGCAAAATTATTATAGTATTTTTGTGCTAGTACAATGTCATTATTAATGCTTTTCTTTATAGAATCTATGCCCTTATTTTTGAGAATGAAATCAAGAGGGGCAATACGACGTTCAAGTGTAACTAAAGATAGTTCATCATGTGTAGTAATAAATATGATTTGTGCTAATGGAACTTCTTTTTTTATTCTTTCAGCCGCATCCAATCCGGCGGTATTATTATCACCGATTTCCATGTCTAAGAAAAAGATTCCTTTTTCAGGTGCAACACAGGAATCAAACAATCCTTCAGTTTTGGCGGTAGCCAATTTTAATTGCATATTGGCATCATTTATCATAATACTGTTGTTTATAAATTTAATATAGTTTTCGCGTTGGACATCATCATCTTCCAACAAATAGATCGGTAACATTCTGATACCCTCCCATGTCGATTAAGATAATTGTATTGAAGCACTGATATAAAAACAAGTTGTGTGAAAAATGAAAAAATAAAAAAATCACTTATTTTAATTGAAGTGCAAGACAAAAGTTAGACAAAATTAAATATTTAAGCTGCTAAAGCATGTTCCCGGTATTCTACTGGTGACA
>NZ_RHNU01000008.1 GCF_003946015.1 Companilactobacillus insicii
AAAAGAACCATCAGAGAAATCCCATTAGATTTCTTTGATGGTTCTTTTTTTAGAGTCTAGAGTTTTGTCCCAGACTCTTTGCTTTATAATAATCCTATAATGGATGTGTTTTTAGTAATGGAGGATATAGCATGAAAAGGGTAGTGAGTTTTTTTACATTTATATCAATAATCTTAGTTGGTATAGTGACAGTTGGATTAAATAACAATCTTACTGTAAATGCGGCTGTTAATGGAGGATATGCACTTCAAGTCGCAGGTGATTCTAATGATAACGTAAATTTAGATAATAAGTCTTATGTGATTACAGGAGAGCCTGGAAAAAAGGTAGAGGTTAAACTTGCGATTGTTAACCAAGAAAGCAAAACGAGAACTTTCTTATATAATGCAAATACTGCATATACTGCTTCTGGTGGATCTATAGGATATGATAAAACAAAAGTAACTGATCCATCGTTAAAAATTCAAACCAGAAAATTAATAACACCAAATAAAGGGACAATAACTATTCCTGGTAAGTCTAGCGCAACAGTTACTGCAACAGTCACAATCCCCAAGAAAAACTTTAATGGTTACCTTCTAGGTGGATTTAATGTTAGCCCATATAAGGAAAAGGCAAAAGGTACTGTTTCATCAAACGGTACTTTGATTAAGAATAAATTTAGTTATTCAATTCCTATACAGATTAAACAAACTGGAAATGAAACTGTAGAACCTAAATATTCAGTTAGAACTGTTAGACCGGGAGTTGTAACATCAGATAAGGGACAAACTCCAGGAGTATTGGCCAATGTTCACAATTCAACAAATAGTTTTTCCGGTGCTTTAGACTCTACTGCTGTAGTTACTAAAAAGGGTGATAAATCATTTAAAATCAAGACTGCTAATGGATCTCAGAATATTGCTCCAACATCAAATTATGATTATTCTATTTCTTGGGGTAAGAAAGCTTTGCAATCTGGAGAATATCATTTAAAGCTTACATATAAAACAGCTGGTGGTATAAAGAGTTGGGTTATTAATAAAGACTTTACTATTACTAACTCAGATGCTGCTAAGTATAATAAGCTTGCTGGTATCAAGCCTAATTATCTATGGTTGTATATTCTTCTTGCAATTTTAGCCTTAGCTATTATTTTAGGATTAGGTATTTACTTGGGTAAGAGAAATAATAAGAATAACAATGGTGGTAATAATGGAACAAACAATCAACCAAGAAAACGCCGTCGTTAATATTTATAAATAAAAAATTAAATTGAGCTGTTCCAAGACTTGGAACAGCTTTTTTAGTATTATTGATATATACATATCTTGGTTTGTGGGGTAAGAAAATGAAAAAAAGAATTATTTATTTATTATCTGTAATTGGTTTTTTTATGTTGTTCCTTTTTGTGACAACAAAAACGGTGCAGGCAGATATTAACGGTGTAACTGTTACCCCTCTGATTGGTGATTCTGATATTACCGATAGGTTTCAAATAATTAGTAAGAACGGCGGAGAAAGAAAGCTAAAAATATCCATTAGTAATTTTGGTATTAGAAGACTAAGGCTAAAAGTTGTACCGACCAATGCAACAACTTCCTCTGACGGTAAGATAGCTTATACTGAAAATATAAAAACAGGGGATTATGGATTACAATCTGCTTTTGCAGATATGACTAAGTCTCAAATAGTAACTTTAAAACCAAATCAGACAAAAGATCTTACTTTCAAAGTAAAAATTCCTGATAAAAAATTAAAGGGATTAATAATGGGTGGTTTCAATATTTACGATACTTATCGTGCAGCTAAGGGAACCGCTAATGTCCCAGTTTGGATAACAGAGGATAACAAACCAGTGGGTGGAATATTAAGTTTACATAGTTTATCGTTGGCTGCTGAAAACTATCAGCCGCATGTATATGTTAATCTTCAGAACAATCAACCGGGTATGATGAAAAAAGTAATTATTCATGCAACTGTTAAACGTAAAAGCTGGCTTGATCGCTTTAATTTGGGTCCTAAGAAAATGACAGCAGATTTAACTTATCCTACTGTTGCTCCAAACTCAAAAATACCAATTGATTTTAATCAAAATCAAACACCTATCACTCCTGGCAAGTATAAAGTTGATGGTGTGGCAAGAAGTGGAAAAGCTGTCTGGAATTTCAAAAAGACTTATACTATTACTGAAAAGCAAGCTAATGATATAAATTCACGTTGCAAAAATCTAGTCTATGATAAGACAATTACTTATATATTGATTGTATTAGTCTTAGTATCTCTCATCGTATTAATCTTTTGGGGAATTTGGCACCAGAATAGGAGTTAATATGAAACGAAAAAGTATATTTTTATTTACGATATTATTATTTCTTGTGGGTCTCATATATCCGGTTAACAGGGTAAGTGCTGCTGCTGATAAATCTTATTCAGTTCAAGCAGTATTACCGGATAATCAAATTGACAAGAATGAATCATATTTTGATTTAAAAGTTGAGCCTAATAAGGATCAAGATCTAAAAGTTATGATTATCAATACTGGTAGTGAACCAATTAAGGTGAAGGCCGAGGTTAATGATGCATACACGGCTGACTCTGGTGTTATTGGTTATGATAAGTACAATGTTAAATTGTTTAAGAATCAGAATCCTTCATTAAGTTCATTGGTTGAGGGTAAACGTAAGACCTCTGTAAACTTAAAAGTTGGACAGGCTAAGACTGTTAGTTTTAAAGTTAAGTCGCCGGCCAATGAATATACTGGAATTATCTTGGGCGGCGTAACTACAACCGCTAATGTAAGTCCTACAAAATCTAAGAATATCAATATTAAGAATCAAGTTAGATATGTTAAGGGAGTCGTTCTTCGCTCTAAAGATGATGGAGTAGTTCCTGACATGCATATGACCAATGCTAAGCCTAAGTCTGTAGCTGGTAATTCTGGTATTGCTTATACGTTGGATAATTCTGCACCAATCAATATTAATGAAGTTACTTTAAGTGCTAAAATTTATCACAATAGTGATACTACGAAATACAGCGCTAAGAATCTTCAAATAGCACCTAATTCTAAATTTGATTATTTTATTCCTGTAAAAGATTTAAGTGCTGGTAAATACAAAGGTGTCATTACTGTTAAGAGCAAAGCTGGTTATGAAAAAACCTTTACTAGGACCATTTCTGTAAGTAAGAGTGATGTTGATTATATATCGGAACAAGCAGAACAGAAGGTTAGCCGCAAGAGCAATCAATGGATAATAATCATTGTTGGAATTGTTGCTTTGATTCTAGTTGCTTTGTGGATGTTCCTGTATTATTCACAACGTAACAATAAGACGGGTTCACATGGTAAGAGAACTAGAAGTCGTAGATAATATTAAAAAATAAGCCTTTTGGCTTATTTTTTTTGACCCTTTGCCTAAATTATAGATAATTTATATCTTTTAAATTATTAAAAGTCTGTCATAATGAAAGCGTATCATAAATATTTTTATAATATATTTTCATAAATTGGAGGGAGACTTTTTATGAGATTTATGCAATTGAAACACGACCCAAATGCGGTTGTTAGAAAGAAACTGATTAAATCTGGCAAAAAGTGGGCAGTAGTATCCGCACTTTCGTTTGCCGGAGTTCTTTTGGGAGGTACACTCACTGGATTAGATGTTAATGCTGATGTAGTAGGAACATCAGATATATCTAATCCTGATTCTGTGGTTAATACTGGTACTGAAAAAAAGCAGTCGAAATCTGTTACAGCCAATGTGACGATAAACTCTAACTTAGGAGAAGAGACTGTAAACAATGTTACTGGTGAAGTAGGACAAACTGTAACTATTACTGTACCTGCTAAAGAAGGTTATAGGGCTGATAAAAGTATGATAGTTGCTACCGTAAATGCTGATGGCACTATTACTACTGATGAATCAGTTAATTATACTTCCGTTGAAACAGAAAATAATGAGGTAGCAAAACCCGAAATAGCTTCAGAACCCTTAGAGGGTAATTCTAATTCAAGTACTATTTCAGATGTTTCAGCATCTCAAATGAATACTCAGAGTGTAGCTCAAAAAGCTGCTACTACTTCAGATATAAATTCTGAAGCTGATAATCTGGATGATGGTGGTAAATTTGGTTATTCCAGTTGGTATATTGATAATGGTGGAACTCTTCATATAGGTGCTGGTAAATTGGGATCGTATGGAGTTACAAATTGGAAGAGTAGCACACATTTTAGTGATATTAACTCTGTTCAAATAGATGCTGGTGCCATTGCCAATGCTAATTCGGAGTCTTTATTTAGTGGATTGTCAAATGTTACATCAATTGATGGCATAGGTAACTTAGATACAAGTAATGTCACAAATATGTATTCGATGTTCTCAGGCGCTTCAAAAATACAATCGCTAGATCTTTCCAACTGGAATACAAGTAACGCTACAGATATGCATTATATGTTCAATGGCATGAGTTCTTTGGAAGATTTAAATTTGTCATCTTTCAATACTGAAAATGTTACAGATATGGGAAGTATGTTTATTGCTGATTTTTCTTTAAAGAAGTTAGATTTATCATCGTTTGATACAAGTAAAGTTACAACCATGTCTGGCATGTTTTCAGGCCCCGATTTAAGCAGACCTGGTAGCATGAAATTGGAAGAAATAATAATTAATCCGGATAAATTTAATACCTCTAATGTCACAAATATGGCTTCTATGTTTTATAGGTTACCTGAATTGAAGAGTATAGATACGTCCAAGTTTAATACTAGTAAAGTAACTTCTATACGAACAATGTTTAATAGTGATTCATCTCTAAAAAGTTTAGATTTATCCAGCTTTGATACTCGTTCTTTGGCTGGTCAGAATGAACAAGTTAATAGTATGCTGTACGGAACTAAGTTGTACAAGATAAAGTTTGGCGCGTACACGGGTGTGGATACTTCGATAGCCTTAACACCAGGAAATTGGCAAGCAGTTGGATCTGGTACTGAGAATGATCCTCAAGGGGAAAAATTAACTGCAGATCAAATTATGGAACGCTATTCTTCAACAATGCCATCTGTTGCCGAAACTTATGTTAGATTGGTCAATGGCACAACTTCAGTAGATACCTCATACAGCGACAATTCAAAAGAACCAAGTACTATTACTTCTGGAAATATTCAAGGCGTACCTGGAAATAACTTTACAACGACGGTAGTTGTACCTGCAGTTGAAGGATATACACCGTATAAGAATGAAAATGAAAAACTTGTTAAAGATTATTCTGGAAATTATTCAACAACAGTTTCAGGTACAATTGATGAACCGAATACATTTATAACGAAAGATAGTATTATTTACAAACCAGATGTTGTTATTACTAGTGTTATTGCAAGAGTACTCAATGAGTCCGGACAATTTATGGGGCAGTATACAATTCCTGATATTTCTGAAGAGGTTAATAACTACGATGTTAGTGAGTTGCTGCCTAATTACAAAGGTTACACACCTAAATCAACTACTGTAAACATTACAAAAAATGATGAGGGTGGTTTCTCAGCTACAGATATCTTCTACAAGAAAGATAATGAAGAGGTATCTGCCGATGTAACAATCAAGTCAAACCTAGGGGACCAAACAGTTAAAGATGTCCCAGGAACACCTGGAAAACCATTAAAAGTTAAGGTCCCAATAATTGCAGGATACACTTCAGATAAGTCAGAAGTTGATGCAACAGTCAATGCAGGCGGAACAATTACTGTTAATGATCCAAAAAATGCAGGCTACGTAACATACACTAAGATACCAACAAGCAATGGTGGAGGAGGTTTATCAACACCTACACCAACAGAAGAAATATCTAATGTATATATTGATGTGGCTACTTTTGCTGATCAACCAGCCGCAAGGTTGTATGATTCGAATGGTCAATTGATTACTAATCGTGCCTTGAAGCCTAACACTGGTTGGTATGCTGACAAGAAGTTAACTAAGAATGGTATTTCATACTACCGTGTAGCTTCTAATGAGTGGGTCAAGATGAACTATGTTTACGTTTATAATTCGAACAACAAGTTTATTGAGACTTACAATGATTCTAGCAAGCATTTACTCAATGCTCATCAAAAACAAATAAGTAGAGAGCTTCGTCCAACGAGCGATTGGGTGACTGATATTTCTACTTATATGAATGGTGTTAAGTATTATCGTGTTGGCAGTAATGAATTTGTTAGCACCAATGATGCTTTTGAGTACATCCCATTACGTGCTGTAGTTCAGACTAATAATTACAATGTCACTGTTTACGATGAACGTGGCAATGCTGTAACTAATAGGCAGTTGAAGGCTAATAGTAGTTGGTTAACTGATAAATCAGCGGTTATTAATGGCGTGACTATGTATCGTGTAGCCACTAATGAATGGGTTAGAGCCATTGATGTACTGAATGTCAAAGAATGATTTTTTGTTAAATATTATTAATGAATGATTTTAACACATGGGCATCCTCAATGAGTATGCCTATTTTTTGACCATTTATTTAAATTATATCTAATTGATGACTTTAAAATTATTAAAAGTCTGTCATAATAATAGCGTATGATAAATATTTTTATAATATTTTTTCATAAATTGGAGGGAGACTTTTTATGAGATTTATACAACTGAAACACGATCCAAATGCGGTCGTTAGAAAGAAAATGATAAAATCTGGCAAAAAGTGGGTAGTGGTATCTGCCCTTTCGTTTGCCGGCGTTCTTTTGGGAGGTGCAGTTACTGGGTTAGATGTTAACGCAGATGTAGTAGGAACATCGGATGTATCTAATTCTGATTCTGTAGTTAATACTGGTACTGAACCAAAGCAGTCGAAATCTGCTACAGCCAATGTAACGATAAACTCTAACTTAGGAGAAGAGACTGTAAACAATGTTACAGGTGAGGTAGGACAAACCGTAACTATTGCTGTACCAGCTAAAGAAGGGTATAGAGCTGACAAAAGTATGATAGTTGCTAATGTAAATGATGATGGCACTATTACTACTGATGAATCGGTTAATTATACCGCCGTTGAAACAGCAAAGAATGAAGTAGCAAAGCCTGAAGTGGCTTCAAAACCCTTAGAAGATGATCCTGATTCAAGTACTGTTTCAGCTGATTCAGCATCTCAAATGAATACTCAAAGTGTAGCTCAGAAAACCGCTACCGTTTCAGATGTAAATTCTGAATCTGACAATTTGGATGATGGTGGTAAGTTTGGTGATTCTAGCTGGTATATTGATAATGGCGGAACTCTTCATATAGGTGCTGGCGAATTAGGACCAGAAGGATCTGCAAATTGGAGGCAAAGTGAACATCTAAATGATATAACTACAGTCAAAATCGATCCTGGTGCAATCGCTAATTCGGATTCTAGCTATTTATTTAGTGGAATGTCCAATGTTACATCAATTGATGGCATAGGTAATTTAGACACACGCAATGTTACAAATATGAGTTATATGTTCTCAACTTGTGAAAAAATACAGTCGCTAGATCTTTCAAACTGGGATACAAGTAATGTTACAAATATGAGTTATATGTTCTCAACTTGTGAAAAAATACAGTCGCTAGATCTTTCAAACTGGGATACAAGTAATGTTACAAATATGAGTTATATGTTCTCAACTTGTGAAAAAATACAGTCGCTAGATCTTTCAAACTGGGATACAAGTAATGTTACAAATATGAGTTATATGTTCTCAACTTGTGAAAAAATACAGTCGCTAGATCTTTCAAACTGGGATACAAGTAATGTTACAAATATGCGTTATATGTTCTCAAATTGTAAAAAAATACAGTCGCTAGATCTTTCAAACTGGGATACAAGTAATGTTACAAATATGAGTGATATGTTCCATGCGATGGGTTCTTTGGAATACTTAAATTTGTCATCTTTCAATACTGAAAAGGTTACAGATATGAGCTTTATGTTTTATTATGTTTCTTTCTTAAATAAGTTGGATTTATCATCGTTTGATACAAGCAATGTTACCGACATGAAAGGTATGTTTGAGTATGCTTCTAGCGTGGAAAGTATATTGTGGGATCCAGATAAATTTAATACTTCTAATGTCACTGATATGAGTGGTATGTTTGATGAGATGGGAAAATTAAAGAGTGTAGATATATCTAAGTTTGATACTAGTAAAGTAACTTATATGCCGAGAATGTTTGCCTTTGATGATTCTCTAGAAAGCTTAGATTTATCCAGTTTTGATACATCTTCATTAGCAGGCCAGACTGCATCAACGAATGGTATGTTAGGCGGAACCAACTTGTATAAAATTAAATTAGGTAAGAGTACAGGGCTTAGTAGTAGAGCATTTCTTATCGACGGTGATTGGCAGGCTGTGGGTTCCGGTACTGAGAGCAATCCTCAAGGTAAAAAATATACAGCTGCTCAGATAATGACGCTTTATTCAACCATGCCAGCAGTTGCTGAGACCTATGTCCGTTTAGTATCTCAAGTATCTGGTAGTTTAGATGTGGAAACATTATATAGTGACAAAGCAGATAAAGGCAGTATTCCAGTTGATAACTTATCTGGAGTACCCGGAGGTACGTTCACCGTGAATATCACTGTTCCTGCAGTTGCTGGTTACATACCGTATAAGAATGGTACAGAAAAACTTGTTGCAGACAAAGATGGAAATTATACGACTTCAGTATCAGCACAAGTTAATGGTGAGAATGATTTTAGTACAAGTGATACTATCACTTACGTTAAGTCTTCATTCATCGGTCACGTGATAGCAAAGACACATTATGACGATGATCAACAACCAGATGGCACATTGGATCTAGGCGAAATAACTGGTGATTTTGGTACAAAGGGAACCATAGATATATCTGATACTACGAAATATCCATTACCAGCTAATTACTCACTAGATAATCCAATAATAAATTACTCTATTGATAGTAATGGTAACCTGAGCGTTGATACTATCAACTACATAAGAAATAAAGTAGGTGGCATGTTAGAGGTACCGACTTCATATGATGATAAAGGAGAAGGAATACCGATAACGACCGATGTAAATGAACTGCCAAATACTCCATCAAGTGTTGAAATAACAGTTCCATCAGTGGATGGTTATACGCCATACAAGAATGGCGAGATGCTTGTAGCAGATGGAAGTGGAATCTATAAGACAATGGTAGACTTCACAATTGATGAGAATGGGGAAGTATCAACATCAGCTGAAATCCACTATAAGAGAGATAAAGTAAGCGGAACAGTAGAAGTACCCACCTCATATAGTGACAAAGCAGATGAAGGCAGTATACAAGTTGATAACTTATCTGGAGTACCTGGCGATGCACTAACTGTGAACATTACTGTTCCAGCAGTAGATGGTTATACACCATACAAGAACAATACAGAAAAACTTGAAAAGGATAAAGATGGAAATTATACGACATCTATAGCAGCTCAAATTAATGGTGATAATGACTTCATTACAGGTGATAGTATCGTCTATAGGAAGTCCACGTTTGATGTAATAGCAAAGACACATTATGACGATGGAGAAGAACCAGATGGTACGTTGGATCTTGGTGAAATAACGGGCGATTTTGGTTCAAAGGGAACAATAGATATATCCGATACTACCAAATATCCATTACCAACAAATTATTCATTAGACAATCCAATAATAAATTACTCGATTGGTAATGATGGTACATTGAATGTTGGTACTGTTGAGTACAAGAGGCTTCAAGCAAAGGGACCTCTAACAGTTACAACAAAGTATGATGATGGCACACCAGATGGTAGTATTGAGATTCCGGATGTATCTGGAACATATGGATCCACAGGTAATTCCGAAAATGTAACAAATCTTCCGGTACCAAAGAATTACACAACAGATACCAAGTCAGTAACGTATTCAGTTGATGATACAGGTAACTTGACAGCAACCAGTGCGATTGAATACAAGAGGCTCCAAGCAAAAGGATCTCTAACAGTTACGACGAAGTATGATGACGGCACACCAGATGGCAGTATTGAGATTCCAGACGTAACAGGAGCATATGGATCCACAAATCCTGCTTATGATATTTCGAAGTCTGTATCAAAGGATGGTTATTCGACAAATGACAATACAATTCCCATTTCAATTGATAGCGAAGGTAAGATAACCACTACAGGAGCAGTTCACTATACCAAAAATACTCCCGACACTGTTACAGCCGACGTAACAATCAAGTCTAATCAAGGGGATCAAATAGTTGAAAATATCTCAGGAAAACCTGGTGACCAATTTAATGTCACCGTTCCAACAATTGCAGGTTATACTTCAGATAAAGCTACAGTTGATGTAACGGTCAATGCAGATGGAACAATTACTGTTAATGATCCAGATAATGCGGGATATGTAACATACACTAAGACGCCAACAAACAATGGTGGTGGAGGTTCTTCAACGCCCACACCAACAAAAGAGACATCTAATGTGAATATCGATTTGGCAACTTTTGCGGATAGACCAGCTGTTCAATTGTATGATTCTAATGGTAATTTAGTTTCGTATCGTGCATTGAAATCAAACACTGATTGGCACGCTGATAAGAAGATGACTAAGGATGGTATTTCATACTATCGTGTAGCTTCTAATGAGTGGGTCAAGATGGATGATGTGTATGTTTATAATTCAGATGATGGATATATTGAGACATATAATGACTCCAATAAGGACTTGCTTAATGCACATCAAATTAAGTTAGATAGCCAACTTCGTCTATCAAGCGGTTGGGTAACTGACGTTTATACTTACATGAATGGTGTTAAATACTATCGTGTTGGTAGAAATGAGTTTGTCAGTTCAAGTGATGTATTTAAGTACACGCCAATACATGCTGTTGTCCAAACTAATAATTACAACGTTACGGTTTATAACGAACGTGGCAATGCTGTAACTAATAGACAGTTGAAGGCTAATAGTGGCTGGAGAACTGATAAGTTGGCTGTAATTAATGGGGTACAAATGTACCGTGTAGCAACTGATGAATGGGTTAAAGCCGCAGATGTATCAGTTGTCAAAGATTATTAGTCAAAAAAAATAAGCCGAGAGGCTTATTTTTTTGTCTTTGTTTTCTTTTTATCAGCATCACGGTTCTTAAGCTTATCAACGTAAACTTGATTCAAACGAACCAGTAGCCAGATATAATCAGTACGTGTATTGGTAATGTTCCAAGGAATAACTTGCATCCCTTTTGGATACAACTCTAATTCGTAATCTCTAGGTAAAATATCAAGTGTTGAGATCAATACGTCAACATCTTCGTATTGGTCACTTGGAACAACTTGAACGAATTCCAGCGTTCTAACATTTCTTAGGACTACTTCTTCAGCTGCATTACCGGGATCAACCAGTACTTTGACATGGATATAATCTTCTTTTTGAATGGTATTGATGTAACTTGGCAGAATCTGATATAAGTCATGTGCAATAGCTTCGGCAGCATTATGAACACCGTGATATTCATCATCATCAACATTCGCAAAGAATCCGAGTACGTTCTGATACAGAGACGATAGTGTCTTGGTATCTTCAGGATTCTTATCATAATAACTTCCCTTGATAATTTCGTCATTAGCCATTATGTAGTAGAAGATAATATCACGTGAAACGTAGGTCATAATATCCTTTAGAACTTTTTGGTTGTGATAAACGGTCATGTCATCACGATAGTGTTCCTTTAAGAAGTCTATAAAGTGATAAACCAAAGCATAAAACTTAGGATTAATTCTGACATCGAAGTTCATTGGTTGTGCGTAAATTTCAGCACTTGGTTGGAAGACCATCTTATGGAATAAGTTAAGCAATTTATTCTCGTTATCTAGTGCATTGATTGGAACGATTGTGTAATCTTCACGACGAAGAACATCTTCACCGAGCTTTTGGTTACCAAATACGTCATTATAAGTGTCCATGTTAGTAATATAATTGCGTTTGGTCAGCCTAATACGCGATATGGCTAGGAAATATTCAAGCTGAATATAAGTTATAGGGTTACTGAAAGTCTTGCCAGAGCGGTCAATAATGTCGTCTATATCGTCTTGCTTAATTAATGGAAATGGCCATTCTTGCCCATGATATATGTATCAGTAGACAAAGTATGCCATCCAACGGATACTTTTTTCGTCTCCCTTGATCTCCAATGTAGAGTTGGAGATTTTTAAGCCGAAGTTTTTTAGAAATGATCTAAAAGCAGACATTCTTCGGTTTAGGGTCGACTTGCTAGTGAAGTGTTCGTTACTAAAAGCATCGAAAGAGGGATTAGCGTTAGTTAGTCCGTAATTAAATGCTTGGAAGACAATAGAGTTTTGGACCAAATACAATCTGTATGTATCGATTGCAATCTTCGAGAAATCAATAGATTCGATCTTAGTGACTTTTGGATCCATATCCGGAGCAACATCCATAATATCTTCTAGCAATGCTTGGAAGATGTTATAAGTCTTCTGATATGTAAATTGCATTCGATTACTAATATTGCTAAGGTTTAGCTCTTGAGGTGGCAATGACTTGATTACCGTGAGCATACGATATTTTTCAACATCTTGTTTAACTAAAAAAACTTGCTCCAACATGTTCGATTCCCCCGACTCTGGCGTATTAAATAAAACACAATTAATTTGTGACACTACTTGCTACTATGGTAACATTTATTTATAATATTTTGTAATCAGATAGAGGCGCATTGTCAATAATTAGCACTTTTGAGTACGATAGGGTACAAAGATTTAGTGTAAAAGGTGACAATGCCGAAATTATGTTACTCCTATTGGTAAGATAGTTGGGCCGTTATTTAACAAGTAACGGACTGTCGCACGTTGGTGCGTTGAGCTATTGATCATTTGGATGAAAACATAATCCTTATTGTCAGTAGTTTCTTCTGGTAATAAGGATTTTTTTGTAAAATCCAAGATGGGGGAAACGAAAAAAATGGAAAATACTGATGTAAATCGGTCGTTGAAAACTAGACATCTGTCCATGATTGCTCTTGGTGGATCAATCGGTACTGGACTCTTCGTTGCTAGTGGTTCGTCAATTTCGACAGCCGGTCCCGGAGGAGCTTTGGTGGCTTATGTCGCCATTGGTATCATGGTTTACTTTTTAATGACTAGTTTAGGAGAGATGGCTACTTATATGCCTGTTTCAGGGTCTTTTGCTACATATGCTACTAAGTTTATTGACCCTGCCTTTGGATTCGCCTTAGGGTGGAACTATTGGTTTAACTGGGCAATTACGTTAGCTGTTGATCTTTCAACTATTTCGATTGTTGTTAAGTATTGGTTCCCGAGTTGGTCATCGTGGAAGATTAGTTTGAGCTTCCTGATTGTTCTATTAATTATTAATTTGGTTTCAGTTGGTTCATTTGGTGAGACTGAATATTGGTTATCATCTATTAAGGTTACTGCTGTTATTGTCTTCTTGATCGTTGGCGTGTTGACAATAATGGGTATCCTTGGTGGTGATGGTCATGCACTTGGTTTAAGCAATTATACGTATAAGCACGCACCATTCGTTGGTGGAGTACCGGCGGTACTGAGTGTGTTCGTTGTTGCTGGATTCTCGTTCCAGGGTACTGAATTGATCGGTATCACTGCTGGTGAATCCGCAACACCTGAGAAGAGTATCCCTAAGGCTATCAAACAAGTTTTCTGGAGAATCCTTCTATTTTATATTTTATCCATTGCCGTTATTGGCGCAATTATTCCTTATACAAGTCCTAACCTTTTGGGTTCAGAGGCTGGGGATATTGCAATTAGTCCATTTACTATCGTCTTCAAGAAGGTAGGTATTCCGTTAGCTGCTGGTATTATGAATGCTGTTATTCTGACATCTGTTATTTCTGCCGCTAACTCTGGACTTTATGCTGCTAGTCGTATGCTTTGGTCAATGAGTAAGAATGATATGGCACCACATGCCTTTGAGAGAACTAATAACCGTGGTGTTCCAGTATTCTCACTCTTACTTACAGCCTTAGTCGGTGGAGCCGCATTGTTCACTAGTTTGTATGGTGATTCATTCTATGAATTATTGGTTGCTGCCAGTGGTTTGACCGGATTCATTGCTTGGATCGGTATTGCGTTCTCACATTATCGTTTCAGAAAAGCATATATGAATAAGGGCTACAGCTTGGATGATTTGAAGTACAAGGCTAAGTGGTTCCCATTTGGTCCAATCCTCGCTATTATTCTGGGAATTATTATCATAATTGGTCAGGATATTCGTTCATTAGTTGATTTCAACGTTATGCGTTTGTTGATCAGTTATAGTGGACTTATCGTCTTGTTTGTCTGCTGGGCATACTACAAGATCCGTCACCATACGAAGTTCTTGAAGTTAGACGATATTGATGTTGAACATACTAAGAGACATTATCATTATTAATTTGAATTTTTGGTAATTTTAAATTACTATATAGATAAATAAACAAAGCCAAGAGAGTACCTATACTGAATCTTTCAGAGAAGCGATGGTTGGTGTGAATCGCTAAGATTTTTATTCCAGTGCCCTGGCTAACGGGTAATGCCGTTCGGATTGATCCGATATAGTCTGCGAGTGCAATGTATTTGTTATACATTGAAACTGGGTGGTACCGCGAAAAGTAGTCGATTCGTCCCTTTATGGGATGAGTGGCTACTTTTTTTGCTTACAAATTTTAGGAGGAATAATCAATGCTTGATATTAAGATGATCAGACAAAATCCAGATTGGACAAAAGATAAGTTAGCTTCACGTGGTGTTACTGCTGAAGAAATCGATCATTTGTTGGACTTGGACAAGAGCCGTCGTGATTTACTAGTTCAAAGTGAAACTTTGAAGGAAAAGAGAAATAAGGTTTCTCAAGGTATCGCTGAAAAGAAACGTAATAAAGAAAATGCTGACCAAGAAATTGCTGACATGAAGCAAGTTGGTTCAGACATTAAGGAATTAGATGCCAAGTTGGAAGATACAGCTGACAAGATGAACTATATTTTAGTTCGTCTACCTAATATTCCTGATGATTCAGTTCCAGTTGGACCTGATGAAAGTTACAATAAGGAAATCCGTAAGTGGGGAGATATTCCTGAATACAAGTTCACACCAAAGCATCACTGGGAGATCGGTGAAGATCTTGGTATCTTAGATTTTGATCAAGCTGCTAAAGTTTCTGGTAGTCGTTTTGTTTATTACATCGGTTTGGGTGCTAGACTTGAACGTGCTGTGTACAACTTTATGTTGGATCAACACCAACAAGAAGGTTATACAGAAATGATTACACCTTACCTAGTAAATAACCAAGCAATGTTTGGTACATCTCAATTCCCTAAGTTTACTGAAGATGTTTATACGGTTATGGTTGACGAAAACCCACTAACATTGATTCCTACCGCTGAAGTTCCATTGACTAACTACTTTGCTGGTAAGATTCTTGATGGTGCTGAACTTCCTAAGAAGGTTACTGCCTTATCACCAAGCTTCCGTTCAGAAGCAGGTAGTGCCGGCCGTGATACTCGTGGATTGATCCGTATGCACCAATTCAATAAGGTTGAAATGGTTAAGATTGCTAAGCCAGAACAATCATTTGACGAATTGGAAAAGATGACAGCCGATGCTGAAAATATCTTGAAGAAGTTGAATATCCCTTATCACGTTATTGTTCTATCAAGTGGGGATGCAAGTTTCAGTTCAACTAAGACATACGATCTTGAGACATGGTTGCCAGGACAAGGCAAGTATCGTGAAATCTCAAGTTGTTCAAACTGTCTAGACTTCCAAGCACGTCGTGCTCAAATTCGTTATCGTGACGAAAATGGTAAGGCTCAACTAGTTCACACATTGAACGGTTCAGGTTTGGCTGTTGGTAGATGTGTTGCTTCAATCCTTGAAAACTATCAAAATGAAGATGGTTCAGTAACAATTCCTGATGTTTTGGTACCATACATGGGTGGAGTAACAAAAATTACTAAAGAAAATGCGAAATAGATATTGACGTTTTATTAGTAGATTGATAAAATTTAATAGTTGTTGAAAAGCGACTATTGAATTATTCCGGATTAGCTCAGTTGGTAGAGCATCTGACTGTTAATCAGGGTGTCGTCAGTTCGAGTCTGACATCCGGAGTTATATACTTAGGAAAAACCTAGGTGCGCTGATAATACATCTAGTTCTTAGGAATTAGATGTATTTTTTTTAGGCGTTTTATGCCATCTTAGCTCAGTTGGTAGAGCATCGGTATCGTAAACCGGCGGTCACAGGTTCAAATCCTGCAGATGGCAGATATAACAAAAAAAGAGAGTGCTGATTTTTAATCAGTACTCTCTTTTTTTTGCATTACTTGATTAGTTTATTTATTTCATTTACTTCGTCAGATGAGAATTCAAGATTGTCTAATGCTTTTAGATTCTCGTCCAAGTGATCATTATTAGTAGTACCGATAATAACACTAGCTACAACTGGATCTCTTAATAACCAAGCAAGTGACATTTGACTTAGAGTTTGGTGACGTCCTTTTGCAATCTCGTTCAGTGAGTTGAGCTTTGCTACTAAAGCATCTTTACCGTTGTCTAAGAGACTTGAGTTTGTGTGATGAATCTTGAATTCATCAGTAATACCGTTAAGGTATCTGTCTGACAATAATCCTTCACACAATGGTCCATAAGCAATTACTCCCGCACCGTTATCCTTTAGTAGTTTAGCAAGACCACTAGTTTCAACGTGATTATTTAACAAGTTCATACTCATTTGATCTAGCACGAATGGAGTTCCCAATTTCTTGAATATTTCAATTGCCTTTTTCATTTCAGGAACTTCATAATTAGAAACACCGACGTACAATGCTTTACCTGATCTAACGATATCGTTAAGTGCATAAGCTGTTTCTTCAACGGGTGTTTTGTCGTCATAGCGGTGTGCATAATAAATATCCACATAGTCAAGATTCAATCTTTGTAGTGAATCATTGATACCTTGAATCAATGACTTTCTTGATGTACCAATACCATAAGGACCGTCATGGATTTCGTATCCAACTTTAGTTGAAATTACTAATTCATCACGATAGGCTTTTAAGTCATCCTTTAGAATTTGACCAAGGAGTTCCTCAGAAGTACCGAAGCCGGTTTCTCCATTACCATAATGATTTGCGACATCGAAGTGAAAGACACCTTTGTCAAAAGCGTGAAGGATCACATCTCGTCTGTCACTTAGTGGGGCAGCACTACCGAAGTTGCGCCATAAGCCCAATGAAATAGGTGGAAGCATCAAGCCAGTTTGGCCAGCGTGACGCACAGAATTATTTTTGTAACGATTATCTGATGCAGAATACATTTCCTCAACCTCCCAATTATTCAATACTACTTCATGGTAATCTAAAGAAATAGGTTACTCAAGCAGGAAGGCCACATTGTCAGACGCAAAAAAATAAGTTCGCCTCTTGGGGGGACGAACTCATTTATTTGTCACACACACTGTGTAACGGGTTACCAGTAGTGCAAGTGGCCAGATATGATTTTGTGAGGTTTCCAAATTTGTCAAAAATAGAGAGGGATTTTATTAACTAATGAAAGCATTCAATCAGTGATCATCGGAATGGGAAAATGGAAACTGACGAAACTTAACTCGTAAATATAAATTGATTGAGGGGGGCAATTCATATTTATTTTTGAGTTGTAATATAACTCGTTACGATATGAGGATGTGTACCGTAACTTGTTTTACTTATTTAATAAAAGGAAGGAATTGCATTGGCAATCATATCTGTACCCCTTTCACACTGAAGAGTATACAACATTTGTTTAAACATTTCTATTCATATTAGACAAAAATTTTTATTTGTTTTTAACATCACAAACTATTATTTTTGTATGATAATATAAGTACTTCTTGTTTTACGGTCAGAAACAGCAATTTGGTTAGTGAGGGAGAAGGGAAACGTTGCTATAGATGGAATTGTATGCTTTATAGATTAAAGCATATTTTTTTATAAATCTTGGGAAAGCGTTTACGGAAAATAGACATTCCGTCTTTAGTAATAGTTTGAATTATCACAATAAAAGGATGGTAGATACTATGAAAGTTAGTATTATTGGTTGTACACACGCAGGTACATTTTCAGCAATGAATATTTTGAAGGCACATCCGGACTGGGAAGTTACAGTCTATGAACGCAATGATAATTTATCATTTTTGTCATGTGGAATCGCACTTTGGGTAAGTGATCGTGTTTCAGATCCTAATAAGATGTTCTATTCAAGCCCTGATGACTTAGCTAAATTGGGTGCAAACATGCAAATGAGACACGATGTAACTAATATCGACTTTGATAATAAGACATTAACTGTTAAGAATTTGGAAACTGGTGATGTTTCTGAACAAGACTATGACAAGTTAGTTATTACTACAGGTTCAGCTCCTATTGTTCCTAATATCCCAGGTATCAAATCAGATAAGGTCAAACTATGCAAGAATTGGGCTAATGCCGTTGAATTAAGAGAGAATGCACAAGATGTTAATAGTGCCATCGTTATTGGTGCTGGTTATATCGGTGCTGAGTTGGCAGAAGGTTATGCAACTCTGGGTAAGAAGACTACATTGATCGATGCTCTACCTGATGTTCTAGCTAAGAACCTTGATAAGAATATGTCAGAAGTAGCTGAACAAGATTATGTAGATAATGGCGTTATTCTCGGATTAGGTGAGAAAGTTCAATCATTTGAGGAGACTGCTGACGGTGTTATCGTTAAAACTGATAAGAATGAATACAAAGCTGATGTTGCTGTAATGTGTGTAGGTTTCCGTCCTAATACAGATATGTTCAAGGATGAATTCGAGACACTACCAAATGGTGCCTTGATCGTTGATGAATATATGCACACAAGCAAACCGGATGTATTCTCTGCCGGTGATGCCGCATCAGTTCATTACAATCCAACAAATGACAACCAATACATTCCTTTAGCAACTAATGCCGTACGTCAAGGTATCTTGGTTGGTGCAAATATTGAAAAGAATACTGCTAAATATATCGGTACACAATCATCTTCAGCCGTTGAGTTATTTGGCAGAACATATGCTGCAAGTGGTTTGACTGTTGGACATGCTAAGATTCTTAATAAGGAAGTTGAAAGTGTAACTCTTGAAGATAACTATCGTCCAGAATTCATGTTATCAACAACTCCAGTTTTGATGAACCTAGTATGGGATCCAGATACACGTGTGGTACTTGGTGGTGCTTTGACAAGTATGTATGACGTATCACAATCAGCTAATTTACTATCATTAGCTATTCAAAAGAAAGTAACTATTGATGAATTATCAATGGTAGACTTCTTGTTCCAACCAAACTTTGATAAGCCAGTTAATTACGTAAGTGCTTTGGCAATTGCTGCTGTAGAAAAAGCTAATAGTAAAGTATCAGAATAAAGAACAAAAAAGAGCTGCGATAAATTTTGAATTTATCGTAGCCCTTTTTTTAGTACAAACAATAGTCGTTTGGTAATTTTAATAATTGTGGTTTGCTGTAGTAATAACCTTGTTTTAAATGCACCCCTAGTTTGTCACTAAGTTGATGATCAGCTTTGTCTTCGATTCCTTCGACAATCAAACGCAATCCATATTCCTGACTCATTGCGTGCCAGAAGTGAATTTTTTGTTGCATCCTTTCGTCGATGAATTTTTTACTGAAGTTTTGTAATGCAAACTTCAATTCTGAAGCAAATGGTAATAGATCTTTGATGTTATGAAAAAGATTAACACCAGTACCAACGTCATCAAGGGAAATTTGCATTCCTCTATCCAAGAATTCAGTTAGTTTTTCTAGTACTTCTTCAATTGAATATTTATTAGGACTTTCATCCTCTGTTAATTCAACGACTAGCTTAGTTGGGTAAATTTGTTGCTGACTTTGGATTATAGCTTCAGAAATCGTTGTTGTCATAAGTTGTTCACGACTAATATTTACGGATAAACGACGTACCTTGTCTGATAATACCTTAGTTGTTTGGATCAATAGGTCGGCAGTAATTTGTGGGTCTATTGCTGAAAATGATTCTGGCAAGCGCCAACCAACCGGTGTATGTTCCTTCATTAGTAATTCGTATCCAATGATTGTATCCGTATTAGTGTCTACTTGAGGTTGAACAAAATAACGATAAACTGATTCCAATAAGTAATTCCTCCAAAATATAAATATTTACATAAATGAATATAACACTATAATATACTATGATAATATTCGACAGAAAGAAAGGGTTAATTTATGAAAGTCGTCGTCATTGGCTGTACCCATGCAGGCATAGCTGCTGTAAAGCAAGTTTTAAAGTATTATCCGGAATCGGAAATTACTGTATATGAACGTCAAGACAGTATTTCGTATTTGTCATGTGCAACATACTTGCATATCGAGGGGACAGTTAAGACACTTTCAGATGCTCTGTACGCTGAACCAGAAGAGTTTGAAAGTCGGGGTGTTCATATGGAAATGAACCATGATGTCATTCGTGTGGATGCTAAAAAACATTCGTTGTTGGTCCAAAACTTGAATACTAAAAAAATGGAAAACACGACTTATGACAAGTTAATTGTGGCTAGTGGATCAATTACTGCTATTCCAACTATTAGTGGGGTTGAGAATCCTAAGGTCTTGTTATGTAAGACATATGAACAGGCTCGTGATTTATGTAAGACTACATTAAATAAGCAACGCATCGCTGTTATCGGTGGTGGATATGTTGGTGTGGAATTGGCTGAAGGATACGCCAAATCTGGACATGAAGTCTTTTTGTTCCAACAATCACCTTATCTGCTGAATAAATATGTAGAGCCAGTAATTTCAGAGGCAGTTTCAAAGGCACTCGAGGAAAATGGCGTGAAAGTTGAGACGGGAGCTAGAGTCCAGTCATTTTCGGATACTTCAAACGGAGATCTGATGGTTACAACAGATAGTGGTGAGTATGAAGTTGATATGGCAGCAATGAGCTCTGGTATAATGCCTCAGACCGAGCTGTTTCAAGGGCAAGTTGATATGACTGAAAATGGTGCGATTATCACTGATGATTATATGCAGACCTCTGATCCAGATATTTTGGCAGCAGGGGATGCGGCAGTTATTCATTACAACCCTACTAAATCTATTGGATATTCACCTTTAGCTTCCCATGCTGTACGTCAAGGTGCTTTGGCTGGGATAAATGTTTTTGAACGTCGTTTGAGATCAATCGGAACACAATCAACAACTGGAATGCTGGTCTTTGGCCAGACAGTTGCTAGTACAGGATTAACGATTGAAGATGCAAAGAAGGCTGAGTTTAATGTGGCTAGTGTTACTTATGTAGGACCTTATCGTCCTGACTTCATGCCTGACACTCATCCGGTAACGGTTATTTTGGTATATGATCGTAATACTCGCAAGATTTTGGGAGCTCAATTGATGAGTGAACACGATGTTTCTCAATCTGTTAATATTGTTTCTGCATTGATACAGAATGGTGGGACAATTGATCAGTTGGCATTATTGGATATGTTGTTTTCGCCAAACTTTAACAATACATTTGATTACTTGAATGTGGCTGCTCAAAAAGCTGTCAATCAAGAAGGCGGATATTTGAGGACTTAAACTATATAAATATGAAGAGAGTGGGACAAAACATGTTCAGCTTTCGAGCATTAAGGCAAATTACTCCAGTAATCCGATTTTGGATTGCTGGAGTAATTTGTTTTAAGCGGAAAAAGCTATGTTTGGTTCCACGTTTATGCTGCATGTTTAAAGACAATAATGATTTTTTCCCAAACTTTTTTTGTGAAAAAGTGTGTTTGATACGATGACTATCAAGTCTTTTTCAGTGTAATCAACTTGATTATATGTTATTAATTACGTAAGATTTTAAGGTGACTTGACGGGAGTTTAAAATGAAAAAAAATCGTATCTGGTATTACCTTGGAGCCTTTGGAATCAATTTAGTTATTATTTCGATAATATTTTGGTCTAATGGGTTAGTTCCGTTTGGAAATAATAATTTTTTGACTAGTGATTTGGGAACACAGTACATTGCGTTCTTGACTGAGTTACGTCGCCAATTGGTTCATGGCAATCTACATTTATATTTGTTCAGTCAGTCTTTAGGAGATAATTTTTTTCCTATTATTAGTTATTATTTGTTATCGCCATTCAATCTTTTATTGGTGCTATTCAAAGCTCAGTCAGTACCGGTAGCGGCTGATATTATTATTATGCTGAAGATCTCAGTAATGGGAGTCTCAATGGCATATTTTTTAACACAGTATTTCAAGCAATCACGTCCATCCAATTATATTTTCACAATTGCATATAGTTTTTGTGGATTCGTAGCGTCGTATTTTTATGATTTAATGTGGCTCGATGCATTGATAATGTTGCCGATAGTTGCGGTAGGGGTTATGCGAGTAATTCAAGATAATAAGTTTGTTTTGTATTATTTTTCGATATTATTCTCAATTATTTTTAATTATTATCTTGGCTACATGCTCTGTATTTTTTCTGTATGCTTCTTTATATTTTTGACACTGGAAAATAATTTGATGCAGCAACGTACACGTTTCATTACTATTAGGAATTATTTGGTGACTTCGTTATTAGCAGGATTGAGTTCGGCAGTAGTTTTGGTTCCAACTTTAGCAGGGATGATGAAGACAGCCAAAACTTCTTTTAATGGTTTTAACTATTTGCCATCAGCACGTTTTGGATTAGAAGCTTTCACTCAATTAGGTATTGGCGGTAATACATTTGTCCAGAGACTTCATCATGGACCGTCAGTATTCATGACTTCGACAGTTTTGATTTTGTTATTAAGTTATTTCTTTAGTAATCGTGTAACTAAATCAGATAAGAATAATTCGTTATTTTTGATTGGTATCCTATTGCTTAGCATGTTTGTGACTACATTCAATACGGTTTGGCATATGTTCCAAAATCCGGCTGGATTTCCTTTTAGAAATAGTTTTATTTTTTCTTTTGTCTGTATTTTTGTTGCTCATAAGGCCTTTTCAGCCGGGGTATTCAAGGATACTTCAGCGATAATTAAGGCAACTTGTACAGCGGGTATTTTAATCTGTATTGGGTATGCGACTGAATGGCTTGTTCCTAAGTTTATTGAAAAGATGGGTTATGAGACTCCAGGTAATGCGTACAATGGCTATTACTTCTGGTTAAGTCTGATTTGTATTGTTGTATCAGGATTATTAATAATTTTATTTAGTAAGAGTAAATACATTGGTATTGGTATTTTACTTATGATTTCTTTTGAAGTTTTTGCCAACTTTAATTCAGTATTGGGTACAGCATATTTGGGTAATCAAAAGGTATACAGTCAACAATATAAACGTGAGAATAGTATCTTGATGGATGTTAAGAATAGTAGTCATCCAGGGCACAGAATAATTGTATCTAAATCGGGATTAAATAAGGCTTTCCCTGAACAGTACAATAATTATAATGATCCAGTATTATTTAATATCAATGGATTGAGTCTTTATAGCTCAACACTTAATCAAGATACGATGACAATGATGAATGATTTGGGATATTTTAGTTTAAATGTCCGAAGAGTTAGTTATTTTGGTGGTACTCATATTACTAATTCTTTATTTGGAGTTTATTTTGATATTAGTCAGTTGGATCATCAATATATTGTTAATGAACATTATGACGCTCCAACATTAGGATTTTTGGTTAATAAGGATGTTTATGATTTCCAAATGATATCTAATCGAGCTTTGGACAATCAAAATCGCTTATGGCAATCACTTAATGGTAATGACGTGCAATATTTGAAGAACGTATCAATCAATAATATGTCTCAAAATGACGTAAAAAATCGAACAATGTACACTTATCAACTGAAAAGTGAAACTACAGGACCGTTATACTTTTATGTTTCACCATTCAATTATCATGCTTCCAGAATCTATGTAAATGGTAAACGTATCAACACTCCTCAGATTCAAGTTCAAAAGGCCGCCGTTATGGATCTAGGTGATTTTGAAAAAAATAAAGCTGTTGAAGTTAAAATATTGACTCGTAAACCATTAGAAGTTAATCCAAGTTATTTCCGTTCATTAGACTTCGATAAGTATGAATCTACAATAGATAAGTTCCGCAAAGGCTCAATGAAAATCAATTCAGACTTGAATCACGATACGGTAATAGGAACGATTAATGTTCAGAAGAGTTCGCCACTATTGTTAAGTATTCCGTATGATAATGGCTGGATCGCATACGATAATGGTAAAAAAGTTAAGATTCATAAAGTTATTAGTAATTTAATGGCAGTAAATCTTAAGAAGGGATACCATAAGATAGAATTAAAGTATCAAGTTCCAGGACTTAAATTAGGATGGATTATATCTATTATTTCAATCGGCTTATTTTTAATTTATTTGGGTTTTAATAAATATTTGGATAAAAATAATAGTAAAATGTTTGTGAAATAGCTAATTATTGTAAAATAAGTCTTTTAATTTTCAATATTTAGCTAAATGTTATAGACTTTTATCATGAAACGCTTACATAAAGAGATGAGGTGCAGAAATGTCAAATGAATACATTATGGCAATTGACGAAGGGACAACAAGTACACGTGCGATTATTTTTGATAAAAAAGGAAGCAAGGTCGCAGATGCTCAGCGTGAATTCACGCAACACTTCCCAGAACCTGGTTGGGTAGAACACGATGCCAATGAAATTTGGAATGCTGTTCAATCAACTATTGCCAATGTCTTTATTGAATCTGGTATTAAACCAAACCAAATTAAGGGTATAGGTATTACTAATCAACGTGAAACTACTGTGATTTGGGACAAGAAGACCGGATTACCAATTTATAACGCAATTGTTTGGCAAAGTCGTCAAACTACAGATATAGCTAACAAACTCAAAGAAGCCGGTTATGATGATATGATTCATCAAAAGACTGGATTATTGATCGATTCATATTTCTCAGCTACTAAGATTCGTTGGATCTTGGACCATGTAGAAGGTGCACAAGAACGTGCTGAAAAGGGTGAATTGTTATTCGGTACAATCGATAGCTGGTTATTATGGAAGTTATCTGGCGGTGCTACTCATGTTACTGATTACTCGAATGCAAGTCGTACGATGTTATTCAATATTCATGAATTGAAATGGGATAAGGATATTTTGAAGATTTTGAATATCCCAGAAGCAATACTTCCAGAAGTTCGTCCTAATTCTGAGGTTTATGGTAAGACAAAAGATTATCATTTCTATGGATCAGAAGTTCCAATATCGGGTATGGCTGGTGATCAGCAAGCTGCTTTGTTTGGACAAATGGCTTTTGAACCGGGAATGGTCAAGAATACATATGGAACTGGTGCTTTCGTTGTTATGAATACAGGTGAAACACCACAATTATCTGATAATAACTTATTAACGACTATTGGTTATGGAATCAACGGTAAAGTTTATTATGCGCTGGAAGGTAGTATTTTCGTTGCTGGTTCTGCCATTCAATGGTTGAGAGATGCCATGAAGCTTGTGGATTCTGCTCCAGAATCTGAAGAAGCAGCTATAAGTTCACATGATGATGACGAAGTATACGTTGTTCCTGCCTTCACTGGGTTAGGAGCACCATACTGGGATTCTGATGCTCGTGGTGCAGTCTTCGGATTGACTCGTGGTACTAGTCGTGAAGACTTCATTAAGGCAACACTTCAGTCACTTGCATATCAGTCTCGTGACGTTATAGATACGATGAAAAAAGATACTGGCATTGATATTCCTACATTAAAAGTTGATGGTGGAGCTGCTAATAATAAATTCCTAATGCAATTCCAAGCAGATATTTTACAAACTCCAGTTCAGCGTGCTAAGGATTTGGAGACGACCGCTCTAGGAGCAGCCTTCTTAGCTGGATTAGCCGTTGGTTATTGGAAGGACCTAGACGAAATCAAGAAGGATTATGCAACAGGGGCTACTTTCAAACCTGAAATGGACGAGAAACGTTCCGATTACTTGTATGAAGGATGGCAACAAGCTGTTAGTGCCACTAGACAGTTCAAGCATAAAGCTATTAAATAGATATAATTAATAAATTAATAATAAAGAAAGGTTTAATTATGTAAGTGATTAAACCTTTTTAGTGTTATTAGATTATGTGAGGATAAAAATGGTAAAAAAAGAGTACATACTTGCAATCGATGAAGGGACAACAACTGCTAGAGCAATTATTTTTGATCATAGTGGTAATAAGATAGCGTCCGCCCGTCATCCGATTCGTCAAATCCTACCAAATCCTGGTTGGGTCGAGCATGATGCTACAGAAATTTGGAATGCCGTGCAGACTACAATTGCTACTACATTGATTGAATCGGGGATCAAGCCTGATCAAATCGATTCTATTGGTATTGCTAGCCAGCGTGAGACTACTGTTATTTGGGATAAGAAAACAGGATTGCCAATTCACAACGCGGTTGTTTGGCAAAGTCGTCAAACTTCAGATTTGGCTAATGACTTAATCAAAAATGGTTATGAGGAAGAAATTCATAAAAAAACTGGTTTAATCGTCAGTCCATACTTCTCAGCTACTAAGATTCGCTGGATCTTGGATCATGTTGAAGGTGCACAAGAACGTGCTGAAAAGGGTGAATTACTCTTTGGAACAATCAATACTTGGTTGTTGTGGCAATTAACAGATGGTGATAGTTTCTTAACTGATTATGCAAATGCAAGTCGTACGATGCTGTACAACATTAATGATCTTAAGTGGGATGATGAGTTATTAGAGTTATTTAATATTCCTAAGGCTATGTTGCCAGAAGTTAAGTCTAATTCTGAGCTGTTCGGTGTAACTAAGAATTATCATTTTTATGGTTCAGAAGTTCCAATTACAGGAATGACTGGTTCACAGCAAGCGTCACTATTTGGACAAATGGCCTTTGAACCAGGAATGGTCAAGAATACTTATGGTACTGGTGCCTTTGCTGTAATGAATACTGGTAACAAGCCAGCTTTATCCGATAACAATTTATTAACGACTATTGCATATGGAATTGATGGACAAATAACTTATGCATTGGAAGGTAGTATTTTTGTTGCGGGTGCTGCTCTACAGTGGTTACGTGACGGAATGAGAATTGTTAAGCATACTCCAGATACTGCTGCCGCCGCTAAACGTTCTACTGACCATAACGAAGTTTATGTAGTTCCAGCTTTTTCAGGTCTTGGTGCACCTTATTGGGATGATAAAGCACATGGTACAGTCTTTGGTATCACCCGTGGAACGACTGACGATGATTTTATTAAAGCAACATTACAGGCTATTGCATATCAGACAAAAGATATTATCGATACGATGAGTTCTGATTCAGAGATTCCAATTGAAGTATTGAAGGTCGATGGTGCGGCAACTGCCAATGATTATTTAATGCAATTCCAATCAGACTTGCTGGGAATTCCATTGCAAGTTTCTTCAGAATTAGAGACCACTTCACTAGGTGCAGCCTTTTTAGCAGGATTGGGTAGTGGCTACTGGAAAGATATCGATGATATTAAGAAGAACTATCAAACAGGTACAACCTATGATCCTAAGATGAAAGAGGAGATTCGTAAGGATCTTTATAATGGTTGGAGAGAAGCAGTCGCTGCAACAATGGCATTTAAGCATCATAAATAAAAAAACATAGCTATCTAACAATAAATAAGAGTCCACATTAAAAGACTCTTATTTTTATTTGTTGATATAACGGCATTCTTAAACTAAATATTAAAAAAGTTTTGACAGATTGAAGTTGAGAGTTTAATATTAACCTATTGTTGTGTAATGTGAGGAGAGATTTTTTAATGGATGCAAAGAAGAAAGACCGAGGTTTCTTCGGACAACCTATAGGTCTGCGAACATTGTTCTTAACTGAATTTTGGGAAAGATTCAGTTACTATGGTATGCGTGCTATCTTACTTTTCTATATGTATTATGCTATAGATAAGGGTGGACTTGGTATGAACCAAGTTACAGCCGCATCAGTTATGTCTATCTACGGTTCACTAGTTTATATGTCTAGTGTTATTGGTGGATATATCAGTGATAGGATTTTGGGTGCCAGAAGAACTGTCTTCTGGGGTGGTGTCTTGATCATGCTTGGTCATATCGCCTTATCATTCCCATTAGGAGAATCAGGATTATTCTTATCAATTGGTTTGATTACTATTGGTACTGGTCTATTGAAGCCTAATGTTTCTGAAATGGTTGGTGGATTGTATACAGATGATGATCCACGCCGTGATTCAGGTTTCAGTATTTATGTTATGGGTATCAACTTGGGTTCACTTATTGCTCCACAAGCTGTTAACTCAATGTGGCATCACTTTAGTTTCCATGCTGGATTCTCATTGGCTGCTATTGGTATGTTCATCGGATTGATTGTTTACTGGTGGGATGGTAGAAGATATCTTCCAGAATCAAGTTTACATGCTCCAGATCCAATCTCTGGTTCAGAACTTAAGAAGTTCTACAGACGTGTTGCGTATGGTGTCGTAGCATTGATTATTATTGTTGCCATTATGGCATTTGCAAATGCACTAACAGTTGATAACTTCATTGTTATCCTTAGTGTACTTGGTATTGCATTGCCGGTTGGATACTTTGTAATGATGCTTACAAGCAAGAAGGTTACAAAGGTTGAACGTTCACGTGTTGTTGCTTATATTCCATTGTTCATCGCTGCTGCAATTTTCTGGGCAATTGAAGAACAAGGATCAGTTGTTCTAGCACTATTTGCTGCAGAACAAACACAATTACATTTTGCTAACTTCAGTATTTCAGCTCCACAATTCCAGATGCTTAACCCATTCTTCATCATCATCTATTCACCAATATTTGCATGGTTATGGCTTAAGTTAGGTAAGAGACAACCATCTTCACCTTCTAAGTTCTGGTTAGGTTTAGTAGCTACTGCCGTTTCATATTTCGTACTTATGATTCCATTGATTGGCTTGAGCCCTGCGGGCAAAGTTAGTCCATTGTGGCTAGTTTTAAGTTGGGGAATTATTGAAATTGGTGAAATGTTGATTTCACCAGTTGGATTGTCAGCTACAACTAAGCTTGCTCCTAAGGCCTTCTCATCACAAATGATGAGTATGTGGTTCTTAGCTGATTCAGCTGGACAAGCTGCAAATGCGCAACTTGTTAAATTATTCGAACCTGGTAATCCAAGTAACGAAATGATGTTCTTTGGTATTACTGGTGTTGTAACTCTTGTTGTTGGTGTAATCTTGGCTCTACTTGTACCTAAGATCAAACCATTGATGCAAGGTGTTAACTAAAAATGTATGTTATTGGTGGAACAGGCCATATGGACTGTTCTTTTTTTGTGAAAAATTCTTTAGAAAATACTTGAAATGTCTAAATATTTTCGGTAATATTATTAAGTCGAGTAAAGACGAAGACATGGAGGGGTAGCGAAGTCTGGCTAAACGCGGCGGACTGTAAATCCGCTCCTTCGGGTTCGGTGGTTCGAATCCACTCCCCTCCATTAATTGGGTTATAGCCAAGCGGTAAGGCAATGGACTTTGACTCCATCATGCGCTGGTTCGAATCCAGCTAACCCAATAATTACAAAAAAGGGCCGATTATATCGGTCCTTTTTTTTATTAATTAGTTGAACTACGGTATAATCTATACTATTAGTTTTATAAGCACTTAGCTGCTCAGAAGGAGAATTTCAAAATGAGAGTTCCAGTTTACATTCAAATACATAATAGAATCAAAAAAGAAATTGAGTCGGGCAAGTGGGCAGTTGGTGAAAGAATACCATCCGAACGTAAATTGGCTGAAGATTTTGATGTGAGTCGTATGACTCTTAGACAAGCAATACAGACGTTAGTAGATGAGGGTATTTTACAACGTCAGGTTGGTTCAGGTACTTATGTTTCTAGTAGCAAAGTTCAAGAAAAAATGTCTGGGACGACAAGTTTTACTGAGATCACTGAGAGTCAAGGCAAGAAGCCATCTAGTAAGACCGTATCTTATCATGTTGCCGATCCTTCTATGAGCGAGATGGAAAAGTTGAAGCTTGAAGACGGTGACCAAGTATTAAGAATGGAAAGAATTAGATATGCCGATGATCAACCTATTTGTTTCGAAGTAACTACCATTCCAACTACCATCGTTAGTGACCTAGATAAGGAAGACATAACGTCTTCTCTTTACAAAGCCTTAGAAGACAAAGCAGGTTTGCGCCTAGGAACTGCAACTCAGACTGTGTCAGCTATGCTATCATCAGAAAAAATTGCTACACTATTGAAGGTGAAACGTGGTTCCGCAATACTACGTTTGCGCCAAGTTACAACATTAGATGATGGACGTCCATTCGAATATGTTCGTTCACAATACGCTGGAGATCGCTTTGAATTTTATCTAGAAAGATAAAGTCAAATATTTTTTTCAGACGTAATTTAAGGTAATATAGAAATAACATTGTTCTAAAATTTTTAGCTGGGAGTCACTTATGCAAAGCTTTGTAAAAAAATATAGTATTTTCTTAATGCTATATATTGTATTTCAACCGATACTGGATTCTATCACCGGCTTAATGATGAGAATGCACATTGACATTACATTTGGTGTGTTGATTCGAATGGCTGTTATGGCAGTGACGGTTTTCTACCTGTTGATATATCTAATATTAAATCGTGATAATAAAAAAGGCTTTATGATAATTGGCTATTTTGTACTATTAGCATTAATGTCAGTTATAAGTTTAGTCGTAAATATAAAAGCAAAAACACTTTTCGTTCCATCACTAGAATTAACAACTCTAGCAAAGAGTCTTTATTACCCTGTAATGTTGTTAGCGTATTTTTATGCGTTTGAAGAATTAGCTGAGGATAGAATTATCAATCGATTCTTCCCAAAAGTCATTTTCTATGCTGTCAATATTGTCAGTGTAATTATGATAATTGCACATTTTACTAATAGTTCATTCAGTTCCTACTCATATTATAAGTTGGGTGAGAGTGGCTGGTTCTTTGCCGCTAATGAACTGAGTGCTATCGTATCAATAACATTTCCAATTATGATTTGGTATGCACTTGAGAAGATCAATGTTTGGACTAGAATTTATTACTGGATAACTGTTATCTTAGCAATATATTCAGCGTTATTGATTGGAACTAAGGGATCATTAATTGCAATAATCTTTGGTATTTGTATGGGTATCTTATCAGCAGTAATTCAATTATTTAGACATGGCACAAATAAGAAGCTCATGGCGCTTTTAGCCGGGGTACTTGTAGTAACACTTGGTGGGATTTTCTTAGCTTATCCGGCCATGGCAGTGTCTAGAACGGCTGAATTACACACTGAGATGATTAAAGATAAGAAACGAAAAGCAAAAACTAAAAAGGGTCTAACAAAAGACCAAAAGAAATACGTTAAGACAAATAAAACCATTTCATACTTGTTGAGTGGACGTACAATTTACTTCGAAAATGCATCACATAATTTCTCGAAGGCTACTCCAGCTCAGAAGATTTTTGGAATGGGTTATGCAACTAACTTTAAGAAAATTAAAAATGCTAAGCTGGTTGAGATGGACTACATTGATATTTTCTTCCAGTTTGGCTTCTTAGGAACTATTGTTTATATGGCACCATTAATTTACTGCTTAATTTACTTGATTGGCGCATTCTTCATGAAGTTTAAGTACATGTGGTCATTCAAGTGGGCATTACTTGTAGCAAGTGTTTCATTAGGATTTGGTATGGCACTTCTAACAGGACATGTGATCGAGGCACCATCAGTAAGTATTTACTTCGTTTCGATACTAGCATATGCAATGTTTAACGCTAGAATCTTCTTACGGACGAATGGTAATCCTGATACAATTGGTGTAAATGATTATTAATTAGACAAAAAAAGAACTTGGAAATTATTTTTCCAAGTTCTTTTTTTCTGCCTTAATTAATCTCATATATTTAGGAATTGCAAGCATACGTCCAAATCTAGTTGGTTCTTTGATTAGACGATATAGCCATTCTAGACTTAACTTTTGGAATATCTTAGGGGCACGTTTTTTAGTTCCAGAGAAGACGTCGAAACTTCCACCTACACCGATCCAAATTGCGTCGTTTTGTCTGCGATATTTGTTGATAAAGAATTCTTGTTTAGGTGAGCCTAGTGCAACCAAGATGACATTTGGCTTTTTGCTAACAATATCATCGACGATTTCTTGATCATCTTTGAAGTATCCATCGTGATAACCTACTAAGTCTATTTGTGGAAATTCACGTTCGATACGCTTAGCACTAGCTTCGATAACCTCTGGTTTTGCACCAAGAAGATAAACTTTGAGTTGTTTTCTATTAGCAGTTTTTATTAGAAACATCAAAGTATCGAATCCAGTTATACGTTCGTGCATTGGTGTGCCTAAGGTCCTGGCACCTTTAATAATTCCAACTCCATCAGGAATGACATAATCGGCACTGTTAATTATCTTTGAAAATTCGGGATTTTCACGCGCTGAGAGAACAATCTCAGGATTTGGTGTGACGATGAATCGATTAGATCTGCCATCCATGTCATCACTTAAATACTTATGAAATTGTTTCTCAGTGTAATTATCAAATTCTGTACCCAAAATATTTATTCTATTCTTGTGCATACCGTTCTCCTTTACTGTATTATTATACACGAGAAAGATTAATTTGAGAGGTGCGCTATGAGGGTTTTACATATTAATGCTGGTAATGAAGACGGCGGAGCAAGAACTTATATTGTTAATTTGATGAAGGGACAGAAGCTAACTCATACAGAGTCTGGTCTGTTAACTTTCGAAGATGGTCCAGTTGCTAAAATGGCGCGTGAAAATGACTTAAAAGTCGCTGTAATGCCTCAAAAACAACGTTTTGATTTATCGATTCTGAAACCATTGATTGCTTATATAAACAATAATCAGATTGATATTGTCCACACCCACGGTCCTCGAGCCAATTATATCGTTTCATTGATCCACAAAAAAATTAATGCTAAATGGGCAATTACCGTCCATTCTGATCCTAGAATCGATTTCTCTGGTCTCAAAGGGAAAGTAATGCTAAAACTTAATCTTCATGCTTTGAAACAAGCAGATTTTATTTTTTACATGAATCCAAATCTGAAATCGTACTTTGAAAAATTACGAATCCATGATGATAAATTATTCGAAGTGTTTAATGCCATTGATTTTTCAGGTTCTAACCCATTACCAATGAGACATAATACTTTTAATATTTTAGAAGTTGCTCGTTTAGTGGAGGTTAAGAACCATAAGCTGCTGCTGAATGCATTGAGCAAAGTTAAATTCAATTATCGCCTAACGCTAGTTGGTGATGGTCCACTGATGTCAGAATTACAAAAGCTGGCAAAAGATTTAGGTATCGATGAAAAAGTTGAATTTGTCGGTTTCAAAGAAAAAACTGGTGATTTTTATGAAGATTGCGATATCTCAATTTTGACTTCTAAATCAGAAAGCTTACCAACTGTTTACTTAGAATCGGCATATTATGGACGTCCAGTAATTGCTACTGATGTAGGGGCTACTAATAAGATTATTAATGATAGTACTGGTTGGTTAGTCGAATCAGAGAATGAAGAACAGTTAGTTGCAGCCCTTGAAGATGCCTATCACGATTGGCGTAGCGATACGTTGAATCAAAAGGGATTAGCACTTTATCAAGAGAGTCGTGAAAATTACTCGATTGAAAAATTAGCCGAATTAGTTGACAAAGGGTACAATTTACTTTAAGTATTGAATGTACCAATACTGTAAATCTGTAATCCATCTAAAATCAAGGAGATATGATGACCCAATACCAAGACGAAGGTTTAACTTTACATACTGATTACTATGAATTGAATATGATGTATACGTACTGGAAGAAGGGACTCCACAATCGTAATTCGGTTTTTGAATGTTATTTTAGAAACTTACCTTTCGATAATGGATATGCCATTTTTGCCGGTTTGGAACATGTTATTGATTATTTAAACAATCTTAAGTTTTCAGATTCAGATATTGATTACCTACGTGAATACGGAGAATTCGATGAGGATTTCTTACGTTGGTTAAAGGATATGACCTTTAACTGTACTATTCGTTCAGCTAAAGAGGGAGATTTGGTCTTCAATGAAGAACCGATTTTCCAAGTAGAAGGTCCATTGGCTCAATGCCAGTTGATTGAAACAGCTGTGCTGAATATGATTAATTACCAAACATTAGTAGCTACTAAAGCAGCTCGAATCAAGACTGTTTGCGGTAGTGATCCAGTTCTTGAGTTTGGATCACGTCGTGCTCAAGAAGTAGATGCTGCTATTTGGGGTAGCCGAGCTTCTTATATTGGTGGATTTGATGCCACAAGTAATGTGTTAGCCGGTAAATTATTTGGTATTCCTATTTCAGGAACACATGCACACGCATTAGTCCAAACTTACCGTAATGAGTACGAAGCATTTAAGGCTTATGCTGAAACACACAAGAATTGTGTATTTTTAGTTGATACTTATGACACTCTTAAAAGCGGTGTTCCTAGTGCAATTAGAGTTGCGAGAGAATTTGGCGACAAGATCAACTTCCAAGGTGTCAGAATCGATTCTGGTGATATGGCATATATTTCTAAGCGTGTTCGTGAACAATTGGATGAGGCCGGATTCACTGACGCTAAGATTTATGCCTCAAATGACTTAGACGAAAAGACTATTCTAAACTTGAAGATGCAAGATGCTAAGATTGATGTTTGGGGTATCGGTACTAAGAATATTACTGCTTTCGACCAACCCGCACTTGGTGCTGTCTATAAGTTGGTAAGTATCGAAGATAATCGTGGTAACATGATGGATACTTTGAAATTATCAAGTAATGCAGTTAAGATTTCTACACCAGGTAAAAAACAAGTGTGGAGAATTACTAATAACAAAAAGAATAATAAATCTGAAGGTGATTACGTCACACTTTGGAATGAAGATCCTCGTAAACATTCATCACTATATATGTTCCATCCACAATATACTTATATCAATAAGACGGTTGAAGATTTCCAAGCAGAACCATTGCTGACAGATATCTTCGTTGATGGTAAGCAAGTATATCAATCTCCAAGTGTTCAAGATATTAGATCTTATTGTGCTAAGAATCTTGATTCTCTATGGGATGAATACAAACGTATTTTAAATCCACAGATTTATCCAGTTGACTTGTCATCAAAACTTTATAGTCATAAGATGAAATATATCGAAAAGATTCGTAATGACGTAAATAACATTAGAATAGGTGACTAATAAATGAGACCACTCCAAAAAGAAATCATTGAATATGAAGGAACAAAACCTGTAATTGATGCAGAAGAAGAAATTCGTCGTTCCGTTGATTTCTTGAAGAATTACTTATTAAATCATAAATTTTTAAAAACATTAGTATTAGGAATATCAGGTGGACAAGATTCTACTTTGGCTGGTAAATTATCAGAAATGGCTATGACAGAGTTGCGTGATGAAACTGATGACCAAGATTATAAGTTTATCGCGGTCCGTTTGCCATATGGAGAACAAGCCGATGAATCTGATGCGATGCAGGCTATTGAATGGATGAATGCCGACGTTGTTTCTAGAGTCAATATTAAAGATAGTGTTGATTCAATGGTCAAGGCAGTTGAAGCTAATGGATTAAATATCACTGACTTCAACAAGGGAAATATTAAAGCTCGAATGCGTATGATTGCACAATATGCAATTGCCGGAGATAATAAGGGTGTGGTCGTAGGAACAGATCATGCGGCCGAAAATATAACAGGGTTCTATACAAAATTTGGTGATGGTGCAGCGGATGTTACTCCATTATTCAGATTAGATAAGCGTCAAGGCCGGGCTATGTTAGAGAAGCTAAATGCTCCTAAGAATCTTTATGAAAAAACACCAACGGCTGATCTTGAAGAGGATCGTCCAAGCCTTCCAGATGAGAAAGCTCTTGGTGTATCGTACACAGACATAGATAATTATCTTGAGGGAAGAGATATTCCTGTAAAGAGTGCTGAAATAATTGAGAACTGGTACAAAAAGACAGCTCATAAACGCAGAACTCCGTACACGGTTTTTGATAAATAGTCAAACATATTGCATTTCATATTTGGACATTCATTTTTTTGAATGTCTATTTTTTTAACAAGTTGAGATATGATAAAATATGCCGAAAGAGGTGTTTAAACATGAAGAAAAATATTTTATCCTTAATGAAACCAGAAGTAGTGGCCATCAAGCAACAAGATATCTTTAAGTTTAATGCCCGTGCTAAGGCAATTCCTGATGTTGTTAACATGACTATCGGTGAGCCTAGTTTTCCTACGCCGGATCACATTAAATTGGCTGCAATTAAGGCCATCGAAGATAATAAAACTCATTACACCGTTCCAGAAGGTGACCATGAGCTATTGAATGCTGTTGCAAGCTACTTACATACCAAATACAATTTAAACTATGATCCAGAATCTGAAATTATTGCTACAACAGGTGTGACTGAAGGGGTATTTTCCGCCTTCAATGCAATTTTGCAACCAGGAGATGAAGTGCTGATTCCATCACCTTCATTTACTATCTATGGTCCTGATGCAAACTTTAATAAATCAACACCAGTTTATATCGATACTTCTAAAACTGGATTTAAAGTTACACCAGATGTGTTAAATCAAATTATGCTTACACATCCAAAAATAAAGATTTTCTTATTCAATTATCCAAGTAATCCAACAGGTGTTAGTTATACGCGTGATGAGTTGATTGAACTTGCAGATGTATTAAGAAAGTATGATGTCTTTGTATTAAGTGACGAAATTTATAGTGAATTGACTTATAATTTTAAGCATGAGTCCTTCGCTAATTTCTTACCTGAGCAAACATTATTGCTGAATGGATTGTCTAAATCTCACGCAATGACTGGTTGGAGATTCGGAGTTGTCTGTGGACCATCTGAGATTATTTCTCAGATCAACAAGATCCATGAATTAGCAACTACATCAATTACATCAATTACTCAAGCTGCCGCATTAGAAGCTTATAAAAACGGTCTTAATGATCCAGTAGCCATGCGTAATGAGTATTGTCGTAGACGTGATGTATTAGCAGCAGGATTGGAGCAACTCGGATTTGAATGTCCAGATCCCGATGGAGCCTTTTACTTGTTTGGTAAGATTCCCGATGGATTGGAACAAGATGACGTCAAGTTATGTTTTGATATTCTTGAACAAGAACATCTTGCTATTTTGCCAGGTAGTTATTTTGGTATTGGTGGAGAAGGTCACATTCGCTTCAGTTACGCTTCAAGCATGGAGAATATTGAGGAATGTATTAAAAAGTTAGGTGAATATGTGGCAACACACATTCATACTGATGAAACTGCAATTTAATTGTAGTTAGAGGGAACGATAGAAGAGGGAACTATGCTTAACAAATTTCAGAGTGTTATCAGTAAAATTGTATTAATTTGTGTTGCTATATTCACATCAGTAGTATTCGTACAGATGGTGATTTATTTTGGTAAGAATTATTTAACTTATGAACCAGTATTCAACGTACTGGTTCTTATTTGTGCCCTTATATTAGTATTATTGGCAGCACTAGTTTTAATAAGAATATCGGATGAGAATCCTGTTAAAAATAAAATAGTTTTATTTAGTTTGATTACTATTTTCGCAATCGTGGCAATTATTTGGATCAAATTATTGCCACAGACTCAATACAGTGATTTTAGAGCTTTCTGGCACAATACGCCAAGGGCTTTAAGCGGCAAGAGTATCTATCAGATGGATAATGATTATTTTGCTAAATGGGCCTATCAGACAGGATTTTTGGTTTATGTAATGGCCGTGGTCAAAATATTCGGTCATCACATTATTGCAATTCAACTATTGAATGTTTTATACCAAGTCTTAATTTTGGTAGTAATGTATAACTTGGTAGTTAAGATATTTGATAATATCAAAATGGCTCGTTTATCTGTTTTGTTATTAATGATTGATTTAGATTGGTTTGCATTGAATAGCCAAACAAATAATCAATATTTAGGGATGCTATTATTCTTAGTTACATTTTATTTGATTATGTTAAATAAATATTGGTCATTTGGGCTTGCTGGATTAACCTTGGGACTAGGAAGTATCATTCGTCCTATTGGACCAGTCGTCATTGCAGGTATTGTAGTGTTCGCCGTTATGTATTTATTTATTAGTAACAATAAGTTGCATTTAGATGCTGTTTGGAAACTGTTACTAACATTGTTAATTTATTTTGTTATTTTTAGTGGCGCTGGTATGGCTATCAAGTCATCCGGATTAAATGAGTATGGCCTGTCCAATCGTGATTCTGAATGGAAGTTCGTAATTGGTTTGGATTATAATTCTAGAGGTGTCTATGATCAAGCTATGGTTGATCGATTCGATCTAAAGGACACTAGAAATACTATGAGCAAAAAAGAGTATAGTGTAATTCGTGAGAATATTAATTATTTGAATAGCAATCATAAATGGTTGAGTTTGCTTTGGAGTAAAAATAGCACTCTTTGGGCCCAAAACTCTACGGCAGCTGATTTTACTGGATTTGATAAAATACATTCAGCTAGAGCAACGTCGTTAATGAGGATGACGGCATATATGGGTACGGTCATTTTGATCATATTCTCATGGCTTGGTTCACTACTATTATTCAAACAAAAATTCAGTAATAATATTTATTTGTTATTATTACCATTAATGGCTTATGCGGTTGTACAACTATTAATTGAGGTACAAGGAAGGTATCGTCTAGAATTCATTCCGGTGATTGCTATCCTTGGAAGTGTAGGATTGTATAATTTTGTTAAAATGATAAGTCAAAAATGGAGGGGGAGTCATTCACGCAATGTTTAAACTAAGTATTGTTGTGCCTTGTTATAATGAAGAAGAGGTACTCCATGAGACGACTAAAGAATTAACAAGAATAGTGACTAATTTAATCAAGGCTGATAAGATTTCAGCTAATAGTAAAATAGTTTTTGTTGATGATGGAAGTAAGGATAAGACTTGGAGTTTGATCGATCAATTTTCAAAGGAGAATACAGTTGTCAGTGGTGTGAAGCTGAGTCGTAATTTTGGACATCAGGGAGCATTATTGGCAGGTGTTACGTCGGCTTCTAAGGATTCGGATGCAGTAGTTACGATTGATGCCGATCTTCAAGATGATGTTAATGCTATTCCTAAAATGGTCGACTCGTTTATTGCCGGTTCTGAAGTTATTTATGGTGTGCGTAATAATCGTGATACCGATAGTGCTTTTAAGCGTAATACAGCCGAGCTGTTTTATAAGTGTATGGGTTGGCTTGGAGTTAGGTTAGTTCCTGATTCAGCAGATTTTCGTCTAATGAGCAAACGTGCTTGTGAGGTATTGCTGAGTTATAAAGAGACTAATTTGTTCTTAAGAGGAATTGTCCCATTAGTTGGTTTTAAATCAGACAAAGTGTATTATGCTAGAAAAGAACGATTTGCAGGAGAATCTAAATATCCGCTACGCAAAATGATCAAGTTTGCAATGGATGGTATTACGTCATTTTCTATTGTTCCTATTAAAATGATTATGGGATTAGGTTTCTTCATTGTTTTAATTAGTATTTTCTTATTAATTTATACTTTGGTACAGAAGATTAATGGACATGTTGTATCAGGATGGTCATCAATGATGATTTCGATTTGGGCACTTGGTGGTGTTCAATTGATTTGTATTAGTGTTATTGGTGAATATGTTGGTAAGATATTTAGTGAAGTAAAACATCGTCCAAGGTTTACTATTGAAAGAGATATATATACTGAAAAGACTTTGAAAGAAGAGGAAGAGTAACTATGAATCAAACACAAAAGAAAGCAATGATCTACGGTAATTTAATCAATAATTCTGTTCAAACTATTCAAGATGAACAAGATAAGTTAAATCCAGAATTCGATAAGTTGCGCAAGGCATTGGATCGTGATCAAGTAGAAAAGATCGATGCCGTTGAATATACAAAGATCATGCATGATTTCAAATCAGGTACTGATACTTATGCTGATATTTTAAGCAAGTTAGAGAAGGCTAAAGCACCAGCTAGATTCATGGGGACACATATGTCATTGGTTAGTTCATTCAAAAAATACGTTGAAGCTTGTCAAGAAATGACAGACAGCATTAATGAAGATCAGACAATCGATCGTAAGAAGTTCAATGATGCTGAACAAGTTCAAGATGAGAATATGGATAAATTTTCAAAATATATTCAAAAGATGACACAGATTTAATGACGAATGAAGAATTGACAATCTTGATTAAAAAGGTTTCCCAAGAAAATTTTGGGAAACCTTTTGTTCATAGTGCTGTCTTTAATAGTCGTTTGCGCACAACTGGTGGAAGGTTTCATTTGAATGACCGGCATATCGATATCAATCCTAAGATATATCAGGTATATGGTATGGATAGGCTAGTAGGGGTTATAAAGCATGAACTATGTCACTATCATTTGTATAATGCAGGGATGCCTTCACAGCATAAAAATCAAGAATTCAAGCTACTGCTAAAACAAGTTGGTGGACTAAGATATGCTCCACCTCTTAATAATGCAAATAAGCACAAGAGAATTCATATGTATGAGTGCGTTAAGTGTCATACGATTTATCAACGTGTTAGAAAAATTAATACCAGTCGATATGTATGTGGAAAATGTCATGGGAAGTTAAAGTTTATAAAAAATATTAATGTTTAAGTAAGATTTATCGAACATCTACTTGTAATTGATTTTAATGAATTGTAAAATGTTACTTGTACGTCAGGAATGCGGGTATGGCGGAATTGGCAGACGCGCAAGACTAAGGATCTTGTGGAGAATTATCTCCGTGGAAGTTCGAATCTTCTTACCCGCACTATTATTTACCTGTTCTATAGGAGCCTATGACCCTTGAGGTTGTGGGCTTTTTGTTTGCTTAACATTCGAACGTAAAAGGGCAATGATGACATAAATGATGACATTTTTGACTATTTTGAAAGGTAATTCGAATCTTTTATAGTGTTTTTACGAGATATTTTAGGTAGAAAAAGAGCATTCAATTTTGTGGTTGAATGCTCTTTTTTAATGTAAAAGTCTCAATGATGACATGAATGATGTCTAAATTGCTTCGTTAAGTAAGTCTTTTTGACCTAATTTTCTTTTTGCATCATCTAGGTCATGCACATAATACTTGTAAAATGTCTTGATGTCATGACCCATATTTTGCGCGATTGCCTCCGCAGGGCTACCTGCCTCAAGTTGCCATGTAGCGTAAGTATGACGGCAACTATATAACTGATATTGCTTAACTTTTAAGTCGGATATGTATTTAGTAAACTGCTTTGATAGCCATTGAGTTTGGTACAAACGATTTGGGTATTCACGATGGGAGCTTACTAAGAAAATGTTGTCTTCCTTGCTGATTTCATCTTTACTCATTAATGATTTAAGCTCTGTCATCTTCCTGTTGATTTGGTCATGAAGTAAGTTGGCTACACTGTCATTGAAATAAACTTTACGAGGAGTATCTGTTTTAGTTTGTTTTAAGGTGGTTCCTCTTCCAGCCACATAAGTTGCCGCTTGGTAGATTATGAAACAATTATTCTCAAAATCGATGCTCTTATTGATATCTAATGCATCAACCTCCTGAGTTCTCAAACCCGTCAAGACCATAATCTTAGCAACAACGTACATTTGATAATCTACTTTTTTCAAGTGATTCAAAATGATTTTCATATCTTCCTTACTAAATGCATTACGATTTTCAAGTCTGCTTTTCGACTCTTCAATAAGGTGTTTTTGGTCAACTAAACGTTTTATTTCTAGGCTTAGCGTTGGATTTGAATCTACAACATTGTTAGCCATAGCACTTTTGAAGACGTTTGATAATGCCTTCTTATAATTTTCAAGCGAGCCTCTAGAAGGCGTCTTGTAAGGCTTTCTATCTGATTTAGTCTTTGATATAACTTCAAATAATTCTTTAACGGCTTTTAAATTGATAGCACTTATCTTCATCTTCTTAATTTTATCAAAGGCTTTCATATTTAGTTGTGAGTGGTAACGGTCGTATGTCGCAGTCGCAGGTCTGTTGGGATTCCATTCGGTCTCAATGTATTCACCTAGGGTTATCTCATTTCCGTCGGCAACGAACCCGCTGTCGATTTTTTCTTGTTCTTCAGTAATCCATTTGTACGCTTGCTTAAATGCATCATTTATATTCTTAGCGTTGGATTTTTTACCAAATGTCTTTGACTGTTGGGGTTTCAATTCACCATATTCGTCCTTAAAACGATGGTACGTTAACCACGAAGATGCTGAGCGCTCTGTAAGTGTTATTTTGATACCTTTAATGGTACGTGTTTCTTTGTTGTTTGTTTCTGTCATTAAATTAACCATCCTTAAAATTATTGTGTGTATTGTTTACTAATCGATTAGTTTACAAGACAAAGAATATAGAAAAAAATTCGTAATGACCATAGACTATTATCATTTTTTCCACATTTCAGGAAAAATATTTAAATGATGATAAAACTAGCGGTTAATAATGACACATTATTAACCGCTCTTGATATATAATTTTCTTAACGTTTATGCTACTTAAGAGGTAATTAACTAATGACAGAACTTGATGATATACAAGAGCAAATTCTCTTAGAAAATGGTCTAGTCAATGCAAAAAAAGTCGATAAAAAATACTTTGATTATGTTAGGTCAGACAATAATTTTGACCTTTTTAATGCTGGATATTATGATTGCGAACAACTTTTAAATTATCTAAGTAAAAAACAATTGGATGATTATTTGTTTGTTTCAAATGGATTTTATGCATTTGTTTTATTTGATATAGACTCGTTAACTCTCATTCAATTAGTTTATATTAAAGATGATTTCAAGGTAATTGATTCATATATAAAGCAATTTAACGACAGAATGATTAAACAAATGAATCCGCTACAAGTTGTTAATACTACCGACAAAGCGTATAAAATAATGATTTTAAGGTTGTTACTCATTAGTAATAAAGTTGAAGATGAAGGCAAGAGAAAAGTCGCTCTTTCAGCGTATCAACATTCTGAATACCATTTTGCTGACTTTGATTTTAAAAAACTATTCTTAGAGACAAAGAATAATGCTGAAGATTTGAATAAACTTCATTCTAAAGAGTTGGGTTCAATAATTAAAATTTGGAGGGGGGTAAGTAGCAAGTCATCGAATTTAGAAGATGCTTTGGGCTGGACCCTAAGTAAGGATATAGCTTTAAAATTTGCCAAGAGATTTAACACAGATGATGGAAATGACCATTTATATTCCTCATTTGTAGATGGTAAAGATGTTTTAGCTTATATAGATGCTGAAGAAGAGATTTTAGTTGATTACAATGATTTAACTTCGATTGAAGAAGAGGATATCTGATAAAATAACGATTTAGGAAGACTGTTAATTCAGTCTTCTTTTTTTTGCTTACTGAAACAAGAAACTTGTTGAAACCTTGTTATAGACGTGTACGTAAGGTGTTAGCAATTTGTTTCTATCAACTTAATAATCTTCAGGTTGAGATTCAAAATCGTAGATAACTAGTGAAACAAATAGCCGAACCCCCTTACAAAAAACATTTAAGAGGAGGTTGGTACTATGAGAAAGTATCAATATGGTAAAGATGTACATAGGGCAGTTTCAAGTGATGAGATTGTGAAGCTATTAATTCAAACGGGAGGAATGACTGTAAAATCAATTACCGATATTTTAGCTGTAAATGCTAATAATAAAACTAGGTCACTAGTTAAAAGTAGTTTAGTAAGTTCTTCTTATTTGACTGGTATTACTGCTGGAAGAGCACCAAGAGTTTTTTATAAAAAGGGTTCTACATTAGATATTGATAGAATTATGAACGGAATGACTATAGGTTATGTTATGTGGTATTTAAGACAGCGTGGACTATTTACAACTAGTATTGATATCGATAAAGATTTCTCGTTATCAACATACCTAGCCTATAAAATTAATGAAGATAGGCATTTACTTCTAAGGGTCAAGATTATTCTTTTTGATAATAACGTTAAGAGTAGAGTTGAAGATGCAATTAAACATAATTTTTGTCCAGTGGTAGTTACAAACTTTAATGAACGTGAGTATTGTTACGATATGTTGTCAGATGTTTTAAAAAACAACAGGATTTTATCAATTGTTATTAAACAAAGACAAAACGCAAAATATCTATCCAGTTATTTAGTCTCAGGTAAGGGTGCACTGTCACTTGAAGATGAAGATGTTGATAAATTTGTGGGTGCGTTGAAAAAACTCAAGTCCATAAATGACGAGGAAATTTATGAAGATATTCTGGCGGAATATAAAAAATCTAAGTTGTTGAAAGAGCAACATTTATCCTCACTATACCCAACAAAGGTAGGTGATAGTGATGCAGGGATTTAATACTAAATATTATCTATATAAAATTGCTCATAGATTAGTTGTGGATAGCGCTATTACGTACTTTAGCCTAAAAAGAAGGCTATCTAATTTTAAAAATAATAGGAGAATCAGTAACCTCACACTGCTGATAATTACTGGTGTTACTTTAGTTGTTGAACTTTATTTATGGCATAAATTAAAGATTCTTAGTTTAATTATCCAATTGGTTTTATTGCCAATAGTTTTAAAATTTTTTAACTATAAATGGGTGGAAGAGACGGCTGAATATATTAATAGGTTAGATACATCTGATAATGAATTAAACGTATTTTATTTATTAAGTCAGGTATTCTCTACAATCAGCGATATTGAAATAAGAAGACACGTCATTTTTAAAGATGAGGAAACATATATTAATCAAATTTATGGTGGTTGTATGGTATTGAATTTGGGCTTTTATAATTACAATGTTTTATCTATCATTAGTGACTTTGATGAGGTATATTGTAAAGCAAACTATGTGATACCAAAATTAGATTCTAAGTTCATTTACATCGATTTAGACTATCTGATTAATGTTGATGAAGATTCATATATCAAACTGTTGATTGATAATAACCTAGGCAATGATTGGGAAAATATTAAGAACTATAAAAGCACTAAGAGATTAGAAGAACTTATGAAAGAAGACGATGAATACAACCAAGAAATAATGAATATTGTGAGAAGTAAAAAGGCTGTAGAAATCATCAAATTCATAGATAAAAAAGGTATTGAATACGGATTAAGCATCTGGAACTTAAATAAGAACAGTATTATCGAAACTGATAATGCACTTATGATTCGCTGTATTTTGAATGAAGATACTACTATAAATAACGTTAAGACCAATTTACCAAGTATAAGTAAGAGGGTTAGGGTTGAAACTACTGTAGAAGAACTTAGTGATAAAGGGTCCTTAAATTTAGTATTTCAGCTAAAAAACAATTATTCGGGTAGAAAGTTGACCACTCAAAGTGTCATCAACAATGCTACTAAGAATGAACTGGATATAGGAAATGGCGATATGGGTGAGGTAATACTAAAGTTACCAAAAAATGATTTCCCAGCGACTCTCGTCGGAGGGCTATCTAGGTCAGGTAAAAGTACATTAGCTACTATGATGATAACTTCGATTCTAAGCATGAAAAATGATAATGGAAGTTTAATGTATAATGATGTATTTATTGGAACTGTGAAGGATGAAGACTATTCAGCTTTACGTTGGGACAAAGCTGGAATGTATATTTCGGGTACACCTCTTGAAGTTTATAAAATGTTAACAAAGGTAGATGAAATTTGTACTGGGCGTAAAAATCAGTTTATTAAAAATGGTGTGATTAATATCAAACAGTTTAATGAGGTTAATAAAGACCATCAACTAAGCAAAATGTTAATAGTAGTGGACGAATATGCTAATCTTTTGAGCCGTGCTGATTCAGAATACATTGATATTGATGATAAGAAGGTCAAACTCAAAAATGAAATTGAGAGACTGTGTGTGAAAATAGCCCAAGAACACATAAGCAGAGGTGCTACATTAATGATTATCACCCAAAATTTTGCAAAAAACGCATTAGGAAAGGTTTACGATGCACTTGGAACAAAATTTATAGGATATGCACCTGCAAATGTTTCAAATAGTATCGACAACACACAAGAATTGGCAAATGCCATGAAGAATGAAGAACAAACTAGACAGGGACTGTTCTTTATTAATGCACCAGATTTAAAACCAGCTAATAATGTTTTGATTCATAAGATGAATAATGGGTTTTACAAAATTAGAACAAATTTCTTAGATACACAGGATGTTAAGAAGAATTTCAAGAACAAATATGATACTGCTGCTAAGTATAAAGACGATAAGTTACCGCCTGATGATAATGGAGGTAACGGATTAAACATAGTTACAGATTTGGAGGACATTTAATAAGTGTATAGAAACTTAAAAGTTAATATACAGGCATTTGAAGAGCCTGTTTATGCAGAGTTAAGGTGGTTAGAAACTTAGTGTAATAAGTATTAGAGGTGATTTGAATTGAAGTGGGCATATTGTAGAGTCAGTACTTTTGAGCAAGATTTAAATGTTCAAGTAAATTGGGCTGAATCAAAAGGTGTTGATAATGAACACATTTTTGCGGAAAAACAGTCAGGTAAATCTAAAGATAAAAGAGCTAAGTTAACAGAATTGATAAATAAAGTTAATAAAGATGATGTTATATATATTTATAAGTTGGATAGATTAGCAAGAAATACTCAAGATAGCCTTACTATTATGCAACAAATGAGGGATAGGCATGTTGTCTTGGAGTTTGGAGACCTAGGTCGTGTTGAAGACAATGATATTGGACATTTAGTTTTTACCGTTTTTTCAGCAATAGCAGAAATGGAACGCTCAAGAATCGTTGAAAGGACTCAGGCTGGAAAAAAATATCAGAAAGAACATAATCCTTTTTTTAAAGATGGACGTCCTCAAAAGCTTTCTGAATATCAAATTGAACAATTGATATTGCGTAAGAAAACAGAGTCTGTATCAGACTTAGCCAAAAGTTACAGCATAAGCAGGAAAACGGTGTATCGATATTTATCTTTGTATAATCATGAAGAAATTATTGAAGACAAGTAAGAACAGAGGTACAACACACACAACTAATATATTAGAAACTTAAAAATTATAGGGAGTGTGCTAAGTATGAAGACATCAGCTACATCGATACTAATTGAACGTATACCGAAAATCTTGAGTAGGAAGACAAGTGAGCATGGTCTTACTTTTGATGAGTTATGGTTTCAACTTGAAAGGGATAAGGTTGCATCAAAGTACCTGCGGAATGATAAGAACGAGAAAAGGCTTGGTCTTCTGCAAGGGATTTCTACTCGTGTTAAGAATGGTAGAATTTCAGGAATAACTATTATAGACACGGAAAGTGGTAAAAAATGGTTTGCTGTAGATGATAAATTATTTGTTAAAATGACTGAGTTCAAGCGCCATTTAGATGTACTTTCTTCATTAAAATTTGTTGATGAAGATAACAAAGATAATGCTAAGTTGACTGACCTAGACAATAAAATCGGCGTTAAGATAGGCGAACTTCATAAATTGTCAGATGAGGTCATTAAGCTAATGAAACAGCAGGCGGTTAATCAAAGGAAAGAAAATCACGCTACTGCTGATAAAGTTGAAAATACTAAAGATAGCAATAATATCAAGGGTGATGCTTAATTAGCATCATCTTTTTTTGTCGCTGATAATATCGACTAGTGAAACGCTACGAAAGACGGTAAGTTATCAATATAAATTGATAAGTGAGGTTATATTGATGGTGAATTTACGTGTTTTGTACATAGTAACGGACAGTTTTTTTAAAGAGTATTATTTGAAAGATATCAAAGTGGATGAGGCAGACACGATATCTGAATACAACTATGAAGACTGCAAGATTGAACAGACTTTAACTGAGGTAAAGTCTAGGTTATTATTTAAATCTGATTGGAGAATAAAGGCTGTTGAGGGTGAGATTGAATCTTTGTATGCTAAAGAGTTTGATGTAGATAAGGTTATTCATGTCTCGAAAAAAGCTGAAGAAATGATTTAAATCTGAATCAAGTATAGTTATATCAAAGCGAAGACACGTCTTGAAGAAAGCTCAAGACGTGTCTTTTTGATTTGTTTAAAAAAGTTTTGCAAATTGATAATGATTGTCACATTACATTACAAAATGACGTTATCATATTTTTGTTGAATCAATCAGTTAAAGCTAAAAGGCAATCATTAAAGCAGAAAGTCTATGTCATCAACATGATGACAGGCAGTTATATATATATCACATGAAACAATATGAATACTGACATTTAATCAATAACAATATAATAAACATTTTATGTATAGGAAGGGTGTTATTGATGAATGTAGTAGATAGTAGCAACAAGAAAATTTCAATTGGTTATGTGAGGGTATCGACTATTGAGGACAGGCAAAAACTTGGTTATGAAGCTCAAGGTAGAATACTTAAAGATAATAAAGTAGATACGATATATTCTGAAAAGATGAGCGGTCGTAAAGATGATAGACCAGAGTTCAAGAAGGCAATAAGACAATGTAAGAAGAAAGCTAAGGAAGGTTATGAGGTGACCTTTGTTGTAGTTAAGTTGGACAGAGTTTCAAGAAAGATGTCTTCATTGTTAAATATTTTGGAAGACTTAAAATCTAATAACATAGCTTTCAAATCGGTAACGGAGAATATTGATACAAGCAGTCCAACCGGTATACTTATGATGCAACTTTTAGCGATGTTCAGTGAGTTCGAAGTAAATACTTTAAGGACACGTACTAAAGAAGCTTTAAGACAGGCGAAGTTGGATGGCAAAACTTTAGGTCGACCATTTTTAGATGAAAAAATTCAAGATAAGGTTGAACGCTATTACAGAAACCCTGATTTGACTGTGAAACAGGTTGCTTTAAAGTGCGATGTTTCAGAGAGGACGGTGTACAGAATTGCTAAAAGAAGGAAATTATCTCGAACATTCGAGAAAGGGACTTCATTTGTCTAAGCAGTTGATTTATACTTAATTCATGAAATAAATTGTATTACATGCCTTAAACGAACGATTAAGGCAGTGTCTAAATATAAAAAAATAACTTACCTTAAGAGTTGATATTACTGACTTTACATCAGTTTTATCAACTCTTTTTTTGTATGTCCGTGACGTTCGTTTAAGTCATATTACGGTTATTCAAAAAAATAGGAGGATTGTAGATTTAAAGAGAATTAATTTAAATTGTTCAAATTAATTTACAAACATAAAGGGGTTAGAAGAAGAGATGGATTTTAAAAAGAAGCGCCTAAATAAAGCACTTGAGGACAAGGTATACAAGGTTAAGTTAGTACATTCAAAGAAAGGTTGGTTAACCGTAGGTTTAACATTCGTTACATTATTCAGTGCAACTGCATTAGCTCAAAAGACTGTTGATGCATCAGCTGTAAACAATGTAGCTACTGCTAATTCGACTACAAGTAGTTCAGTTCAACTTTGGAATAGTGTTACTAAAGACAGTATTCATAAGGCTAACAGAGGTCTACAAAATGGGACTGATTGGAAGACTGCCAAAGCAGTAAAGGGTGTGGATGGAGAAACATACCTTTTAGTAGGTGGTAATGAATACGCTAACGCTAAGGAAATGGATTTGGCTGATGAGACTTCAAAACAAAGTTTGACAGGTGTTGTTCATGTTGGAAATGTTCAATACGCACAATTGTATTCAGACCCATTATCTGGAGCAAAATTAATCACGAATAGAGCACTTTCTGGTAACTCTGATTGGAAGACTGATACTAAGGTCGTCGTAAATGGCATTACATATTATCGTGTTTCAACTAACGAATGGGTTAAGGGTTCAAATGCTAACTTAACATTAGAAAATAGCCGTTCAGAAAAAACTTATATTAAGAATGCACCCGATGAAGAAACAACAACTACTACACCAGACACGGACACAAATAATGGTGGCAGTGGTTCAAATAGCGGTAATTCGGGCAGTCACAATGGTGGCGGTTCAACCACAACTGATAACGCTACAATTACAATCCATTACGTAGATTCAGATGGTAAAACAATTTCAGCTGACTCAACTCCTAAGGCTAAAGTTGGTTCAGAATATGATGCTTACGCAAAAGAAATTGACGGTTATACGGTAGGAACTTTACATCAAACAATTAAAGTTAATAAGGGTAATAATGAAATTACTTTCACATACTTAACAGATGAACAAGCCGTGGACTACCGTATTATAACCATTTTGTATAATGATGATAAAGGCGTGGGTGTCCATGGCTTTGAGACAGTTCGTGCTAAAATCGGAGAGCCATACACTGTAAAGGCTTTAGATATTAACGGATATACCATCAAAGGTGACGCATCTCAAACAATTAACGTCAGTGGTACAGAAAACAATGTTGTTACATTTACATATACAGAAAATATCACTAAGAAGGATGTAACTGTAAACTATGTAAATGAAAAAGGTACTCCAATTACAACTGCCAAGGTTCTACCAGGACAAGAGATTGGCTCAACTGTAAGTGAAGATGCACCTGAGATTACTGGCTTTACATTGGATGATGATAAAACTAAGTCAGTTACAGTTACTAAAGATGGTGATAACTCAATCACATTCAAATATAAGACTAATGACACTACACCCGTGACTGACAAAGCTGATGTAACTGTAAATTATGTGGATGAAGCTGGTCAAACAATTAAAGCATCTAAGACACTAACCGACCAAAAAGTCGGCTCAACTGTAAGTGAAGATGCACCTGAAATTGATGATTTCACATTGAATGATGATAAAACTAAGTCAGTAACAGTAGACAAGGATAGTGCTAATAATGTAATTACATTTACATACAAAGCTAAAGACACTACACCAGCAGAAGACACTGCAAATGTAACTGTTCATTATCAAGATGAGTCTGGTAAAACTCTACACGCTGATTCAACAACAAGTGAAAAGGTGGGTTCTACTAAAACTATAACTGCTGAGAAAATTGAGGGCTACACTGTAAAAGGCGAGTCAGCTAAAGATGTAACTGTAGATAAAGCTGGTAATGAAGTAACATTTACCTACACAAAGAACGCTGACCCAGAAGTTACTAAGTCAGAAATCACTGTAAACTATGTAGATGAAGATGGTAAGGTACTGGACTCTACTAAAGAAAGCATTGAAAATGGTACATCATATACTGCTAAGGCTAAAGAACTTGATGGTTACACCCTAAAAGGTTCTGATACTCAAACAATTGATTCTGTAAGTGGAAACAAAGTTCTAACATTCACCTACACAAAGAACGCTGAACCAGTCCAACAATCAACCATCACTACTAAGTATGTAGACGAATCTGGTAAAGATATCGCCACTGCCAAGTCAGAAAAGGTTGATAACGGTACAGCCTACAAAGCTGAAGCTGTTAAAGTTAGTGATTACACTCTAAAGGGTGCTGACACTCAAACAATTGATTCTGTAAGTGGTGACAAAGTCTTAACATTCACATATACAACAGACGCCCCACAAGCTACAGTAGATACATCAGCTGTTGCAAGTAAGGTAATTGAACTAGTAAATGCATATCGTCAACAAAACGGTTTAAAAGCCCTAAACGTAGACAGCAACTTATCTGCAGGTTCAGTATCCCGTGCTACTACTGTATCTAAGGTAGTAAACGCATCTGGTAATATTGACGATTCCAGCCATGATGGCTTTGCAGATGAACCACATCTACAACAATACGGTTCAACTAACATGGCTGAAAACTTAGCTGTAACCAACGGAGCGGACGTAGATACCATTGCTCAAAACGCTATGAACCAATGGAAGAATTCACCTGACCATAATAGAGCCTTACTAGATAGTTCACTGACTGACATTGGTGTAAGTGTAGTCCAATTAGACAACGGTCAATTCTTACTACTTCAAGACTTTGGTGGTAATGCTCAAAACGGAGTAGATTGGAATGCAGACCAATTTAATACTACAACAGCCGACCAATTTGGATTGACAGCTGAAGATATCGCAAATCAAGCACCACAAAATGATATTACTTTAACAGGTAACTATTATGTATCAGACCATATCTTCAAGACAAAAGGTGATTACGACTCATTCATTGCATCATCATTTGATAATCCAGACCCACTAGAAGGAAGTATCTGGGATTCTGTAGGTGGTAGCAACGGTATTAATGGTTCATTCCAAGTATATGACAAGCAAGGAAACGCAGTTGGTTGGGGCTTGTTCTCAAACAACATGGACGAACCAATCGATTCATACACATCACAAGGTATCAGTACGTGGATTAAATAGTAACTCTAGGTAATTATTAGCAGGGAAGACTTGATAAACGTCAAGTCTTTTCTTATGTATTTTAAGTGTTATAGATTATAAACATCGGATATAATTTTGAGCCTACACTTATTGAGAAACAACGTATTATACTTGTTTTAGATTGTAAACTTTGGATTATATGAAGTAACTGATGATGTAAGTTTCAACGTACTATAACTAACATAGACCAACAAAGGTGTCTATCCATAAGGGTAGGCACTTTTTGTATGGGGTGAAATAGTTTAAGGAGTGAAATTGTCCTATGAAGACTGTATCTAGTGATTTATGGGTGTGATAAACTATACATATAGGGTATTAATTAAATATATGTAAGGTTTAGGGAAATGGAAGATAAGAAACAGAGCTACAAAGGACATAAATTAGTTTTGATATCTTATATAAGTAATTGGTGGCATCAAATACGTTGGAGAATTTTTTGGGTATCACTATCATTTATAGGATTAGTTTCATTACTTTTATGGGTATCTTTTGGGCATAGCATTGCGATATTTGCAAATGAAACTGTAAGTAAATGGGTCAGTTCAATCGCTCTAATTATTGCTATATTGTGGTTATTGATAAGTGATAGCCATTTGTATAAAAAGTATGTTATGGATATGCCTTTTATAGCTGATAGAGAGAATAATATCTTTAAGTATCATGGCACATCTAGAAATATAGGGTATGGGTTAGCGGTAGTTTCTTTTTTATGGGGAATATTTTCAATGTATTTTCCGAATAAAGATGGGAATATTTTCAATGTATTTTCCGAATAAAGATGGGAAAATTCTTACTGTTTATTTTAATGGTTTGATTGCAATTTCGATGTTAATTATTGCAGGATTATTCATGTATATAGATTATCAGGGTACACAATTAATGAATGTAAGTAGTATGGTTGAAGATGATTCCAAGAAATTATTTGGAAGTTACAATCAAATTTCAGAGTATGAAATAAATAAGCAATATTCCATGGTATTCAAATCATTTTGTAGATATGAACCAAATATTATAGGTGTTCATTCTTATGATTATTCTTTCAGTACAAGTAGAGATATGAAAAATTTAGTTGTTAATTTGAAATATGTAAATGGCTACATTGACCCAAATAAAGATGTAAATGCTATAATACAATCCCAATATATTTTGAATAAAAAGGTTTTAAGGACATTTAAAAGAAGTTTTCATGCAGGTCGGTATCACAATAATTTAGTTGAAGTAATGATTACCTGTTTAGGAAGTGTGTCTAAGGATATTATTAAAGGGTTAAATGAACCTATTGGAAAAGATGATATTGTATTATTTGGTAGTATTTTTGATTATTTACAGAGAAATTTAATTGGTAATATAGATAAACTTAGAGGGTTAATTGATTTGTTTCCGTATAGTAAAAAGCGGATAAATATTCTAAAGGCGATAGTATTGGCAGAATTCCTCGATGATTCTACAGTTGGTATTACTGAGTATAAGGGAGATGCCAATGATAAATTAAATAGAAGTTACTGTATAAAAATAGCGACTACTAAAGAGGGGAAACATAGATTATTTTTGATAATAATTGAAGGAACTGTAGATTATAAGATAATAACTCAAAAATTTCATAAGTTATTAAGTTCAGAAGATTTAAATATTGAAAAAGAAGCAGTTTGATAATATAGTATAGACATGTGGAGAGGAGTGAGTTTCATGACGGAAGAAGTAAGAATTAATAACTTGATGGATTCAGTCAAGGAAAGTATACTTGAAAATTTTAAGATTGCTAAGATTACTCCCAAGTCTGCTGAAAGTATAAAAAGATACTCCATTTTGGATGATAATTTTAGAGCATTACCTAATGAAAAAAAGAAGTGGGTAGTACGTTAATAACAGTAAGTAGAGAGTTGGAAAACAATTCAGCTCTTTTTATTTTGTTGGTATTTAGTTGTAAGTAATAGAGCAGATGTTGATACCATTGCTGACACTGCATTCAACCAATGGAAGAACCATGACGAACATAACAAGAATATGTTAGGTAACAACTTCTCAGCAACTGGTCTAAGTGTAGTAGAATTAGCCAACGGTCAATTCTTCGCCTTACAAGACTTTGCAGGTAAGGGTAGTGCTGATATTGAATGGAATGCAGACCAATACAATTCAGCTTTAGCCAGTGATGTAGGCTTAACAACATCTGACATTGAGGCTCGATTAAAGGTAACACCATGAGTCACTCTAAGTGGTAACTACTTTGTATCAGACCACATTTTCAAATCAAAAGCTGATGCAACTAACTTTATCTATGGACAAATTGACCCACAATATGTAGATGGTGAGAATCCACATTTTGTAAATACAATTTGGGCTAATGGAGTTTTACCAAAGTCAGCGTTAGTATATGATAAGCAAGGTAAAGCTGTAGGATACGCATTATATGCAACTGATATGGATGAACCTATCCAAAGTTACATTGACCAAGGCTTGAATACTTGGATTAACTAGTAACTCTAAGTAATTAAGTAACAAGAGGACTGGATAAACATTCAGTCCTTTTTCTATAAGATGTATCTTAAGTTATGAAGATTGTAAACTTTGGTGCAGATGATTCAGTGAAGTAATATTAGTATCAACGTACTTTAATTAACATAGACCAAGGGGTGTCTATCCATAAGGGTAGGCACTTTTTGTATGTAGTGAAATAGCTTATATAGAATATATTTTATAAATTATAGATTATAAAATATAGATTATATTCTATAAGATTCTTGAAGTTTACCCCCCCCCTCTGTATAATGTACTTGTAAACAAGATGTGGCAGACATCTATAAAACCAGACATAAATGTAGGACATACGGGCCTATCGGTCGCTGGGACCACAATTAAACCAGACATAAATGTACGACGTACGGGCGTATCGGTCGCTGGGACCACAACTAAATCTGCTAAAAGAGCCGTCAGTTTAATTACTGACAGCTCTTTTTTATTTTGTTTTATTTTATATAGTGTATAGTTGTTAGTTAAGGAATTACATTCAGTACGAAAGGAATTATTGCATGAGACGACGTAAAGATGACGGTATGCACGATGCAACCACATCTGATATTGAAATGCTAAATAGGTATAAAGGTAACCTTGTTAAGGCTTGTGATATTTATGACAGAAATTTTTTAAATAAGCGGGTTACCTATGTTACTAAAAACAAGACAATCTCTTTGGTTTGTAAGAAGACTAATTTTATGCATTTATGTGGGTTAGATTATTATAATAGGGACACAAGTCGATTTTATTATGATTGTAAAAAGAATAAATTGAACTTCAAGGAACATCATGTAAAAATAAAAAATGATGGTAATACTCCTAGAAAATTACAAGTTATTGGATGTCTAGGTGATTTGCTAATCCAGGGAAAAGTTAGATTAGTCGGTAATACCATAAGTTACTTTAGTGATTATAATTATGTATTAAGGTCTCATTCCGCAATAATTGGTTTAGGGTGTTCCTGGGGAAAGAATAATTATTATCCTAAATCCGTATTAAACCTAAAGTTTGAGCAATTTGATTCTGGAGAAGAGATACTTGATATTCTTGTTGAGGATTTAGCTTAATGTTCTTATTCATAACTTAAAAGATGATATTCGAACTAACTCGAAGAACCTACCTGACGATGTTTTGAATCATGATTAGGTGTAATTATATTCAGCAAAGACAAGACTTCACACAACTTCGAAGATTGCTGAAGACGATGCTCATTACGAATCCAACTTTATCTATATTCAATTTATTAGTATTAATCTGTCAACTAAAATTATTTTAGGAAATTGATAATAACTCTCAATAATCCATTTCAAAATCAGCTATTATATAAGAGTCAAAAGGTTGCTGTTAGTCAAAAAGCAAACAGTTAAAGCAAAGTAGTGTATCAAGTAGAGGTATGACACGTTAGGTAGACGATGATTAAGCAAGAAGACAAGATATGCATGACAAGAGTTGCTTACTTTAAGTAGGTGACTCTTATTTGTTAACAGTGAAGACAGAAAGAGTGAATGCTGCATGACTGAAATGCTGATTACCTTAGGTTGGTAATTGTCTTCATTAACATGAGTACGATACCTTAAATCATAACTATCTGAAGGAGGCTCAAGACTGCTATAACAAGCATTTCAAACTTCATCATGTGTAATTATATTCAGGATATTGAAGAGCTTGAATAAGCTCGAAGAACCCTCATTACGGTTTTCATATCACTAATGAAGACCACAGCATCAATATCTAAGTAAATTAGCATGATTTATTAACTTGAAAAAAGTTTTTGAAAATTGATAATAAATGTCAAAAAATCATTACGAATATTGTTAATATATAAGAGTCAAAAGGTTGCTGTTAGTCAAAAAGTTAACAGTCAAAGCCAAAGTAGTATATTCAACAAGTCAATGTATGATGGTCACTAAGATGAATTAGAAGACAAGAGGTCACTTACTTCAAGTAGTAGGTGACCTTTTTTATATGAGTAAGTTATGAAGACCATGAAAATGTACACCCTTGCGGACAAAATTGTTTTGATATAATTATGATAAATACGATAAAGAGAGTGTGTAATTATGTCTTCAATTCCATCTGATTTAATAGATAACATTCAACATATGAAATATGAGCAATTGCTTACTAAGTTAGAAGACTGTTCGATTGATGTTCTATTAACTGACCCACCATACAACATCAATATCTTAGGCGTTGACTGGGATAAGGGATTTGACCTTGAGAGCTGGCTAAACTCTGTGTTGCCTAAGATAAAGCAGGATGGTCTTGTAATGATATTCAACACTGAGTCTAATGTAAGGAGAGTTATTAAACCTTTTGTAGAAAATTTTCATGATAAAGACCACAATTTTACAGTAGTTGATATCATTGATTGGGGTAAGACCAACCCTCGTGAAAACATTGATACAGTGCGTCAATTTGAGTTTCTATTGATTGCATATAACAACTATAACACCAGTAAAAGCGATAGATATTACTTAGGTGATTTTGACCCATCTTTTAATAATGAAGAGTGGCAAACAGCCAGTGAATTGAAGATGTTTGCGTTAGATAAAGTACCTGTTGAAGACAAGCAGGGTAAAAAGAATAAGCACCCAGACCCTAAACCAGTCCGACTTATTAACGAATTGATTAGAAAATATACAAGACTTGATGACATTATCTTGGATACATTTTCAGGAAGTGCATCGATTGAGGTGTCTTCTTATTATATGTCCCGCCATTTTATAGCATGTGAAATGGAAGAAAAGTACATAAAAGTAGCACTTAAAAGGCTAGAGCGTGTTAAGAAGACTGTGCCAAGAAGCTTGTTTCTAGGTGGTGATGACGATGAAATTTAAGTATGAAGACATCATTACTACTGATGAATACGATGAAGAGTTCTTCCAAAAAATTTCAGATTTATTTATTGATGAAGACAAGACTTCTAAGTGTAAGACGGCTGTTAAAGCTCTTCATAAGTATGAATTACATCAAGTATTAAATGATAAAGAATCAGCAATAATAGAGCTCTTAAACTCTCATATCAGGTTGAATATATATGAGTTTTTTGAGAATGAATATTATGACGATGCAGAATTATTTAAAAATCTAGGTGTAGCAGCACTAGGTTTGAATGAATATGGCTGTGAAGACATGCAGAATGAGCTGTTAGTTTTAATAAGTATCAATCTAGAAGACTTCAGTAACTTAGATAAGAAGACATTAAATAAGCTAAAACGTGAAGTTAAGAAGATAACTGATAACCTTGCTAAGTCGCATGAAGAGGTTAATATGATTAATGTATTGCGTGTTTTTAAGCAATATTTAGACGCACTTAAGGTGAAGTTAGCTGACGATATTGTTGACCAATATGCCATTTATAAGGGTTGGAAGATGATAGCTTTATTAAGAAAAGAAGAGTCTTTTTATCGTCGTAAAGCATTGCTAAATCGTAAAGTAGATTTCAATACAAATCACAAGATTGCAAGACTAAAGTCTTCAGATAATGATATAGATAAGTTAATATTCTATGACTCGTTACTTGAAGACCTTAAGAAATATGAGCAATTTATTGTTCAATCGTACGTGAATAAGACATTTTCAAATTATGAAGACCTTACTTTAAGTTACTATAAGATAGTTCTGACTACTATGTCGTTAAAAGACAATGTTCAAGTAATTGATAAATATAAGTCTCTTATCAAGAATGGTTACTTTAACAGCGATAATGAAGAGTTATTACGTGAGGCAGTGTCTTATGTTGATAAGAATCGTGTTAATTTAAAGTTGATGACCTTAAATAAAATAGTGAAGACACTACATATTACTAAGGCAAGAGCGGAAGCGTACGATTTAGAGATGTTATATTTCTATACTTTAACCCAAGGCACTAAATCTAGAGTTAAGTTTACAGACAAGCTGGAAACATTGTCAGAACACAAAGAAAGATTGAAAAATGAGGCTATATCTAAGGGGCAAGAGGTAAAGAAATACCGTGATAAAGGTTTAAATTATCAAGAAATTTCTAAAAAAATTCATTTATCTAGGGCAAAAGTGTCTGAAAAATATAAGTCTTATATCTTAAATGAATATGAGATTAATAAAGATAATTTGAAGACAGATGAAGAGCTTAATGAGTTTGCTAAGGCTATGCATGAGACTCGTAAAAAGATTGATAAATTAATAGGTGATAATTAAGTTACTTACGATTTTTGGCATGTTTCTTCATATAATAGGTATCATTTCTAATTGTTGTACGTGAAGACTTCCCAAATATGCTCTGACAAGTGTTTGATTTCTATTTAGGTGTAATTATATTCAACCATGACTTGTGTGTCGAAGATGTACGAAGAAATGTCGAACAATATCTTATATAATTACTTTGCGAAGATGATAACGATTATGACAAATGACTTTAACTTGACGTTATACTTTCAAAGACAAATTAAGTAAATGTGAGGTAAAACATATGTCAGAATTTAAAAATAAAGCTACTTTAAGTAGTAATGAAGTATTAAATAGGGTAATTGAACTATTGAAGAGTGAAGGCAGAGGTATGAGTACCAAAGAATTGTTTATTGAGCTAAATAACAATGATGAGGACAACTTCATAACCGTAGGTCAATTGTTGAACATTCAGACCAAAGCTAAATTAGGCAAAGTAGACGATTTAAGCGTAGTAAAAGACAGCAAAGGTCATTTTAAACTTTGTTCATCAAATAAAGTTGATAACTTGAATAGTATTATTAACCGTCAGTTTGATGTTATCATTGAAAATCTTAGGTTGCTAAAAGGTCAGTTAAGTATTGAAGACATGGCAAGCATTGTTGATACAATGAATAAAAAGATGGACGAGGTTGCGGATGCATTCAGGTAATTAACTAATATAAGTTATTAATATGAGAAGAGCACTTATTGAATCAACTAGACTGGTAGGTCGGTGTTGAAGACAATAAGTGCTCTTTTTGATTGTTAAAATATTGTTGTACTTATTGTCAATATATTGCTCTTTAAGAATAGTAATTCGGTGTTGAAGACAACGAGCTATCTTTCTAAATTAATAAGATGCTGTTGTTCATAGTTCCCTTTTTCAATTTGTACACCCTCGCGGACAAAAAATATCACTTAACTTTTGGCTAAAACAGAGTTATAAAAAGCCCTGTAACAGTAAGTATAAACGCCTCGAATATCTAATGATGATAGCAATGATGACTATTACTACGATATTTTTGATGACAAATGATGACAAGCGTTTGAGAACGCTGAACAACATTGAACAATTCTGACTGTGTTTGATAATTCGAGATGTCAATGATGATAGCAATGATGACTTTTTAGCATGAATTAGGTTCGAATAAGCAGAAATAGAGAGTGTGAAAGCCTGATATAATAACATTCCAATCTGCTTTTTGTTTTGTTTTCTCCGTGGAAGTTCGAATCTTCTTACCCGCATAAATGCAAAAATAGAAATGCTTAATAGCATTTCTATTTTTTTTGCGTCAAAAAGTAAAGATATTTAACTGGACCGTCTTAGATAGATTTGTCAAAACTCAATAATAAGTTGATTTATATCGATTTTTTAATTACAAATCGTACAATAATTATAATTTTAAAAATAAAATTTAATTTATTGTATGCAAAAGTTTTGTATTTTGATATAAAGGCGAATAAACTCTGCTGTAATCTAAGATAAAGGAAGACGAAAAAATGAAAAAGAAAACTATTATTGGGCTGATAGTATCTTTGTTTCTTTTGGGATTTTCTTCAATGCATTACAGCACAGTTAAAGCTGAATCAGTAACTCAAGCTGGTTATTATGCGGAAGTAACAGCCGATCCCGCTAGTTTATATAGTTCAACTGGCAGCAATTTAGAAGAGTCTTTACCTTATAGAAGTACTTGGAAGATAGGTAAGATCTTAGATGAGACTGATGGGACAGAATTATTTCGTGTAGGCTCAGATGAATATTTAAGCTCAAGAGAAAGCTTTTTGTACCAAAAACGTCCTGAGGTAATCGAAGTTTCCGATTCAAGTGGTGAGGTACCCGTATTCGATTATAATTTGAAGGAGAGTTCAGAAGTCGCTCTGAAATCCAATACTTACTGGTATTCTGACACTGTTATTTACAGTTCATCTGGCATGCCTTTCGCCAGAGTTGCAACGAATGAATATGTTCCGTTTTATGAAGTAACTTCAGAAAGCTTTACGCAAGTATTTTAAGAACAAAAAAATGACACAGTAGTTTATTCTACTGTGCCATTTGGCGTTTAAGTCCAGGTAATTTTCTACGGGATACCTCACAGCTTGAGCCATCGTTGAAGTAAATCATTTTATTCAATGAATCTATCGAATGGATATTATCAAGATTTACTAGGATACTCTTGTGCGCACGGTACAAATTGGAAAATTCTTCCTCGATGGAATTTAAGTTGCCACGGAATTCGGTTATTTCAGTTAAACTGTGGAGAAATACTTTGTGAGAACTCGATGAAGTTTCCAGATAATTAATATCTTTGACGTCGATGGTGTAGTCTCTTGAGCCCAAACTATAATGAAACATCTTTTTACGCTGAGATTTCAGCTCGTGTAGCCTTTGGAATGTAAGATCCAAATCTTTGTACAGTGATTCATTCATAGATTTGATTCCGTCTTCTTTTTTGATGTAGTCGAGAGGTTCGATTTTTCGCTTAAATGTTAAATAGGCCAATTCTTCATGCGTCGTAATAAAAACAATTTTTGCGGTAGCATCATTCCTACGGATTTCCTCAGCTAAGTCAATACCCTTGGTTTGTGAATCGGCAAATTCAATATCGATTAGGTAGAACATATCATTGTTATCACTACGATATTTAATATAGTTTTCAAATTCAGTAGGATTTCCAGTAGAAATGACAATACGCATTTCGTGTTCTGGATGATCCTTCATGTAATTTTTAAAAATTAATCGATATACATCAATTAATTCCAGGTTATCTTCACATATAGCAACGTTTAACAAAATCTAATTCTCCTTTTCAATCGTTAAAATGACGGTAAATTCATCATTTTCAAACTTGGTATGTAAAAAGAAATTTGGCTTTTTATCTACTAGTTCTTGAACATTGGCTAGGCCAATACCATTGTGATTCTCTTTGGTGGAAAAACCGTTCATAAAAATTTTATTTAGATCGATTTTTGTATTGGGTGAGGTGTTATTGACAATTATATATTCAGTAGCATTTTCAACATTTATCAACGCAAACCTTATAGTTGGATCTGAGTTTTTTTGACAAGCCTCAATAGCGTTGTCGAAGAGGATGCCAAGTATTCTCGTGATAGATACTGAATCATTTCTAGAAATACTTAAATCAGTATCTATTTCAGTGGTTGTAGTAATATTCAAATTATTAGCTGTAATAATCTTACTAATAATGATTCCTCTGACTAATTCATCTTTTATTTTGAATAAACGAGGGTTATTCAATTTTGAGATGTCATTAGTATTTATAGTTGAATCGTGTAATAAATCTTTGATTTTTTCTCGAGCATTTGTATCGTCGTCGTTGTTTAATAAAACGGACAGCGATAGTAGAAGATTTTTGTAATCATGTTTAAACTTGCGCATGTCATTGAAATTATCTTCGAGTTCTTTAATATACAAACTATTTTCTTTGATTTTTTCCAATTCCCGTATGGCACGTTTCTGTTTGAGGTACCCAGCAATATAGTACAAAGTTCCGAGAAAAATGAAAATAAATATGATTACGGTTAAAATGACGTTTATGCGTATATATGCTAGTTGAATTTTTAAAATTCTAGAAATTGTCGTGAAACTGAGAAACCCAATAAATAAAATCAACATCGCTGAAGTTAAGACAGTGATGATAATGGGATCATTGAAATTAATAAATTTTCTCCATCGATTCACAATAAAAATACCAAGATACAGGAAGCTTAATGAGAGTACGTAGGTAAGAATTACACTGCATAGTAAGATTAAGATCATTTGGCTGTGAATATCGAATAGTTTACTCGGAATTACCCAAGCCAAACTTTGCGAGAACGCGACTATAAATATACTAGTTAGTAAAAAAAGTATTTTATTAATGAGTTTTAACTTATAATGGCGAAATAAGAAGAAATACGAAATAATAAGCAGTAAAATGCTCATATTATCATGATATAGGTCTATAAAGCTAAATGTGATACTGGCCACAATGGCTAGTATCACATTTGACTTTATACGTATTTGTGGGATTATAATAAAAACTAATATGAAAAAAAGTAAATTAGTTATAAAATCAATACTTTGATAAGCTATATTGTTTAAATAAATCATTACGTGTTATTCTCTACTTACTTATAAATAAAAGGTTTAAAAAAAAATCAAAAATTAACCTCAAGGTAAATCATTTCATGTACTTGAATATTAACATAATATAGGTAGTAAAAAACTTAATAAGCATAAAAGGACTATTTAATATCCTGTGTGGTATTATAAGTAATAATGTATCCCAACAATAGGAGTGAGAAGAATGTTTCTAGGATCAGTTATCTATGACAAAAGAAGAAGTATGCATCTGACACAAACGGAACTGGCTGCAGATATTTGTACTCAAAATACTATAAGTAAGATCGAAAAACATAATATTTCTCCAACAGTGAATATCCTTACTAAATTATGTTTAAAATTGGAATTAAGCTTGAATGATGTTTTTAGTGATTTTTCAAGTAATTCTACATCTGAAGAAGAAAGTATCCTTGATGCATTAGAGAGGGATCTGTTATTAGATAATACCAATGAAATATCAGAAAAATTATCTATGCTTCATAGCAAAATGAGTGATGGAGATTTGAAGCAAGTTAACCTGATTAAGGGTGCGCTTGAGTATGAAAATGACGACTACGATAACTCATTATTTACTTTAGATAAAGTGTTACAGTTAACAAAATCAGATGTTTATGATGTTTATACTTTGTTGACGTATTTATTTAAGGGTATGAATTATATGAAACAAGGTCATAAGGATCGCGCACAATATTATTTTGAAATGATTGAAGATGCGACTAAAGAAAACCTTCAAATTGCAAATGCTAATGAGATTGAGCTGATTTATATTTGTAAGTCATTGGCAAATGCGTATATCAAGTTAAATATTCCAGAAAAATCATGGGAATTTTGCTTAAAAGGAATTAATTTAGCAAAGGAAAAACATACGACCTATTTTTTGGACTTCTTATATTACTACGCTGCAGAATCTATCGAAAAAGATGAAGATAAAAAGCAAGAATACCGTGAATTAAGAGATTCAGCTTATTATTTTGCAAAGTTTATAAATGATCAAAAATTACTAGATAAAATGGTTTAAACATGCTATGAACAAAAAAGAACAATAAATTGAGTTAAATTACTCAGTTTATTGTTCTTTTTTACTTTTTATGCAAATTATTAAAAAAATTATAGCAGTAAATAGACCATATGTATTGAAATTGTTTAGTAAATTTTGTACTATAAGGTTAACAATAGTATTGGACGAAATGCCAATCGATCAATTTTATTGTGTGTGTATGTGTAATTAGTTCTATGCCAGTAGAACTTTTTGTGTGCTTTAATTTGTGTGTTATTTTTATCGAATTCAAAAATCTATTTATACGAGGAAATTATTATGAAAAAAAATGCGATTGCTTTATTAGCTATGGCTTTATTAAGTACCGGCGCAGCTGTTGCACCCACAACTACAACTCAAGCAAAGAGTGTAAGTTCAAGTTACAAAGTACAAGTTGATTCTAATTCAGCTAATTTGTACAATGCTTCAGGTGAGGAAACAAATTCAACTTTACCTGCAAACAGTACATGGTCATTGAGCAATATTAGAACTATCGATGGTAAAGATTACTATCAAGTATCAGCAAATGATTATTTAAGTTCAAACGATAGTTTTTTGTACAAAAAACGCCCTGAAACAATAAAAGTAGCCGAAGATCACGAAGTCTCCGTCTACGATCATAATTTCAAGGAAAATAGTAATATTAAACTTGCTGCTGGTACTAAATGGTATTCAGACACAGCCATCTATACTCAAGCAGGTATTCCATTTGTTCGTGTAGCACCAGATATGTATGTATCTATGGTTGATGTTATTCAACAATCTGTTACTTCATCAGTAAATTAAAACTTTTGTATTGTGTGTGAATCTTCACAGTGCCAGCTGCGAAGATTCTTTTTAGTTCTTTTGCTTTAGTTCTATGCCAGTAGAACTTAATGCATTTTTTAATTGTGTGTTTATCTATACGAGGTATCTATCTTTAATACAGTTATTATAATACTATCAATTCGTCGTGATTTTGATTCATATTTTGTAAGACAGTTTTTCCTAAAGTGGGTCAAAATTAAAATTAGCCATTTTAAAGGCTAAATACGTGAAGATAATTCTAATAAAATGGTGCTTCATTAATTAAATATCATACGGAATGCAGCTTTGATAAATTTGATTGAATCTATCAGAATTCATTGACTAAAAACAGGTTGTCTGAATTTATGATAGTAAAGAAGATGCAACTTAGTTCAAGTGATGTCGTGATAAAATTTTCGACCTAACTGGAGGATTCAAGAATTACAGGCGGGTGATTTTTGAATCTGTTGAAACGTTAGAGTTAAGTTTTTATACGATAATAATAATGTGACAAGTAATAGTTAGAACCTTGATTTATTTTTAACATAGAATAATAAATTGATAGTATATGAAAAAGGACCAATTCCGGCGGTGGAATTGGTCCTTTTTGCTAGAGGCAGATATCTAAATACGGAATACAGCAAGCTGCTTGATTGGGGTAGCAACTTGCTACGACAAAAGTATAACACAACTTATATGCCTGAAAAGTATAAATTTTATCGCATATCCGCCATGGTATTGTATGAATAAATGAGATAATTGCAAATACTTACATGTCTGCAGTAATAAATTAATTATTTTGATTATGATAAAATATTAATACTATTAATTACAAAAAGGTGAATAACTTATGAAGAAAATTGTTGTATTGGGTTCTATTAATGTCGATACAATTTTGAATATTGCTAGATTACCATTGCCAGGAGAAACAATGGCCATGCACGATCAGTCTATTGCCGGCGGCGGAAAAGGTGCAAATCAAGCTATAGCTGCCGTGAGAGCCGGAGCTCAAACCTCATTTATTGCTAAGGTTGGTAAAGACCATGCAGCTGATTTTATGATAGATACTTTCAAGCATGATCAACTGGATATAAAGCATGTAACAGAAGATGAGAATTCTGGAACTGGTAAAGCCTATATATTGTTGGATGATAATGGTCAAAATAGTATTTTGATTTATGGTGGTGCAAATCAGACTATTACAATAGAAGATATCCACAATGCTGAGGAAACAATTAAAGAGGCAGATTGTGTAATTACTGAATTTGAAACACCTGTTGCGGCTACTATTGAGCTGTTTAAGATTGCCAAGAAAAATAGTGTGATGACAATTTTAAATCCTGCGCCAGCCAAAAAAGACTTGCCAGATGAATTGCTTAAATTGACTGATATTATCATTCCTAATGAAACTGAAGCCGAATCTATTACTGGTATTAAGGTTACGGATGAAAATTCGATGCGAAGGGCCGCTAATGTTTTGCATGATTCGGGCGTAGACACCGTTTTGATCACAGTGGGGGATAAAGGTTCCTTTTATTCACTTAGAACAGGTGTTGAAGGATTTGTCAAGGCTTTTAAGGTCAATGCCATTGACACGACAGCAGCTGGTGACACATTCATTGGCTATTTAGCAGCTAATTTGGATAGTGATTTAAAAAATATAGAAAGCGCTATGAATATTGCTAGTAAGGCATCTTCTATAACTGTTCAAGAACAAGGGGCACAGAATTCTATACCTTATGAAAAACAAGTAAATTTGTAAAAAAATATAGTAAATTATTTATGCGGAATCCCTTGAACGGTTTGAAATGATTCCGGATACATGTTAATATAAGAGTTGTATTTTTGAATGGTTAATGGTTCGAATGGTTTTATCTAATAAAGGCTTTCTTCCATAAAGTACCACGAGATGATGCACAAATATTAGTTATCAGGAGGAACAGTCTGATGGAACATGGAACAGTAAAATGGTTTAACGCAGAAAAGGGTTATGGTTTTATTACTCGCGAAGATGGTAGTGATGTATTCGTACATTTCTCAGCCATCCAAGGTGACGGTTACAAGACACTTGAAGAAGGTCAAGGCGTTACATTCGATATCGAAGATAGCGATCGTGGACCACAAGCTTCAAACGTTGTTAAGGACTAATAACATTTAAAGTCAAAAGCCAACTCGAAAGAGTTGGCTTTTTTAGTGCCTTTTTTTAATCTTTACACAAAGTTTACAAACCCTAAACATGATTTTTACATTTCAAAGTTATAATCAAAGTTTAATGTAGGGAGTGTATTAAATGTCTGGTGGTAAAAGTGAATTTTGGAAGAAAAACTTCCGTGTTTTATGGTTTGGAAGTATGATTACTGAACTGGTTAATGCTATGACTTTGCCATTTATCGTTTTATATATTGATACTCTTGGAGACTTTACTAGTTCTGAATTAAATACGCTTGGGGCCTTGGCATTTTCTTTGACTTATTTGTCCAAAGCAATCGTTTCACCATTATGGGGACGATTGGCTGATCAAAGGGGTCGAAAGTTAATGTGTTTACGAGCTTCTGGTGTGATGACCATTACGATTTTCTTAGTTGGATTGTCACCCAATGTTTGGTTTTTACTTTTTTTTAGAGTGTTACAAGGAGCATTTTCAGGATATATTAATAATGCCAATGCCTTGATGTCTGTAGAAGCACCAGTTAATATGCGCGGTCGAGTGATGAGCAAATTAGTTACTGGTAGTATTACTGGTACTTTAATGGGGCCACTTTTAGGTGGTGTTCTAGCTACTATTGTTGGATATCGTGGTGCTTTTTTTGTTACAAGTATTTTAATGGCAACGGTTTTTATTTCAACATTACTTGGAGTAAAAGAAAACTTTATTCCAATTAGTAAAGACAAATTACAGCCATTGATCCCAGCTATGAAACAAGTAGGCACTGGATTTTTTGTCGCTTTATTTGTGTCTCTCTTGGCGATACAAGCAACAACTAACGCAATTACACCTATGGTAAGTCTCTTTGTTAAACAATTACTTCCTAGTACAGATCATTTAAATCTAATTACTGGATTTGTTTCTGCTGCTCCGGGACTAGCAACCATTATGATGTCTACTTTTGCAGGACGCATGATTGATAAAATGGGAGCGAGAAAGAATCTAATGATTTTTCTTATTTTAGCTATTTTAACTTTATTTTTAACTAGTTTGATACAAAACGTTTGGCAGTTTGCATCATTACGATTTGTTCTAGGTATAGCAGATGCGGCATTATTACCGGCAATCCAGATTTTGACTGTACAGATGGTTCCACAATCAATATTTGGTCGCATATTTAGTTACAATCAATCGGCACAATCGATGGGCAGCGTTATTGGTCCTCTAATGGCTGCTGGAATTGCTAATTTCAGTGGATATCGTAGTATTTTTATATTTACAGCATTATTAGAAGTTGTTGCTTTAATGTGCTGGCTTTTTTATTATCAAAATTCAAAAAGCAAAAAATAACATTAAGTCTACTTTGTTATATGATTGTCATATTTTTTTGTATCATATCAGCTATAATAGAGACTAATGACAAAAAAGGAATATTAAGCAATTGCCGCAAAAGAGGAGATACACAAGTCGTCGGAATTCTCGACGCCGAAAAAATAACAGTAATATATCTGTAATTACTTTGGTAGTAGTTTTTGCAATAATTTTTGTGGGATTTTTTGGATATCGCCGTTATACGCAGTATCGAGAAGAGACCAGAACTGTCGAAATTCAACAAGAACGCAATACTTTTGTTAGCAAACTTGCTCCGTATGCAGTGACACTAGGGAAAGAGTACGGTGTTCTTCCTAGCATTACGATCGCACAAGCAATATTGGAGAGCGATTGGGGCAATAGTACGCTAGCAAAGGATTATAATAACTACTATGGTGTGAAAGGTGACAATCCTAATAACACCAAAGTATTACAAACTAAAGAGTATACAAATGGTCAATGGATAACTATTAATGGCCGATTTAGAGTCTATTCAGATTTTAGAGAGTCAATGAAGGATCATGCTGAACTGTTGGTTAATGGAACAACATGGAATTCCGAACAATACAAACAAGTTATACAGTCAAAAGATTATATTGACGCCGCTGTGGCTTTACAAACAGACGGATACGCGACTGATCCTGGATATACAAGTAAAATTATTCGGATTATTCAAAAATATAATTTAAAAAAGTATGATGAAGGTATCAAGTGAAAATCAAAATATGATAGACTCTAATTATTCTATAAATGGGGGATAACGTAGTGAAAGAACTAGAAGAAAGAATAAAAAAAGATGGTCGCGTTTTAGGTAAGGATGTTTTAAAAGTTGATAGCTTTTTAAATCATCAAGTTGATCCAATGTTAATGGAAAAAATGGGTGAAGAATTTTACAACCGTTTTAAAGATGCTGGCATCAACAAGATTCTTACTGTTGAATCATCAGGTATTGCTCCTGCAGTTATGACAGGACTTAAATTTGGTGTGCCAGTAGTATTTGCTAGAAAGCACAGGTCAGTTACTTTGAGCGACGATCTATATACTTCTGAGGTTTATTCTTTTACTAAGAAGACAACTAACCATATCAGTATTGCTAAGAAGTACTTATCAAGTGACGATACCGTTTTGATCATTGATGATTTCTTAGCTAATGGTCAGGCTGTTAATGGTTTGAACACAATTATAGAAGATGCTGGTGCAAAATTAGCAGGTATCGGAATCGTTATTGAGAAGTCTTTCCAAAAGGGAAGACAGATGATTGATAAAGCGGGAACTCCAATTTATTCATTAGCTAGAATTAAGGCTTTTGAAGATGGACAAGTTATTTTTGAACCTGAAAATGACTAATTAGGAAGGTGGATTTATGACTTTTATTGCGCCTGGTAAAACCCTAGGAATAATTGGCGGCGGCAGTGAAACTTATTTGTTCGAGTTGGAAGCTAAGAGGATGGGTTTTAGAACTATGCTTTTAACTACTGAAGAAGATGACATTGCCACACAAGCGGCCGATAATTATTTAGTTGGTGAATTAGAAAACATCGAAAATCTAAGTGAATTGGGCCATAGAAGTGACCTTCTTTTGTATATGGATGAAAACTTTAATAGTAGTCTTTTGGCACAACTTGAAGTACAATTCAATGTTGCCCAAGGTTCAGGACTATTATCAATCGTACAAGATAGATATATTGAACGTACGTTGTTAAATGATTTAAATATCAACGTCCCACCGTTTTTTTCAATCGTAACGACTGATGATATCAAAAAGGCGATAGAGGAAATTGGTTTTCCTTGTATCATTAAACCGATTCAAAAGAATCAAACTGTTCTAAGGCGTCATGTTCTTTATAACTATGATGATGTAGATAAGGTTACTGGTCTTTTAGAAAACGGTACTTACATCTTAGAAGCTTGGATAGATACTAAAGCTGAGTATTCTATCATGGTTAGTAAGAGTAAGAATGGTAAGGTTCATACTTTCCCTATGATCAGAGAGATTTATGATGGTTCACATTTGATGAGTTCTTACTTATTCAAGAAGAACAATCCGGATGTTGAAGCGGAGATGCAGAGGGTAGCTTTAAAAATTGCTGACAAGATAGATTATGTGGGCATTTTTGGAATTGGATTTTTAGTATCACAGGCAGATGTTTTATATGTGAAGAGAATTTTTCCAGGTATCAATTATTCAGCAAATGTTTATCAAGAAGCTACTGGAGTTTCACAATTTGAATTACATATAAGAGCTATTTGCGATTGGCCGATTCCTGAGATTTATCCAATGGTAAATGCTGCAACTTTGAAGATAATTGAAGGTAATTTACCGCAAAGCTTGGATTTATTACAAGAAAAGGCTCAATGGAAATTCAATTATTACACAGGATTTAAGGCTAAGAATGAAGCTGATCGAGATGTTGGGTATATTTCGATCGTTTCAGATGATGCTGATGAACTAAAGGAAGATATCCTATCAACTAATATTTGGAGAGTAGAATAACTTATGATTGACAGATACGTAACTAAAAAGATGAGCCCCATTTGGACAGATCAAAATAGATTTCAAGCATGGTTAGAAGTCGAAATTGCTGCAACTGAAGCATGGAGTGAATTAGGTGAAGTTCCGGCTGAAGATGCCAAGTTGGTTGCAAAAAATGCCAAGTTTAATGTTGATGAAATTAAAGAAATTGAAAAAGAAACTAAGCATGATGTTGTTGCCTTTACACGTGATGTTTCACGTTATTTAGGTCCTGAAAGAAAGTGGGTTCATTTTGGACTTACTTCAACTGATGTTGTTGATACAGCATATGGTTACCTAATGAAACAGGCGAATGACATTATTCGTGAAGATTTAGATACATTCCTAGAAGTCGTAAAGGAAAAAGCTCTAGAGTATAAAGATACTGTTATGATCGGGCGTACACACGGTGTTCATGCTGAGCCAACTACTTTTGGATTGGTTTTAGCTAACTGGTATTCAGAGATTAAGCGTGATATCGAACGTTTTGATCATGCAGCTAAAGGTGTAGAAGCAGGTAAGATCAGTGGTGCTGTTGGTAGTTTTGCTAATGTTCCACCTAAGGTAGAAGAATTGGTATGTAAGAAGTTGGGAATTCGTGCTCAAGAAATTTCAACACAAGTTCTACCACGTGATCTTCATGCTGAATACATTCAAACAATGGCACTGATTGCTACGTCTGTTGAACGTTTCGCACTTGAAGTAAGACATTTACAAAGAACTGAAGTACGTGAAGCTGAAGAATACTTTGCTGCAGGTCAAAAGGGTTCTTCTGCAATGCCTCATAAGCGTAATCCTATCAGTTCAGAGAACGTTACAGGTCTAGCACGTGTAATTAGAGGTCATGCTTTCACAGCTCTTGAGGACGTGCCTTTGTGGCATGAGCGTGATATTTCACATAGTTCTGCTGAACGTGTCATTATTCCTGATACAACAGAGCTATTGGATTATATTTTGACACGTTTTACAAAAATCACTAAAGATTTAACTGTTTTCCCAGATAAGATGATGGAAGATATGAATTTAACTCACGGATTGATTTTTTCACAACGTGTGATGTTGAAGCTTGTTGAATCCGGACTTAGCCGTGAACAAGCTTATGATATTGTTCAACCTAAGACTGCTGAAGTTTGGGATGAAAAGAAAGATTTCCGTACATTGCTGGAAGCAGATAGTCGTGTGACTGATAAGTTATCAAAAGCTGATATTGATGATGCTTTTGACTATCACTGGCACTTACAACATGTTGATGAAGTTTTCAAACGAGTTGGATTAGAATAAGTATGCAATAAGAGATATTTGCTTAGGCAGATGTCTTTTTTTATTTCTATGCAATATAGTGGAAACACGTTTACTAAGCGGAAGTAGTTCTCGTGCTTAGACACGCCCTTTTCAACGTGCTCTAATAGTATTATTGTTATTGAAAATTTGCTACAATGTAAAATAGATGTTTTTCATGAAATGTTGATATATTAAGGATTTGAAGGAGTTAAATATTGGAAGAAGCAATGTTAAAAGGTTTAAATACAGAGCAACAAGAGGCTGTCCGAACAACTGAAGGTCCTTTGTTGATTATGGCTGGTGCCGGAAGTGGTAAGACTCGGGTATTGACTCATCGTGTTGCCTACTTGATTGAAGATAAGAACGTCATGCCTTGGCATGTTTTGGCTATCACTTTTACTAATAAAGCTGCCAAAGAAATGAAAGAAAGAATTGGAAAACTGCTTGATGAAGCAGCTGAAGATGTTTGGGTTTCAACTTTCCATTCACTCTGCGTTCGTATCTTGAGACGCGACATCGATAAGATGGGTAAATCTAGATCGTTTACAATTTCTGATCCTTCTGAACAACGCACTCTGATGAAACAAATTCTTAAACGTATGAATCTTGATCCTAAACAATATGATCCGCGTGCCATTTTAGGAACAATTAGTAATGCTAAGAATGATTTACAAACTCCAGAGGTTTTTGCTCAAAATGCTAAATCGCCGTTTGAGCAAATTGTGGCTAATTGCTATGATGCATATACAAAAGAAATGGAAAAAAACCAAGCCATGGATTTTGATGACTTGATTATGCAAACTAATATTTTATTTGAGCAATGTCCTGATGTGTTGGATTACTATCAACAAAAGTTCCAGTATATTCACGTTGATGAATACCAGGATACTAATGAAGCACAATATAAGTTAGTCCAACAATTGGGTGCTAAGTATCGTAATGTTTGTGTCGTAGGTGATGCTGATCAGAGTATTTATGGTTGGCGTGGCGCTAACATGAAAAATATTATGAACTTTGAAGAAGATTATCCTGAAGCGACGACAATTAAATTGGAACAAAATTATCGTTCAACTAAGACAATTCTAGATGCTGCAAATGAAGTAATTAGTAATAATACTGAGAGAAAGCCTAAAGAATTGTGGACTGATAATGCTAAGGGAGATCCAATTAATTTTTATCGTGGTCAAAATGAATCTGACGAAGCCCTATATGTTATTTCTCAAATTAGAGACTTATTATTAAAGAACTACAATTATGGTGACTTTGCGATTCTGTATCGTACGAATGCTCAATCACGTACGTTTGAAGAGAAGCTATTGCAAGCCAATATTCCTTATAAGATTATTGGTGGACATAAGTTCTACGACCGTAAAGAAATCAAAGATATCATGGCCTATCTACGTTTGGTAGCTAATCCGGATGATTCGATGAGTTTTCAAAGAATTATCAACAGCCCTAAGCGTGGTATTGGACCAGGTACGATTGATAAATTACAAAATTACGCAGATGAACATAGTTGGTCACTATTAGAAGCTGCGGAAAATATTGAATTGTCTTCTTTAGCTGCTAAACCAAGAAAAACCTTTGCATTTTTTGCAAAAATTATTAATGATTTAGCTGAAGAAGCCAAGACTATATCTATGACCGATTTGATGGATCACTTACTTGATCGATCAGGTTATATTGACGAATTAAGGGCTCAGAATAATCTTGAATCTCAATCAAGAATTGAGAATATTGAAGAACTTTTGACTGTTACTACACAGTTTGATTCATCTTATGAACCAGATCCCGAGATTGATGAGACTCGTTTGGAATCGTTCTTGACTGAATTATCTCTTGTTAGTGATCAAGATGAGTTAGAAGAAGATCAACAAGAAGTTACATTAATGACATTACATGCTGCTAAGGGATTGGAATTTCCAGTCGTATTTTTGGTTGGAATGGAAGAAGGAATTTTCCCACTCGGACGCGCGATGATGAAACAAGAAGAGCTAGAAGAAGAGAGACGTTTGGCATATGTAGGAATTACACGTGCTGAAAAGAAACTCTATCTTACTAACGCATACAGCCGTATGTTATATGGACGTTTGCAGAGTAATCAGGTGTCACGATTTGTTGAAGAAATTGGTGATGAGCATATCAATTGGGTCAATAAGAATGCAGGTGGCGTAGCTACCTCTAAGACTAATAAAGTCTCAGATTCTGAATTACCATTTACTAAACGTCGTCATCAGTCAGCATTCCATTCTAGCTATAAAGTTGATTCTGCCCAAAAGGCCAGTGGCGCACAGGGTGCTGAGAATATTAGCTGGAATATTGGCGATAAAGTCGAACATAAAAAATGGGGTCAAGGAACTGTCGTTAAGGTCAATGGCTCTGGTAAGAACGCTGAACTAGATGTTGCTTTTGATAATGAAGGAATTAAGCGCTTGTTAGCAGAATTTGCTCCTATTAAAAAAGCCTAATAACTGAAGAGGTGGAGAATATGGCAGAGATCACTAAAGAACAAGCTAATGAAGAGTTAGCTGGTTTGCGTACAAAACTTAATGAATATCGAGAAGCCTATTACACTAAGGATGCTCCAGAAATAGAAGATAATGTTTATGATCAATTGTACAATCGCTTATTGGAACTAGAATCGCAATTTCCTGATTTAGTAACTTCAGATTCACCATCCCAATTAGTCGGTGATGTCACCTTACCTGATTTCAACAAGGTAACTCACGATATACCGATGCTTTCTATGGGGGATGTCTTTTCTGAGGAAGAATTATCTGAATACAATGACCGTATTGAAAAGAATGTGGGCGAAGAAGTCGACTATAATGTTGAATTGAAAATCGATGGTCTAGCTATTTCATTGGTTTATGAAAATGGTGAATTAGTTCAAGGCTCAACTCGTGGTAATGGGACAATCGGAGAAAATGTTACTGAGAACTTAAAAACGATTGGTACGATCCCTCAAAAGTTAAGTCGTCCATTAAGTTTTGAAGTTCGTGGTGAATGTTTCATGTCCAAGAAAGAATTCTTGCGTTTAAATGAAGAACGTGAAAAAGAAGGATTACAAGTTTTTGCTAATCCCAGAAATGCTGCTGCAGGAAGCTTGAGACAGCTTGATCCTAAAATTACTGCTTCCAGAAAATTGGATACATTCATTTATACGATTGTTACTTTCGATGATTTAAATGTAACTACGCAAAGTGAAGCTCTACAAACTCTTGAAGAATTAGGTTTCCATGTTAATCCAACCGCAGAAGTTACTAAGGGACTAAGTGGAGTTAAAGAGTATATTGAACGTTATGGTCAAATTCGCGATGACTTGGATTATGGTATTGATGGTGTAGTTTTGAAGGTCAATGATTTAGCTACACAACGTTCATTAGGAAACACCGTCAAGGTTCCACGTTGGGAAATCGCATATAAGTTTCCACCTGAACAAGCAGAATCAATTGTTCGTGAAATAACTTGGACAATTGGTAGGACTGGTGTTTTGACTCCAACTGCCGTGATGGATCCAGTTCAACTTGCAGGAACTACTGTTGCTCGCGCAACCTTGCATAATGAGGATATGATTAGGCAAAAAGATATTCGTGTTGGAGATACAGTTTTATTGCATAAGGCAGGGGATATTATCCCAGAAGTTTCACAGGTAGTCTTGAGCAAGAGACCTGAAGATTCAGTACCTGCTGAGATTCCGACGCATTGTCCATACTGTGATTCTGAACTAATTCATTTGGAGGATGAAGTAGCGTTACGTTGCATTAATCCCAAGTGTCCAGCTCAGGTCAAAGAGCAATTAACACATTTTGCATCAAGAAATGCGATGAATATTGATGGTTTGGGTCCAAAAATTATCGAACAGTTGTATACTAAGAACTTGATCAAAGATGTTGCTGATTTGTATAAGCTAAGTGCTGATGATTTAGCAACACTTGATGGATTTAAAGAAAAGTCAATTAATAATTTGTTAACTGCAATTAACAATTCTAAGAGTAATTCAGTAGAACGTTTAATATTTGGATTAGGAATCAGACACGTTGGAGCTAAGGCCGGTAGGATTTTGGCTGAAAGCTTTGACAGTTTAGATAATTTGATGACAGCTACTAAAGAACAAATATTAGAAGTTAATACTATGGGTGATATTATTGCTGATAGTATAATCATGTACTTTGGTAATGATGACGTTAAAAATTTAATTAACGAGCTCAAAGCAGCAGATGTTAATATGAGTTTTATTGGTAGTTCCAATTCAAATGAAACAAATTCACATTTTACTGATAAAATAGTTGTTATAACTGGAACATTGATGAATTATAAACGTTCAGAATTGGCCGAATTGTTAGAAAATTACGGTGCTAAGGTCACAGGATCAGTTACTAAAAAGACTGATATTTTGATTGCTGGTGAAAAAGCCGGTAGTAAATTGACCAAAGCTCAACAATTAGGGACACAGATAATTGATGAAGCAACATTATCTGATTATTTGGATGATGCTAAGGAGTAGGAGAAAAGTTTTGAAAAAATTCGTAAAAGCTACAGCACTGTTACTGATGTGCTCGCTTCTTTTGACTGCTTGTGGTAATTTACAGGATTCAAGTTTATCATCTGGTAGTGGTAATAGCGGTAAGAGCACGGTTCAGACGGCTAGTTCATCTGATTCAAGTTCTTACGATGTTTTAATGAGTAATGGAAAATATAAAACTAGTTCGATTTCAGGGGTTACTGCTGCTGATAACAATAATCAGTTTAATAGTCGTAGTTTTGAGAGCGGACTTCTGAATTTGTCGAAAAAGGAATTTTCAACTAATTCATATGTTTTTCAAGAAGGACAAGTTTTGACATCATCCGTTGTAACCGATTGGTTAGGACGTAAGTCTGACAAAAATCCTGATGGCTTGAATCCCAAATCTAATGGATCAACTAGTCCAACTAAGAGAGAACCAATGTATTTCCAACAAATGCTTGAAGAAGATTATCTTCAAAAACAAAATGGTAAATATAAATTAGCTGGTATGTCTATTGGTATTGCAATGAATAAAATTGACTACTACCAAAAGAAACAGTATGGTGCAACTTATAAAACAACAATCTCTAAAGAAGATCAAAAGAGCCAAGGTGAGCGTATAGCCAAGGAAGTTGTTAAACGTCTACGTAAAATCAACAAAGTTGGTAATATCCCTATAGTTGTTGGAATATATTCAGTTGCTCCACAAGATACACTAGTTGGTGGGACGTACTTCCAATACTCAGTAAGTAAGAGTGGAGATTTAGGTAGTTGGAAAGAACTAAACTATAGGAATCAAGTGTTGCCAACTGTTAATAACGAATCAGCAATCAATAGTGGTGATTCTGACGCCTTCTCTAACTTTAAGGATAATATTCAGGATTACTTCCCTAATATAGCTGGTGTAACAGCACAGGCTCATTATGATGGTACAAGCCTCAAATCAATGGATATTACTGTGAATACACAATTTGATGGTTTAGCTCAAATCACAAGTTTTACACAGTTTGTTCAACAGAGTGCGTCGAAGTATTTACCATCTGATGCTGATTTGGATATCAATATTCAGACTGTGGATAAGCAACAGTCAGTTGTTACACGTACTGACGGTAAGTTCTTCTCACATATTTATAATGCAAATTAAAAGGAGAAAAATTAATGATTTCAAAAGACGAAATTTTACATGTTGCTGAATTAGCAAATCTAAAATTAAAAAATGATGAAGTCGATAGCTTTGTAAGTCAATTAGGTAAGATAGTTGACATGGAAAGTAATTTGGCAAGTATCAACACCGATGGTGTAGAACCAACTTATAACATGGGTGATACAAGTACGACCTTCCGTGAAGATAAGGGAATTCATACTCAAACTAGAGAGCAAATGTTTGAGAATGTTCCTGATTCTGAAGACAATTTGATCAAGGTTCCAACAATTGTTGATAAGGAGGACGACGAATAGTGAATTACTTAAACGAAACTATCGATTCATTACACAAGAAATTGTCCGATAAGGAATTAACTTCTAAAGAATTAACTAATCAGACTTTGGATGGTATGAAAGATAAAGAAAAAGATATCTCTGCTTTTATTACTGTTAACGATGACGCTGTAAAAGACGCCGAAAAAGTTGACCAAGATGGAATTAATGGCTCATTGTCAGGTATTCCTATTGCTATCAAGGATAATATTGTAAGTAATGGCATTAAAACTACAGCTGCAAGTAAAATTCTTTATAACTTTATGCCTGTTTATAGTGCAACTGTTTTAGAAAAGCTTGAAGCCGCTGGTGCAATTAATATTGGTAAAACAAACATGGATGAGTTTGCCATGGGATCATCAACCGAGACATCATTTTTTGGTGATACACATAATCCTTGGGACTTTGAAAAAGTTCCTGGTGGTTCGTCAGGTGGTTCTGCAGCAGCTGTTGCTTCAGGTGAAGTAGTTGCTGCATTGGGTACTGATACTGGTGGTTCAATCCGTCAACCTGCCGCATTTAATGGTATCTTTGGTATTAAACCAACATATGGTCGTGTATCTCGTTGGGGAGTTATCGCCTTTGCATCAAGTCTTGATCAAGTAGGTGTTATGTCAAAACGTGTTGAAGATTCAGCTACTGTTCTTTCAACTATTGCCGGTCATGATGAACATGATAGTACTAGTTCAGAAAAGGAAGTTCCTGATTACCGTGCCAACTTGAACAAAGATATGAAGGGTGTAAGAATTGCTGTTCCTAAGGAATTCTGGCATGAAGGTACTAATCCCGAAGTAATTAAACAAGTTAATAATGCAATTGAAACATACAAAAAAATGGGCGCTACTGTGGACGAAGTTAGTCTTCCAGCTCTAAAGCATGCGGTTGAAGTTTATTATGTATTAGCATCTAGTGAAGCTTCATCTAACTTGCAAAGATACGATGGTGTTCGTTACGGTTTCCGTGCTGAAGATGTTAAGAACATCAAGGATTTATTCGTTAACTCAAGATCTGAAGGTTTCGGTACAGAAGTTAAGCGTCGTATTATGTTAGGTACATTTGCATTGTCTGCTGGTGCATACGATGCATACTTTAAAAAAGCTGCTCAAGTAAGAACTTTGTTTATTGAAGAAATGAGTAAGGTTCTTGAAGATCATGATTTGATTATGGGACCTTCAACAACAACTACTGCCTTCAAGATTGGTGATAAGATCGATGATCCTCTAGCAATGTACATGAATGATATTTTGACAATCCCTGCTAACTTGGCTGGCCTTCCAGCCGCATCGGTTCCAGCTGGATTGGCTGATGGTATGCCAGTTGGTTTACAAATTATGGCAAAGCCATTTAATGAGCAAGCTATCTTTAATGCTGCTTATGCCTTACAAGAGGAAAATAAATTTTATGAAAAAATACCAACTGCATTGAAGGGGGAAGACTAATGAATTTTGAAACAACTATTGGTCTAGAAGTCCACGTTGAATTAAAGACAAAGTCAAAAATGTTTAGTCCTTCACCAGTTGCTTATGGTGCCGAACCAAATATCAATACAAACGTTATCGATTTTGGTTTCCCAGGTACATTACCAACTGTTAATAAAGAAGGATATCGTTTAGGTGTTATGGTTGCACTTGCTTTGAATGCTCAAATTGAAAACCATACACACTTTGACCGTAAGAATTATTTCTATCCAGATAATCCTAAGGCATATCAATTAACACAAAGTGACAAGCCACTTGGCCATGATGGATATATCGAAATCGAAGTTGACGGTAAGAAGAAAAAAATCGGTATTGCTGAATTGCACGTTGAAGAAGATGCCGGTAAGAATACTCACGGAAACAATGGATATTCTTATGTTGATTTGAACCGTCAAGGTACACCACTTATCGAAATAGTTTCAAAGGCTGATATGCATTCTCCTGAAGAAGCATATCAATATCTTGAGAAACTTCGTCAAATTGTTCAGTTTACTGGTGCATCTGACGTTAAGATGGAAGAGGGTTCAATGCGTGTTGATACTAATATTTCTATCACACCAGTTGGATCAGATACATACGGTACAAAGGTTGAGTTGAAGAACCTTAACTCATTCAATTATGTCAGACTTGGTCTTGCATACGAAGAAAAACGTCAAGCCGCTGTTCTAAAAAATGGTGGAAAGATTGAACAAGAGACAAGACGTTTTGATGAAAAGACTGGGGAAACCGTCTTAATGCGTGTTAAGTCAGGTGCTGATGATTATCGTTACTTCCCAGAACCAGATCTTCCTGACTTTGAAATCAAGCCAGAATGGATCAATGAAATTAAGTCACAATTGCCAGAACCAGCTGACAAGCGTCGTGCAAGATATATCAATGAATTAGGTATTCCTGAATATGATGCTGGTGTTCTAACAGACACTAAGGAAATGTCAGACTTCTTTGATGAAGCTGTAAGTTATGGTGCTAATCCAAAACTTATTTCTAACTGGTTAATGGGTGAAGTTAATGCCTTCTTGAATGAAAAGAAAGTTGGATTACTAGATACTAAGTTGACACCTGAACATTTATCAACAATGATTAAGTTGATTTCTGATGGAACAATTTCTTCTAAGATTGCTAAGAAAGTCTTTAAAGAGACTATTAGTAATGGAACGGAACCAGAAGGATGGGTCAAAGAAAAAGGTCTTGTTCAAGAGTCAGATCCTGCTGTATTGAAGCCTATGATTATGGAAATATTGGATAATAATCAACAATCAATCGATGATTTTAAAAATGGTAAAGATCGTGCCGTTGGTTTCTTAGTTGGACAAATTATGAAACAGACACATGGACAAGCTAACCCTAAGGTTGTTAACAAAATCCTAATGGCCGAGCTTAATAGTCGTTAGTGAGGAGAAGTATATGCGAGCAAGGTTGATTTATAATCCTACCTCAGGGCACGAGACGCTGAGAAATAATGTAGGAGATATATTAAATATACTAGAAAAAGCTGGCTATGAAGCTAGCGCCTTTCGTACGACTCCAACTAAGAACTCAGCTCAAAATGAAGCTAATCGTGTAGCCAAAGAAGGATTTGATTTGGTAGTTGCAGCTGGTGGTGATGGAACTATTAACGAAGTTGTGAATGGTATTGCTGGTTTGGATAAACGTCCAGAAATGGCTATCATTCCTGCTGGAACTACTAATGACTACGCTCGTGCGTTGAAGATACCTCGTGATGATGTTGTTGAAGCGGCTAAAGTTATTTTGAAAAAGCAAAAATTACCAGTCGATATTGGAAAAGCTGGTGATAATTACTTTATCAATATTGCTGGTGGTGGTTCTATGACAGAACTTACCTATGAAGTACCTTCAGCATACAAGTCAATTCTTGGTTATTTAGCATATTTGGTTAAGGGAGCAGAGATGCTTCCAAGAATTAATCCTATTGATATGCACATTGAATATGACGATGGCGTATTCGATGGTAAAGCCACGATGTTCTTAATTGGATTGACTAATTCAATTGGTGGGATGGAACAAATTGCTCCCAATTCAGTAATTGGCGATGGAACATTCTCATTAATTATTGTTAAAGAAACTAATCTTCGAGATTTGGTTCACTTAATTGCATTAGTATTAAATGGTGGTCGACATGTTTATAATCCTAAGATTATTTATACTAAGACTAAAAAACTTTCGGTCAAGGCAAATGATGATAACAGAATCATGGTAAACCTTGATGGTGAGTACGGTGGGGATGCTCCCATGGAGTTCACAAACCTGCATGCACATTTGAATATTTATGCTAATGTTGATTCAATTCCTCTAAAAGCAATCGACAATTCATCAATGGATGAAAAAGATGCTGGAGAAAAGATCATTGAAGAAGAGAAGAATTTAGATTAGAATAGAGAACTATGAATAAAAGGGAAGCTGAGAAACTAGTACCAGCTACCCTTTTTCTATGCAAAGGATGAAATATGGAAAAACCAAATATAAATAAGAATGACAAATTAGAGTTAACAATTGAGGATCTATCATACGAAGGTAAGGGTGTTGCTAAAGTTGATGACTTCACATTGTTTGTGGATAATGCATTGCCCGGAGAAGTAGTTAACGCTTTGATTTTAAAAGTCGGTAAGAGCTACGGATTCGCTAAGGTACTAGACATTATTAAGAAATCTCCCGATCGTGTAGAGGATATTGATAATGTTTATGTTAGAACGGGAATTGCACCTTTGAGTCACTTAAAGTACTCAGAACAATTGAAGTTCAAACAAAAACAAATTCAAATTGACTTCCAAAAAGCCGGCTTGGATATTGATGTAAATGAGACACTTGGTATGGACGACCCATTCCACTATCGCAATAAGGCTCAAGTACCTGTTCGCCAAATTAACGGTAAATTAACTTCAGGATTTTATCGAAGACATTCACATGAACTAATTCCAATGGAAGATTACTTGATACAAGACCCTAAGATTGATGCTGAAATTAAACGTGTCCGTGACATTTTGCGTAAGTACAATGTTCGTGGATTCGAAGAATCAAAGAATAAGGGACAAATTCGTACGATTATGGTTCGTCGTGCATACTACACTGGTGAGATGATGGTTGTATTAGTATCACGTGTTCGTGATATTTCACATTACAAGGCTATTTCTGAAGAAATAATGGCTAATACTGAAGTTAAGTCATTGTACTTAAATATTAATTCAAAAGTTACTAATGTAATCTTAGGAAAAGATATGTTGTTGCTTGCTGGTAGTCCTTATATTGACGATGAGATCCTAGGTCACACTTATAGAATTTCACCACGTTCATTCTATCAAGTAAATCCAACTCAAACTCAAAAGTTGTACAAGTTAGCAGTGGATAAGGCTGAATTGACTGGCAAGGAAAATGTTGTTGATGCTTATTCTGGTATTGGTACAATTGGATTATCATTGGCTGATAAGGCAAAACATGTTACTGGTATTGAAATGGTTGCTGATGCGGTTGAAGATGCTAAGCAAAATGCTGCAATCAACGGAATTAAAAATGCTGACTTTATTGTTGGTAAGACTGAAGCAGTTCTAAACGAATGGGCAAAAGATAAAAAGAAAGTTGATGTATTAATGGTTGATCCTCCTCGTAAGGGGTTGGCTAATTCATTGATTGAATCAATTAATAACATCAAGCCAAAGAGTATTGTTTATATTAGTTGCAACCCAGCAACTTTAGCTAGAGATTTGAAATTATTAAGTGATACATATGCAATTGGGGATGCAACTCCAGTTGATATGTTTCCAATGACAAATCATATAGAATCTGTAACAAAATTAACTAGAAAATGATTAATAGTGAGATTAAGACTAAATAGTCTTGACCTCGCTATTTTTTTACTTCAAAATATAGTTAAGAAATAATTCTGAGGGGGATTATCTTGGGACGTATATTTGTAGCAATCGCAATGTTAGTTATAGCATTCTGGCAATTGTTTGCCTCAATTGGATACTTTACTGTACCTAATGATAGCGCATCCAAAAAAATATTTATATTTGATTTATTGGCATCGTGGTATGGCTTTGTTGGCGGATCGATGTTTGTAGGTGGTATTTTAATGCTTTTAGAGGTGTTTTAAATTGCAATTTTTTGTAAGCGCTTCCCAAAAAATGCAATAAAAAACGAAGAATTTAATGTTCTTCGTCTTGTAAAACTATTAAGGTTATCATTAGGTGGTTGTGTATTATTTGGGTATCAATAAAAAGTTCATCTGAAGAGTCAGTGATATTTTTGATATTAGCCAATCCATATCCTCGATGATGGGTCTTAGTAGAGTAGCCACTTTGAAAAATTTTATTAAGATCAATATTATTCTTTATTGAATTATCAATTGTTATCTCCAGTGTGCCGGAGGAATTTATAAGGGCGCAGGTGATGACTTTATTTTCTATCCCTTGAACATATTCGATAGCATTATCTAATAAGATACCAATTATTCGAATGATCGAAAGATCATTCTTTTTTATTTCATAGTCGTTGTTTGTTAATTCGAAATTTAAGTGAATACCCTTTGATTTTGCCATGAAATATTTTTGAGTCAAGAGACTTTGAATAGGTTTGCTTTTTATTGATTGCAGCTCAGATAGACTGTGAGTTTGAATATTTTCAAAACTATTTTGCTGATCCATCAGCTCATGATAATAACGTTTTATTTCATCTGAACTTTGATCGTCTACAACTTGTCCCAAAGAAAGCATAATATTTTGAAAATCATGTTTAAATTTTCTAAGATCCTCGTTTTGCTGTTGCGAGCTAGTTAGATAGTCATCAAGTTCCTTGATTCTTTCAGCTGTTTCACTAGCTTCTTTACGCATGGTAAATGATTGAATAAAAATAATTGATTGCCAGTATGTGGAAATACTTAGAATTGTGAATATAAGTAGTATTCCCATTTGGATAAGTGGGCTAACTTCTTCGATATCACTTATAATGAGAATTACCATAAAGGCGAGTAGCAGAGTGAATAACATTATAAATATTCTTTTACCAAGCTGGTAGCGGACAATGTTTTTCCTAACACGTTGTATTTTAACTTCATAATGATTTATTATTGTTACACAAATACATAAGAGTATGAAGTTTATGATTAGTGTCATTGGAGCAAATACATTTTGATATCTTTTCATTGCTTCAGTTGTCCAAGTGTTGTTTTGGAAATAAATAATAAAACTAGCTAGAAATGTACTCAAACTAAAAAGAGTAAGTTGGATATTTGCTGCCATGACAATTGAAATACCGTTATTATAATTGATTTGATGGGGATTGCTTTTGAAAATATGAATTCCTAATAATGCCAATACAAAGAATAAGATGAAAGAGTTGTTAGTGTACAATCCAATAATTCCAAAGATTGTCGACATTATGAGATCGCTGATCCAATAATAATATTTAAAATCATGCATAAAAAAATGTGCTAATTGCAATGTTGCAAATAAGATGAATACATTGCCTAACGGACTTAAGTTTGTTTGTATATATATCATAGATAGCTGGCAATCCATCTCCTTTATTATTTATACTTTATTTTGCAAGGTTAACTAAATAATTGTAGAGATTATTTGTTATAATGACAAGATATTAATAATTATATTTTGATTTTTAACGTTTATATGTGTTTCTTTTACGTTTATAATTTTTTTGTTCGTAAAAATTTAATTATGAAATAATATTATTATTGCGTGGAAAAAAGAACATTAGAATTGAGGTATTTTATCATGGATAAAAGTATTCATTTTGGTGAAAACCTACAATTGGGAGATAACTTGAGGATTCTTCGTAAAGAGCGAAATCTTTCAGAGCGTGAAGTATCTAACTTGCTTCACGTGGATATAACGACGATTTCAAAGTATGAACATAATACTAGAACACCTGATATATACACGATGATTAAGTTCGCCGATGTCTACAATGTGAGTTTGGATACATTAGTAGGTAGAGAAGATAGAGAATATGAAGAGAGAGAATCAGAAGCTCTTTAAGAACCTGATTGGGGATAATAAAGCAGGACTCATAGTTTTAATGAGTCCTGCTTTTTATTATTGTGATAAATAAACCACAAGTTTTACTTGTGGGGGTTAGTAAAGGCTTTAGCTAAAAAAACACCCTTTCGGTATACTGTTTATCGGCTACCAACCAAAATAAACAGAGCGAGAGGATGTTTT
>NZ_RHNU01000009.1 GCF_003946015.1 Companilactobacillus insicii
GTGCATAAAAATAGGCATCCTCATTGAGGATGCCCATAGGCCAAAAATCATTCATCAATACTATTTGACAAAGAGCCAAAAAATAGACTTATCTGTTAAAAGATAAGTCTATTTTCAGTTCAATAAAACTATTTTATAAAGGCTGTTACTATTCCAGCAATTACAACTAATAATAATCCTGAAAGAACAGCAATCATTTCCTTCTTTGTCTTATGTTCATGTAATATATAAATTCCACCAAGTGTGGCGATGACCACATTCATTTGTGAAAGTGTAAAACCTGTAGCCAAACCGTTAACATCTGGTCTTGATGATATCAAGTATGTTAAGGCCGCTAACGCAAATGAAAAACCACTAATTATGTTAGTATAAGAACTTTTAGTTGCAAATGGTTTTGTTTTACGATTTGACTTTGATAATAGGGCAAATAATGTTGAAAATACTGCCATTCCTAAGGCCTGTGGTAAAAATGCTTCAAAGCCATTAACTGAAACTGCTTGTGGGAATGCTGAATAACCCAAGTAACCCACCGCAGCAACTAATACTAAAAGGACTCCTCTTGTAACATCACCATTGGCAACGTCTGTACTTGTCTTTTTTTCACTATAGGTTGTTAAATATACACCAAAAATAATCATTGCGATTGATAAAAATCCGATAGTTTTAGCAACGTTAGAACTCCAGTTACCTAAAATAAATACTCCCCATAATGAAGTACTTACTAGCTGAAATCCTGTAGAAATAGGCATAGTTCTTGAAACTCCCATTACAGAAAAAGCATAGAATACTAATACTTGTCCTAATGACCAACTGGCACCTGATAAGAATGTGAATAAAAAGTCTTTTCCACTAATCATTGGCGTCTGGTTAAATAATGTTACTACAATTGCAGCAATTAATGTACCATATGTAGTTCCAAGAATTTGATTAACTGGTCTACCGCCGAATTTGCCCGTCAAGATTGGCATAACACCCCAACCTATCATAGGCATAAGGCCAATTAATAAGTTAACTGCACTCATTTAAAAACTCCCTTTTGTAATATAACACCAATATAAAAACTGCTAGATCAAAAAACAACCCAGCAGTTTTGATGATGTAAAGTATTATACCTGTTAACGATAACGTTTTCAAGAAAACAGATTCATATTTCACAAATTATTTTTTTATTTTCATAAATGAAGCGGTTTCATAATTTTACTATTAGAATTTTTCATTTAATGGTGGTACAACTTGCTTCTTACGTGAAACAACGCCAGGTAATGATGCCTTATTATCTTCTACTTTTGTATCAAGAGCTTTTTCGAAAACAGATACTGCATTTTCACTACCGATTACCAAACCTGTAGTATCACTTGTCAAAATATTAGTAATTAACAATACAAATAGATTGTAACCATCCGCTTCATTTTCAGCTTTAATATCAGCTGTAAATTCAGCTTCTCTCTTCAATGTATCAGCAATATCAACGGTATTTACTTGAGCAATACGAACACTATTTCCATTCATATCAAAACTCTTAGCATCCATATCAATTAGTTCTTTAGTAGACTTACTGTCAAGATTTGTACCAGCTTTAAGCATATCTAATCCATATGATTCATAATCAATACCAGCTGTTTTTGCAAGGCTCTTCAAGGCAGCCTTATCTTCATCTGTTGTTGTAGGTGATTTTAATAGAAGTGTATCTGAAATGATAGCTGAAGCCATCAAACCAGCTAAATTACCAGGTACTTCAACATCTTCTTCGTTATACATCTCCCAAAGAATTGTACTTGTACAACCAACTGGTTGAGCACGGTAATATAAAGGATTAGCAGTTTCAAAGTTAGCAATTCTGTGGTGATCAACAACATGTGTAACTGTTAGATCAGCAATATCGTCTAAACTTTGTTGACTTTCGTTGTGATCAACAAGCATAACTGATTTTACTTCGCCATTAGCAGCAGTAATAACACGTGGGTACTTGTAATCAAACTTATCAAAAACATATTTTGTTTCTTCGTTAGGTTCACCCAAAGCAACTGCTTCAGTGTTATATCCTAACTCGTTTTGCAAATGTGAATATGAAATTGCCGCTACAACAGCATCTGTATCTGGATTTTTATGTCCGAAAACTAATTCTTTTTCCTTTGTCATTCTAAAATTCCCCTTTATTAATTTATCTTGAAGACTTTAAGCGATCAATATAATTCTTATCAGCCAAGAAATTATCCCACTCGCTGAGAAATTCCTTTATTCGAGGAATTTTCTCTTTGTCTTCCCGATATACAAATGATAATTCACTTGATACCGCAGGTTCAAGTGGTGTTTGATAAAGTTTAAACATTGAAGCATGTGCTATACAAAAACTCAAAGGTAAAACTGTATAAATATCCTCTGAACTTTGAGCAAATTTCAAAAGTTGATACGGAGAAGAAAACCTAGCAACTACAGTTGGCTGATCAACCAATGCGTTTCTAAAGCGCTCTTTAAGTAGGTCTGATAAATAATAATCCTTAAGATATGCAGCCCACGGCTTCTCAATAGCATCCCTATAACTAGCTATACCTTTTTTATAAATCTTATCATCATTATGTACCAAGACAATATTGTCATTGATGATTTTCTTAGATTTATAAATTTTCCAATTTTTAATATTCTTGTCTGGTAAGTACATAATGGCTAAATCTATACGGTTGTTCTCTATATGATCCCAAATTTCTTTTCTAGTTAAGAGATTCAAATCTATTTCTACATTTGGATTAATGCGGTTATATTCTACTATGAAATCTTCTATAACCATCGACTCAGCTGTTGATAATAAACCAATACTAATTGTACCCGTCTTATCTGAAGATTCTTGTTGAATCTTGTCTGTAACAGAATTAATGACATCGAAAATTTCATGTGTTGCTTTCAATAAAGAAGTACCAGCATCCGTCAGATAGATTTTCTTACCCATACTATAAAATAGCGGTACACCAACAACCTTCTCAATTTTTTTAATTTGTTGAGTTAGGGCTGGTTGCGTAATCCCTAATGATTGAGCTGTTTTTGTATAACTCATATTTTTTGTTAACTCATCAAAATAGTTCAATGCTTTAGAACTAAATACGCGTCTAGATTTTTCGTCCAACAATAAGACGTCCTCCTAATCATTGTGAAAAGATATTTCTAATTCTATGGAACAATCATACTATATAAATTAAAAATAATCTTGTTGTATTTGTTATTTTTCTATTACTTTTTTCACAAATCTAATTGGATTTCCGTCAGTTTCTGGATCCATAACAAATGAACCGTTTGAATATCTGTCTGCACTTTGATGTGAGCTTTCATCCAGAGATATTTCTTGATTAGTATCAGTGACAATCGAAAGTACTTCATTGCCTGAAATATTAGTTACCAGTGAAACTCGATGAGGAGCTCGTTTTAGTTCCCTCAAAGTTAAAACTCCTCGTCGTGCACGACTAGTTGATGGAATTTCCGTCAACTTCATCTGCTTATAAGAACCACGTTGTGTAAGTAAAGCAATCTTATCATCATCACTTGTTGTGAAGAAATATCCTGCCAGTTCATCGTCATCTTTCAAACTAACAAATTTAACCCCTACAGCTTTGCTACCAACGACCGGTACTTCATCAATAGGAAAAGCTGAAGCATAAGAGTGCTTAGTAAATACATAAATCTGTCCCTTTTCATTCTCCGGAACATAATATACTTCCATAACTTTAGCATTATCAGTCTTTAATTTACTATAACGACTAGCTCGAGATTTATAAGTTCTACCTGGTAATAAATCGCTAAAAGCAACTTGCTTAATATAATTTTCACTAGTACCAATTAAGAAAGTACCTTTTTGCTCTAATTTTTTAAAAACAAAAGCTTTAAGAATTGATTCATCATTTGCCAACCCAATTTCTTGCGACAAATGTGATCCAGTATCTTTCCAACGATTATCATCCACTTCAAAAATCTGTCTATAAATCATATTACCTTTATCAGTAAAAATGAATAGATGGTCAAGGGTATTAACCTCTTGATTTAAAATTGGATAATCTTCGTCCTTAAGACCATTATCGCTAGCATCAGAGGCCTGATATGACCGTAAACTACTACGTTTTACATAACCGTCATGACTGACTAATAGACGAACATCTTCACTAGCAACTAGCACACTAGTATCCACCTCAATATCGGCAACTTCAGCCTCAATTTTTGTACGACGCTCATCAGCATATGTATCACGAACCTTACGAAGTTCCTTTTTAATAACTTTCATTAAAGTTCCGTGATCATTAATAATCTTATCTAAAGATGCTATCTGATCATTAAGTTCTTTATCTTCCTTTTGTAACTCAGTCACATCAGTATTAGTTAAACGATAAAGTTGTAATGAAACAATTGCTTCAGCCTGATCTTCACTAAATTGATATTCCTTAACCAAATTATTCTTAGCGTCGGATTTATTTTTACTACTACGAATTGTCTTAATAACCTTATCTAAAATCGAAAGAGCCTTGATCAAACCTTCAACAATGTGCAATCGTTTCTTAGCCTTTTCCATATCAAACTTGCTACGTCTTAAAACTACATCTTCCTGATGTTTAACATATTCCCTAAGAATTTGAACTAATCCAACTTGTTGTGGACGCATATTTGCAATTGCTACCATATTAAAATTATACGAAATTTGTAAATCCGTATTCTTAAATAAATAATTTAGTATTCCTTGTGCATCAACATCACGTTTTAATTCAACGACAATCGATAATCCCTGACGATCACTCTCATCACGAACTTCAGCTATTCCATCAACTTTTTTCAGAACACGCATTTCGTCCATTTTCTTAACCAAAAGAGCTTTATTAACTTCATAAGGAATTTCGGTAATTACAATTTGAGATTTATGACCTCTTATTTCCTGTATAGAGGTTTTTGAACGAAGGTAGACTTTACCTCGTCCTGTCTCATATGCTTCTCTAATTCCTTCAGCTCCTTGCAGAATACCGCCAGTTGGGAAGTCAGGACCCTTAACTATTTCCATTAAATCATCAAGTGTAGCTTCAGGTTTATCAATCAACTTAATCGTTGCATCGATAACTTCACCCAAATTATGTGGCGGTATTTCTGTAGCGTAACCAGCTGAGATACCTGTTGCACCATTGACTAATAAATTAGGAAATCTTGCGGGTAGTACTTTTGGTTCCTTTTCAGTATCATCAAAGTTCCATTCCATATCAACGGTATCTTTGTTGATGTCACTTAGCATTTCTATAGAAATTTTACTTAATCGAGCTTCAGTATAACGCATGGCTGCGGGTGGATCACCATCCATGGAACCATTGTTACCATGCATTTCAATTAAAGGATTACGTAATTTCCAATCTTGAGATAGACGAACCATTGCTTCATAGATTGAGGAGTCACCATGGGGATGAAAATTACCCATGACATTACCAACACCTTTAGCAGATTTTCTAAAACATTTATCAAAAGTATTTCCATCAACATACATTGAATACAAAATTCTTCTTTGTACTGGTTTCAGACCATCCCTAATATCCGGCAATGCTCTTTCCTGAATAATTGATTTAGAATATCTCTCAAAACGGTCGCCCATTATTTTTTCTAATGGTAGATCCTGAATTTTAGGAGAATTGTTAGCCAATATATATCACCTATTCCTTATTCAATAAATCATCAACGATTTTATTATCAATTGGATCAGTCTCATCAACCTTTTCCAAAATATTGTCGCCTTCTTCTGTACCATTAAATCGAACATTTTTTTCGATCCAGTCACGTCTAGGTTTAACCTTGTCACCCATTAATGTTGTTACACGACGTTCTGCTAAGGCGGTATCGTCAATATTAACACGAATTAAAATTCTTGATTCTGGATCCATAGTTGTATTCCACAACTGATCTGCATTCATCTCACCAAGTCCCTTAAATCGTTGCAATTCATAACCTTTGCCCATTTCCTTAATGGCATTTTTAAGTTCATCAGGTGTCCAACAATATTTCATCTTTGTCTTCTCACCTTTACCCTTTTGCAATTTATATAAAGGTGGTAACGCAATATACACATGTCCAGCTTCAACTAACGGTCGCATATAGCGGTAGAAAAATGTCAATAACAAGATTTGAATATGAGATCCGTCATCATCGGCATCGGTCATAATAATGATTTTGTCGTAATTACGATCTTCTAACTTAAAATCGGCACCTACTCCCGCACCAATAGTGTATATCATCGTATTGATTTCTTCATTTTTATAAATGTCTTCGAGTTTAGCCTTTTGTGTATTTAAGACTTTTCCACGCAACGGTAAAATTGCTTGGAATTTACGATCTCTACCTTGTTTAGCGGAACCTCCGGCTGAATCACCCTCAACTAAAAATAATTCATTCTTAGATGGGTTTTTAGATTGTGCAGGAGTTAGTTTACCTGATAGTAATCCATCCGTCTTTTTATTTTTCTTCCCATTTCGACTAGTTTCACGCGCTTTTCTAGCTGCTTCACGCGCCTCACGTGCCTTCAGAGACTTCTTTACGAGTGTTTGGGCCTGCTCACCATTTTCCATCAAATAAAAGCTCATCTGTTCATAAACAAGCTGATCAACGGCAGAACGAGCCTGTGGTGTACCCAGTTTACCCTTAGTCTGACCTTCAAATTGAAGTATTTCCTCAGGAATACGAACCGAGATAATAGCTGAGAGCCCTTCACGCACATCACTACCTTCTAGATTCTTACTATTCTCTTTTAATAATCCAACTTTTCTAGCATAATCATTAAATGCTTTAGTAAGACCAGACTTCATACCTGATTCGTGAGTACCACCATCAGCAGTTCTAACATTATTTACGAATGAAATGATATTTTCAGAATAACCATCATTATATTGACCAGCAAATTCAATTTCCATGTCAGAATTAGTACCTTCGACATAAAAAATACCACCAATTGTATCTTTATCTTCATTCAAATACTTAACAAATGATTGAATCCCATCTTCATAATGAAATACATCACTTTTTTCTTCTTCTCCACGTTTATCAGTAATGGTGAATTTTACGCCTTTTAGAAGAAATGCTGATTCACGAAGTCTTTCAGCTAAAGTATCGTAATTATACTTTGTAGTTTGAAAAATACTGGCATCAGGTTTGAAACTGATTGTGGTACCACTATCTTCTTTAGTTGATCCAGTTTTCTTTAAAGTACCAACCGGATGACCACCATTCTCAAAACGTTCCTCATATACTTTATGATCACGTACAACTCGTACAGTCATCCACTCGGACAAGGCATTAACTACAGACGATCCAACACCGTGAAGGCCACCAGAAGTCTTATAACTATTCTCAGAAAATTTACCACCAGCATGTAGCACGGTTAAAATAACTTCAATAGTCGGTTTGCCACTTGCATGCATACCCGTTGGCATCCCACGTCCATGATCGACAACAGTAATACTACCGTCATGATTAATAGTTACATTTATTTCTTTTCCAAATCCTGATAAAGCTTCATCAACCGCATTATCAACAATTTCATAAACCAAATGATGCAGACCACGTGAATCTGTTGATCCGATGTACATACCTGGTCTTTTACGGACGGCCTCTAAGCCTTCCAAAATCTGGATTGACGAATCATCGTATGATGATTTTGGCATTTATATCATTCCTTTTTTATTAATTACTAGTTCGACATTTTTCTATTATATCACTATATTTTAACACCTAAGAACATTTTTGAACATATGTTCGTTTTTTTAACTTTTACTTTTTAGTCATTTTAGTAGATAATGTCTAAGTTGGTATCTGTTATTCGAAATAAAAATACCTTAGAGTTACAATATACCAAAAAAATAAAACATAGAGAGTGATTTTTATATGAAACTTCTCATTTGTGCAATTTTAGCCTATTTAGTGGGCTCGTTTCCAACTGCATATATCGTTGGTAAAGTATTTTTCCATAAAAATATTTTTAACTTCGGTAGTGGAAATGTCGGAACTACTAATGCTTACCGTGTATTCGGTCCCTATGCAGGTACAGGAGTATTAATCGTAGACATTTTGAAGGGAACCCTAGGTGCACTTATGCCTGTTTTCTTCGGTTTAAACCATCACTGGATTTTATTCATTGGAATTTTTGCCGTTATCGGACATGTATTTTCTATTTTCTTAAAATTCCGTGGTGGTAAAGCTGTAGCTACTAGTGCTGGAATATTGCTAGCTTATAATCCTTTATTATTCGCAATTTGCTTTATATTCCTAGCAACAATAGTCTATGTGACAAGTATGGTCAGTGTGGCGAGCCTAACAACAGTCTTATTTTTTGCCATTGCCTCGATATTCCTACATGACTGGATTCTTACAACCGCAGCCATCATAGTAACCATTATCGTGTACATAAGACACATTCCAAATATCAAGCGTTTGTTAAAGGGCAAGGAAAATCTTGTTCCAATCGGTTTAGCATACAAGCGCCAACAAAAAAACGACCATTAATTGGTCGTTTTTTTATTACAATTATTTAATGGAAATACTAAAATATGCCTCGAACTGCTCATTAGGAGCCAGTTTGTTAACACCATACTTTGTCTTAAAGTTGTTATCACTATCTGTTTTATCAGCCAGACCCCACCACGGCTCAATACACATGAAATCACCTGCATCGGGGTATGATGACCACATACCAAAATATTTAGCATTACCTGTATCAACAGTTACTTTATGTTCAGATTTTTTACTTGAAATAGATACAACGGCTGGTTCATTTAATCGATAAATCAACGCATCATTTTTAAATTCATCATGATTCATTGAAAAGTTTTGATTTTCCACTTTGTATTCACCATCAAGATCAATTTGGTGTTCAACTATAGGAATACTCGATCTTGTTTCCGCTGGATCAACTTTTACATCGAAATCTTCAAATTTAAGATTACTATCAAACGGAACCGCAAAACCTGGATGTGCTCCAATATTGAAATACATATCCTCTGATTCTTCAAGACTATCAACCAAATAACTGACTTGTATAGTATCCTTAACCAATTGATAAATAACACTCAACTTAAAATGATATGGATATTCAGCAAGACTGGCCTCACTTGTTGTCAATGTCAAAACAAGTTTTGAGTCAGTTTGAGATTCAAGATCAAACTCTTGATCTCTAGCAAATCCATGTTGTGTCATTTTGTATTCATTACCATCGATAAAATAATGATCGTCTTTTAAACGTCCAACGATTGGGAATAAAACTGGAGCATGTCTCCCCCAAATTTTCGGATCAGCTTGCCAGATAAATTCAATATTATTACCATCCTTGATACTACTCATTTCGGCACCTTTAGAATTAACCTGGACAGTTAAGAAATCGTTCTTTAGTTCGTACACTTCCATAATCTTTCCCCCTAGAGAATATAACGCGATAGATCTTGATCATCAGCAATTTTGCCAACTTGTTCTTTGACATACTCACGGGTAATTGTAATATCCCCCATTTGCATATCAGGACCTTCATACAAAATGTCTGCCAAAATCTTTTCTAGAACTGTTGCCAACCTTCTGGCACCAATATTCTGATTAGTATTATTAAGGTTGAAAGCAATTTTTGCAATCTCCTCCACTGATTCTTTAGTAAAAGTTAAATGAATCCCATCTGCACGAGTCAATGCCACGTATTGCTTTGTCAAAGCATTATCAGGTTTAGTCAAAATTTGAATAAAGTCAGCTTCGGTTAAATCTTGTAACTCAACACGAATTGGAAAACGACCTTGTAACTCGGCAATCAAATCACTTGGTTTACTTTCAGCAAAAGCACCGGATGCAATGAACAAAATGTGATCTGTATTAACAGCACCATATTTTGTATTTATTTGTGAACCTTCAACGATTGGAAGAATATCACGTTGAACACCTTCACGAGAGACTTCTCCTGAAGTCTTCTTACTTCCGGCAGCAATTTTATCAAATTCATCAATAAAAATAATCCCATTGTTTTGAGTACGCTCAATAGCAGCTTGATAAATCTCATCATGATCAACACGTTTTTGAGATTCTTGTTGAATCAATACTTCACGTGCTTCACTAACAGTAAGTGTCCTAGTAATCATCTTTTTAGGCATCAAAGAATCCATCATTCCGCCCATATCAAGACCCATTTGAGCCATTTGATCATTCATAGGGTTAACCTTACGTGATTCTTCAACCTTGATAGTAACTTCTCTATCTTCAAGTAATCCTTTATCCAATTGTTCTTTTACTGTCAAGCGCTGATCACGAACCTCATCAGTTACATCAGCGTTACTATCAGGATCATCATCGTTATTTTGACCACCCATAGCTTCTTGAAGATTGGCTGAATTTTGAAGATTATTTAACATGGACATAAAGTCCATATTATTATTGTTATTTTGACGACGTTCTTTTTTAATTCCAGGAACCAATAACTTAACTAATTTTTTATCAACATCGCGACGAACTTCTGGACGAATCTCATCGAATTTTTCTTTTTCTTCCATTGTTACAGCTACATCGACCAAGTCACGCACCATAGATTCCACATCACGTCCAACATAACCGACTTCAGTAAACTTGGTAGCCTCAACTTTTACAAATGGGGCCTTAACGACTTTTGCTAAACGTCGAGCAATCTCAGTTTTACCAACACCAGTTGGTCCAATCATCATTAAGTTCTTAGGAGTTATTTCTTGTTGTAATTTCTTTGGAACCTGCATACGACGGTAACGATTGTACAATGCAATTGCTACCGCCTTTTTAGCATCATCTTGTCCAATAATATAATTATCCAATTGAGCGACTATTTCTTTAGGTGTTAAAATGTTATCCATTTATTACTCTCCAATTTAAAATTTGTCTGAAATAATATTATCGTTTGTAAAAATATCGATACCAGAAGCAATCTTAATTGCCTCACGTGCCATTTGTTCTGCATCCATGTCAGTTGCATGCCTTTGCATCGCAATAGCTGCAGCTTGGGCAAAATTACCACCTGAACCAATGGCTACAACATCCTCATCTGGTTCAATAATTTCGCCACTACCAGAAATTAATAATAAATTATCTTTATCCATGGCAATAAGCATAGCTTCTAGTTTTTGAAGAGTTGGATCTTTTCTCCAATCTTGTGCTAATTCCACAGCAGCACGTTTAAGATTACCTGAATATGATTTTAACTTTTTCTCTAACCAATCTTGTAATGTAATGGCATCAGCAACACCACCAGCGAAGCCGATAACAACTTGGTCATCAAAAATACGTCTGATCTTGTGTGCTGAACCTTTCATAATAAATTTTTCACTCAAAGTAACTTGTCCATCACCAGCAATAGCTGTATGTCCATCATGTTTAACCGCAACAATAGTTGTCATTTATTTACCTTCCTTACCTTGGAAAATATTTTTTATAATCTTTTTGTAGATGTTCCATCGTCACATGCGTATAAATCTGGGTAGTTGAAAGACTTGAATGTCCAAGTAATTCCTGAACGGTTCTCAAATCAGCCCCATGATCCAACATGTGTGTGGCAAAAGTGTGACGAATCATATGGGGATGTATATCCGAGGTCAAACTGGTTTTTTTAATAATTTGATTCAAAATATATTCAATTCCCCGACTAGTCAAACCTTTACCACGGTTATTTACAAAGACAAATTGATGATCTTGATTATTAGCTGACATCAATTTCTTTCTGCCATCATCAATATAACGCGTCAGTGCATTTTTAGAGTAACTACCAAAAGGAACATAACGATCCTTATCACCCTTACCATGTACAAGAACAATTCCATTATTAAAATCCAATTGTTCTAAAGTTAAGTTAGCACATTCACTAACACGCATTCCTGTGGCATATAATAATTCTAACAAAGCTGAGTTTCTCTCAGAAAGAGCATCGTCACCCTTCACAGCCTCAAACAGTTGATTCATTTCTTTTTCATAAAAGAAACGAGGTAATTTTCGACCCTTACGCCGTAATTGAACTAAGTCAAATGGATTAGCTTTAATAAACTTATTGCGAAGCATGAAATTATAAAATGAACGCAACGCAGAAATTCTCCTAGCCACTGTCTCATCAGCATAATCCTTCTCATCAAGGTACGTTAAATAGGTTTCAACATCAACACGATTGACTTGAGTGAAACCTTTAAATCCACCATTCTGATCAAGAAACTTCATAAAATTATTAATGTCTTCTAAATAAGAATTCTTAGTATCTTCAGAATAATGATGATTTATCATCAAATAATCAATAAACTTATCGATTAAGTCTTGTTCAATCACTATTTTTGAACCTGCTCTTCATAATCACCATTTGGACATAATACTTGGCGACCACCTTTAACTTTCTTTTCGACTAAGTAATGGCCATCCTTAGGACAATCACGTCCAATTGGCTTGTCCCATGAAACGAAATCACAATCGGGATATCTCGAACAACCGTAGAAAATACGATTCTTCTTAGATTTTCTTTCAATAACTTGCCCCTTCTTACACTTAGGACAAATTACACCAATTTCTTTAACAATTGGTTTTGTGTTACGACAATCAGGGAATCTTGAACAAGCATAGAACTTACCGTAGCGTCCCATTTTAATAACCATTGGTGCACCACAGACGTCACAATCCATACCTGCTGGTTCGTCTTTAATTTGAACCTTTTCAATTTTACTCTCAGCTGATTCAAGTTCTTTAGCAAAAGGCTTGTAGTAATGGTCAACTACTTCGACCCAATCTTCTTTACCTTCTTCAATTTCATCTAATTCATCTTCAAGATGAGCTGTAAAATCGATATTAACAACATCAGGGAAATAATCTTGAATCAAATTATCAACTATTTCACCAAGTTCTGTTGGTTCAAAACTCTTACCATTTAGCTTAACGTAATAACGTCTTTGAATAGTATCAATAGTTGGAGCATAAGTTGATGGACGACCAACACCATTTTCTTCTAGCGCTTTAACCAATGAAGCTTCAGTAAATCTTGCTGGTGGTTGCGTGAAATGTTGTGCAGGATCATTTGATTGTAATTTCGCCTTGTCACCTTCAGCTAATTCAGGAAGAATATTATCCTTCTTGTTAGATTCTGAAGTACTTTGGTAAACCTTACGATAACCTTCAAACTTAATCTTAGAACCATTTGCTCTAAACATAACTCCATTTTGAGTCAAATCAACTGTCATCGTATCATAAACTGCTGGTGTCATTTGACTAGCAACAAATCTTGACCAAATCAATTCGTACAAACGAAATTGATCGCGACTCAAGATTTCTTTTAAAGATTTAGGTGTACGTAAAACCGAAGAAGGTCTAATGGCCTCATGGGCATCTTGAGCACCTTCTTGGTTTTTATCTTTACGCATTTTCACGGCTGCGAAAGGTTCACCATATTCTTCATGAATAAATTCTGATGCTTCAGTTTGAGCCACTTTAGAGATACGCTTAGAATCAGTACGCATATAAGTAATTAAACCTACGGTACCCTCTTTTCGGCCAAGATTGATTCCTTCATAAAGTTGTTGGGCAATCATCATTGTTTTTCTAGTTTTAAAATTCAACTTGCGGTTTGCTTCTTGTTGAAGTGAACTAGTTGTAAATGGTGCTGCTGGGAATCTTTTACGTTCTTTCTTAGTTACTTTCTCAATTTCAAAATCATCTTTTTTGTTTATACGACCAAGGATATCCTGAACTTGATCATTATCCTTGAGTTCAACTTTTTTATGATCAACTCCATAAAAATTAGCTTTGAACTTGTCTTTACCATGCTTGAACAAAGATTCAATAGTCCAATATTCTTCTGGTACAAACTTTTTAATTTCTTTTTCACGTTCAATAACTAACTTCAATGCGATTGATTGAACACGACCAGCACTTAATCCCTTTTTAACTTTTGCCCAAAGAATTGGTGAAATCGAATAACCTACCAATCTGTCAAGAACACGACGTGCTTGTTGGGCATCAACCAAATTCATATCGATACTGCGAGGCGTTTTGAATGCTTGCTTAACTGTATCTTTCGTAATTTCATTAAATACAACACGATTCTTACCATCAACATCCAATCCTAATAAGTGAGAAACATGCCATGCAATGGCTTCTCCTTCACGATCCGGATCGGCTGCAAGATAAACTCTTTTGGCCTTTTTAGCCTCTTTCTTTAAATCTTTAATAACAGGGCCTTTACCACGGATGGAAATATACTTAGGTTCGTAGTTATGCTCGATATCTACACCCATCTGACTCTTAGGTAAATCACGAACATGACCCAAACTAGCTACTACATGGTAATTACGTCCCAAATACTTTTCGATTGTTTTTGCTTTTGAGGGTGATTCAACGATCACCAAGTTCTTTTGTTTCGCTGGCACGCAAAGTGCTCCTTTCTGAATGAATCAATTAAAAACTGTTCAATATATTATATGTTTTTTTAAAATTGTCAATTCAAATGATACATTTAATTGCTTAATTGCGAAAGCGTTATCTACAATTCATTAAAATTAATTAACGGAATTGCACCTTCTTCTATCAATTTATTACATCCACGAGATAAGGAATCACTAATTTTTCCTGGTATTGCATAGACATCACGATTCTCCTGTAATGCAATTTCCGCAGTAATTAATGATCCACTGCGTTCTTTAGCTTCAGTTACAATTACTTTTTGACTGACACCTGCGATTATACGGTTTCGCTGAGGAAAATGCCACCTTCTTATGTGACACCCAGGTGGATATTCACTAATTACAAGTCCATACTCGAAGATTGAATCCTGTAATTTTTTATTATTAGACGGGTAATAATCATCAAGACAATTACCAATTATGGCAATTGTATCAACATTGTTATTAATCGCCGACTGATGCGCCCAACCATCGACTCCTTTTGCTAATCCACTTACAACCGTATATTTTCCTTTGATTTTGGGTATCAATCCATTGATACATCGATAACTGTACTGTGTAGCTTCTCTAGCACCAACTATGGCAATACAATTAGTTATTAGTAATTTAATATTCCCTCGATAAAACAATAATGCTGGAGGATTATATATTTCTCTTAAAGTACTAGGATATTCATCACTAAGATAATTTATGGCCAGAATTCCAGACGCATTTTGATCTCTAAATAATAGAAGAAACTGGTCAAATTTTTCCCAAGTCCATTTATTCTTTAAAAAAGAAAATGCATCTTGTTCCAGATTATCACTATTTTGTGAAATTTTAATAATTTTAAGCATTTCCTGATTTGAAATCATCAATGTAAGTCGACATTTAATTAAGAAATCTGTTAACTCGTTTATATTCATATAAAAAAACCACCTTCATAACTAAATTACGAAAATGGCGTTTTATATAACTTATTCGTATTACGAACTGGAGAAAAACTCATACGGTGAATTGGAGTTCTACCAAATTTGTCCAAAGCAAGAAGATGTTCTTTGGTACCATAACCATCATTTTTTAAAAATCCAAATTCTGGATACAACTTATCGTATGCACTCATTAATCGATCTCGAGAGACTTTAGCCACTATACTGGCAGCTCCAATGCTTAAAGATTTGGAATCTCCCTTAATTAACTTAGTCTGGCCAATGTTGACAGGAATTTTCATCGCATCAACTAAAATGTGATCTGGCTTTAAATATAATTTATTAATCGCATCTTTCATAACCAATTCAGTAGCATGGTAGATATTTTCTTTGTCAATAAGAGCCGAACTACCTACTCCAATACTTATATCAATAGCCTGTTCACAAATTTGTCGATACAACTTATCACGTTTTTTTTCGGTTAATTTTTTTGAATCATCAACTTCATATAACGTGTTGTCGGCGGGCAAAATAACCGCTGCCGTAACAACTGGTCCAGCTAATGGACCACGCCCAACCTCATCGACACCAGCTACTGTAAGACCATGATTCCAATAATCACGTTCTAAAAATTCTTTCTTGTGAAATTTTTCAATCAATTCATTTTGAAGCTGCTCTTTTTTAAAATATTGCGTCAATAATTTCTGAACACCAGTACGTTTATCATCTGCCAATAATTCTAAATCGTTCTGATCAACATTACCAGACAATAAAATTTTTACGTCCTTAATGGTCATTTTATTCTTCATAAAATTCACCTGGGACATCTAATGTAACTCGACCCAATTTTAGTTTTCGAATATCTTCAATAATACGTCTAGAAGCACGATCATAGTCTTCCTTATAACCAAACTTTTCAGTTAAATGCATCAATAATTCTGGAGTAGTATGGTCAAATAAATCTGATTTTTCAAGATTATAAACATCTATTAATCGATCTAGATAATGTGTCTCTAAAAAGTCCAACGCATAAATTGCCACATCATCTGGAGCATAAATTTTATCCTTGATGGCACCCGAAAGAGCTAATTTCATCCCAACTTTGGGATCATCAATTTTGGGCCAAAGGATTCCTGGTGTATCTAATAGATCAATATCATACTTTGTTTTTAACCAATTTTGATTTTTTGTAACACCAGGCTTATTACCAGTTACAGCAACGTTTTTTCCAACTATACGATTTAAAATAGTTGATTTACCAACGTTTGGTATACCAATACACATTGCTTTAATACGATAATTCTTAACACCATTTTTTTCATATTTAGCAATCTTTTCAGCCAGCTCTTGGTGAATCAAAGTATTAATTTTGCCTAATCCCTTGTTATGTTTGGCATCTAATTCAATTGATTTAGTTCCTTCTTGTTCAAAATTAAGCTTCCAATCATTTGTAAGCTTTGGATCCGCCAAATCAGACTTGTTTAAAATAATAATATGTTTCTTTTGATCAATTATTTGTTCCAATACTGGATTTCTAGAGCTATAAGGCAAACGTGCATCAACAATTTCTAGCACAATATCAACCATTTTTAGCTTATCTTGTACTTGATTTTTTGCCTTATTCATATGTCCTGGATACCATTGTAACGCCATATTTATCACCTATTTTCTATCAGTGTCTTGATACTTTTGATACGCTTCATCAAAAATCGTCATACTTGGTAAATAACCAGCATTTAATTCTAGATAGTCAGAAATTTTTTCGTAATCTGTTTCTTGTTTAGGAAAAGACTGATCTCGATGTGCATTAGCCGCGAATTCCGCTTCAGGCTCAGTACTATCCGCATTTCTCAATGTCATCAAAAACTCATAAAAACTACGTTTCATTGCTCCTCCTTAAGTAAGTCCTATTGCTTACTGGTAATCTTCTCATTCATAATATCAAATTGAAGTTTATTATTCTTTAAATCAATCTTTTTGGCACGAATTCCATATCCCTCTTTAGTCGTAAATTTAGTAAATTTAAGCAAGATTGTTTTATCTTTACTATTAACACTGACCCATTCAGGAATTTTAAAGCTATTATTGATGTAATTCATAACAAATGATATTGGTAATGATAACTCACCAATTCTGATATCTCGTGCTTTCAACAAAACATCCCCATTCGTCTTAGCATAGGGTGTCATAACTAGGGCAAAATGAATTTTAGAACCCAGGAATGCAATTGCGCCAGTCAATTCAGCATTAGTTTTTTTCAACTTAAGTTGATATTCGGTTTTTCCATCATTCAAAGTATTCTTTAAATAATACTGTGCCATTTTATTGGCTTCGTCCTTATTCATATCAACACTAAAGACCTTATTGTCTTGTGATTCTATATTTGATGTTACTTTATATGTCTCGCTACTAGAACTTAATACTTTAGTACCTAAAATACCTATACCAACTACTAAAACAGCAACAAGTGCGATAAATGCATATTTCCAATAATTTCTATTCTTCATAACTATTTAATCAGCCATTCCTTCGATGTTTTACTTACTTCCTCAAAAACCTTAGCAGTCATCATATCATATCCAGTAGCATTCGGATGAAAGTGATCTCCATTGTATAAATATGGATTGACACCATCTTTTTTGATCTTTTTCATCGTTCTTTTTGACGTATACAAATTATTAATATCTACGAAATAAGTAACATTTACTGTAGAGGCCACCTGTGCAGAAGCTTTATTCCAATTGATAAAGGCTGTCTTAGCATCTTTTACATTAGATAAATAAATACTAAATGGATTATAAATACCAATCAAATAAATCGGTGAATTACTATTGTAACTTCTAATATCAGATAACAATTGTTTTAAACGTTCATCAAACTGTGTTTGTTCATTACTAATGTCAGATGCAGTCAAATCAATTCCCTTACGTTTTAGTAAATGCATGAAGTCATTACCACCAACAGTAACTGTAATAATATCAGCTTTGGGAAGATCTTTATGCATTTTTTTGTCGTTTTGAATACGTGTCATTATTTGATTGCTAGTATCACCTGAAACGCCATAATTGTAAGCATTAGTCTTTACTTTGTACTTGTCAGTAACTTTTTTCTTCAATCTTGTTACATAACCACCGCCAATTGATTTGGAATCACCAACGCCTTGAGTCAAAGAATCGCCAATTGCGACTATATTGATCTCGCTTTTTTTAGTAATAACCTTCTTCTTCTTTTTTTCTACAACTTTTTCAGTTTTAGCAGTATTAATAGTCGTGCTGTTTGGTTTTGATTGGATAAAATAATAACTCAATCCACCGCCAATTACTACTAAAATAACCACAATTAATGTGATCCAAACACTTTTTTTCTTCATATACTAATCCATCTTTCAAAAAAAGCTGATGTTTTCATCAGCTTTTACTCTGTATAAAATTCAATTGCAAATGCTCCTGATCCGGCATGGGTTGCAATAACCGGGCTAGTTACTCTAATAAGTAAAGGAACATCTGGTACTATTTCTTTTAGTTTATCTTTTAGTTCATTAACATAATCTAATTTATCAACATATGAAATACCAATAGCCTTAATGTTTTCCAGACTCTTGATTTCTTCCATAACATTATTCATATACTTTTCAATGGTTTTACGACCTCGACCACGCTTAGCAATATCAAGACTATTGTTTTTCAAAGTCAAAACCAAATTTATATTCAATAAAGTTGACAAAGTACTAGCAAATCGACTTAATCGCCCACCACGAAGGATATTTTCAATGCTTGTAACACCCATATATAAATAAGTATGATCTCGAATCACTTCAATAGCTTTTTTAATTTCCTCTATGGACTTACCTTCTTGTGCAAGTTGAGCTGCACATATAACTTGAAATGCTAAAGCACGATCAGTAAATTCTGTATCAACAACTTCCATATGGCGATCAGTCATTTCAGCAACTTGTCTAGCAGCATTAACTGTACCACTAATGGACTCTGTCATATTCAATGAAAGAATATCCGTATAGTCATCAGGAACATCATCGATAATCTTCATGAATGTACCAATTGATGGTTGAGATGTTTTTGGCAATTCGTTTGAAGAATCCATTTCTTTAACGAATTCTTCACGAGTTATATCGACACCATCGGTATAAGTATTGCCGTCGATGTTAATTGTAAGTGGAACAACTCCAATATCAAATTTTTTAATTTCTTCTGGAGTGATTTGTACCGACGAATCGGTAAGGATCTTTACTTTGCTCATTTTATCCCTCTTTCATAGGGTTTTCATTATTATCGATTAAATTATAACAGATTTATACTATTATATTAAATGTTATTGATATATCAACGTTTTTAAGTTCCTACTGAATTAGCAACATTCAAAAACATATTCATAAATTTTAACATCTTTTTCTATTATATTATACTTAGTTAAAATATTGAAAATAAAAATGAGCTTTCATTATATTAATTGAAAGCTCATATATTATTAATTAGTATCGGTTACTTATATTCAAAATTACGTTAAAATGTAATTAAGATATTATGAAAGTTGGTCTTAAATTTGGCTAAAAAAATAAAAACCTTTACCAGAAGATACATTATCACGAATGAAATATTCAGCGCCATAACTCATGGAATCGGGATCATCTTAGCTATAATCGGGGCAGTATTCTTACTAATTAAAGGATTTAAACAAGGTGACCCACTGGCAATAACTGCATATTTTATTTATGCTTTTACCCTTTTCTTCCTATACCTCAGTTCAACTTTATTCCATAGTTTATACTTTACAAAGGCAAAAGGGGTATTCCAAATATTTGACCATAGTTCCATTTTTCTAATGATTGCTGGTACTTATACCCCTTTCTGCTTAGTAGCTCTTAGAGGGTCATTTTTCGGCATAGCAATCTTGTCAGTTATTTGGATACTAGCCATCTTAGGAATATTATACAAAATATTTAATGTTGGTAAATTCAAATATTTAGAAACACTTCTATATGTTTTAATGGGTTGGGCAATTATTATTGCCATGAAACCACTGTACCAGTCCATTGGTGCAACTGGTATTTGGCTTTTAGTTTCAGGTGGAATTGCATTCACTTTAGGTGCCTGCCTATATTTAATGAAAAATCTTAAATACATTCACGTTATATGGCACATATTCGTAATGATTGGCACTGCATTAATGTATTTTTCAGTTTATTTTTATGTTTAAATTTTATCGTAAGTTTCGAAGGTGTATGGATAGATATTCTTATCGTCCACAACACCTTCTTTTTTTCCGATTAATTTAAAATCGTCGTAATTCAAATCGATCATTTTAACATCGCCATCAAACTCGTGATCTATCTTTGTTAAATATAATCTATCAACTTCATTTTTGAACATTTCAAATATTCCTGCACCACCGATAACCATAACTTCTTCATCATCTTTAACATAATTAGATAATTTATTCTTATCAGATAGTAATACAACCGATTCAGGTACTTCGTACTTAGTATTACGAGAAATTACAATATTCAATCGATTTGGTAATGGACCATTTGGGAAACTCTCGTATGTCTTACGCCCCATTACAATCGTATGATGTGCCGTAACATTACGGAAATGTTTTAAGTCATTCGGCATTGACCACGGCAAAGTGCCATCTTTTCCAATTATGTGATTCTTATCTTCAGCCCAAACAAAACTAATAATCATCTATTCTCTCCTTATACGGCAATAGGTGCCTTAATTGCTGGTTCTGGATTATAATCTTTAACTTGAATATCAGAGACGTCTATATCAAAAATACTTTTATCTGAATTTATTTCTAACTGCGGACCATCATGTAATTCACGTGATAACTGAGTCTTAACTTGCTCGATATGATTTAAATAAATATGTGCATCCCCAAGAGTATGAATAAATTCTCCCACTTCAAGTCCTGTTTCACGCGCAATTAAATGAGTTAACAAAGCATAGCTTGCAATATTAAAGGGAACACCTAAGAATAAGTCACCACTTCTTTGATACAACTGACATGATAACTTACCATCATTTACATAAAACTGGAATAAAGTATGACATGGTGGCAAGGCCATGGATGGCACATCTTCTGGATTCCAAGCGCTTACTATCATTCTCCTTGAATCAGGAGTTTTCTTTATTTGATCAATAACATTTGCAATTTGATCAATAATACCGCCATCACGAGTCTGCCAATGACGCCACTGTGCGCCATAAACAAAGCCTAAATCCCCAAATTTCTTTGCAAAATCATCATCATCAAGAATACTTTCATCGAATTGCTTTTTTTGGATTTTATATTCCTTAGCAAATTCTTCATCGACTAAACTTCTGCGTCCGAAATCAGTCATATCAGGACCTTTATATTCAGGACTTTCAATATATTTCTTAAATGCCCACTCATCCCATATATGATTCTTATGTTTTAATAAATAACGAATGTTAGTATCGCCGTGCAAAAACCAAAGCAACTCACTTTTAATCAATCCAAAGGGAACCTTTTTTGTAGTCAGCAATGGAAAAGACTTAGATAAATCAAATCGCATTTGATAACCAAAAGTACTGATAGTACCAGTTCCTGTACGATCACTTTTTTCGTGTCCATTTTTTAATACATAACTTAAAAGATCTAAATATTGTTGTTCATTAGTATTTGTCATGACTTCTCCTTATCTTTTACTCAAATTGGCCTAGGTATTCCCAACGTTCCATTAACTTATCAGCTTCAGCATTTTTTTCGTCTAGTTGTTTCTGAAAATCCATTAATTCCTGATAACCGTTAGAATCGTCATTCAATTGCTTTTTCAAAGTTGAAATCTCATCATCTAACTTCTCTATTTTCAGCTCTAACTTATCAAATTCCAATTTTTCTGCATATGTTAACTTCGTTTTTTCTTCTGGTTTCTTTTCAGCTATAGCTTCTTCTTGTTTCTTTTCCTTAGCCTCATGATGCTTGGCTTGTTCTAAGTCGTTCATCTTTTTAAGATACTCAGAATAAGAATCATAACTCTCTTTGATTTTTCCAATACCTTTAAAAATCAACAATTTATCAGCTATTTTATCCAAAAAGTATCTATCATGGGATACGGCTAGAACTGTTCCTTTAAAACTTTCTAAGTAGTTTTCGAGAATGGTGAGCGTCTCAATATCCAAATTATTAGTTGGCTCATCAAGTAATAATACATTAGGCTGATTCATTAGAATTGCCAATAAATATAGACGGCGCTTTTCACCACCAGATAATTCACGAATAAATGCACTTTGCATATTGTGATCAAACTTAAAAGTATCTAAAAGTTGTGAAGCAGACATTCTTTCACCATCGGTATTACGTACATTTTGACCAATACCTTCAAGGTAAAGAATAACCCGCTTATCTGGATCCATATCCTCTGTATACTGGGTATAATAACCTATTTTGACCGTTTGACCTGTCTTGATCTCACCTGAATCCAAAGGTATTTTATTAACAATCGTATTCAAAAATGTTGTTTTACCTGAACCATTAGACCCGGTAACACCAATACGGTCTCCCTTAGTAATTAGATAACTAAAATCATCAATAATAACTTTATCATCAAATTTAAGACTGGCATCTTTAATATCAAAAACGTCGTTTCCTAAACGTTGCTGTGCAATATCGATCGACATATCTTTTTGTACATCTGGTTTATCTTGTAAATCTTCTTTTAAATCTTTAAATCTATCAATACGAGCCTGCTGTTTAGTTCCACGTGCTTTAACACCAGCTCGCATCCAATCCAATTCCTTTTTATACATTTGTGTCTTGTGGTGCTGCTCTGAAGCATATATTTCTTCATTGGCAGCCTTTTGCTGTAAATATTTCTCGTAATTTCCATCATACTCAGTTACATTACGATTCTCTAATTCAAAAATTCGTGTAGCAACTGTATTCAGGAAATACCTATCGTGAGTAACAAACAAAACTGAACCCTTGTACTTATTCAAGTATCCTTCTAACCAGTCAATTGCTTCGTAATCCAAATGATTAGTAGGCTCATCTAAGATCAATAAATCTGAATCGGAAATCAACGTCTGTGCTAAAGCCACACGCCTTTGTTGACCACCAGATAAATCTTCAACCTTTTTATCCAACTCAGTAATTCCCAATTTATTCAGGATGGATTTAACATCTGATTCCATTTGCCAAGCTTCTGCAGCATTCATTTGTTCCTGGAGTTTAAAAAAATCATCCTGAATTTTTGTGTCAGTCGAGTTTGCATTGAATTTTGTTAATGCACGTTCATATTTTCTAATCAGTTGAAATTTCTCACCACTACCTGCGAAAACAGAATCAATAACTGATAGCTTCTCATCTAATTCGGGTTGCTGAGTTAAATAGGTTATTTTATAATTCTTAGGTTTTTCGATACCAATCGAATTTAAATCCTCTGGATTTACAATTCCGTCTAGTAACGTCGTTTTACCCGCTCCGTTAAGTCCAAGCAAACCTATTCTGTCGCCTTCTCCAATAGTAAAGGTCACGTTTTTAAAAAGTGTTCTTTCACCGAATGACTTATATGCATTTGTGATATTTAAAGTTTTCAAATAATTCACCACGTTAATTTAGTATAGTTACGTCTCTATTTTTTATTTAGAGGATGTCTTGTTAATTATCACATAAAATTAGACAAAACAAAAACCTCACAGCAATGTGAGGCTTTTATTTTATAAATCTTTGTTGTATACGTCGAAAACAGTATGGTCACTGTCGATTGTTATATACAAATTTCCGTTCTTACTTGAGATTGCTGATGTTTGATAAACATTATCTAATCCTTCAGCATCCTTTTGTTTGAATGGGAAATAAATTTGCATTGGATCCTTATCTTCATCATCTTCAAATACAAGGTCACATTTTTCAATATCTTGATACTTGATTACACGGTTGAACATTCCTTCAGTCATTGCTGCTGTAGAAACATCAGTATCCTTGATATAGTCAGCTGCCGGTAAAATTTCGATTCTGAAACGTTTGCATGGATGGATCTCTTGCATACGTCCACCATGAATACGTCCATAACTTGTAGTTACACGTGAAATCCAAACATCACTCATTTCACTGTGACTAACTGTCCAAGTATCATCATTTCTGAAGTAGAATTTTAATTCTTTGAATACATGCTTTGTCATATAACCACCCTTTCGATACTAAATTACTTACAAAGATAATAATAACACAGCAAACTCATTCACTTAACAAATAATGTTCCAATTTATCAAAATTGTTGTAAACGGTTCCTTCCACGACCTTATGCTCTATCTCGGACATATATTTTCCAATCTCAGGACCTGGTTTTATGTCCAAGATTTTAATTATATCGTTACCAGTAATAGCCAAATCTCGACTAGATTTAATTGGAATATCACGTACCATTTTAGATAACTTATTATCATCAATCTCTATCTTAAATAATTTACAAAGTTTAATGGTCCTATCAAAATTATCTACACCTAAACTATAAATATCCCATAAATCAAAGTCCTTATTTTGAAAATTCTTTAACATTTTATCTGTTGCAACGCTTGCTTCACGAGATTTATTCGACACTTTCCAATTACGAAGCATCTTATTAAATTGTTTTGGCGTCAGGGCCATAACATATCCAATAGCAGTCCATGCAGATTCCTCATCTTCAAACTTCAAATCATCTAGCTCTAATAGTTTAGATAAGTTGTCTCGTTGTCCAGAAAATGTGGGACAATGCTCCGACAAATCTAGGTTCAAAAAATCCGCAAATCCAGTTTGCCAAGCCTTGCCTAGCATTAATTTGATAAATTCTTCTCTTATACGTTCAATAGCAATTTTTTCTAGCAAATAGGCATTATCCTTAATTGCCACTGCGGTTTCTTCTTCCACTTTAAAGTTTAATTGTGACTGAAATCTAACTGCTCTCATCATACGTAAAGCATCTTCATGAAAGCGCTCCTCCGCTTTACCAACAGCTCGAATTACTCTTTTATTCAGATCACCCAAACCATCAAACTTATCAATAACGTTTCCATTTCGATCAACAGCTAAAGCGTTAATAGTAAAGTCACGACGTTTTAAATCATCTTTCAGTGATCTTACAAAGGTTACCTTATCTGGTCTACGAAAATCCTGATATCCGGACTCTGTTCTAAAAGTTGTTATTTCGTATGAATCATCATTGATTAATACAGTAACCGTACCATGTTGAATACCTGTATCAACTGTACGTTTAAAAATGCTTTTAATCTCTTCAGGGTACGCACTAGTTGCAATATCAACATCATGAATTGGAATACCTAAAATGTGGTCGCGCACACTTCCTCCAACAAAATAAGCTTCAAATCCTGCTTTTTCTATTTCTTCTAAGACCGGTAACGCTTGTTTAAAGTCTGAAGGAAGCTTTTCAATACGCATAAAATTACCTCACATTTTTTAAATTTGATCCATTAATTCCCGCATTTCAGTATCATCTGGATCTTGTTTCAAGTACAGTGTCAAAGCTGCTTTAAGTGCATCTTTATCACCACTGCTACGCAATATTTCAATAACGTCTGTTAAATAGTCTAGGTTATCTTTATATTCATCCAGCACTAATAAAATATTCTCTTGAGCTTTAGCAATATCATCAGTTTCAAAATACGACTTAGCCAAGTTCCAAGTAAGCTTTGGATTTCCATTTAAATCAACATCATTCAATAAGTCAAGATTGTTCTTGTATTGTCCATGTGTTGTATAAAAGTCACTCAATCTAATAATTAATGGTAACGGAGTTTCTACTGTTTTTATACCCTTCTGAATTATTGACATGGCTTCTTCTGGTTCTTCAGAAATACCAGCATCAAAAGCTATTTGATATAACCGTTCATCTAATTCATTCAAATTGATGCCTAATTGTGCATACTTAAAGGCCTCTTGATTATTTTTAATATCCAAATAATCATCAGCCAAAATCGCATACGCCGTTGGATAATCATGATTAACATCAAGTAGTTTCTCTAAAATACTAATAGATTTATTATAATCCTTTACTTGATTATACAGAAACCCTAATTGATACTGTGCATCTTCATTGAGTTCAATTGCGTTTAACTTTTCAAATTCTGAAATTGCTTCCTCATATTGTCCATCACCGGCTAAAGAACTAGCCTTGCGTAATACAATAGAAATACCTGAATAATTCGTTATACCGGCATCTAATAGCATATCGTAGTACGTTAAAGCTTTACTAAATAAGTTTTCGTCAAAATATAATTCGGCGATTGCAAACTTAAAAACATCCTCATCTGGATAGTTTCTAATACCTGTCAGTAATTTCTGTTCACTAACTTCATATAATCCTTGTGATTGATAAATATCAGCTGACACTAGCAAATTCTCCGCATAAGCTGGTGAATCTGGACCTATTTGCGATATATAATCTAGTGCCTTATCAGAATCTCCATCTGACACAGCGATTTCAGCTAATCTAGAAAGAATTTGACCTTCATCAGGATAAAAAGTTAATAAATGTTCATAAATTGATTTAGCCTGTACTGAGAGCCCGCGACTCATCAATGTTTCAGCTAAAGAAAATTGTGTTTGATCGTCGTCCTGTTCAATTGATTGCTTGATTAAACTGTCTACCTTAGTAAAATCACCTGCGTCAATTGTGTCCATTACTTCATCTGCTTTAGTCAAATTATTTCCTCCGTTTATTTCTAATACTTAATTTTAAATTAACCGTGTGTTTACTATTTGCATAAAAAAAGACGGTCATCCGACCGCCCCCAAGTTTAAAACTATTTAACTGAATCTTTCAAAGCCTTACCTGGTTTGAATGCAGGAACCTTGCTTGCTGGAATCTTGATTTCTTCACCAGTTTGTGGGTTACGACCTTTACGAGCTGCACGTTGACGTACTTCAAAGTTACCAAAGCCAATTAATTGAACTTTGTTACCTTCTGATAAGTTTTCTTGAATGCTTTCAAATACAGCATCAACTGCTGAAGTAGCATCTTTCTTTGTTAGTCCTGTCTTACTTGCAACACTATCAATAAGTTCTGCTTTATTTGCCATACGTAATACCTCCGGAGATTTGTATAATTTTAGAACACATGAACGACGACTGTGTTCATCATTCCATTAACAAAAGTACCATAGCAGTAGGGTTGTGGCAAGCTTTTACGCTTTAAATTAGTAGAAAAATGTAAATCTTTACATAATTTATAAAAATGATTATAAAAACGCTGATTTTACCGCCACTTGGGGCTTACTTACGTTTTCTAGGTAAAATTTTAATTGGAGTACCTTCAAAATCAAAAGTATCTCTTAATTGATTCTTCAAGAACCTTTCATAAGAAAAATGTAATAGCTCATTATCATTAACAAAAACTACAAATGTAGGTGGTTGAACGGCAACCTGCGTCATATAATAAATTCGCAATCTCTTACCATTAACAACTGGAGTTGGGGCAATAGAAGTTGCACGTAATAACAAGTCATTAAGCACAGCCGATTGAATACGACGCTCACGGTTATCATAGACCCTAGAAACTAATTCCGGAATTTGATCTAATCTTTGTCCTTTAACAGCTGAAGTAAATAAAATTGGTGCATATGACAAATATTGGAATCCATCCCTAATTTGGTTTTCAAAGTATTTCATAGTGTGATTATCTTTTTTCAAAGTATCCCACTTGTTGACAACGATGATAACGCCCTTACCTGCATTGTGAGCATATCCAGCTACACGCTTATCTTGTTCACGAATACCTTCCTCGGCATTTAAAACGACGCAAACTACATCTGATTTATCAATAGCACTTAAAGCTCTCAAAACAGAATACTTTTCAGTATTTTCATATACTTTTCCACGTTTTCTAATACCCGCAGTATCAATCATTGTAAAGTCTTTATCTAGCTTTTCATCATGATACTTTGTATCAATGGCATCACGTGTTGTTCCCTCCATGTTGGAAACAATAACACGTTCATCGCCCAATATAGCATTGACTAATGATGACTTACCAACATTTGGTCGACCGATAAAACTGAATTTAATGGTCTCATCTTCCTCAGATTTTTCATCATTAGGAAACGCCTTGACTATTTCATCAAGTAAATCACCGATACCTGTGCCTTGAGCACCTGAAATGGGATTTGGATCACCGAATCCAAGTGAATAGAAATCATAAATATTTTCTCTCTGCTCAGGATTATCAGCCTTATTAACAGCTAAAATAACAGGTTTCTTCGTACGATAGAGAATTTTAGCTACATCCTCATCTTCTTTAGTAACACTATTTTGACCATTAACGATAAAAACTATTACATCAGCTTCATCAATTGCAATTTCTGCTTGATTCTTAATTTGAATAGTCATTGGTTCCCCACTCATATCAATACCACCAGTATCAATTAAGCGAAATTCTTTACCTAACCAACTTGCACGCGCATAAATACGATCACGTGTGACACCAGGTGTATCCTCAACAATACTTAATCGTTCATTGATAATTCTATTAAAAATAGTTGATTTACCAACATTTGGACGCCCAACTAAGGCTACTACTGGAACTGCCATAAATCTACCTCCCTACAATTCTATTTCTTTTCATTAATAATTTTTGTAATTTGATTAACAACTTGTTCAATATTCATATTGGAAGAATCAACTTCAATAGCATCATCAGCCTTTTTTAACGGTGAGATTTTACGGTGTGAATCTTTGTAGTCGCGCGCAGCAATCTCATCTTTTAAAACATCAAGTGAAGTATTGATACCACGTTCAATATTTTCCTTATAGCGACGCTCTGCACGAACTTTAACACTTGCAATTAAGAAAATTTTAACATCTGCATCTGGTAAAACAGTAGTACCAATATCACGACCATCCATGACAATATCAATATCTCCAGCCATTTTACGTTGCATTTCAACAAGCTCTGTTCTTACCTCTTTAATCGCAGAAACTTGTGAAACGTTGTTTGTTACTTCTTCAGTCCTAATAGCATCTGAGACATCTTCATCATCAAGCATGACATGTTGACCATCAGTTTTATTAATAAAATATATCTTATGCTGACTCATTAATTTTAAAATACTAGAACCATCACCATAATCTACATTGAACTTTTTTGCAAGTAAAGTAACTGTACGATACATTGCACCTGTATCACAATAGACAAAATCTAATTTTTTTGCAATTAATTTGGCAATCGTACTTTTACCGGCTGATGCTGGTCCATCAATAGATATTTGCATATTTTTAACTTCCTTTGCTTAACAAAAGGGCCTAGGACATAATCGTCTAAGACCCTTCATAATGATTATTATTTAACTCTTAATTGTGTCCCTGGTGTTAACGTTGAAATACCACCATTCAAATTCTGTAATTGTGCCGTGGTCAAATTGTGATTATAAGCTATTCTAAACCAATTGTCACCAGATTTTACAGTGTAATAGGATGAGGCACTATTATCACTAGCACTATTTGATGAAGAATTATTATCAGTTGTACTATTTGACGATGACGAATTATTAGAATCAGTGGTTTGTTGAGCTTGTGAATTATTTGCACTATTCGAATTATTATTGGTGCTATCACTAGCCGCCGTATTATTGGATGTTCTGTTAGTATTCGAAGATGCGGCAGATTCTTTTTCTTCCGCTGCCTTCTTGGCAGCGGCTTTTTTCTTAGCTTCTACTGCTGCGGCTTCTTCAGCTTTTTTCTTATCAGCAGCTTTCTTTTCAGCCGCTTTTTTAGCAGCAGCCTTCTTTTTTGCTGCCGCTTTTTTCTTAGCTGCAGTTTTATCTTTGTTTTCTGAAGAATTCTCAGACTGAGCACTATCTAAATCACCATTACCACTATTACCATGAATAGCACTAATAACAACTGGAGCAAACATGATAATAATCAGACCAATTACCAAAGTAGCAACCAAAGTGTGATTACCACGCTGTTTACCTTTACTTACTGCACGAGAAACATGACCATCCTCGTCCTCATCGGAATCAAATGTTTTCTCCCAAGGCTTCTCATCATCATTAGATACAGTATTGGATGAATCCTTTGATTGTGCCTCTTCTCTGGTATCTTCAGTAACATCATTGTCAATATTGCTACTCTCTTGTCTATCAGTCGATGATTTTTTTGCAGCAACATAACCTGCAGCAGCACCAACTCCAGCTGCAGTAGTGGTTGATGATCCATTATCATCTGTTTCTTCAGATTGACTTAAATGATCTCCGCCATTTTTACTAGCTTGAAGGTGATCATAATCATCTTCTTTAACTGGTTGTTCGGACTTAACCGGAGCTTCATAGTGTAAATTTGAATTATCATTATTATTTGCAGAATTATCTGTAAAGGGCTCTGCTGGTTGTGGTTCAGAATATCCATCTTCCCCAGGAGTCTCATCAACACCATTATTACTATTAACGGGAACATCTTGACCATCAGACGGTAATAAATTGTACTTTTTTAAATCTTCAGGACTAACGGAACCTTCTAGACCGTCAGTGCTTTTAGGGATGCGAACACCACCAGAAGTATTGTTTTTGTTATTATCGGCCATTAAAAACCAACCTCCTAATTTCTATCCCTTAAAGCATATCATAAAAGTTTAAAATTTTTCTTTAAAGATTTATAAAAAGCCCTTAAATATGGCACTTTTTGATATATTTTTTTACTTTATAAAAAAATGACCCTTTAATCTAGGATAAACAACTAATACACCCGCAGAAATAATTAATGCTTTTACAATATTAAATGGTACGACTCCTGTGGCAACGTATGTTGCTAGGCTCATATTTAATTGCATCCCTACAACACCAATATAAAGTGGCATAACCACAAAATAATTGAGCAATGACATAATAACAGTTAACGATAAGGTACCCGTGATAACTGCCATGACCTTTTTACTCTTTTGCCAAAAATAATTGAATGGTAACAATAAAGCAATCGCACCAACGATACTTGCACCATCCCCAATCACTCCAGCTACACCAGAGCCAGTAATCAACCAATGGACTAGCCCTTTAATGAAGGCAATTAAAATACCTCCAACTGGTCCATATGCAAATGTTCCTATTATAGTTACGACATCACTAAGATCTATTTTCAAAAATGGTAACCAAAACAATACAGGAAATTCAAAAAACATCACAATTGATGCCAATGCTGAAAAAATTGCCACTCCTACTAAAGCATGAAATTTGTACGTACTTCTTCCCATAAAATCAACCTTTCCCGCCGATTTCCAAAAGAAAAGAGGTCCGAATTGGATACACCTAATTAGGGCACACCAAAACAGACCTCTCTGTTTTCTTTCATCTAGACTTTAACTATCGGTATTGGAATCTAACCAATTCAACCAGCACGCTGGGTCGCGGACTTTACCGCCGGTCGGGAATCACACCCTGCCCTGAAAACCAACTTATTAAATTTTTCACTATTAATATATCATATATCAATTCAAAAGAAAATAAACTTCACCGTCAATATTCTGAATCCGGTTACACAATTCCGATAAACGCCTATTTATCAGTTATTACAGCGTTATCATTATTTTTTCTTGATAATAGTTCAATTTAATTAAAATACACAAATTACAACAAATACTTGAACTACTAATGGACCACAAAAAAGGCGAAATTCTAATTAGGTTAGATTCTCTTCCGTGGTCAAACAGACTAATTTTGTTCTTCGTAAGGTCGATTTTTCGAAAAGTGTGCAGAAAATGTGCAGACTTTAAAAAAAGTTGTTTTTTGCTTTCATTTGATATCTGAAAAAATGATCTTATTAACGTTTTTCCTTCAATTGTGCAACTTCAAGTCTTGTAAGATTTCTATATTTACCAGAAACCAAGCCATCCAACGTTAGAAAACCATACTTCTCACGAGACAATTTTTCTACTGGATGTCCAACGGCTTCAAACATATTTTTAACTTGATGATTATGACCTTCATGAATAACAATTTTTACAAGAGACGTATTCTTCTTGGAATCTTTAGACATGACATGCACTTTAGCAGGAGATGTCTTGAAATCTTTCAATTTCATTCCCTTTTCCATTTTTTTAATCTCTTCTATTGTCAAAAATCCACGGACTTTAGCTACATATGTCTTATCAACATGATAACGAGGGTGCATTAATTGATTGGCAAATTCACCATCATTAGTCAATAATAACAATCCCGAAGTATCGTAGTCTAAACGGCCTATTGGATAGACACGTTCTTCGACATCATCTTCTAGTAAATCCGTTACAACTTTTCTTCCTTTATCATCTTTTACAGCAGATATAACACCACGTGGCTTATATAACAAAATATAACGCTTTTTTTCATCGTGAAGTGGAACACCGTCAACTTCAACTTTATCACGATGATCTATTTTAATACCCATTTCCGTCACTGTCTTGCCATTAACTACTACATGCCCTTCAGCAATTAATTTTTCAGACGCTCTACGTGAAGCAACACCGGCATCTGCCATAAATTTTTGTAATCTAACTTTCTCCATTAAAATCTCCTATATTATCTTCTTGCATATTTTCAAATTTTTCTATCGGTGGTAAATCTTTCAAACTCTTGATACCAAAATAATCAAAGAAGCCATCGGTCACAACATAAAGATTGGGATGACCTGGTACATTCTTCTTACCATTTTCCATAATCAAATTTCTAGCAAGCAGTGTATTAATACTACCTGAACTTTGCACACCACGGATTTCATCAATTTCAATTCTGGTAATTGGCTGGCGATAGGCTACAATTGATAGCACTTCTAGAGCAGCTTGACTAAGTTTGGTTCCTAATCCTGACTTAAAATACTTTGTCAACAACCCACTATATTCACTCTTCGTTATCAATTTATATCTTGAGTTAAAATTAGCTAACTGAATTCCTGATTCTTCATCACCGGCGAGTTTTATTGTTAACTGCTCCATAGTTTGACGTAAAGCCGCACTATCAATTTCTAATAATCCAGCTAAGTCTTTTTCTTTTATACCTTGATCTCCTGCCACAAAAAGCAGTGCCATAATTTTTGCTTGATACACTTTCAGTTCCTCAATTCAATAAATAATTCACCATCTAAACCATCTTGTGTGGCAGTAATTTGCTGCTTACTAATCATTTCCAAAATTGCCATAAAGTCTGTTACTACTTCCTCTATGTCATCTTGAAGCTTCAACAATGATTTAAATGTCATTCTCTTTAAGGTCGATAACTTATTTAAAATATTTTCTTCAGCATCTTCAATAGACAACACTTCATTTTTAATAATCTCAGTTTGTGGCTGACGATTCTTTTCCTGTCTCAACAGATCCGTATATGTGGTTGCTAAATCTTCCAATGCAACAGAATCTGGTTTCAAAAATTGCTTCAATTGAATCTGCGGCACACTCATATCTTTATCAAAAGATAACTTTCGCATTTGTTCTTTCTCTGCAAAATATTCTGAAACCTGCTTAAATGTTTGATAAGTCAATAATTGTGAGACTAACTGTTCACGTGGATCTTCCATATCAAAATCATCATCAATTTCATCTGGTGCTTGTGGTAGTAACATCTTACTCTTGATTGACATTAATGTTGATGCCATTACCAAGTAATCACCAGCAATATTTAATTCCAATACTTTCATACTATTTAAGTAATCAATGTATTGTTGTGTAATCTGTGATATTGGAATATCGTAAATATCTATTTTAGATTCCTTAATCAGATGTAGTAATAAATCAATCGGTCCTTCAAAATCTGTTAAAACCAATTTTAACTTTTCCATTATTCTTTTTCTGACAACTCGCTCTCTTGATTTACCTTACTATCTCGCCAATCTTTTAACAATTTACCAAGGCTGAAATTTCCTAAGATAGTTAAATCGGGAAACTTCTGTTGAATATCATCAAAAATTTTAAAAATATTACTCTGGGATCGATACGAAGGACTTAGTGAGATATATTCAATAAAAACCGTATGATTTGAAAATGAAAGTGCAACGATTCCAGAGTAATCCTCAATATTACTCTTCCATAAATACAATTGACGATTTTCATCTTCTTTATACAGCTTAAGCTCCTGATCTAAATTTGACATATCCTTTAAATCAGAAATGTACGATAAAAATCCCATCGCAATCTTCTTATTTTCATCACTATATTTATTAAGCATAATTATCTCCTATGCACGAGGATGTGAGTTTTCATAAACTTGCTTCATTCTCGTCTTATTAATATGCGTATAAATCTGAGTAGTAGAAATATCAGAATGACCTAATAATTCCTGTACAACACGCAAATCAGCACCATTTTCTAACAAATTAGTTGCAAACGAGTGTCGCAAAGTATGGGGTGTTACATCCTTTTTTATCCCAACTTTAGCAATATACTTTTTAATCATTCTCCAAATAGATTGTCGCGTCAGCTTATTTCCTCGAAAATTCAAAAAAACTTCTTTTTGTTCCCCATACCGTTGAACTAATTGATCTCTAGTTTCTGAAAAATATTTTTGGAGCCATTTAATAGCTGTGTCCCCAATTGGAAGCAATCTTTCTTTATCACCTTTACCAAGCGTTTTTATTAATCCTAAATCTAGATGTAAATCACTCATGGCAAGGTTAACTAATTCACTGACACGTAGACCTGTGGCATACATAACCTCAAAAATTGCACGATCGCGAACTCCGAGTGGTGTCGAAATATCTGGTGACTCAATCAATGAATCAACTTCTTGCATAGATAAAACAACAGGTAAATGCTGTCCCTTTTTTGGAGCATCCAACTCATTCATAGGATTTACTTGAACTTTATCAATCAATTCTAACCACTGGTAAAATCTTCGTAATGAGGAAAACATTCTCATTTGAGTAGTTTTTGACTTACCGAGTTTATCTTGATTAGCAAAGAAATTAGTGATAACAAAATGATCCTCTGGATATTGTGCTTTTTGATTATTTTCCAAATAAAAACTAAATTCCAATAGATCTTGTTGATACGAAATAATCGTATTTTTGGAAAGACCTCTATCAAGCCTCAAATAACGTCCATAATCTGCAATGGTATCCAACATCGCTTGGTTATGAATAGTCAGCTTTTCATTCAAATAGTTTCACCTCTATTTAAGATAGGTATAACCATCTTTTTGCTCAATTTTTCTTTGTTTCATTAAATTACCTAAAGCACGTTTGAAACTTCCTTTACTAATACCGAAATACTCTTTAATATCATCGGGATCACTTTTATCAGTATATGGGATCTTTCCATCTCGAGAATGTTCCAAAACAACCATAATCATTTGAGCATCAGGTGTGATTTCTTCAAAAGCACGAGGTCTCATTGACAAATTAAGACGGCGATGACTTGAACCAATTGCACGAGCCTTAATATGTTGACCAATGTGCATTGGCCCATCTTGTTCATTAATATGAATAAAACCTAAATAATAGTCTTCAGTAATTACAAATGTACCTGAATCTCGAATAGCAATTACAGTACACTCTTCGTCTTTGTTCTTTAATGAATCATTTGCACTGCGGACCAATTGCATATAAAGATTTAAATCAGCTAGTTTACCCCATAAGCGACCCTTGTGGTCAACATCTAACTTGACCATGACACGATCACCCTTCTTAGGCCATTCTGAATGCTCCAAAGGAAGATCATCAAGCGATACAACTATGTCCTTGTCAATCAGTCCCACATCAACGAACACACCCAAGTCGGTTCTAACATTTGTGACTTCAGCATAATCCCAAACTCCAGGCATTACCGTAGGAAAATCAACTGTCATACGATTTTTATGAGATTGATTTTCATAGACAAATCCAGCAATTTCATCACCTAATTCGGGGACCTCTTCAAGTTCTGTCAATTCTAGAGAGAAGGTATAACCTTCAATTTGGACAAATGCTTCATCCTTGTTCAAGTCAGTGACTGTTCCAGCCATTACTTTTCCGTACATATCTTTTAATTCCATAATTTCTCCATATTCCTCAATTAATAATTGCGTCATTCAAAGTATCTATTACATATTCATTATTATTTTAACAGTTATACCCAGAGTTACATAATTATTTCAGCTGAATAATTGTACCATGTTTTCATAATCAATTTGATTAAATTCGAAAATAAATCAACTAGTTTAAACACCCGCATGCAAGCCCTGCATATCAATCGTCTCTTTTACATCATTTCCATGAATATATGATAAATATTTGTAAGTTCACAGTTTTTTTCAAATTCAAGATTGAAATATAAATTTTTTTGTGAAATAATTTTCCTTGTGGGAAGCGTTTCCAAAAAATATTAGATACAGAAAGAAGATTTTAATTTATGAAAATTAAAGCTGCTGTTGTTGATAAGGTAAACGATCCATTTGTAATTAAGGATGACATTGAACTAGCAGATATGCAGGACGATGGCTTACAAGTAAAAGTTGTTGCATCAGGTATTTGTCATTCAGATGAAGCATTACGTAAAGGTGATGCTGGATTCAACCTACCAGCTATATTAGGACACGAAGGTTCAGGTATTGTTGAAAAGGTTGGTAAAAACGTACACAACTTTGAGGTTGGCGATCATATAATCATGTCGTTCTACTCATGTGGAGAATGTGATAATTGTCTCAAAGGTATACCTACCCAATGTCGTAAATATGCTGCATCAAATCTAAGTGGTACACGTCCAGATGGTAGTGATCACTTCACAGAGAACGGTAAACATATCAGTGATATGTTTAACCAATCATCATTCACAACTCATACTGTAATTAATAAGAGAAATGCCGTTAAAGTACCTAAGAATCTTGACTTAAGAAAGCTCGGACCTTTGGGCTGTGGCTATGTAACTGGTAGTGGTACTGTATTCAATACCTTAAAGCCAAGACCCGGTGACACAATTGCTGTCTTTGGTACAGGTGCTGTTGGATTAGCTGCTATGATGGCTGGTAAGATTTCAGGTTGTACTCACGTAATCGCTGTTGATATCGTTCCATCACGTTTGGAACTTGCAAAGAAAATGGGTGCAACTGATATTGTAAATAGTGCTGATGAAGACGCAGTTACAGCCATTAAAAAGATCACTAATGGTCTAGGTGTCGACTGGGCAGTTGACACCACTGGTGTTGCTAAAGTTATGACTGATTCTATTGCTGCATTAACACAAGGTGGTACAACTGCAACAATTGCTGTTACACCACACAATATTGACATTAGTACATGGAATGATCTTTGTGTTGACGATAAAAAGGTTGTTGGTGTAAACATGGGTGATTCCATTCCTCAAGTTGACATCCCTCGCCTATTAGAGTTTTACAAGATGGGAGTATTTCCATTTGATTTAACTGAAAAGTTTTATGACTTTGATCAAATCAATGAAGCAGATGCTGATTCTGTAAGTGGTAAAACTATTAAACCTGTTTTGATTATTGATAAAGACTACAAACCAGAAAACTAATTACGTTTTGTAAATAAGGGAGCTCAATTGATTGATTGGGCTCCTTTTTGCTGTCTATAATGTGACAAATGTCATATTAAGTCATGACATTGCTTACTATTTTATACTTGATAAAAAAATTAAACTTAATTCATTAAATCAAGGAGGCAATAAATCATGACCTCAATCATTAAGGTTGAACATCTTAATAAAAGTTATGGCAAAAAAGAAATTTTGCATGATCTCAATTTTAACGTTAACCAAAATCAAATAATCGCTTTAATTGGTGAAAACGGTGCTGGTAAAACAACATTAATAAATATTCTACTAAACCTCATTTCATACAATTCAGGTACGGTACATATTTTGGAAAGCGATAATTATCCTAAAGAACACATCGGTGTAATGATGCAACAAAACATTACCATCACGCGTATAAGTGTTAAGGAAATAATAAAATTAACCCAAAGTTATTATCAACATCCCCTACCATATGAAAAAATAATTGAACTAGCTAACTTAAAAGATATGGAAAATTCCAAAATGGATAAACTATCTGGTGGACAAAAAAGACGCCTCTCATTCGCATTATCAATGGTTGGTAATCCAGACTTATTGTTTCTAGATGAACCAACGACTGGAATGGATAGCCAAAGTCGTTCTGATTTTTGGCAAACAATTGCTAACTTAAAAGACCAAAACAAAACTATTTTCGTAACTAGCCATTATCTTGAGGAATTAGAAACAGTCGCTGATAGAATTATGATTTTACAAAATAAATCAATAAGTTTTGATGGATCTATTGCTCAATTACGTAATTTAGAGGGTGAAAGTTTAATCGAATTTGACAGTCAATTGTCACCCGAATTATTTAAAAATATTCCTGAGATTATTGATTCAAAAGTACTTGGAAATCATTATCAATTTACAACAAAAAATGCGGAATTATTGATTAAACAATTAACTCCCTACTTTAACGCTATCAATAATTTAAAAGTTCAACAAAATTCGCTGGATTCACTATTTATTAATTTCAATAAAGAAGGTAAAAATCATGAATAGTTTTATTTATCAAATAAACATTAATTTTAAAAGAATAATTCTCCGCAACAAGCGTTTCTTTCTGTTCGATATGATGCTACCAATAATTTTTTACCTTCTGTACTCTAAAGTCTTAGTTTCTGGTATACCTAAAACGGACTTGAAATCATGGCAAATGAATTACTTGATTAGTATGATAATCTACAGTTGCTTGTTGGGATCAGTTATTACTGTGGCCAACACATTACTAGAAGATAAAACTAGTCATTTTGATATATTATCCAAATTAACTCCCCTACCAAGATGGCAATACTACTTATCACGAATTTTAATTTTTTTATTGCTCAATTTGATTTCATCCATTGGTATTTGTTTAGTAGGAATTTTGGTAAACAACTTGAGTTTGTCAATTGCAACATGGTCGTTAATAATTTTGATAACTATCATTGGCACAATTCCACTTATATTTATAGGTATTCTAATTTCACTATCCGGCAATCCGGCTACAGTTAACATGCTAAATAATCTTGTTGTTTTTCCTTTGGCAATTATCAGTGGATTATGGTGGCCAATATCAATGATGCCAAGTTGGTTACAGTCCCTTGGAAAATTAACACCAACTTTTGAATTATCCAACATCGACCAATCCATTCTTCATGGTAAAATTATAAACAACCAATACGTTTTTGGAATAATAATCTGGATCTTCGTAATTGGTATTTTAACTTTGATAATCACTAAATACCAAAAAAGTAAGGAGTTAAATTTAGAATGAATTTTTTAGAACACCACATTTTATTTCCCAAAAGATTCGGTATCATGCCATACTTTTGGGCATTCTCCTTAATTGCATTAACTGGTCAAGTATTGTTTGATAAGAATAAATTTAACTGGATTTTATTTATCTTATTAATAATATTTCTTAAATTATACCGGGATGGATATGAAATCAATCGCTTCTTACTAATACAAATAATTGGTCAGTTGATTATTACAACATATCTTGTATATGAATACTCACTCGGAACACTCTTTATTTATACAGCATGGGAAATTGGCTCACTTCCCTTTAAGAAAAAACAATTCTATGAGTATACAGCCATCTATCTTCTTTTCAGCGTATTTTGTATTATCGGTAACTCAATAGTTAATTACGCATCATATGGAGTTTATGGGTTAATTATTACATCGATATTTGCATTCGGATCACCCTTTGCGGCAAGATCTCTAGGAAACACTTATCGAAGATTATATCGTTTGAAACAAAATAATAAACGATTAGAAACCATCATTAAACAAAATGAACGTGAACGAATTGCTAAAGATTTGCATGATAATCTTGGGCAATCATTTTCATTAATAACTTTAAAAGCTGAATTAGCTGGAAAATTAATCGATAAAAATTCTGAACAAGCACGCCAAGAAATCAAAGATATCGCGACTACCTCCAGGAATGATTTAAGTTTAGTACGAAAAATTGTCAGTGACTTGAATCAAAAGTCAATTGCCGAAGCAATGATTGAAGAAGAAAACAATTTAAGATTAGTAAATATTATTCAGCAATCAAATAACGAAAAAATCTCTGTAAAATGGCCTTCCAAAACTCAAAATGTCATAGCAGCAATTATTAAGGAAGCTTCAACAAATATTATTCGTTATAGTAAAGCACATTTAGTGACATTCGACTTTAATGAAGACGATAATAATTATTATTTAAACATCAGTGACAATGGCGTTGGTTACAAAAGTATACGCAAGGATTCATTTGGTCTAACTGGCATGTCCCAGCGCCTATCTGACATTAACGGGACAATTAATATAGATTCAAATGACGGAACAATCTTAAAAATAAAAGTACAAAAGGAAAACTAGAATGACAAAAATTTATTTGGCAGAAGATCAAAAAATGTTAAATACGGCTTTAGCAACTCTATTAGGGTTGGAAGATGATTTAGATGTCATTGGAACCGCAACCGATGGGAACACCGCTTTATCTGAAATAGTTTTAAAAAAACCAGACGTTGCAATACTTGATATCGAAATGCCAAAATTGTCAGGATTAGATGTTGCACAACAAATTGATGTTCTAAAACTAACCACTAAAGTAATTATTTTGACAACTTTTGCCAAAGCTAGTTACTTTGAACAAGCGGTCGATGCACATGTAAATGGATATTTACTCAAAGATAATCCCACTGATCAGTTAGTCCAAACAATTCGTGAAGTGCTCGATGGTAAAACTGTCTTTTCGCCTGAATTAGTTACATCAATACTGTCAGCCGAAAAAAATCCTCTAACTAAAAGAGAAATAGACGTTCTAAAAGAAATAAAAACAGGTAAAAATAGTAAAGAAATTGCTAAAGCTGTTTTTCTATCCGATGGAACGGTTCGCAATTATATTTCATCCATATTAAGTAAAACTGGAACTTCATCAAGAATTGAAGCTTTAAATATCGCTGAAAAAAATAAATGGATATAAGCTAAGTCGTATACAAATTAATTGATGAAAAAATCACGAAATCAGAGAATTATTCGTAATATAATTTTAAAAAAAAAAAAGAACCAACTAAAAAAGGACGCTGAAAAATTCAGCGTCCTTTAATTTCGTTACAATCTGCTTCATTCTTTAATTTGTTCAAAACATCAGCAGCAAATTTTTCCAAAGTTTCTTTATTATCTCTTTGTGGCAATTTATATCCCACAAAATATGGTGAGGCAATAAATCTAGGTACAATTTTACAAATAATATCTCCTCCCTCATCGTAGAAGAAAATATTATACGAATCACAAGTTCCATTATGAAATTCATTCAGTAAATATCGAATAGTAATTCGGGCAAACTCGGCTAAATCATTCAAATATTTAGCATCATTAATTCTTATATTGAATTCAACGAATCCCATAATTGGTTCCTGAGACAAATTAAAATCAATATTATTAGACTTCCAAATTTTATAACCGGTGAAATTATGTTTACTAATATACTGATAACCGTCCACATTATTTAAGCCGACAATTTGAAAATGTGGATGCCGTAAACTTCCACCTGACATTGGTCCAAAATTTTTATACATCAGAACACTTTTATACTTATTCGTTTTCAGTAACGAGTTCCAACAATCAAAGATAAATTGAAATACCTCTGAATTCCTTTTGACAGAATAATTCGATATATCATCATTATGCTTACTTGATTCTATTAATACTGTCTGGTAAGTATCTTTCAAAGTTCTAAACTTATTCTCTAACCAAATCATATCATCTCTTTGATCGATAATATTGGTCAAATTATCAGTGTCGCAAAATGGACATATTGCTGCTTTTCTCTTAGTATCTCTTGGTTTCCCTTTTGCAACATCCAGTTGAAAAATCAATAAATCTTCTTCATCCAAATTAGTACTCCTTTATTGCGAGTATACAAAAATACTGAAGGGAATCTGATCAGAATCCCCTTCAGTATTTTTAATACTTGTTAATTAATAATTCAATTTAATTTACAAATTATAGTGAGCGTGAAGCACCTTTGTATACAACACCACGTCTTGAATCAACTGTGACTGTTTCGCCATCGTTAATCAAGTTTGTAGCATCTTTAGCGCCAACAACTACTGGTAGACCCATAGCAATACCAACAACTGCTGCATGTGAAGTTAATCCACCGTTTTCAACAACTACGGCACTAGCTTTTTCAAGAGCTGGTAGATAATCCTTGTCTGTCATTTCTGTAACAAGAATGTCTCCTTCTTTAACCTTTTCATTAGCTTCTTTAGCTGAATGAGCAACTACTGTATTACCAACAACTGATTCTTCTCCAACACCTTGGCCTTTAACAAGCTTTGAACCAATTAGTTGAACCTTCATAACGTTTGTTGTACCTGTTTCACCAACAGGAACACCAGCAACAATAAGAATTAGATCTCCTTCTTTAGCAAATCCAAGTTCTTGGGCTTTCTTAGCTGCAAGATCAAACATTTCATCAGTGTTTGATGGCTTTTCAGCAACGATTGGTTGAACACCCCAGTTAACTGTTAATCCACGTTGTGTTGTTTCATCAAATGTGATAGCAAGAATATCAGCACTTGGACGATACTTAGAAATCATACGAGCTGTGTAACCTGACTTAGTAGCAGCAACAATTGTCTTAATGTTCAATTCTTCAGCTGTTCTAACAACAGATTCACCGATTGATTCTGTAACGTTTGAGCCTTTGTATTCTTCGAATCTTTGGATAGCTAATTGGTTACTGTTATCCAATTGTTTTTCTGTACGTTCGTCGATTGTAGCCATAGCTGCAACTGATTCAACAGGGTAATCACCGTTAGCACTTTCACCAGAAAGCATAGTTGCATCTGTACCATCAAGAACAGAGTTAGCAACATCAGTAACTTCGGCACGTGTAGGACGTGGGTTTTCTTGCATTGAATCAAGCATTTGTGTAGCTGTAATAACTGGCTTACCAAGAGCATTACACTTTTGGATCAATGATTTTTGAACAAATGGTACGTTTTCAAATGGAATTTCAACACCCATGTCACCACGAGCAACCATCAAACCATCAGAAACCTTCAAGATAGAATCAATATTGTCGATACCTTCTTGTGATTCGATCTTAGGGAAGATTTGAACTTGTTCCATATGTTTTTCTTCAAGGATTTCACGAATATCAAGAACATCTTGAGCTTTACGAACGAATGAAGCAGAGATGAAGTTGATGTTATTGTCACAACCAAAACGAATATCGCTAGCATCTTTTTCTGTGATACCTGGTAGGCGGATTTCAACACCAGGTGCATTAACACCCTTACGTGAACCGATCTTACCTTCGTTTTGAACAACTGTAACTAATTCACGATTCTTGTCATCTTTTTCAGTAATCTTAAGATCAACAAGACCATCATCGATTAATACATGACCACCAACATGTGTATCATCATATAGACCAGGATATGTAACAGCAATCTTTTCAGGGTTACCTGTTAGTGAATCATCCATTGAAATACGGATAACATCACCGATCTTAGCTTCAAACTTTCCACCTTCTTGAACAGTTGTACGGATTTCTGCACCCTTTGTATCCAAAACGATACCAACTGTCTTACCAGTGATTTTTTCAGCTTCATGAACCATGTTCATACGTGCTAAATGTTCTTCATGATCACCATGTGAGAAGTTGAAACGGAAAATGTTTGCTCCAGCTTCAATCAACTTTGTGATTGTTTCAACATCATTAGATGCAGGTCCAAGTGTACTTACGATTTTTGTTCTTTTCATCGAGAATCTCCCTTTTCTTTTGTTGTTCATTAATTATTGTAACAAACTATCTGCTTAATGATTGGTTTAAATCATATAAGTCTAAATCTGGTTTGTGTTTGCCATCAAATAGATCAAGCATGTTATGGTATGTCAATTTGTTGTCTTCGATACCAATAGCAACTCCACCCTTGCCTTCTTCAAGAAGGTCAACAGCATAAGCACCCATCTTACTTGCTAGAACACGATCTCTAGCTGTTGGTGAACCACCACGTTGTACGTGTCCTAATACGGTACTACGTACTTGGAAATCACCATATTCATTAAGCTTATCAGCAAATTCTTGAGCGTGCATAACACCTTCGGCAAGAACAACAAGCATATGCTTCTTACCTTTTTCACGTCCCTCTTTGATACGTTGAGCAATTTCAGCAATATCAAAATCACGTTCAGGAACGACAATTTCTTCAGCACCACCGGCAACACCAGACCATAAGGCGATGTCTCCAGCTCCTCTACCCATAACTTCAATAACGAAAGTTCTTTCATGGGATGTAGCAGTATCTCTGATTTTATCGATTGATTCGATAACTGTGCTTACAGCTGTATCGAAACCAATTGTGAAATCAGTATAAGGAATATCATTGTCAATTGTACCTGGTAAACCAACAGCATTATAACCATGCTCTGTTAAACGCAAAGCGCCGTGATAAGAACCGTCTCCACCAATAACAACTAATGCATCAATTCCGAATTTCTTAAGTTGTTCAATACCCTTAAGTTGACCTTCTACCTTGGCGAATTCAGGATATCTTGCTGAATACAAGAATGTTCCGCCTCGTTGAATACGGTCAGAAACGTCAGATGCTGTAAGTGGGAAAATATCACCTGCAACCAATCCGGCATATCCATAATTGATACCAAACACTTCAAGGCCCTTATCTAAAGCCCTACGTGTGACTGCTCTAATAGCAGCGTTCATTCCAGGGGCATCTCCACCACTGGTTAAAATACCAATCCGCTTCATTTGTTCACACTCCAAATTTATTTGTTTCAAAAACAAAACCTAATAAAATATAACATTTTTATCGAATACTTTGTAGAGCTGAAAACGTTTTATGACAAAATTAATTATGTTTTTTAAGAAAAACGTTTTTTTCTCCGAGCAAAGTTTCCAATTTGACTCTTACTTCATTTGAAAAGTCGATCCAGCGATTTGACTTTAAAATCACGGCTTTTTTATCTTTTTCACGATATAAAATAACCGGAATTTTACCAGGTGAGCTTTCAATAGTTTCATAAAGCTTAGACAAAACGTCTTCATTGTCAAAAGCCCTCATTATTTTTAAATAAAGCTTTTCATTAGGCAATTGCACCGTGTATTGCTTTGGATCATTAAATCTGTCAGCAATAAATTCCAGATCACCACGACGTCCATCACTTGATCGACCAATTATCAAAAATATTTTTCCTTCTAGTTCAGTATTTTCAAGCTTCTGAAATAATTTTGGAAAAATAGTTACTGAAATTGATCCGGTTTCATCTTCGATCGTAGCAAAACACATTCGCTGTCCTTTTTTTGTTCGAATAACACGTGGTCGTTTAATCAAGCCTAAAACAGCTACATCTTGATTTTTTACATTTGCCAAGTCAGATATTTTGACAGTATTTGTATTTAATAATTTTTCTCGATACTTTTCAACTGGATGTCCCGAAACATAAATACCAAGATACTCTTTTTCTTGATTTAATTTTTCAGTTAGAGAATAATCATCAACTTCGTGTTTCTTAGGATCCAATACATCAAACAAAGATAAATTACTGCCAGCAAGTTGAATACTTTCGATTAAGTCCTTAAAATCCAGCATAAGTTCACGTCGGTTACGATTAAATGAATCAAATGCTCCAGATAATATTAATGGATTTATATAATCATCTTTGACAAACCTAATATCAATTCGTTTTAGAAAGTTTTGAGCATCAGTGAAGTCACCCTTGTTTTGACGTTCTTCAATAATATCCCTAGCTAAATCTCTACGCATACCCTTTACACTCAAAAATCCAAAGCGAATTCCGTTATTATCAACTGTAAAATTAGCATTGCTTTGATTAATATCAACACTCAAAATTTTCAACCGTCTATCCTTAGCACCTTGAACATATAAGGATATTTTACTTTCGTTATTCAAATTGGCATTCATTAAACAATTAAAGAATATTTCTGGAAAATGAACTTTAATGTAAGCCAACCAAAAAGCAATCATCGAGTAAGCAACTGAATGTGATTTATTAAATCCATAATTACCAAATGTTTCGATATATTGATAAACTTTTTCAGCTGAATCCTTATCATGTCCTTGAGAAATAGCACCATCAACAAACTTTTTATGATTTGCATCCATCAGCGCCTCGTTCTTTTTACTAATTGCGCGACGTAATATATCGGCATCAGCAAGTGAAAATCCGGCCATTTCAGAACTTGCCTGCATGACCTGCTCTTGATAAACCAAAACACCATACGTAGACTTAAGGATCTTTTCTAAAGATGCATCCGGATATGTAACCGGCTCTTGCCCATGTTTTCTAGCAATAAATGTCGAAATATTTTGCATTGGACCAGGGCGATACAAGGCATTAGTTGCAACTATATCGTCAAAACTAGTTGGTTTAAGACGCCTTAATACGCTTCTGATACCATCTGACTCAAATTGAAAGATACCATCCGTGTCACCTCGCTGAAACAATTCCAACGTTTTTTCATCATCCAATGCAATTTTTTCAGGGATAAATTCTTTCTGGTATTTCTTAGAAATCAAACTAATTGCCTGATCTAATATGGTTAAGTTTCTTAAACCCAAAAAATCCATCTTAAGTAATCCAACGTTTTCGACATTATTCTTTGTCTGTTGCGTCAAGTTAATGCCATCATCCTCTAACTGAACTGCTACGATATCGGTCAAAGGCTTCTTACTCAAAACAATACCGGCAGCATGGGTTGAATAATGTCGTGGAATCCCCTCAATACGTTGTGCCACTTTAAAAATCAATCGATTTTCTTCAGAGCTATCAATTAAATTTTTTAGAGCACTAGATTCTTCAAACGATTCTTTCAAGGTTATATTCAACTTGTGAGGTATAGAATTCGACCACTGAGTTAATTGAAACTGCGTTTGACTAAATGTCCTGGAAATATCTCGTAATGCCATTTTAGCAGCGAGTGTCCCAAAGGTAATAATCTGCGCCATGTGATCAGATCCATACTTATCATGCATGTACATTACCATTTCGTCTCTACGGTCATCAGGGAGGTCCAAATCAATATCTGGCATATTTACACGTTGAGGGTTTAAAAAACGCTCAAACAGTAAATCATACTTAATTGGATCCACTTGTGTAATTCCCAAAGTATAAGAAACTAATGATCCAGCCGCCGACCCACGACCAGGTCCAGTTTTGATTCCAACCTCATGAGCATGCTTTATAACATCCCAAACTATTAAGAAGTAGTCAGAAAATCCCATTTTATCAATTACACCAAGTTCATATTTCAGACGCTGAGAATAATTATCAGGAACAACACCATTTAATCGCTTATTTAAACCTTTTCTTGCTAACTTATAGAGAAACTCCGTCGATGACAAATTATCAGGTGTTTGAAACTCAGGTAATTCAGTATCTTTAAACTCAATTTCAACATTGCAATTATTAGCAATATTGTTCGCAACATTAATAGAATTCCCCATATCAACTCGACTGAAATCACTATCAAAGACATCTGCAGTTCTTAAATAATGATCTCCATCCTCAACAACTTGACTAATACTTTCGAATTTTTGTCCGGTTCGTAAATAGTTTAGAACTTGATAAGCTAAATGATCATCCGAATTGATGTACCTTACATCACCCAATGCCACAAGTGGTACACCAGTGGTCTTAGAGATTTCTTTTAAACGTTTCACATTTTCTATTTGTTCTGAATACATTCCAACTCCTAAGAAAAATGAATCTTGATCAAGCATGGAGTTTATTTTCGAACAATATTCATCAATATTAGTGGAATTGATAATTTCACAACCTGCAGCTGGAGTAATCATAAAAATATTATTCATAAATTCCTGTATGTCATCAATATTAATTAAGTCCTTAGATGACATAATAGCTGAGGATATTTTAATCAAATTTCGATAACCTTGATTATTTTTAGCTAACAAAATCAAAGGGTAAGACTTATCAGAATCTTGAATACCAGCTATTTCAATGGTCAATCCAATGATTGGCTTTATACCAATTTTTTTAGAATATTTATAAAAGTCAATTGAACCATACAAGTTGTTAATATCAGTTAAAGCAATCGAATTGTAGCCACGTTCTTTTGCCACTTCAATCAATTCCGGAAGCTTAACAGGACTATGCAGTAAACTATAGCTGCTCATTACTTGTAGTTGCGTTTGCAATTTGTCGCCTCCCTTAGTTAAAATTATATCAAATTGAGCAAAACTTTATTGGGCTAAACCCTTTTTTGTGCTAAACTACTGGAGAAAGTGAGATGGAAGATATGAGATATGTTGCTGTAATTTTTTGGGCAATAGTTTTAGGTCAAGTTGCCGGTTTTATTGGTGGTGCACTGAACCAACAAACTTTTAATTCCCAACAAACAATGATTGTTACCGTAGTATTTGCAATTATCTTCAGCATTATTCCAATGCTTCTAGATAACGATAAAAAGAATCGCGCTTAATTATGAGCGCTTTTTTTGTGCTTTGGGGGAGAAAATTGAACAAGGACCAATAGAAAAAAATGGTGCCGAAGGGAAAATTGAATCTATATATATTCGTGATCCAGATATGAACTTGATTGAATTATCGAACTACAAATAAAAAATGAGACTATAACGTCAGCTGTGCTGGCCGTAATAGTCTCATTTTTTTATTTTGTTATATATAAATAGAAATCATTAGTAGCTAAATTAACATTGTAATTAATACCTTTAGAAGTAATTTGTTTCATGGTGGTTGTTCCACCATCAGCATCTTTAACTTCTTTACCAAGATCTTTTACTACTTTTTTACCATCTGCACCAATGTATTGAGAAATCAATACCAAATCTGTCCCAAAATCCTTCATTCCAGATTTAGATTTCATCGCTTTATATGAAATATTCATTGCAATACCCATTAATTGGCCACTTTGAACATTCATTCTTAATTTAGTGCCGTTGCTTGTTGTATAGGTAAAAATACCATCCTTGGCAATTAAAGGAAGTTGATCAGTTTGTTTGCCCATTTTAAGATTCATAAAATTATACTGTTGTGCAAAGGTCGTATAGTCAATTAATTCTTTTTCTTTTGCAACCTTAACAATTTTTGTTTTAGTATCATCCTTCTTTTGAGCTCTTATTTTAACGGTTTTTGCTTTTGTACCAACAGGCACAGAAATAGCAAAATGATCATCACTTACTTTAACATTTTTAGTAACACCACTAACTGTATAGGTCAACTTATCATAATCTGTTGCCTTACCCTTAACAACGGCCACTAGACCATCAGCGGAATATTCACTCTTTGTAGTCGATAAATCTAACTTTGAGCATCCGGATAATAGTATGAAGAATACAGGAACTAATATTAAAAATAAGTATTTTAATTTTTTCTTCATCATAGATTCCCCATGTATTAAAAAAAAGCCAAGCATAATTTACTTGGCTTTTAATTAAGCTTCTTTCTTGTCTTCAATAACTTTTTCACCCTTGTACATACCTGATGGTGATACATGGTGACTAATACGATATTCACCAGTAGCAACGTCGAATTGCATATTTGGTGTATCTAACTTAATATGTCCACGTCTTTGACGTTTTCTTTGTTTTGATGTTTTTCTCTTTGGAACAGCCATATTTAAAAACTCCTTTATTTATATTACTTAATCAAATCTAACGTTTAATATAATACTATCATAAAAACGTTTGAGCAAGCAAAAATACTATTTTGTTTGTTTTTTTACCTGATTTTCCTTCAAAGCGTCCGCAATTTGACCATCATTAGACACTTTTACATTAGAAATTTGTTTTCTTGCACTACGTGATAATTTGTCATTATCTTTCTTTTTGCCAGAACTTGCAAGTAACATTGTAATAATTGCCCCAAGCAATAATGACACAATAATAAGAATAATCAATGGCAACTTAACATGTGTAAATCCAAAACTAACCGTAACTGGATTTACATTTAACACTGCGAAGATAACCACAATCAATGCGATTACCAATCCAATTACAAACCTTGACTGTTTACTATTCATAAAAGTCATCCCCTACTTACGATTTCCTAGTGTGCCAGCCAAAAAGTCGCCAACACTCGGCGCAATTCTGTACAAAACTGCTGCTAATTCCATATAACGTGGGCGATTGATCTCTCGTTTACTCTTGTTGAAAGTATTGACGATATCCCAAGCTAATTTATCTGGATCTAAAACAAAATATTTTACTGAGTCCAAATAATTTCCGCCATGATCAGCTACATCAAAGAAATTAGTTGCTACCGGCCCTGGATTGATAGTTGTTACTCTAATACCAAATGGTTTTAACTCTAATCGCATGCCATCAGAGAATCCTATAACAGCAGCCTTTGTAGCTGAATATGCAGCAGACTTAGGCGTAGTTATTTTACCAGCCATAGATCCAACATTGAAAATGTGACCGTGACCGTTAGAAATCATTTTTCCAGCTATTAAACGTGACATCAGCATTAGTCCCAAGACATTTACACGAAACATTTTTTCAACAGTCGAGAATTCTGTATCCAAATAATTGGAGAAATCACCGAATCCTGCCGCATTTACTAATATATCAATATTCTCAGAAATTTCAAATGCTTGATCCACACCGTCCGTAATCTGCTTAGGATCACTCATATCAATTAAAATATATTCGTGATGTGCATTTTCAGCACCTACACGTGTACATTCATTCTTAACTTGAATAAGCTTATCTTCACTTCTTGCAACCAAAATCAGGTTGGCTCCCATTCTAGCAGAGTTAATAGCCACATCTTTACCAATACCAGAAGATGCGCCAGTCACTAGTACTGTCTGATTCAACAAATTATTCATCTTGTACACCCACTCTCACTATATTTTAAATGGTACCTCATAGACATCAAAATCATTAACTACTTTTGTATTTTTGAAAATCTTTTGAGCTTCTTTTTGTAATATCAATGAACCCTTGCCAGCATATCGAGCAGAAATATGTGTTAATAAAAGACCCCTCGCATTACACTTTTTCGCAACTTCAGCTGCTTGTGTAGCTGTCGAATGAAAATAATTATATGCCAATTGTCTTTCATCATTTGAAAAAGTCGACTCATGAACTATTACATCAGCATTCTGTGATAACTTATCAATTTCTGGAGTATATCTAGTATCAGAAATAATGGTAACAACCTTACTTGGTTTATCTGGACCAATAAAATCTCGTCCATTTATTTCTGTACCATCTCCCAAAGTTACAGTCTTACCCGCTTTTAATTGTCCAAAAATTGGACCATTAGGAATATTGTACTTTCTTAAATTATCAACCAATAGCTCACCAGTACGTGGTTTTTCAACAACACGATATCCAAAACAAGTAACTCTATGTTTTAATTTTCCAGCATAAACACTGAAAGTCTTGTCATTGAAAATTTCTCCGCCATCCTTTAGCTCAATATACTTAATTCTATAATTCAATTTACTGCCAGTGACCCTAAGAGACGTTTCAACAAACTCTTTAATACCCACTGGACCATAAATTTCCAAAGGAGTGTTGCCGCCCTGATTGGCTCTACTAGCCAATAAACCAGGTAGTCCAAATATATGATCACCATGTAAGTGAGTAATAAAAATTTTAGTGATTTTTCTTGGTCGAATTGTTGTTCTCAAAATTTGATGTTGTGTTGCCTCACCAACATCAAAAAGCCAAACTTCATTTCGCTCATCTAACATTTTTAGTGCTGTACTAGAAACATTCCTACCCTTAGATGGGACTCCAGCTCCTGTTCCTAAAAATTCTAATTCCATATAAAAGTCCTATTCTATTTTTTATCTAATACTTTTAGTATTTCTTTTACTACAAATGAAGTGTAATACATTGATCCATCTGGATTTGGATGAACATTATCATCATAGAACCAGTCAGTATGACCATTAGAATAATCATTCCAATCAATAACATGTAAGTTTTTATACTTTTTAGTTGATTCACTTAGAACACCATTCACAGTCTTTTCCCATGGTCTGGTTGGTACGTGTACATTTATCCAAAATACATTCCTATTTGGCCCAACTAATTTCATAATTTGATCCACTTGTTGAGAATTTATAGGTCCATTAGTACCTAACCCAATCATTACATTAGGCGCCAAGACACCTTGATTCTTATAATTCTGCAAAATATCAACACTGGCATCCAGTTGTCGACTAACAGCAGCATCAACAATTACTTTTTTATCATCAAATAATTTTAAGAAATTATCAGAACCATCAGCCATAACAGAATCCCCAACGGCAGTCATCGGTATATCCTTCAATTGCTGTAATTGAATTTGAGTTAGTCCATACTTTTCAAATTCCTGATTAACAGGATTCTTTTTCGCAGCTTTTTTGTATTTAGCCATATCAGCAGCACTGATTTTGCCGTTTGCTTGTTTGGCCTTATTCTTCTTTAAATTATCGATTGCTTGTTGTTTCTTTTTCTTATTAGCTTTTTCATTTTTATTGATTTTATTGGCTAACTGGCTGTGATTCACATTTGGATTAGGTGCCCCAACAGCATTCACAACACTATAGCAGCCTGTAATTGCAATCATTGCAATCACAATAGCTAATACTTTTTGATAACCCAATGAGCGTTTGAAAAAATACTTAATTGAATTCCAGTTAGCATGTGCTAATGGTTGTTCCACAAATCTAAATGAGAATTCAGTAACAAGGACAATTAAAATAACCTCAATAACTGGATAAAGAATTGGATGATCTGCAACATTCTTGAATTTTGATTCAAAGAATATCATAACTGGAAATTGGTATAGATATAATCCATAACTTCTACTGCCAATATAATGGAAAACTTTATTACTCAATACTCTATTCCAAAATGCGTCAGGATGTGCAACTACACCAATTAAAATACATGTAACCAATGTAAAGATAAACATACCGCCACGATACAAAAATGGATCATTATCTTTGATTGTGAAAATCATTAAAATCATCAATGCTATTGATAGTGCACCAATAGCATTCAATTTGAGCTTATCACTTTTGGCAATGCCACCCTTTAAACGTTCAGCCGGCCATATCAAAGCTAGTCCACAACCCATTAGAATAGAAAACAGACGTGTATCTGTACCGTAATAAATTCTACTTGGATCAACACCCGGCTTAAATAAAAATGCCATCCAAAGTGCCGAAGCTATAGAAACAATCATTGTAAAGCCAAAAATACGACTCTTTTTCACACCAAATTTTACAAATAACAGCAATAACAAAGGCCAAATTATATAAAACTGACCTTCGATAGATAGTGTCCAAAGATGCGTAAATGGTGACTCATTGTTAGCAAATCTTTCAAAGTAAGATTGACCATTAAATATTTGCCACCAATTATAAACATTTAGAATATTTGTAATAAAAATTTGATCCAAATGATAGAGCAAATTCTTCAAAAAGAAGAATATGTATGCACCAGATGCTAATAGCACAAACAACATACCAGGATATAATCTCTTAACACGTTTCCAATAGAAATTTTTCAAATCAAATTTACCACCATAATCAGTAGTATTGAAAAAGTGATCAGTAATCAAATAACCAGATATTAAGAAAAAAATTGGAACTCCCAAATATCCACCGGAAAAGACGTTAGGATTCAAGTGATACATTATGACACCTATAACCCCTAAAGTACGTAGTCCGTCAAATCCGCTTATAAATCTTCTTTTCGGTGATTTATCCATTATACTTATTTACCCCTAAATAAATTCAAACGTGAAATCAAGAATCGTTACTGAATCTCCAGATTGTGCACCAGCCTTAATAAGACCATCTTCAATACCCATGCTCTTAAGTTGACGTGCAAATCTCATAATTCCATCTTGATGGTCTAAATTACTTCTCTGAAGTAGCAATTCGACATCATGTCCCTTAACGATATAACTGTGTTCATCTTCTTTTTCAATTGTGAACTTATCAGCCTTTGCTTCATAGTTGTATTCCTTAGTCTCGTCCGATTGAACATCAAAATGAATTGGCTCTGCTTTAGAAAGAACCTCACTAGTATGGTTCATCAGATCTTTAACACCTGTGTGTTGAATGCTTGAGATTGGGAAAAGATCAATTTTGTGATCATCAGAATGTTCCAACAATTGATCTTTGAATTTTTCCATTCTTGCTTCTGATCCATCAATATCTAACTTAGTTGGCACAATTATTTCTGGCCTACTCAAGATATTTTCATCGTAATTACCCAATTCTTCACGAATTGCTAAATAATCTTCATATGGATCACGTCCATTTTCTGGATCCATATCTACAAGATGTAGAATTACTCGCGTACGCTCAACGTGACGTAAGAATTGAATTCCTAAACCAACACCATTGGATGCTCCCTCAATTAAACCAGGCAAATCAGCAATAACAAAATCTTGCCCATTATCCAATTTAACCATACCTAAATTAGGCGATAGTGTCGTAAAGTGATATGCCGCAATCTTAGGTTTTGCTGAGGTAGCCACTGATAATAAGGTAGACTTCCCAACTGAAGGGAAACCAACTAGACCAACGTCAGCAATCAACTTCAATTCAAGACGCAAATGAATCTCTTGTCCTGGTTCACCATTTTCGGCTACTTCAGGAGCGCGATTCTTAGAGTTAGCAAAGTGAATATTTCCACGTCCACCATCTCCACCTTTAGCGACAACTAATTCTTGATTATGCTCAACCAAATCACCAATTAATTTACCAGTATCTTCATTATATACTGAAGTTCCAGCAGGAACTGCAATATAAACAGGATCAGCTTTATGACCGTACATACCTTTAATCTGACCGTTTTGGCCTGGTTGTGCTTTAAAGATACGCTTGTATCTAAAGTCCATTAGAGTATTCATACCTTCATGAGCCTTTAATATGATGTCACCACCGCGACCGCCATCTCCTCCGGCAGGTCCACCTAGCGGAACATATTTTTCATGGCGAAAGGCGACGGCTCCGTCTCCACCTTTACCAGATCTAACGGTGATTTTAACGTTATCTACAAACATTAAAACCCCCCTTTCTAAACATAGTTATCATTTTTAAATTTTAGCACAAAAATAGATATCATTATACGTTGAATAATAACAATTATTTTATTGAAACCGAAACAACATTGGTATATTTTAACCGTTGTTGAAGTTTTTTGAAAGAATTTGAATGATATTGGTTGATTTTGAATGAAAATGATGTATTATATTTCTCGTGAGGTGATTATGAAAGTGCTTACTGAAGAGAGACACCAGATTATACTTGAACAATTAAAAATACATAATATTGTTAAATTGCATGATTTGATCCCGTTGACTGGAGCATCCGAATCAACTTTACGACGTGATTTACAAGATTTAGAAAATTGTCATAAGTTATTACGTATCCATGGTGGCGCACAAAATGTTATTTCCTTACATGAAGAACCAGCAGTATCTCAAAAAGCAACTGTCCACTTAGATGAGAAAAAAGCTATTGGAAGATTAGCTGCTAGTCAAGTTAGAAATCAGGAAGTAATATTTTTGGATGCCGGATCCACAATTCAATTCATGATTCCATATCTTATTGAGCATAAGGAATTATTAGTTGTTACCAATAGCGTTGATAACGCCTCAATGTTAGCAGATTATGAAATTGATACGTTTATTCCTGGAGGTAGATTGAAATCATCTACAAAGGCATTGGTTGGATCAACAATGATACAAACGCTAGAAACTTATCATTTCGATAAATGCTTTTTAGGAACAAATGGTTTCTCAATCGAGTCAGGATATACAACACCTGATCCAGAGGAATCAACCATTAAGCATCTCGCTATCAAACAATCCAATCAAACATTCATTCTTTCTGACAGTTCTAAATACTGCCAAGTCAGCTTTAGCAAATTTGCCGACCTGAAAGATGCTACCCTAATTACCAACGAATTGCCAGCAAAAGATTCAGGGTTGTTAAATAAAGAAGCAAAAATTATGGAGGTAAACTAATTGATTTATACAATTACGGCTAATCCTTCAATTGATTATGTTTTACAATTGAAGACTCTAACAAACGGCGAAGTTAATAGAACCACGAGTGATGTTAAACTTCCCGGTGGAAAAGGTATTAATGTTTCTCGTATTCTTAAGGAATTAGATATTGATTCCACTGCACTAGGTTTTGTCGGAGGAGCTACCGGTGAAATGTTCAAAAACCTACTTGCTGAGCATCATCTAAAAACTGATTTTACTAATGTTGCAGAAGATACACGTATAAACGTAAAAATAAACGCAACTGAACAAGATGAAGAAACAGAGATTAACGGAACAGGACCTGCTATTTCAACTTCAGAAAAAGAATTGTTCATTAATCAACTAAAATCAGTTGTAAGTGGCGATGTGGTCATAATGTCTGGAAGTCTTCCCAGACAATTACCCGAAACATTTTATTTGGATATAGCAAAAATGATTCAGGGCCAAGGTGCTGATTTCATTATTGATACAACTGGTCAAGCCCTGCTTGATACACTACCTTTGCATCCTTTAGTTGTTAAACCAAATAATCATGAACTAGCCGATCTATTCAAAACTGAGTTTAGTTCTGATAAAGAAATAATCGATCATGCCAAAAAATTATTGGACAACGGTGCTAAACATGTTCTGGTATCAATGGCTGGTGATGGTGCTTTGCTGGTAACGAAGGATCACACATATAAGGCTAATGCACCTAAAGGAACTGTTATTAATTCTGTCGGTGCTGGAGATTCAATGATTGCTGGTTTTGCCGGCACATTTATGAAGACTAATGATCCCATCGAAAGTTTTCATATTGGTGCTGCCTGCGGTTCGGCTACAGCATTTAGTCAAGATATCGCTATCAAAGAAAAAATTGACCAAGTTTATAAAGAAATTAATATTACAGAATTAAGTTAAGGGAGGGACTTATTCATGGATCTAAAACAACTATTACTAAAAGACGCCATGATCATGGATCTTAAAGCTACTACTAAAGAAGAAGCTATTGAGGAAATGGTCGACAAGTATTATCAAGTAGGTGTCATCAATGACAAGGAATTATACAAATCTGATATTTTAAAGCGAGAAGCTCAAACAAGTACGGGTATTGGTGATGGAATTGCTATGCCTCACGCACGTGACAAAGCTGTTCAACGTGCAACGGTACTTTTCGCAAAGAGTTCAAAGGGTATTGATTATAAATCACTCGACGGTCAGCCTGCATACTTATTCTTCATGATTGCTGCTCCAGATGGTGCTGATAATCTTCACTTGCAAGCACTTGCTGCCCTATCTTCATTACTTATTAATCCAGAACTCGTTGCTAATTTGAAAAAAGCAACTACGGCTGATGAAGTTCAAAAGTTATTTGATGATGCAATGGCCGCAAAAGAAGCAAAAGATAAAGCTGATGAAGAAAAACAAGCTGAAAAAGCTAAAGCTGCAAAGGAGGCCGCAAGCAGTGATACAGGCAAAGACGAAAAGCCTTACGTTGTAGCTGTAACTGCATGTCCTACTGGTATTGCCCACACATACATGGCTGAAGCGGCACTTAAAGAACAAGCCGAAAAAATGGGTGTTGACATTAAAGTCGAAACAAACGGTTCTGAAGGAGTTAAACATAAGTTAACCGCTGATGAAATCAAACGTGCGGCTGGTGTAATCATTGCCGCCGACAAGAAAGTTGATATGCCACGTTTTGACGGAAAGCACCTAGTTAACCGCCCAGTTTCAGATGGTATTAATAAAGCAGAAGAGCTAATTAATTTAGCTACAGAACAAAAAGCACCTATCTTCCATTCTGAGGGTGGAGCTTCTACCGAAGAGGAATCTACAGAATCTAAATCACTTTGGTCTAAGATATACGCCGATTTAATGAATGGTATTTCCAATATGCTGCCATTCGTTGTTGGTGGTGGTATCTTGATGGCTCTATCATTCTTACTTGAAAATTCAGTTGGAGCTCATTCTCAATGGTTCCTATTCTTCAATAATGTTGGTAACTATGCATTTAGTTTCCTTATTCCTGTACTTGCTGCCTACATTGCCGTTTCAATTGGTGATCGTCCTGCATTACTACCCGGTTTTGTTGGTGGTTATATGGCATCACAAGCTACTGCGTCAGTTGTATCATCTAAGAGTCCTGCCGGATTTATTGGTGGTTTACTTGCTGGTTTCATAGCAGGTTGGACTGTTGTTTACTTAAAGAAGGCTCTTAAGAATCTTCCTAAATCATTAGATGGTTTGAAACCAATCTTGCTCTACCCTGTTTTAAGTCTTTTGATTGTCGGCGCCATCATGTACTTCGCTATTGATCCTATCTTTGCTGTTGTTAACCATGCTATAACAGCATTCCTTGAATCAATGGGCACTGGTAATGCTGTTATCTTGGGAGCACTACTTGGTGGTATGATGTCTATCGATATGGGTGGTCCTTTTAACAAAGCTGCCTACACATTTGCTATTGGTACCTTTACTGCTACACACGACGGTGCTTTAATGGCCGCTGTTATGGTTGGTGGTATGATTCCTCCTCTAGCAATTGCTATTGCTACAACATTTTGGAAGAACAAGTTTACTGAACAAGAAAGACAAGCTGGTTTATCTAATTATGTTCTAGGTATTTCATTTATTACTGAAGGTGCAATTCCATTCGCTGCTGGAGATCCACTTCACGTTATCGTATCTAGTGTTATTGGTTCTGCAATTGGTGGTGGACTAACACAACTATGGGGCATCAATGTACCTGCTCCTCACGGTGGTATTTTCGTTACACCACTAGCTAATAAGCCACTTATGTACTTATTAGCAGTCGTAATTGGTTCTATAATTTCTGGTGTTATTTACGGATTATGGAAACCTGCAAAAAAAGCTGAAAAGTAATTTAACTAGACATCCATTCATTTATGGGTGTCTTTTTTATACACTTATTGTCCAATTGTCGGTTTACCTTCTATTATTGGTATTATAAAATTAATATATATACAGCAATTAGGGAGATCATCTGATGAATAATACCGTTACCATGAGCCGTTCACAATATCGTAGTCAAAACCGTAAAAAGACACCGTTCTTTAAAAAATGGTGGTTCTGGCTACTAATTATAATTTTTATAGCACTTGGTGGATCTGGATATTATTATTATCAGAATAAAGATTCCAATAATAAAACAGAAATCTCCTCCAAGAAGTCTAAACCAACTAAAAAGAAAAATCATACAGACACAGATGGTGGAATCAGGTTAGACAATTACAACGGAATATATTTAAGTCAGTCAGATGGCTTAACCCTCGAAACATTACAGAAATTGTTTGGAAAATATTCATCGAATTCCAATAATACTATTGGTAATGTACAAGAGACATCATACACTTGGAAAAATATAGCTAACGGCGATTTAGGATCTTCATTAATAGTAGGTTTAGTTAATAATCATGCCATAAGTAAATCTATCTCTGGCTTAAAGGTAAATAGAAATAAAGAAATAAACCTAGATTTGTACAATCAAATTCAAAATGGTCAATCAGAACAAGATATAATTCATTTACTTGGCAAACCAAATGGATATTCAGAAACATCAGTTGAAGGTACTGCATCCAAAGTTTACTCATATACTTCTGATGTTAAAGGTGAAATTGGTGCTAACATTGTGATCACCTTTACTGACGGCACCGTTAGTAGCAAAAATCAATTAAGCGTTCAATAAAAAAGAATTCGAACGAAAATGTTCGAATTCTTTTTAATTTTGTATTTGCGTTGATTCCCGCTCATTTATATGTACTGGAACCATCTGCTGATTATCCAATATCTCTGGTTCCTTGGCCAAACTTTCTTCAATACGCCGAACACCAACCACTCCCATTTGATAAAAATCTTGTGAGACACTAGTTAACTGTGGTTGGACTATTTGACACATCTCCGTACCATCGATACTTATAATGGACAAATCCTTCGGAACTGACAATCCTAAATTACGTGCTTGATTTAAAACCCCTATTGCTGCCATATCACTTGCTGCAATAATTCCTGTCAGTTCAGTATTTTTTCCGTAAGCATTCATAGCTAATTTTCCGGCGTTATAACTGTAATCACCTGACTGTATCCATGAATCCTTCGGAATAATGTTAACTTCACTGAGTGCCTTTTTGTATCCAGCTAATCTTAATCTCCCAGTGTAAGGATATTTATCAATAGCTGCTAAACCAATCTTTCGATGTCCCTTTTCAATTAGAAAGTTAGTTGCTTCATAACCTATTTCTAAATCATCAGAACTAACAAATGGACGATCATCATCAAATCCCATTGATAGGAAACAATACGGTATATCTGATTCTTTTAATAACTCTAAGTTATCATCAGACAAAGCAATTGATAATAGTAATATTCCCATAACAGGACGCTCAATAACTGTTAAAAGTGCCTTCTTTTGTTCCTCAGCACTCGCACTATTAGAATAAACAACTATTAAATTATAGCCATTCTTTGAAGCCTCAGCTTGAATCCCATCAATAATTTGACCAGCAAAATTAGTTTTTACTGAACTAACAACCGCTGCGATTACATTACTTTGTTTTTTAACTAATTCAACTGCCGCCTGATTCTTCTTGTATCCAAGCTCACGAGCAGCTTCTTTAACCTTTTCAGCCGTTTCCGACGTATAATATTTAGATTTATTCGACAAAACACGAGATACGGTTGAAGGTGCCACCCCGACCTTACGTGCTATATCTTTAATCGTTGCTGACATACAATCGTCTCCTTGTTTAATATGCAACATAATATTATCGTTATATCAAATAAAAGGCATCAAACATTTAATTTGGCTTATTTACCTTCATGAATAATTGCTACAGAAAATCCACCAATAACCATTGCTACAAAACCGATTATCATCATCATACTTTGGCTATTACCAACCATTGGGAAGATTACAAAACTTGCTAATGATCCAATGATTTGTGGCAAACAAACTGCAATGTTAAACAATCCTAAGTATGAACCATTGTTCTTACCATCCAATGATGTTGTTAACATAGTAAATGGTAATGTATTAATTGTAAAATTACCGATTCCGTAAAGTGCAAATGCTAGTAATGCAATCCATTGACTATGTGTTGTAGCGACAATAATAATACTGATCGCATCAGCAAACAATCCAACTGAATACCATAATTTACGTTGATTTGCTTTAGTCTTAGCATAGAATAAGCCCCATAATAAAGCAGCAATACTATAAAATGCGGTCATAACACCATACCAGTTACCAGCCGCTTGGAAACCAGCTGATGATGGATTAGTAGTATTCCAAATGTTATTTGCCATTGCACCTGTTGCATAAGTCCATGTGTACATAATTCCAATCCAACTGAATAATTGAACAACGGATAATTCCCAGAATGCACGTGGAGCACTTTTTAGAAGTTTCCATAAACTAGGAGTTTCAACTTTTTTAGCAGACTCTAATTTGTGATACTTTGCATATGTTTTTGGATCATATTCCTTAACATTAAAAATGGTTACTAAACTAGTAATTAATAACATACCGGCACCAATCAAATATGCCCAAATAACGGTTGCAGGAACTTGTCCCTTTGGTGCTGTATTTGTCATCCCTAATTTTGTAAGAATGAATGGTAATAATGCGGCTAAAATACCACCAGCATAACTAAAAATTTGTTGCCAAGACCATGCCAAATTCTTTTGATCTTCGTTAACCATATCACCGGCAAGCATCTTGTAAGGAGCCAAACAAACATTACTAAATAAATCCATCAAAGCGATGGCAATTGCCGCGTATACTAGCGCAGTCATTGATCCGTATCCAAATCCGAACGAACCGGTAAATGGTAACATGATCATTACTATTACAGTAATAGGGGCTCCAACTAGAAGATAAGGTATTCTTCTACCCCAACGTGTCCATGTACTGTCAGAATACTTACCCAACAATGGTTGAACAAACATTCCTAACAACGGTGGTAATAGGAAGAACCAACCTAAACTATTGGGATTAACACCAATAGTTTGGGTGATTCTACTCATCTGTGACCCTTGTAAGGTAAAGGCCATATTTACACCTATACAGCCAAAAGTCATAGCAAAAATTGTTCTCATTGATAATTTTGGTAGTGCATTATCGAAACCAAAAGTTTTTTTGCTTTTCGTTGATGTATCTAATGTATCAGTCGATTTTTCATTTTCGGCTTTCATCATAATAATTCCTTCTTTTAATTAAAATTGATAAACCTTGGCTTCATATGGTCGTAAAATATCACCCAAGTCATCTGAGTAATTACTAATTAAGAGCTTAGCATTGTCTGGAACCTTATATGATCTGCTTAACTTCTTTTCAGTATAATTAAGAATAACTAACAAAGTAGTATCCTTATCTTTTCTAGTATATGCATAAACCTCTGGATCATCTTTGTTACCTTCAACCAAATCATATTTACCATCAGTAATAACTGGCATTGTATGACGAAGTTTAATAAGTTCTTGATAATAATAAAAAATTGAATTTGGATCTTTCAAAGCTTGTTCAACGTTTATTTCCTTATAATTAGAATTCATATGTTCCCAAGTATTCCCTGTTGAGAATCCTGCATTTTTGCTTGCATCCCATTGCATTGGCGTACGTGCATTATCTCTACTGTGCATACCCAAATACTTAAGCATCGTTGGGCCATCTAATAAGTGCTGTTCATCAACGATTTGATGATATGAATTAATCGAATCTAAGTCCACATAATCATTCAAACTCTTAAAATAAGCGTTTGTCATTCCGATTTCTTCACCTTCAAATACATATGGTGTTCCTTGTTGAAAATGCAACGTTGTAGCTAACATCTTAGCACTCAAAACACGGTATTCTTCAGTGCTATCATTACCAAATCTTGATACAACACGTGGTTGATCATGATTGTTCCAATATAATGAATTCCAAGCTTTGCCATATAAGGCCTCTTGCCATTTAGTTAAATTGTTTCTCAAATCAGATAATGTGGCCTTACGATCTGACTAACGACCAAGTGCTGGATTATCGCTACCATCTAATCCCATATGTTCAAATTGAAATACCATATTCAATTCTTTGCCATCCAAGTTAGAATACTTCTTAGCCTCATCGGTTGTAACTGCAGGTGCCTCACCAACCGTTACCATCTTATGTTTACTCATAACATTCTTATTCATTTCCTGTAAAAATTCATGAATACGATGTCCATTAGCAACTAATGGCTCAGGATTTGCGTACAACTCATCTTTTTGCTTTGTTGCATCTGGTAGACCTTCCGGCTTTGAAATATAACTGATAACATCCATACGGAATCCATCAACACCCTTATCTGCCCACCAATTCATCATGTCATAAACAGAATGACGTACATTAGGATTTTCCCAATTTAAATCAGGTTGTTGTGGAGCAAATAGATGTAAGTAATATTGTCCAGATTGTTCATCGTACTTCCATGCTGGACCAGTAAAGAATGAACCCCAATTATTAGGGGCTTTGCCATCTTTACCATCACGCCAGATATAATAATCGCGATATGGATTATCTTTACCTTTGCGTGATTCTTCAAACCATTTATGTTCATCCGAAGTATGGTTCACAACAAGATCCATCATAATTTTCAAGCCCAGGCTGTGTGCCTTTTTAAGCAATTGATCAAAATCATCCATATTACCAAAATCAGGATTGATTGCTCGATAATCAGAAATATCGTAACCATTATCAACTTGAGGAGATTTATAAATTGGACTTAGCCAAACAATATCTACTCCTAATTTTTTGATATAATCTAATCTCTTGGTAATACCTGGTAAATCGCCAATTCCATCACCATTACTATCCTGATAACTAGCTGGATATACTTGATATACTACTGCATTGCTCCACCATTTTTCCAAAATACATCTTCCTATTCTTTCAACATTTTAATTTAAGCAAACGTTTGCGCAAAAATAATGTAACCCTTTTCATTATTTTTGTCAATGTTTTTTTAGGATTAAAATTACTCAAAAAAAAATAGTGTTAAACCAAATATTTGATTTAACACTAAATATAATTACATTTTATCCCTTGCTATACTTTTTATGAAAATCCGTACTTGCTAGAGTAATCTTAATTGTTTGAGCAGTTGTCTTCGAAATGCCCAAAGCAGTCAAATCATCGATAGAAGCATCTTTCATCTTTTTAACTGATCCATATTTCTTTAACAATTTATTTCTAGTTTTTGGACCTACACCTTGAATTCCATCTAACCTTGAAGATAAGGCATTCTTACTTCGTGTCTTACGTTGAAAAGTAATCGCAAATCTATGAACCTCATCCTGGATTCTTTGGAGTAAATAAAAACCCTGGCTTTTGCGATCTAATGGAACTACTTCTCCATCCTCACCAAAAATCAAATGAGATGTATTATGATGATTATCCTTAACCATACCTGCCACTGGAATATTAATACCTAATTCATTTTGTAAAACATCCATAACAGCTCGTAACTCAATTATTCCACCATCCATTAAAATTAAATCAGGTAAGTTACCTTCTTCTTTTAGGACTCTTGAATAACGACGATAAACCACTTCACGTGTATTAGCAGCTTCATCAGCACCTGACTGATGTTCTACCTCACCTTTAATTTTATACTTCCGATAATTACTCTTTTCAGGACGCCCATCTAAAAATTGAACCATAGCTGAAACGGGATTAGTACCTTGAATATGAGAATGATCAAACGATTCAATAACGTGACCATAAGGCAGACCCAAAGCCTCAAATATCTGCTTCTGGGCACCATAAGTTTGCCGATTATCAAGCTCCATTAATCTAAACTTCTCTTGAAGCACAAGCTTAGAATTGTCTGCAGCCATATCCATCAAATCTTTCTTTTGACCTCGTTGTGGCGTTCTAAAAGGAATATTTAATACTTGTGACAATGTATCCTTATCCAAATTACTTGGCACCAAGATTTCCTTCGGCATAACCTGATTTCGTCTATTATAAAACTGCAAAATAAAGGTTGATAATTCTTCCTCTGGTGAGTTTATACATGCAAAAACTTTCTTCTCACGCTTCATCAACCTGGCTTGACGAATAAAGAAAATTTGAATTGAGATCCAGCCTTTTTCAACATAATAATTAAATATATCTCGAGGAGTACTGTCATTAGAAATAATTTTCTGTTTTTCAACCGTTGTTTCAATATATTTAATTTGATCACGTAATTCTGCTGCACGTTCGAATTCTAAATTTTCGGATGCTTTTTCCATTCTATTCTCGAGATTAGACTTTATTTCACCAACGTTTCCACCAAGAAATTTTTTGATTTTTTCAATCTGAGAATCATACTTTTCTTTTGGAACTTCTTGAAAACAAGCACCCAAACATTGTCCCATATGATAATACAAGCAAGGACGTCCTAAATGTCCTTGGCAACGACGTAATGGATAAACCTTTTGTAAAAAATTAAGTGTATTTGAGGCTGCCCAAACATTAGGATAAGGACCAAAATAATAAGCCCCATCCTTCTTTATTTGACCAGTTATTTCCATCTTTGGATCACGTTCATTCGTTATTTTAATGTATGGATAACCTGTTCCACGCTTTAGCTTTATATTGTAATAAGGCTGATGTTTTTGAATTAGTGTAATTTCTAGCAAAAAAGCTTCTTTATCATTGGAAGTAATAATTGTTTCGAAATCTCTTATTTCTGATACTAAACGCTCTGTTTTTCCCTCATGAGAGCTTTTAAAATACGAACGTACTCTATTTTTAAGATTTTTTGCTTTACCAACATAAATAATCTTAGAATTTACGTCCTTCATCAAATAGCAACCTGGACGATCAGGTAATAAGCTCAATTTATGTTCAAGATATTCAGTTGCCAAAAAATATCTCCCTTCAATGATACAATAATAGTTATAATAGCTCTTTCTATTTTAACGAATCAAAAAAAAGTTGCAAGAATTTGAGATTTTCTTTGAAAGGTTCTATAATGGAGTTAATTAAAAGATAGATAACAAAACAACCTGAAAGGGGCTGATACCGATGGGCCTAACAGTTAAACGCGAAGAGAATTTTGGTAGTTTATTTGACAAGTTTGCTTCACTTCCCGATGATGTCAAAAAAAACGTAGATCGAGTAGATTCTGCGGACAAGAAATCTTCTAAAAACGATAAAGATTCTAAAAGTAAAAAATAACTTCTCATATTTTCAGCTCTTCATCCTACATTGAAGAGCTTATGCCATTTATATTACCGTCCGTTACAAATATTAAAAACCCTTTTGATAGTTAAAACACCTGCCAACAGTAGTTGACAGGTGTTTTTTTGTTCTTTTTTAAGAATCCGTCACTCGAATAAACTTAGCATTAATGACAGGTCTAGTCATCATTCTGCCTTTATCATTCGTAAAATTCTCAACATCATAAAATTTTCCAAAGACTTGAATCTCATTACCTACTTCAAGTCTAGACATACCTTTGGACAAAGAACTTAAATCATAATTGATTTTTACATCCTTTGAACGATTGCTTCGATCTAAGGAAACTATTGCAAAGTCCTCATCAGACTTTAGGACCAATCCTTTTTGATAAATTTTAGTATTTTTATAAATTTGAGGATTCTCATACAAATTATCAAACGATACGTAAACATAATTATCTTGTTTAGTTTTGAATTCTGTCTCTGTTAACTGACTCGACATTTCGTGCGAGTTTTGTTTAACCTTCTGAACTTCAGCCCCAAAAGTGTCAATATTTAATATAAAAGCCCCACAAAGAAATAAAAATAGTAAAATGAGCGTGATTCTCTTTACCATTAAATTCCCCCAATACTAAAAACTTTATCAAATACAGGACTCTAAATCAACGTTTCTCATGATTTAAATAATTTAATATTAATATATGAAATTATTACCCTAAATTTATTAGCTGAACTTTGGTTATATCGTCACCAGCAGATATTCCCTCAACAACATCTATATATTTCATATTGTGAGGCAATTTAATTTCATAAACATTCGTATAGGTATATCCATTATCAGTCTTATTAGCTCTGAAATTTACATTCTTAATACTAATAGAATTTTCAGCAAAGTAATTAAGAATAAACTTTTTACCCTTACTTTTATTCAAATATTGGATTTCCACTTTTTTTAAGGGATTAACACGAACAATTTGTTTGAGAAAAGCAATTACACCATAAACAACTACAAAACTAGCAACAGCAAGTAAATAATTTCCCATACCGACAGCTAACCCGATGCAGGCGACTACCCACAGACTAGCGGCTGTAGTTAATCCCTTGATTGAATGGTGTTCAACAATAATAGTTCCCGCACCCAAAAAACCAATACCACTAATTACTTGTGCAATTAATCTAGCCTCATCGGCCCTGATAACGCCCTTATAAGCAGGATACTGTCTTGCCACTGCAATAGCATTAAAGCCAATTTCTTTTTGTATCATGGCCACTATACAAGCACCTAAGCACACTAGTATATGAGTTCTTATTCCAGCGGGACGATGTTTATGCGCACGATCCCATCCAATAACTCCTGATATTCCTGTGGCTAATAATAATCTTATAATTATAGTTACAATATCTAAATGTAAGCTCAAACCAAAACACCTCTAACACAACCATACCATACAACAAAGAAGACCACGATATATAGTTGATTTCACAGTCAATTTATTCATCATAAAAAAGATAGAGAAATGGATATTTAACATCCCTTCCTCTATCTTAATCTATCTACCCATTTTGGAAGCACTTCAGCCAATTGTCGATATGTTCTATCAAACTTGTGATCATACCAGGGATCTTCAATAACCTTATTCTTATTAACACTTTCAAACGCTAAATGAATTTTATTAACATCAGCGGAAGGCGCACTCCTCTTTAAATCATCAATATTTTGATGATCCATCCCAATAATCAAATCCGCCGTATCAAAATCATTACGGGTAATTTGTTCAGAATGATGCTCCTGTACTAAAATATTATGTTTTTTTAATTCAGATAATGCTCCCGGATGAGGGGGATTACCTATCTCATAATCAGAAGTTGCGCGTGACTCAACAATAATATCATCGTTTAAACGAGATTTACTTATCAAGTCTCTCATCATCATTTCAGCCATCGGTGAACGACAAATATTTCCCAAGCAAACAAAAATTATTTTTTTCATTAGTTACTTAATAAGTCCCAAACGACGTTTGACATCTTCTAATTGTGCCTCTAATACCGGATCTCTTCTGTTTAAAATATCAAGTGTACTGGCTTTAGGTTCTTTCGACTTAGTAGACTTTACTTTTTTTGGTTGTTTCTCTTTATTAATTTCTTTTTGGGTAGACTTGGGGCTATTTTTATACTTTCTTACCCAAGCAGATACCTGCTGATACGAAATCCCGTATTTTTCACCTGTTGCTTTAAAGTCATTGTCATGTGCAATGGCATAATTAGCAATTTCTATTTGTTGTTTCTCAGTGTACTTCATGCTAAAAACTCCTAAACAGCTTATTGCCTAAAATTATACCATAGTTTGAGGTGTTACTTATATGCGTTCTTAAACGATAAATGAATTTTATTCTCAATATAACAAAAAAGAGTGACCTGGGGAGGCCACTCTCTGCGCAATGAGGATGGGACATAACCGCATACCTCACACACATATTATCATATTATCTTAGATAAATTACAATTAAGTATAAAAAAATGGCAGCTCAGGGAGGAACCACCATTAATCAACAGAGTACTCTGTTATAAACATGAAATTATCAAAGAAGAGGAATTGTAGGATGTCCTCTCCGGTAAATAATATATCATAAAGATATATATTTATGTAATATATTTCTAACTTTCAACGAATAATTTAAGTATTTCACCCTTTATAAACACTGATACAAAAGGATTTATAAGCATACTTTTAATATATTGCTCAATTTTATTTATATTTTTCTAATATCTTGCCATTTTGCCAAGTATTCCTTAATCAAAGCAAAAAAGAAGCTGATTAATTCAGCTCCTCAGAGAAAAAATACCTTAATGAACACAACTATCCCACAAACGAAAGTGATTGATTCAATGTAAATAATCTTTGCTCTGTGAAAATGAATGAAACTTATTTGCGAATGATGGAGGAGTTGAGAGGTTTGGATAAAAGAAATCACACAATATACAATTCACTGCATTTTCAATTTTGCACTGTTCCTAGCTAAGAAACCGGATTAATCCTCAATTACCAATCGGTAAGTTAATTGTAACTCAATTGGACTATACCGTACACCTCAATATATTAATATTTTGTTATCAAATAATTTATTAATTTTTGCAACTTTCAGTGAAAATATCAATTATCTTACTGAAATCAGGTGTCTTAAGAGTATTGGTTCGATAAATAATCAAAATATAAAATGGTGGTAACTTTAAATTATTTACTTTTACTTCTTGTATACCGTCTTCTAAAGAACTAGCGGTCTCAGCAATGAAACTTATTCCCTTATCGGCTTTAACTAAATTGAGTAATAAATGATAGTCTGAAGTTTCAAAAATAACATTTGGTAAAACATTATATTTATCAGTAAAACGTTTAAAAACTTGCCTATGAACAGAGTTACTATCTGTCAGAATAAATTCTTCTTTTAATAAATCATTAAGATCAATTGATCCACCAAAATCTCTTTTGCTCGAGGCAATCAAATTAAAATGTTGTATTTTTATTACTTTGTATTCTAGTTCCGCATCTTCAGGCAGTCTGGTAGTTCCTAATAAGGAAATATCAAGACTGCCATTTTTTAATTCACTCAATAATTCTTTGGAACCATCAACAATTTGATCTATTTTATCCAGATAATCATTTTTCATCAATTCGTCAAATACATTGGGGAGCAAATAATTCGTAATTATTGGAGGGAAACCCATTTTTATCTTTTGTTCTTTTAGTCTGTTTAAATCTGACTTTGCTAAATAATCTTCCCTAATAATCCTATTAGCATGTTTTAATAGTTGGTTTCCAGCATTGGTCAATTTCAATGAATTTGCATAACTCTTGCGTTCAACCAGCTTAACCCCATACTCTTCCTCTAATCGCTTCAACGAATAAGTAATTGTGGGCTGACTGACACCAAAATAACGCGCAGTAATAGAGAAATTTTTTAGTTCACTAAGTTTTTGAAAATATTGCCAATCTTTTGAATTCATATCTTTGCTCACTTATAAAATATTTTTATCAATTATAACATGTTTGACTATATTTTTTATAAGGGATTATAGTACCTATCGAAAGTTAAATAAAAAAGCAATTCAGGAGGGAATTTTATGAATCAATATAATGGTTTAGATTTAATTAATAATCCTTTTTTAAACAAAGGAACTGCATTTACTAAAGAAGAAAGAAAAGAAAAACATCTTGAGGGACTTCTACCACCGTTTGTTCAAACTATTGATCAACAAGCTACTCAAGCTTTTGAACAATATAACTCAAAGCCAACTCCGTTGGCCAAGCGTATGTACCTAATGGATCTATTTAATGAAAATCGTACGTTGTTCTTTAAACTATTTAGCGAACACGTTTATGAATTCATGCCCGTCGTTTATGATCCTACAATCTCAGAAACAATCGAAAATTACAGCCACTTTTTCTTAGATTCACAAAACGCTGCCTACCTATCCATCGATGATACAGATGCATTAGAAGCCACTTTAAAAAATGCTGCTGGTGATCGTGATATTAAATTAATTGTTGTAACTGACGGTGAAGGAATTCTTGGTATTGGTGACTGGGGTCTTCAAGGTGTAGACATTTCTGTTGGTAAACTTATGGTTTACACTGCCGCTGCAGGAATTGATCCAAAATCCGTTCTTCCAGTTGTTCTTGACGTTGGAACAAATAATAAAGAATTACTAAACGATAACTTATATCTTGGAAATCATCACAAACGTATTAACGGAAAGAAATACTATGATTTTATTGATCAATTTGTAAACAAGGCTGAAGAACTATTTCCAAATATGTATCTTCACTTTGAAGACTTCGGTAGAGATAATGCCGCTAACATTTTGAACAAATACAAGGATCAAATTTTGACATTTAATGATGATATACAAGGTACAGGTATTATTACTCTCGCTGGTATCTTAGGTGCCTTGAATATTTCTAAAGAAAAATTCACTGATCAAGTATATATGTCATTTGGTGCTGGTACAGCTGGAGCCGGTATTACTAAACGTATATTTGATGCGATGGTCGAAGAAGGATTATCTGAAGAAGAAGCCAAGAAACACTTCTACTTAGTTGATAAACAAGGATTACTATTTGACGATACTGAAGGACTAACACCTGAGCAAAAGCCATTTGCAAGAAGCCGTAGCGAATTTACTAACGCTGACGAATTAACGACTCTTGAAGCAGCCGTTAAAGCTATTCACCCTACTATTCTTGTCGGTACATCAACACAACCCGGTACATTTACAGAATCAATTATTAAAGAAATGGCCGCTCACACAAAACGCCCAATCATTTTCCCATTATCAAATCCTACAAAACTTGCAGAAGCAAAAGCTGAAGATTTATTAAAATGGACCAATGGAAAAGCTCTTGTTGCAACAGGTGTTCCAGCAGAGCCAGTTAAACTAAATAATGTTACATATTACATTGGCCAAGCAAATAATGCCCTAGTATACCCTGGACTTGGACTCGGTGCTATGTCTGTTAATGCCAAATTACTTAGTGATGGAATGATCAACAAAGCTGCTCATTCATTAGGTGGCATCGTTGATCCAAATCAAGCTGGTGCCGCAGTACTACCTCCTGTCTCAAAATTAGACGAATTTAGTATGACTGTAGCATTAGGGGTTGCACAACAGGCAATTGATGAGAAATTATCAAACGCAAAAGATGCACAAAAAGCTATCAATGACATCAAATGGGAACCAAAATATTAATCATTCAAACTTGAATTACTTTAATGAGAAGGGAAATTTTACACATGGAAGCATTTATCACCTCACTTGAAAGTGTTGCTGAAATCGTAATTGTTATTGCACTTGGATACTGGCTAAGAAATTCTGGCAGACTGGGTGACGAATTTAAGAGCAATATTTCTTTTATAATTATGAAGATTGCCCTACCAGCATCGATTTTTGTATCAGTATTAAAATATTTAACACGTGACAAATTAGCTACTCTAACTGGCGGTCTAGTTTTTGCATTCGCCAGCTTTGCTTGTAGCTATTTGCTAGCTTGGATACTAACAAAGATATTTAAAATTAAAAAGGGACGTCGAGGCACTTTCATTAATATGTTTGCCAATGCTAACACCATTTTTATTGGTCTACCACTTAACATGGCACTATTTGGAACAAAAAGTTTGCCTTACTTTCTCGTATACTATGTAATGAATACTATTTCAACTTGGGCAATTGGTGTATTCTTTATTTCATCTGACGATCCAACGATTGAAAAAGGAGCAAAGAAAGAATTTAATTGGAAAAAGTTATTACCTGCGCCACTTGTTGGGTTCTTGGTTTCATTAGTATTTTTATTACTAGCAATCCCCGTTCCAGAATGGATAAATAAAACTTTAGATATGGTCGGCGGCATCGTTACACCTATGTCACTTATCTATATTGGGATAATCCTAGCTGATGCAGGTCTTAAATCAATCGGATTCGACCGTGATACAGTTCTTGCCTTACTTGGAAGATTTGTTTTTGCTCCAGCTATTATGATTGGTTTCGTAATATTAGGTAAATCAATGGGTACTACCCTACCAAGTCTTGAAAGCAGCACATTAATAATTCAAGCGGCCACACCTGGCCTTGCAGTTCTACCTATCTTGGTTGGACAATCTCATGGTGATGTTGAGTATGCTACTAATGTTGTAACAACATCAACCGTTCTATTCGTAGTTGTCGTTCCAATTTTAATGGAAATAGTTAACTTTCTATAATATAAAAATCAATTATTTAATCTAAAAGGACTAGAAAAAATTTATTTTCTTCTAGTCCTTTTTATTTCTCGATAATGTATTTTAGTTCTAGATAAAGTAAATAACCAGATTAACTTATTAAATCTTCCAGTTTTCCAATATTTAATGTCATTTATAATCTCACAGCGATTTACAAATGAATAATCATGTCGCATATATTTATACAATTGATGAACATTATCTACATTCTTCCAGTTATCATTACTAATGAATTGACTTCTAGTACTCATAAATTTTTTATCTACTATGAATACTCCTCTCACCATCGCAACTGTTATAGGAGGTTGTACTTCTGTTCTATGGGGTGCCATTTCAATATTGATAAGTGCACCCTTCAAAATTGACTTCCAATCATCGGATTCTTTACGATAATCTGACATTGCCTTTTGAAGATCTCTTGGTAGCCGAAAATTAAAGGTTTTACCATCAACACGTTGTACCTTTACAGCATAATATGTTTTATTCAAAATTAACATTCACCTCAATTGTAAAAAATCTAATTTATATGTTAACTATATAAAACAAAAAATTCCAACAAAACTTTTTATATTAATTGCTAAAAATAATCATGTAAACACAATAATTATTACTCCAATGTATCAAAATAGAGTGCAACAAAAACTAATTGATTCAAAAAGAAAATGTTTTATTTTGTGAGTGTAATAA